>JABWCL010000017.1 GCA_013360295.1 Ignavibacteriaceae bacterium | reverse complement strand
TAATACTCCATCCAGTTCCATTTCTGCAAGCTGTAAAACACTTTCGTTAGCTTCAATAATTTTACCTGTTTCCAGCTCGGTAATAATAATCCCATCAGGGCTGTTCCGGAATGCTTTAGCAAATCTCTCCTCACTTTCAATCTTCGCCTCCTCCGCCCGTTTCTTTTCTTCAATATAATCTTCAAGCTCCTTCACATAACGCTGGTTCTGTTCAAATAATTTTGTCTCCTCAATTTCCAGTGATGCCTGGTTCGCAAGTATACGGAAAACTTCTATTTCATCATTAGTAAAATCGTGCGTTCTCCCGATACTTCCGAGTATCAGCACACCTATCGCTCTCCCTTTTAAGATGAGCGGCACATAAACCAGTGATCTGAGGTTTCTGGATTCAATGATCAGACGTTCGTGCTCACCCAGCGACGCAAATTGAGTGTCAGGAAGAACCTGGGCCTCCAGGCTCTGGATGGCAGTTTTTATATAATTATGATCATTCACATTTGCTTTCCTGAACTCACCGGGTATCCCCTCAGGGAGCGGAGGGAATGCCGCTTCAAGATACAGAAGTTCATCCTGTAAAGTGTAAACCGCCGCGGAATCAAGATTAGAAAGCAGCGACGCACTTTCCACAACGTGCTGCATAACCTGTTTCGACTCGTGGGATGTTAACAGGGTGTTTCCAATCTCCAGAAGCAAAGTCAGTTTATCCGATTTTGCCTTCAACGCGTCCTCTGCTTTTTTTCGCCCTGTAATATCTCTCCACCCAACGTGTAAAAGATCCTCACCACTTAAAACAATTGGGGTAAGCGAGACTTCAAGGATAACCGGGGTTCCGTCAGCTCTCAGACATATCCACTCAAATCTGCAATAACCGGTTTCAAGAGCAAGCGCAATGTATTTTGCCGCAGCGGTCGCGGAATCTGTTCCGTCAGACTGAAATTCGGGGGAGATGTCCATTGGTGATTTATCAATTATTTTGCTCCGGTCTCCCAGTTTGAGCATCTTCAGTGTCGCCTCGTTACAACTAATAAAGCGGTTACCCCTCAGTAAAAGGATCGGGTCGGCTGATTCTTCATATAGTTTTCTGAAAGTTTCTTCACTTTCGCGGATAGCACGTTCTGATTCCTTCGATTCTGTTATATCCTGCATTGTGGCGAATATTCTTGTAGTCACACCGTTATCCCGTTCGATTATTCCTGTCACACGACAGGTGATTATTTCCCCGTCTTTTCTAATTATCCGGTATTCATTCGGTGGTAAAGTATCGCTGTCTGAATTAATTACATCCCTGAACCATTCAGTCACACGAACAAGATCATCGGGGTGATGTATCTGCCTGTTAACAAGAGCGTAATCAATCTCTTCGCTTCTGTCGTACCCCAGGATATCATAGAGGGCATCCGACCAGAATACTTTATTATTCCTGAGATCCCAGGTAAAGTCTCCCATTCTTGCGATTTTCTGAGCACGGATAAGCTTGCGCCGGCTTTCTTCTAATTCCCTGTCTTTCCTTTTTCTTTCCGTGATATCTTCAAACATAACAACAACAAAACCCGGCTGGGACTGGAATGCGTCAACTTTAAACGAACCCTTAATCTCATTGGAGGTATATTCAACATTCTCATCAGACCAGGAGATTCCGGTTCTCGCAACTTCACGGTATCGGGACGGCACTTCAGTCGGGATGAGCTGGGGGAATGCTTCCTCAATAGTTTTACCTATAAATATTGAGTGGTCAATCCCAATAATAGCATTGGCAGCGTGGTTAAAATCCGTAAAGATCAACCTTCCGTCATCTTCAAGATGATAAATATAAATTCCCAAAGGCGTCGAAGAGATGATTCTTCTGAATTTTTCTTCTCTTTTGACAAGTTCAATTTCGTGCTGTTTCCGGAAAGTAATGTCCTGAATAATAGCAACAAACACCTCTTCCGTACCCGCGAGCATAAGCTGAAGAAAGACCTCTACATCATAAACGGAGCCATTTTTTCTTCTGTGCCTGGTAAGAAAATTAGCTTTTTCAATTTGGTGATCTAAAAGAGGTTTAATTTCAGCCAGGAAAGATTCATTCGTAAAGTTCGGTTTGATATCTACAGGCGTAAGTGATTTCATTTCATCTAAGGAGTACCCGAGGTTAGTGAGAGCACACCTGTTCGCGAATTCAAATTTTAAAGTGAATTTATTAAAGATATAAATTTCATTAAGGCTCTCAGTCACAATTTTCCAAAGCTTCTTTTCTTCCCCTTCTAATTTCTTCTGTGCCGTGATATCCCTCCAGACAGACCTGCTCCTTACGATTTCACCTTTTTCATTGTACACAGCGGAAGAGTTAAGCAAGACATTCATTATACTGCCGTCTTTTCTAACGACTTCAAGTTCCGAGTTTTCCACTTTTCCGGTTTTCCTGAATGTCTCAATATTGTTCAGGAAAGCCTCGTGAGAACGTTCGTGATATATTTCGCTCAGATGTTTACCGATAAGTTCATTCTTCGAATAACCGGTAAATCTTGTGCATGTTTCATTACATTGAACGATAGTGCCGGTGGAGGGATCGACAGATAAAAACATATCCGGCGAGTTTTCGTAAAGATCGGCATACCTTTGTTCACTTTCAATGAGGCTTTTTTCCGCAGCTTTACGTTTTTCTTCATTATCATACATCGTGAGTGCAAGCGAGATATCATTCGCCAGTTCCTCCAGAAGTACGATTTCCTCCCGGTTGAAAAAGTTCTTCTCTCCTGAATAAAGATTCAGAACACAACTGATGTTGTCTTTTACGAAAGATGGAAATGCGCCGGCGGACTTAAAGCCAAGCCCTATTGCTTCCTCCCTGCACTTAATCGGCAGTGATTCCCCGCTGAAGTCATTCACAATAATTTGCTTTCCGGTGCTGAAAACAATCTCGCTCAGGCTCATACATCCCGGCCCCTTTGCGCCCTCGCCCCGCGAATCATAATAGTTTTCATTCCATCCGCCCGCGATAGCCCCCAATTCAATTTGGCCGTTCCCCGGATCACGCGTCGCAATCCACGCCAGCATAAACCCCCCGTCTTCAACTGCAATTCGACAGATTTCGGGAAATAATTCATCAATGTTTTTTGATCTTACAATTGTCTGATTTATATTACTAAGGACAGCGTATACACGATTGAGCCTTAGTATATCTCTCTTCGCCTGCCTCTCTTTGGTCTGGTCACGGAAGACGAGGACAGCTCCTGTTGTTTCCCCGTTCTCATTGCGTATTGGCGCGGCACTGTCAGCAATTGGTATTTCTGTACCATCGCGTGATATAAGAAGTGTGCTGTTCGCCAGTCCAATCGAAACACCCTCGTGTATAACCTTATCCACCGGATTAGCTACCGTCTCCCGGGTTTCTTCCGAGATTATCCTGAACACTTCACCCATCGGTTTATGCACGGCATCTTTACTATTCCAACCCGTAAGAGATTCGGCTATCAGATTCATAAACTTTATTTTTCCGTGGGTGTCAGTCGCAATAACCGCATCGCCGATACTGCTAAGGGTTACTTTATACTCTTCTTCAGCTTCCCACAATTTTTTGTAAGTGTTCCGCTGGGTCATCTGATAGATTGTTGCCAGGCCAAAACCGGTAAGCACAATAAATATTACGCTAAATATTATAATCAGGACGGAGAGAATTCTTTGTTCATAAAAAAACTCTGAAACATCAATTTTTGATATAAGGTACCAACCGGTTTTCTCGACAGGGGATATATGTGCAAGAACTGCCTCACCCCGGTAATCTTTTCCTTCAATTACTCCCACTGTTCCGGTTGCCGCTTTCACGGCAATAACTTCACTTTCTTTTAAAGGGAGCCTGAAGTTTAGGGCGGAATTACTTCTATGCCTGAGCTCGTTAAGGAATAATACCTGGTTCCCCTCCCTTCTGAGCAAAACGCTTTCCGCGGTTTTACTGGGGACAGGCCAGGTTTTCAGAAGAGGATATAGATAATTATTCGGATTCGACCTCAATACCAAAAGAGCAATCAGCTTTTTATCCTTATTCCTTACAGGCGATATTAAATCGAAGTGCACTACCCGCTCGGTTTCGCAATAATACAAATCTGATAAAACGGGAGAGCTTGATTTCTGTGCATACTCAATAATCTCATCCGTGCTGGTGTCAAAATCCGAAAGACTATCCCCGGCACTAAGAAGGATCTTTTTATCCGGTGTTAATAAAAATATCGAGTTATAACCATATTCCCGGATCGCCAACTCAAAACGATCCTTAAACTCCCTCCTCGCAACCGGGTCATTAGTTTTATTAAGCCACTCAAGATTTTTAATAAAAAATGGTGACTTGGATAAAACATTCGCGTCCGCGATTCTCTCCTGCCGCCAAATTATTAATTGATTCATCTTAAGCGAACCGACTGCTTCAAGGACACGGGCTTTGTCGTTTTTTATGGATTGAATGGTTTGATTGTAGTATACAAATGCAGTAATTATTGTGAGGGCAGAGATGAGAAGAAAAGTGGCTATTACATTACGCTTTTTACCCAAATGAAATAATGAGTTATTTATAACGCACCAAACGCGCATATTTTTTATACGGATAAACTATAAAGCTGTAATTCTTATCATAAAATATAATCTTTTATGGCATATTATAATAAAAACTGATGCATATTTTTATACTTTTTTATGCGAAGGAGCAACTATTTTCCCGCCATCAGCAATACTAAAAGACAAAAAATATCCGCTATTAATGTGCGCTGACAGACATATACGGCTTCTGCTATTAATACATAAGGCGCCAAGCCAGCGCCATAGTATGTTGACATGGAAATAATCACTTCCAAGTTCTTTATGATATCCTACTAATATAGCCAGAAACCGAAAAGGGGTCTTTACGTTATGAAATCAATTCCGGAGGTAAATCAATCATACGCCTCAATAACTCCGTCGGGAGGGGCAAGCCCGCTCCCCTACTTTTGAAAACTGCGGTCATCAGTTACATCTGTGTAATCTGTAGTCCATCACGGCAAATTATGCAGACTATATTTCCAGGTTTCTCAAAGTCCTTTGTGATATCCTTTTAACTTTGTATAATAGCCCAAAATAATATATATTAGTTCGTTTGTAACATAAAATTAGCAAACCTGTAAATTTTATTAGGTGTTATCTTTTTGAACTTTAAGTTTATCACTCATCAACTTATTCTCATCCCCCTGTTTCTCACTACGTTAACAATCGCACAAACAAGGACAGGTAACATCTCCGGCAGGGTTACCGAAGAAGGCACGGGCGAAGTGCTCATCGGGGCAAACGTTGTCGTTTACAGCGATTCTTTGAAATCCAAACCGGCGCTTAAAGGTACTGCTACGAACAAATTCGGCTACTACACGCTCGTTTCTATCCCCTACAACACATATTATGTTTTTGTAACAAGTATCGGTTATAAGACAATCTACAAAAAGGTTGTCATTAATTCATCAAACACATCGGTGAGACAGAACTTTAATCTTGAAAAAACGGACATTGAACTCGGAGAGATCGTAATTCAGGATCAGCGGCAGACAGATTTCGCCCCAACGACCGGTACAATAGATATACGTCCGGAGATCGTTCAGAAACTCCCTTCACTCGGCGGAGAGACTGATATCTTCCGCGCGCTTCAGCTTCTCCCGGGCGTAAAAGCCGCCACCGAGATCTCGACCGGCATCTATGTTCGCGGGGGTTCACCTGACCAGAATCTTACTCTTGTTGACGGCGTAGTTGTTTATAATCCCTCGCATCTCGGCGGATTTTCAAGCACGTTTAACGGTGACGCGATTCAGAATATCAGCCTCATAAAAGGCGCCTTCCCCGCAGAATACGGGGGAAGACTCTCGAGCGTTCTGGATGTAACTCTTAGGGAAGGGTCTATGGATAAGTTTATGGGGAAAGCCGGAATCAACAACATCAGTTCGAGAATTACAATGGAAGGCCCGCTTGAAGGGAACTCCACTTTTATTCTTTCCGGCAGGACAATGTATCTCGATAAACTGCTGGGTATGTCACCGAAACTCAACTCCATTCCCCGTTACAGCTTTTACGATTTCAACGGTAAAGTGAATTATGTGCTTTCAGAAACCGACAGGATCTTCTTCAGTGGGTTTGTAAGTTCCGACCAGTTGAATGAGCCGCCGGTAAATAAAGACGTGGGGTTCGATATCGGCTGGAGTAATGCCACATTCAATCTGACGTGGACAAAAATAAACTCGCCGGCAGTTTTTTCAAATACGTCGCTGATGTATACTAATTACAGATTTTCCACGCTCGTTAAAGATAAAGCGCCTAAGGCGACGCCTCTTGATTACTTCACTGAAAGTATCATCACCGATTTCCAGTTGAAGCGGGAGATGCAGTTAACCTATTGGGATGATCACTTCGTAAAACTGGGCGCAGAAGTTATCTACCACGACTTTAACACTACCACGAGCGATTACTATATCCCCGAACTGAAATACCGGCCAAATTACGGCACCGTAATCCAGGCAATTGAATCTTCTGTTTACGCCCAGGATGATATAACTCTGCTGAAAGACCTTAAAACAAATATCGGTTTAAGGCTCTACTACTTCCAGAACGGAAAGTTTCTTAAACCTGAACCGCGGGCATCCATCAGCTATTTCTTCCTTGACAGGTTTACGCTTCGCGCGGGATTTTCAGTCGCGCACCAGATCCTTCATATGCTTTCGCGGAATGATATCTATTTACCTACTGATGTCTGGTATCCCTCCACTTCAAATATCAAGCCTTCAAGGGCAACCCAGGGATCGGTTGGGTTTGAAGCTATCTCCGCTGACCGGAGCTACCTCTTGTCCGTTGAAGCATACTATAAAGATATGACTTCACTTCACGAGTATAAAGAGAACGCTGACTTTTCCTATGATTCCGATCTTGAAGAGCAAGTGACCGACGGGAGGGGCATAGCCTACGGTGTTGAACTCTTCGTTCAGAAGAATGCCGGCGATTTTACTGGATGGATAGGATACACACTTTCATATACAAAGAAATTTTTCGACTTACTCAACCGTGGCGTATCTTTCTACCCCCGTTACGACCGGAGGCACGACCTCTCCGCGGTGGTGACGTACAAAATTACCGGCGGTTTTTCTATAGGGGCTACCTGGACTTACGGTACCGGGCAGGCATATTCACTCCCGATCGGGCAGTATTACTACCAGAGCCTTTCTTCATCAACAGAGCCGGTTAAAGTGTATTATGAGAATTCCGCCAGGGACGCGTACAGGCTTCCACCGTTCCACAAACTTGATATTAGTTGTAATTATGAAACGCGCCTGTTTGAGAATAAGGTGGAGTTTAATCTTAGTATCTATAATGCGTACAACCGGTTTAACGCTTTCTCAAAGTATATAGGTTATAAAAACGATCCTGTATCGGGAAGAAAAATTCCGGTGCTTAAACAGTTCACCCTGTTTCCGTTCTTACCAACGCTGGGGGTGAGTTTTGAATTTTAATATCCTTACGAAAATGAGTTACAAATACCTGCTCCTTCTTGTATTTATGCTTTTACCCTTCGCAGGATGTGAGAATAACCTCGAAGAAGCAGAGTTCCCTTTCGAATTCAAACTTGTGATCAGGGGAATACTTGAAGAAGGGCAGCCAATTAAGAATATCTATATCGGCCGGACGATGCCGATTCAGGATTCCATCGCTCCCGTTTTCTCACGCCTGACCGATGCGACAGTCGGGGTTATGGTTGATGATCAGTTTTTAAGGCTTAATCACACAACCAACGGATTATACGAGAACCTGTCCATAATAGTCCAGAGAAACAAAACTTATACTCTGATCGCGAGTTGGGAAGATAAAACCGCAACAGCCGTAACCTATATTCCATTACCCGGAACGATAGGGTCCCCTGAAGTTAAACCCGTACTAAGGGACAATACAACCTATTATAAGATTGAGACCTCTATAACCCCGATGGGTGATGAGGCTTATGCGGCAGTTTGGCAGTTGTTAAATGCAACGGGACAGAATGTGATCGGAGAAGGTAAATCATCGGGGCCGGTGATAAAAAGGCGCTCGACTGCTGAACTTTCTTTCAGGGTGGCAACAGATGAATTCTCAGGATACAGCAGCAACACGAGGATCGGTGTCAGGTTATATGTCTATGACGGTGCGTTTTACGATTATTATATGACGCAGAATCCCAACCAGGTCACAGACCTTACATTCGGCCAGCCTCAGGCAGGCGTAAAATGGAATGTATCCGGCGATGGAATCGGGATGTTTATCGGCAGAACAGTATTGGAGATAAGATAAAGCGGAAATCAGATCCCTTCAGGGCATTGATCTCCGCTTTATAAAAAACTTAAGCTAATTTATTTACGTGTTTGGTAAGAGCGGCTTTTCTTCTCGCGCCGGTGTTGCGGTGAATTCTCCCTTTCGCAACCATCTTATCAATATGTGATACGGCCTTCTTATAAGCAGTCTCTCCATCAGTTTTTTTCTCGGCGGAAAAAGCGCTTCCGACCAATGTTTTCAGCTTTGAAATTGACTTCTTATTTACTTCCTTACGCTTAGCGTTAGACCTGATTCTCTTTTCAGCAGACTTATGATTTGCCATTTATCCTGATTTAGTTTATTTATTAAAATTACAAACTTATAATATACCCTTATTTTCCTAAAAAATCAAGCCAACCGGCCAAAATTAATATTCCGTAGTTACCGGCCTCACCCCCCCCGTAGCCTCCAAAAAAACCTCAAAAATGAAAGGTATTACCCCGGCCGTCTCAGTTCTCCGGACAACAGAATTATGCAGCAAACCGGTTTCAACCATTTGCGCCAAACCCCTATTCGTTGTCCTTTTCATACTGCTCCGTGGATTCAACTCCCCCCGGTACCCCACAACTCATTACCTGAACCAGGACTTTTGGAAAGGTGTGTATCCTCCTTCCTCCGGTTTATGCCCGCCGGACATCTAAGTGCTTTACAATAAATAACTTAGCGAATCAGCGAATAATAACAATTCTTATAAATACTTTATTTATTAGTTGATTTCGCCCCCCTGAAAACCGTATATTTAAGTTTGCAATTTTTTACTTTTTGTTAATAGAGAAATTTATTGGTTAGACTCCTATTTTTTCTGATCCTGACATTTTTTTCCACCAACATTCTCCCTCAAATTATTTTCAGGGGATTGCCGGGTAAAAAAACTCAGATTGAAGAATTAGACTACCTGGGGACTTCGGGATTAAGAAACAGGATACTCTTAAATGGCGAATGGCGGGTATTTCCGCAAGGCGCCAACCCGGAATCCGCCGTCAGCGTAAACATCCCCTCGGTTTTCCAGGGAAGTAACTCTCTTACTTTTTCAAAAAATTTCAGGTTAGATCCTGAAAAAATTAAGAACAACAGTTTCAGAGTTGTTGTGCTTGGCTTACTCTACTCAGCGGAGATTTCCGTTAACGGTTCGCTGATACACAGGCACTTTGGCGGGACTATGCCTTTTCAGTTTGAATTGCCGAGGGATATTCTTCTCTCCGACAGAGAAAATTACATCAGCATAAAACTTTCCCCCGCATTTGATTCGGAATCTACTATTCCGCTGCAGCAAAGATACAGGTTCCCCGCCGCTTACCCCGGCATATTCAGGGATATCTTTATTGAATCACTCCCTCTTGTTTCACTCGAAGATGTAAATCGCACATACAAAGTTTCGGCTTCGGGGGACAACGTGAAACTGAAACTTTCCGCGAAGATCCGGAATAACCGCTTCACCGCGGACACAACCGCTGGCACATACGAACTTGTCACAAGTATCGTTTCAATGTCAACCGGCATAGCGACCGAAGCAAAGTCCGCGGCATTTGAACTTAAGAAAGGGAAAGAAAAAAATATCTCATTGGAAGCCGACATCAGGTCACCGATACTCTGGTCTCCTTCCGATCCGCAATTATACCAAGTTAAAACCAGGCTTATGAGCGGGGGTATGGTCATTGACGAGTTCGCCTCGACAACCGCTTTTTATTCCCTTGTAAAGGGAAATGACTCACTGATGCTTAACGGTTCACGTTTCAGGTTTAACGGCACAGTTTATTATCCTGATAACGGTGTTACCGGCAGCATGCTTTCTCCTGAAGAAATGGCACGTGATCTGGAAATTATTAAAGAGGCGGGTTTTAATACCGTGCGATTCGCTAAAGAACTTCCGCATCCTTTTCTCCTTTCCGAATGTGAACGCATCGGCTTATTCGCTTTTATCGAAATACCCCTAAACTCAGTGCCTCTGCCCCTGATTACTTCAACTGAATTTATCAACCGGGCAAAAGGATATGCCTCCCGCACTCTTTCATACTACAGGCAGTTCAGCGCGGTTACGGCTTTTGGATTAGGGTCTTCTTATCTCACGGGTAACGAATCTGAAAAATTCTTCATCACTGAAATCTTAAAGCACAGCAGGCAGTACTGGAGCGGTTTTACATACGCTTCATTCACCGGTAATAATTTTGAAAAAATCTCCGGGCTGGATTTTCACGGAATAGAATATACCAACACTGACCTCACTACTGTAAAAAATGAGATCGCCTCTGCAGGTGAAACACTGCAGCCAACTGATTTTTTTATATCAGAACTCGGTTATTCTCATCATTACGGGCATTCAAACGGTTATATCAATCCATACACTTATGAAGCCCAGGCAAAATATTATAACGACTTCCTTCTCTATGCCGATTCCGCGGGAGTCAACGGCTTCTTCATTAACTCAATTTTTGATTTTCACTCGTCATCTTATCCGATCAATCTGAAACCAATGGAGAATGGCGTAATACCGCTCGGACTATCAGATACCCAGAGAGGCAAGAACCGGCTAGCGTTTAAGGTGGTTTCCGCTTTTCTGAATAACTCGGAAAAAGTAAGCATCCCAATCGGGATAAAGGAAAGCAAAGCGCCTGCTTCGTTTATCGTAACCGGACTTATTGCCGCTCTCTTTATCGGCTTTATGATAAACTCGGGGAAGAAGTTTCGTGAAGATTCCGTGCGCGCGCTTTTACGCCCTTATAATTTCTTTGCTGACATCCGGGATGTAAGGCTTATCTCAGGATACCAGACAATATTTTTAGCCCTAGTTATTTCTCTGCTTTCAGGTGATATACTCGCGAGCCTCCTTCACCATCTGAGGAATTCTGTGTTTTTCGAGAAAGTTATTATTGCGTTCGCAAATGAAAACCTTTCGAGATATACAAGTTTCCTCGTTTGGTCTCCTGTGGAAGCGATTATATGGATGACTTTGCTCTCACTTGCAGTCTTGCTGGTTTTAAGCTTTTTTGTAAAAATCGGTTCATTATTCGTGATGAACAAAGTATCTCTTACAAACAGTTTTTTCACTGTCATCTGGTCATTCATCCCCTTCGCAGTACTTACTCCTGTAGTGATAATATTATACCGTGTTCTTGAGACCGGCGCCGCGGACCTTTATATCTATGGCGCGGTAATCTTTTTCTATCTCTGGTCCATCTACAGGCTTTTCAAAGGTGTGTATGTTATTTACGATGTCGCGCCCGGCAAAGTGTTTTTTATCGGAACGGTTTTCATTCTGCTCTGCTTCGCTGTCGTAATGCTCTATTACCAGATAAGCTACTCAACCATTGACCATATTATGTACGCCTGGATGCAGGTTACGGGGAGCGTAAAATAAATGTATCTTTCTAAACTTGACATACTGGGATTTAAATCCTTTCAGCAAAAAACGGATGTAAGGTTTAATCAGGGTATAACAGCTATCGTCGGACCTAACGGTTGCGGTAAAACGAATATTGTTGACGCTATCCGCTGGTGCCTCGGTGAACAGAAAACGAGTACACTCCGCGCGGACAGTATGGAGAACGTTATTTTTAACGGTACCGCGACAAAAAAACCGATGGGTATGGCGGAAGTATCCCTGACAATACAGAACGATAAAGGCGTCCTACCTACCGAATATAATGAAGTTGTAATCAGCAGGCGTATTTTCCGTTCGGGTGAAAGTGAGTACCTGCTAAATAAAAACATCTGCAGGCTTAAGGATATAACCAACCTCTTTATGGATACCGGTATGGGCGCGAATGCTTATTCGGTTATCGAGCTGAAGATGGTCGAGTCTATTCTCAGTAATAAAGCCGATGAGCGAAGAGTGATGTTTGAGGAGGCCGCAGGAGTAAATAAATATAAACAGCGCCGCAGGCTTACTCTTAAAAAACTTGATGAAGTAAAGTCCGACCTTACCAGGGTTAATGATATTTATTCTGAAGTCGAGAAGAAAACCGCGTCACTCGAGAGACAGGCAAAAAGGGCTGACAGGCATAATAAGATTTCATCCGAACTCAGAGAGAAAGAATTAAACCTCAGCGAGAGGGAGCTTGCGGCTTTCAGCACGGAGAGCGGAATAATTAAGTCTGAGATACAGGCGCTTCAGGGCGAACGCATCTCTATTGATTCGATGCTCCGTGAAATTGAAGACTCAATCGCGGAAATTAAAAAAGAATTAAACCTTGTCGAATCACAATTAACTTCCAAGCGGGAAGAGATCACACAGCAGACTGAAAAAATACACAAATCGCAGGAAAGGATCTCCGTCTCTTCCGAGAAGAAAAATTCGCTCGACAGCAATATAAAAAGATTTGAAACTGAACTGGGCGAATTACAGGAACAAAAACGCCTTTCAGAAGAACGTATTGTAAACCTTAATAACAGGCTCACGGAACTGACCACCGGACTTGAAAGGCTCACTGCTGAAAAAGAAGAGTTCACCGGGAAGATAACCGCGCTTAAAGCCGAACTGGAACAGAAGAAAGAACTTCTGGCTTCGATCTCCTCCGCGACGTTTGAAAAATATAAAGAGATCAACTCGCAGGAAAACGAGATACGCGCCGTAATCAATAGGATCAATACTATCAAAACATCGGTTGAAAGGATCAACTCACGGGTACACAGCCTGGATGAAACCATTTCCAAATCAACGGGTTTTATAAATGAACTGAACCAGGAAAAGGATGATTCCGAAAAGAAACTCGCCGATGCCGAACTTCTGCTTCAGGAAAAACAGAAGGAAAAGGACAGCTACGAACAGCAACTTAATAATCTCCGCGAACGCGAATTAGACGCCCGCGGCGCGCTTAACAATATCCACGAGAAGATCGCGTTTCTTCAGAACCTGATAGATAACCTTGAGGGATTTTCAAAGGGTGCAAAAGCGCTCGTTGATAACAAGGACTGGGCTAAGGGGGAGATTAACCTGCTCGCGAATCTGGGTAACACCTCGGATGAATACAAATTTGCCATCGAGTCCGCACTGCGCAGCAATATTAACAACCTGGTTGTTGAGACCATAGACGACGTGCTTAAAGCAGTTAAACAGCTCCGTGAGCGCGAACTCGGGAAAGCCTCTTTTTACATTGCCGATACAATTGAAAAGCAGAAAGAAAAGTCGCTCTTCGGCCGGATACGGGAATACCTCCATAACCGCGCGATGAAAAAAGTGAGAAATGAAAAAGGGTTCATTGCATTCGCCTCTGAACTTGTATCAACGGAAGAAAAATGGGGCTCGGTATTTACCGGTGTGCTTAAAAATTACGTTGTCGCTGACAATCTCGAAAACGCTCTTGCCATACATTCCAAGTACCCCGCGTTCCATATTACCACACTCAACGGCGATTACCTGAGCCGTGAAGGCGTTATTGAAGGCGGTTCCGCGCCAAAGGCGGACGAAACAATTTTCGGAAGAAAACAGCTTCTTGAATCGCTTAAAAAGGAAATTCCGGAATATGAAGGCCTGATAAACAGGCTGAGAAGCGATACCGAAGAGATTGAGGCAAAGTATTCTGCAATTGACCTGAAATCACTTTCGGAAAAAATTAAGATACTTATACTCGACCTCGCGAGCGTGGAAAAACAGATCGGACAGTTTGAGTTCGAAAAGAAGAGGTCTACCGAAGAGAGAGTGAAACATCTCGCGGAGATTGAAGAACTGCAGGCGCAGCTGAACGCGCTGGAAACCGAGAAAACGGAGAAAGAAACCGTACTCACGGCCTACCTGGCTGATAAAGACCTGCTCGAGAAACAGAAAACAGAAGCGGATCAGTCTTTCAAAGCGGCGGACACAGCCTATAACAAAGGCATTTATGATCAGAATAACCTGAACCTTGATTTTGAACGCCAGACGGGCGAAAGAAAAAATGTCGCGGGCGGCATCAGGAGAAACCAGGAGAATATTGAACTGATTGCTAAATCATCCCGTAAACGCGAACAGGATATCAAAAACAGCAGGGACGAACTCGTAACCGTTGAAGCCGTCATCACCGAGGAACAGGAAAGACTTAACCTTCTGACCGAGGAACGCGATGACCTGAGGAAAGCAGAGAAAGAGATCGAGGAAAAATACGCTGCTATACGAGGAAGAATAAATGAATTGGAGAATTCATATTCCTCTAAACGCAAAGAGCGGGAACTGATCGGCGATTCACTGCATAAAAAGGATCTTAGAATAAACGAGATCAGTATTAAGACGGAGAACCTCCGCGCCCACATCCGCGAGAATTACAATCTCGAGATTGAGTCAAAACATTTTGAAGACGCGGAAACTTTTGACATTCAGGCTCTCTCACTTGAAGTGCAGACTCTTAAGCAGCAGATCAAGAACCTTGGCCCAGTAAATCTACTTGCCTATTCCGAATTTGAAGAGGAAAAGCAGAGGCTCGAGTTTCTTACAAAACAGAGGGATGACCTTCTGAATTCAGAGAAAGACCTCGTCGCTGCCATCGAAGAGATTAATACAAACGCTAAAGCTCTTTTTATGGAGACGTTTCAGAAGATCCGCGAAAACTTTATTAATATTTTCAGGACGCTTTTCAATCCGGGTGATGAAGCAGACCTGAAACTTGAAGAGGACGTAGACCCGCTTGAATCGAAAATCGAGATCATCGCGAAACCTAAAGGAAAACGCCCGACAAATATTGAGATGCTCTCCGGAGGAGAAAAAACGTTAACGGCTATCGCGCTCCTTTTTTCAATTTATCTTGTTAAACCGAGCCCGTTCTGTATCCTGGATGAAATAGACGCTCCTCTTGATGACGCTAACGTTGACCGTTTTACCAGGATATTAAAAGATTTTTCGAACAACACACAGTTTATTGTCGTTACTCACAACAAACGCACAATGGAATCCGCTGACATTCTATATGGCGTTACAATGCAGGAGGAAGGCGTTTCCAAACTGGTTGGGGTAAAATTTGATCAGGATTTTGACTTTGTTAATTAACCGGCTGTTTTGCTATTCAAACAGACACGCCGGCAAACCGGGTGTATTAACTTGTTTTATTGTCATCGCAATGTTTCTCTTTTCCGGAACAGACTTGCTTTATGCTCAGTGGTCAGGCAACCCGGAAAGCAACAGGAAGCTAATTGAGAAAACCGGCAATCCCGTAAATCTCAGCGTAATTAATGACGGAAGCAAAGGCTTTTATATTATCTGGCAGGAAAAGATCGGGAACTACACCGACCTCTTTTTCCAGCACCTGAATTATGACGGTAATCCTTCATTCTTCGGCGAAGGTGTAAGAATAAATAACCGTGCGGCGTTGAATGAACCCGCGAAAGGAATTACAGGGCAGAACAACACACTCATTCTCGCGTGGAAAGAAACGGTCAGCGAAAAACATACTGTGCTGACAGTGCAGCGCGTTAAAAGTAATGGTTATAGGTTCTGGGGAGATGGAGGCCTGGCAATCAATGAACACGAAGAACAGATAACTTCCTTCTCGGTGATCTCTGATTCGCAGGGCAACAGCCTGTTCTCGTTTATTGAAAGGCGGAAAGACGCAAACGCGGTTTACGCAATCAAACTTCAGAAAGTGTCTCTGAACGGTTACCCCGAATATCCTGAAGATGGTGTTGATGTGATCTTATCGAAAAACGTGATCACTGAACTCCAGATGATCGCGGCTCCTGACGGTGGCTCTATTATTTTCTGGCTCGAGTCTCAGAATAAAATAAATGTACTAAACGCGAAGTATGTTGACAAGCGCGGAAGAATGAAATGGTTAAAAACCGGGAAGGATTTATTCCGGCAGAACAACAGCATACTCAATTACGAAGTAACTGAAGTCCCCGGCAAGGGGTTTCATTTAACGTGGACGACAATTAATTCAAAAAAGAATATCTATCATCAGTTATTTGATTACAACGGATCCAATATCTGGGATGATGTTTATAAAAATATTTCTGATCCTGAATCGAACCTTAGCGGTCCCCAGGTTTGTCTTACATCGGATAACGGCCTGGTCTTTGGATGGGTAACAGAAAATAAAAATATGCGCTCAATCAAACTGATGAAATATAATCTTAACGGCGCACAGTTATGGAAAGAAACCCGGTCGCCAAACAGGAACAGCAATACCCGGAACGATTTCGGGATATCACTGATACCTGATGAACGAGGCGGTGTTATCGTTGCCTGGTTCTCAAAAGCCAAAGGTGAAAACCGCCCTTCAGTCTACGCGCAGCGAATTGGATTGAAGAGCGAACTTCTCTGGGGCGATGAAGGAATACCGGTCGCAAGAAATCAGAAGACTGATAAAAGTTATCTCAATATTTTGCCGGACGGGTACAATGGCATAATAGCGGTATTTAAGGAAAGCGAAGCGGATAAGCACGGAATATTCGGACAGAGAGTATTCGCGAATAAAACATATAACTCACAGATATCTGAGTTCCACGTTACTTCGCTTAATGATACGGTTTCAGTAGCCTGGGCAGTAATTAACGAATCAGGAGTGCTCGGTTACAGAGTTGAGCGAACTATCATTCGCGAAAAGGATGATGAGTCGGACTGGGTTGAGATCGCGAACGTGAAGCCAAAAAATCTGAATATAACCGGGCGCTATTCAATTAAAGATTTCCCCTCTGAGCAGGGAATGTACTTTTACAGGGTTGTTCAGATCGGCAGTTTCGGCGATCTTAATGTTTCCAACACTGGAAGAATTGACTATTTCCCCGAACGGAATGATAAAATATTTATTATTCCCGGTCAGCAAGTGGTTTTCGGAGATTCTTCCGTTATCGCTTTCAACCTGCCGGAGCCCGTTGATGTAAGGATTGAGTTGTTCAATTCAAGGCTCGAAAAGCTTGAAGAATATAAATTAGATGAAACGGTAAAAGGAATAAACAGGTTCTCATTCTTTTCCCGAAACTTCCCGCAAGGCGTGTACTATTACAGGTTCCGTGCCGGCGAATATGTTGATGTTAAAAAGCTTATTATCACCAGGGAAGGATGATCACGGAAAGACCGAAGATAAAATTATTTATTGATTTCGACGGAACGATCATAAATAAAGATGTCGGGGCGGAACTGTTCCTTAAATACGGAAACAGTGAAATTATCAGCGCTATAATCGCGGATATTACAAATAAAGTGATCTCCGGGAGAGAAGGATGGGAAAGGCTTTTCGCGAACACTCCTCCCGTCACCTTCGGGATGTATGATGATATTATCAGCAGTATGGAACTGCGGCCGGGGTTCAAAGAGTTTATCGGTTTCTCTATATCAAATTCTCTTGATGTAATAATTCTCAGCGACGGCTTCACTTATTACATAGATAAAATATTAACGCGCGAGGGTTTTAAGGACTTAAAATATTTCGCGAACGAACTGGCTGAAGAAGAAGGCGCGGGGCTTAAAGCAGTCTTTCCTTACACCGATGAGGAATGTACTCTGTGCGCCAACTGTAAAAGGAATCATATAATCTCTAATTCAGCCGAGGATGATATTACAGTGTATATCGGTAACGGATCGAGTGATACGTGCCCTGTCCAGTATGTGGATATTATTTTCGCTCGTGACAGCCTGCTCCGATTCTGCGAGAGGAACAGGATAAGTTACTACCCTTTCGACACATTTTTTGATGTGGAAAGGATAATTAAAAACATACTGGCAAAGAAACGGATTAAAAAACGCCGTCAGGCAGAACTGAAGCGTAAACAAGTTTATTCATTAGGATAATTACAGGATCAAAATTGGATTTATCAAAAATTTCATCGGCTGTCTTTAAATACAGGAGCTACATACCAATCCCCTTTTTATTGGTAATGCTCGTGTATAACAATCCTAACATCTGGAGCCTCATCGCTGGAACTGTAATAATGCTTGCCGGTGAAGGTTTAAGGCTCTGGGGAGTGAGCTGGGCTGGCAGCGAGACACGCACTACAGGAACGGTCGGCGGAACATTCCTAATCATTAGCGGGCCTTTTGGTTATGTGCGTAATCCGCTTTATGTCGGTAATATTCTTATCTATTCGGGGCTTGGGATAATGTCGTTCGCGATGTTCCCGGT
Organism: Ignavibacteriaceae bacterium; assembly: GCA_013360295.1. GTDB lineage: Bacteria > Bacteroidota > Ignavibacteria > Ignavibacteriales > Ignavibacteriaceae > JABWCL01. Next base: position 68,281 of record JABWCL010000017.1, on the reverse strand, counting down.
ATTGCAGATAATCGCTCTGGCGGCATTTGTTATAGAATACTACCTGATTGTTATCGAAGAGGAAAAATATCTCGCGAAGACATTTGGCGAATCATATGCTGAATATATTAAGAATGTTAACCGGTTCATCCCGGGATTCAGAAAATTTGAAAAGAAAGATGTTCAGCAGCCTCCATTCAATCTGAATGCGGGTTTGAGATCTGAGAGAAGGACTTTCCAGGCAATAGCTTTTGTCTGGCTGACTATTATTCTGCTTTATGTTTTTAGGATAATGTCATAGAAAAGAAAAACACAAATATTCTGATCGTCGCGGGGGAAGTATCCGGAGACCAGCACGGCGCGGAATTGATGAAAGCACTATCAGAAGCGAAACCGGGTTTTATTTTTTACGGAATCGGGGGAGACGAGATGATCAGGGCAGGGTTAATAAACCGTTACCACATTAAAGAAATCGCTTTTATGGGTTTCGCTGAAGTGGTAAAGCATATTCCTTTTATGATGAGAGTGAGAAATGAACTTATCGCGCTCGCAAAAAAGAAGAAAATTAGATACGCAATCTATATTGATTATCCCGGTTTCAACCTGAACCTGGCTAAAAAAATTAAGAGCGAGGGGAAAAAGAATATTTATTATATCGCACCGCAAATCTGGGCCTGGGGACAGAAGCGCGCTTATAAAATTAAAAAGATAATTGATAAACTCCTAGTTATCAATCCGTTTGAGGTTGATTTCTATCACGGCTACGGAGTAACGGCTGTGTACACCGGACACCCGCTCGTAAGTAAAATGGCGGAGTATAAATATAAAAGCAGGCAGGAACTGAATGAGTTGCTCGGGCTGGATCCCGGTAAAGATATTCTGGTGTTAATGCCCGGAAGCAGAAAACAGGAAATCGAAAAAATTTTCCTTCCGGCGGCGGAAGGAGCAATGAAACTCAGCCGTGAATTTAATTTACAGCCTGTTGTCATCGCGGCGCCTTCTGTCAGCAGGGATATGCTGAACGAAACCGCAAAAAAGTTTGGTTTCATTGTATCGGATAAGTACGGTTACGATCTGATGAAGGAAGCGAAGCTCGGAATAATAAAATCCGGCACGTCAACTCTGGAGGCAGCGATCTCAGGGCTGCCGCACCTTGTTGTTTACCGTACTACCGCCCTGACTTACGAAATAAGCAGGCGTTTGATTAAAATTAAAAATATTGCGCTGGCAAACATTATTAACGGAAAGACTGTGGTACCCGAACTTATTCAGGATGAATGTAATTCGGAAAGCATATATAAAGAAGCATCAAAACTTCTCTCATCAGGTGAATTGTACTCTGAGACTAAAACTAACCTGATGAATGTCAGGAATGTTCTTGGGGAGAAGGATTCCGCGCGAACTGCAGCCGATGAAATATTAAGGTTTATCCGGGACGATGAACAAAACTAAACAGAAATTTCTGCAGTTCCTCGGAAGGCATCTTACCTACGGTCTCGTGATGGGCGTATGCAGAAGCCTGAAGGCAGAGGTTATCAATTACAGCCCGTTAAAGGAATTGCTTGATAAGAACGCAAGGGTGATTATCGCTTTCTGGCACAGTACAATGCTCTATCCCTGGTACTTCCATCGCGGCAGAAATATGATGGGACTAACGAGCCAGAGTAAAGACGGGGAGATTCTCGCGAGAGTGCTTAGGAAGTGGGGCTACCAGACCGCGAGAGGTTCTAGCCATAAGGGAGGCAAGGTTGCCCTTGAAATTATGGTTGACTACGCAAGATTTGAAGGAAGCGTTTGTATTACGCCTGACGGGCCTACGGGTCCTGTTTATAAGTTCAAACCGGGCGCTGTGGTTTCCGCAAAAAAAGCTTCCGTGCCGCTGGTGATGCTTGGAGTTGCTTATGAGAACGCGATTAAATTAAAAAGCTGGGATCGTTTTGAGATTCCGAAACCTTTTACAAAAGTTAGATTGATTTTTTCTGATCCGGTTTATATAGACAAAGATACTGAATACGAGAAAGTTTCTGAGATGATTATAAAATGCGAAGAGCAGCTGAACGGTTTACAATCGGAAGCAGGTAAATTCTGAAGATGGAGTCACTCATCAGGATCCTAAGAATTTTACTCTACCCGCTTGTGCCTGTTTATGAACTTGTAATACGGACAAGGAACTATTGCTTTAATCGCGGCATATTCAAGTCCCGCAAGGTGGCGGCAAAAGTTATTTCGGTCGGAAACCTGACAGTAGGCGGAAGCGGAAAAACCCCTGCAGTGATTTACATAACAAGGCTGATGAAAAGTCTCGGTTATGATACAGGCGTCTTAAGCCGCGGATATAAAAGGAAGTCAAAAGGTTATCTCTATGTAAGTGACGGCGACAAGATTTTTTATGATGTTTCCGAAACCGGAGACGAGATTTACCAGACAGTACTGGAGTGTAACGTAAAAGCAGCTGTGGCAGAAAAGAGAGTCCCCGGCGCGGAGAAACTGATTAAGGACTCCGGCGCGTCATTAATTATTCTTGATGACGGATTTCAGCACCGTTGGCTGCACCGCGATCTGGATATTGTACTTTTTGACCAGCGGTTCCTTACTTCGTCGGATAAATACGAGAATATGCTGCTCCCGACCGGAAATCTGCGTGAGCCATATTCATCGCTTAAAAGGGCGGACATAATAATTATTAACCGGAAGTTCTCGGAGAAAAAGAAACTTCCCTATCGTGCTGAAAAATATTTTGAGGGTAAGTCTCTTTTCTTCTCGCACTATCACGCAGTCGGATTCGTTGATGTGAAGGACGGAGAATTTTATGATATTAATGATTTTGTCGGGCAGAAGAGCCTTATTATTAACGGAATTGCGAATCCATATTCATTTATTAAAGTGCTGAACACGCTCAGCATAGACACAACAAGCAGGCTGATCTTTCTTGACCATAATAACTATAATCACAAGGAAGTTCAGAAGATCAGGAAAGAGTTTTACGCGAGCAACAGCAGTTCGGTGATCACCACTCACAAAGACGCGGTAAAACTAAACCGGTTTAAACGCGAAATGGATGACATCGATATCTACTATCTCAAGATCGAGATGGTTATTGAGAATAAAGAAAAGTTTGAAGAATTAATACTTCAAAAAATAAAAAAGTAAAAACGGAATACGCCGGTTAGCACGGTTGAGTATTCCACTCATTTATAAATTCATTAATGGAGAACTATATGGCTAAAAAAGTAAAGTATGTTTACTTTTTCGGCGGTAAAAAAGCAGATGGTAAAGCAGAGATGAAATCACTTCTCGGAGGAAAAGGCGCAAACCTTGCCGAGATGGTGAACATCGGACTGCCGGTACCGGCTGGCTATACTATAACCACCGAAGTGTGCACCTACTATTATGCAAACAAAAGATCGTATCCGAAGGAATTAAAGGCCCAGGTACTTGACGCTTTGAAAAAAGTTGAAAACGCAATGGGCGCGAAATTCGGAGATCCGAAAAATCCTCTTCTTGTTTCAATCCGAAGCGGCGCCCGCGCTTCAATGCCCGGCATGATGGATACCATCCTCAACCTCGGATTGAATGATACAACCGTAAAGGGTGTCATTGAGAAGACAAACGGCAACACAAGGTTCGCTTACGATTCATACCGCAGGTTTGTTCAGATGTACGGCGACGTCGTACTCGGATTAAAACCGGTCGATAAACACGAGATTGATCCTTTTGAAGCGATCATCGAAGCAAAGAAAGAAGCACGCGGGATCCACTTCGATACAGAGTTGACCGCCGAGGACCTTATGGAACTCGTTGCTGAATTCAAAGCAGCAATTAAAGAAAAAACAGGCCACGATTTCCCCGAAGATCCGCACACTCAGTTGTGGGGAGCTATCGGTGCTGTATTCGGCTCCTGGATGAACGACCGCGCGAAAGTTTACCGCAAACTTAACGGCATCCCTGAATCTTGGGGTACCGCGGTTAACGTGCAGTCAATGGTATTTGGTAACATGGGTGAAGATTCAGGTACAGGCGTCGCGTTTACAAGAGACCCTGCCACCGGCGAAAATATATTCTACGGTGAGTACCTTTTCAATGCTCAGGGCGAAGACGTCGTAGCGGGTACAAGAACTCCGCACCCGATCGCAGCTCTTAAAGATGATAACCCTGTTATTTATAAACAGCTTGATAATATCCGAAAGATCCTCGAAAAACATTATAAGGATATGATGGATATCGAATTCACTATTCAGCAGGGCAAACTCTGGATGCTCCAGTGCCGTGTTGGAAAGAGAACCGGCTTCGCGGCTGTTAAGATGGCTGTTGATATGGTTAAAGAAAAACTGATCGGTAAAGAAGAAGCTATAATGCGTATCGAACCAAATCAGCTCAACCAGTTATTACGCCCCGTCTTCGATGCGAATGAGAAGAAAAAAGCAATCGAAGAAGGAAAACTCCTTGCAAAAGGACTGAACGCAGGCCCCGGTGCCGCTTCGGGAAGAGTCGCTCTCAGCGCCCAGGACGCGGAAGAAATGGCTGCTAAAGGCGAGAAAGTAATTCTTGTTCGCATTGAAACTTCCCCCGAAGATATCAAGGGAATGAATGCTTCAGAAGGTATTCTCACCGCTAAGGGCGGTATGACTTCCCACGCCGCTCTCGTTGCCCGCCAGATGGGTAAAGTCTGCGTTGCAGGCTGCGGCGCGCTAAAGATCAATTATGCCGAAAGAAGCATCCGCGTTGATAAGCTGCCTGATGTTGTTGTTAAAGAAGGCGACTTCATTTCTATCGACGGATCAACCGGTGAAGTTATCGTCGGCGCGATAAACACCAAACCATCAGAAGTTATCCAGGTGCTTATCAATAAAACTCTCGACCCGAAAGATTCTCCTGTATTCCAGACTTATGACTCACTTATGAAGTGGGCCGACTCTTACAGAAAGCTCGGAATCAGAACTAACGCCGATCAGCCTGATCAGGCATCGAACGCTATCGCTTTCGGCGCGCAGGGTATCGGACTTTGCCGTACTGAGCATATGTTCTTCGAAGGAGACAGGATATTGCACGTTCGCAAGATGATTCTCTCTGACTCAGTTGAAGGAAGAAAAGAAGCATTAGCCGAACTGCTTCCGTTCCAGAGAGAAGATTTCAGAGGAATCTTCAAAGCGATGAAAGGTTATCCGGTAACTGTAAGAACTCTCGATCCGCCTCTGCACGAATTCCTACCGCAGAAAGAAAGCGATATCGAAGTGCTTGCGCAGGAACTCAATATTCCTGTTGCAAAAGTACACGAGAGAATACACAGCCTCCACGAATTCAACCCGATGTTAGGATTCCGCGGCTGCCGCCTTGGCGTTGTTTATCCGGAAATCACCGAAATGCAGGCGCGCGCTATCTTTGAAGCGGCGGCGGAAGTTATGGCCGAAGGTTACAAAGTAAAACCTGAGATAATGATCCCGCTCGTTGGTGATGTAAGCGAATTAAAACTGCAGGAAGACATTGTCCGCAGGGTTGCCGCCGAAGTAATGGCTGAGAAGAAAGTTAAGATTCAGTATCTTGTCGGTACAATGATCGAACTTCCCCGTGCGGCTCTGGTTGCTGACCAGATCGCAACACGCGCGGAGTTCTTCTCATTTGGTACAAACGATCTTACCCAGACCACCTTTGGCTTATCAAGGGATGACAGCGGTAAGTTCCTCCCGCTCTATGTTGAGCAGGAACTTCTGCCGAATGATCCGTTCGAAGCACTTGATCAGAACGGCGTAGGTCAGCTCCTTGAGATGGGTACACAGCGCGGCAGGAAGACACGTCCTGACCTTAAAGTCGGTATCTGTGGTGAACACGGCGGAGAACCTTCTTCGGTTGAATTCTGCCACCGTACCGGGCTGAACTATGTCAGTTGTTCACCATTCCGAGTTCCTATAGCCAGACTCGCCGCGGCAAGAGCCGTTGTGAGAGAGCTTAAGCCGGGAGCGAAGAAAACCAAACCGGTTAAGAAAGCTGTCAAAACAACAAAGAAAAAGAAATAATCTCTTTCTGTAAATAATTCCGGGCGGAGCAGCAGCTCTGCCCGGTTATATATTAATTAATATTAGGACCAAAAATGAAATTATCTGATTTTAGTTATAACCTTCCGAAAGCAAGTATTGCCAAGTACCCGGTTAATCCCAGGGATAAGGCAAAACTTCTGGTGCTGGACAGGGAAAAGCAAACCATCGAAACAAAAGCATTCGCTGACATAGCGGATTACGTGAAAAAAGGCGATGTTATTGTTGTTAATGAAACAAAAGTTTTCCAGGCAAGGCTTTTCGGTAAGAAAGAGAAAACCAATGCTAAAATCGAGGTGTTTCTCCTTCGTGAGTTAAATAATCATGATGCTATCTGGGATGTGATCGTTGATCCTGCCCGTAAAGTAAGAATCGGAAATAAAATTTATTTTAATAATAATCTCTGGTGTGAGGTTATTGATAATACCACGTCACGCGGCAGAACAGTCAGATTTAATCAGAACGGCAATCTATTCAAGATCGTTGAGCAGATCGGTCATACACCGCTCCCTCCGTACCTGAAAAGAGAATCCGAAACATCCGACAGGGATGACTATCAGACTGTTTATGCCAAAACCGAAGGATCAGTCGCGGCTCCGACTGCAGGGCTTCACTTCACTCCGAAACTGATAGAGAAACTGAATAAAAAAGGCGTCGATATCGTTCCCGTCCTTCTTCATATCGGGCTCGGAACTTTCCGCCCGGTTGAGGTTGAAGACCTGACAAAGCACAAAATGGATTCTGAGTATTTTGAAGTTACTAGACACGCCGCGGAAAGAATTAACAAAGCGATACTTGATAAGAAAAATGTTATTATCGTCGGAACCAGCACTGTCAGAGCGCTTGAGTCAAGCGTTACTGCCGATGACCTGGTGCGCGCGAACAGCGGCTGGACGGATAAATTCATCTACCCTTCGTATGAGTTCAAAGTAACTAAAAAACTTGTTACAAATTTCCATTACCCGGAATCAACCCTTATGATGATGGTAGCCGCTTTCGGCGGAACCGAGTTCGTAATGAAAGCTTACAAGAAAGCGCTTAAAGAGAATTACAGGTTCCTGAGCTACGGCGACGCAATGTTTATTATATGAAAACCGTTGCCGTGATCCCCGCCGCGGGAAAGAGTAAAAGAATCGGCGGACAAACACCAAAGCAATTTCTTACCATAAAAGGGAAAGAACTGATCGCATATACACTGGAAGTGTTCCAACGGTGTCCGCTTGTTGATGAAATCGTTGTCGCGACCTCTGAGGAATACTTTAAGCGGATGAATAAGATCAAAAAGGAATATAAGATCAGCAAACTGAAAGCAATAGTGAACGGAGGAAAGGAAAGGCAGGATTCGGTTTTTAACGCGATCTCCTCACTCTCAATTAAAAAGACAGACCTCGTTGCAGTCCACGACGCAGCGAGGCCCCTCCTGCCTGATTCCGTTCTTCTCAGTGCCATTAAGTCAGCTCAAAAGAAGGGAAACGCCGTAGTGTGCATTCACGCCAGAGACACGCTGATGAAAGGCAAGAAAACCGTTGACAGTTACATTAACCGCGCTGATTACTATTACGTTCAGACACCCCAGATATTTAAGTTTTCGGACCTCTGGTACGCGCTCGAACTGGCTAAAAGCCAGAGGTTTTATGGCACGGATGAATCAATGCTGATGAAGCGCGCTGGCTTCAGGATAAACATCGTTGACGGCTCCCCTCTTAATTTTAAGGTCACCTCTCCCGATGACCTTCTTTTATTCAAAGCCCTTGCCCGGAAGGTGTAATAATGCCCCCGGCAGGGTCTTTCCCTTCCCTTTCAAACCTTAAACTTTTACATTTCACCTATTGATTAAATAACAAAAATAAAGTAGATTTGCTTTCCTCTCCGTTATTAATGAGGCATAGTACTGTATCATAGTACTATTTGTTAAAGAACACTTTTAAGTTAAAGGAAGTAAATGCTTACTTTAGGATTAATTATTATCCTGTCATATCTCGTTGGGTCAATTCCAACAGGAATTATCATAAGCCGCGCAGTCGGAAAAATAGACATTCGTGATCACGGGAGCGGAAATATCGGCGGAACAAATGTTTTTCGCATTCTGGGATGGAAATACGGCCTGCTGGTGTTGCTGCTTGACGCGTTAAAGGGAGTGATAGCCGTTCAATATATCTCAAAACTGCACTATGGCATTCTTCCTTTCACAAATTCAACTCCTTTTGATGATTACACGCTTGTACAGATAATTGCAGGTATGGTCGCAGTACTGGGGCACGTATTCACGATTTTCGCCGGATTCAAGGGGGGGAAGGGTGTCGCAACAGGACTTGGAGTGCTTCTTGTTCTCACGACTACTGACCTGCTTATAGCGCTTGGCATCTTCGTCATACTAGTATATCTTTTCAGGTATGTCTCTCTCGGATCAATGCTTGCGACAATCAGTATTCCAGTAACAATGAGTATTCGTGAATTTATTTTTGATGCAAATATCGAGGGGTACTGGACGCTTCTGGTTTTCCTTATCATAATTACTTCCTTCATAGTATATACTCACCGGTCAAATATTGTCAGGATCGTGAACGGAAGTGAACATAAAATTGAATTTAAAAAGGCAAAAGAGAAATGAAAGTAGCAGTAATCGGCGCCGGCGCCTGGGGAACTACCCTGGCAATTGTTTTACATTATAACGGTCACGACGTAACATTGTGGGAATACAAAAGGAGTTACGCCAAACAAATGCAGAAGAAACGGGAAAACCCTACTTATCTCCCCGGTATCGGGCTTCCCGACGGATTACTGGTTACACACGATATTGACCTTTCCTGTCACGATAAAAATATGATAGTGCTCGGCGTTCCTTCCCAGTTTACGAGGGGTGTTATCTCTGAAGTACCATATTCGGAAATTAAAAATTCTGTTCTCGTCAGCATCTCAAAAGGTATCGAAATAAACTCACTGCTTACTATGTCTCAGATGATTTCCGACGTTTACCCGGACCTTGACCCTGCTCAGATTGGCGTACTCACCGGTCCAAGTCACGCCGAAGAAGTAAGCAGAAGAATTCCCACTGCGGTAGTCTCAGCTTCCACTGATAAAGACACTTCAAAAACTATTCAGGCTGCGTTTATGACTTCATACTTCCGCGTCTACTCATCAACGGATATACTCGGCGCGGAACTCGGAGGTGCATTTAAAAATGTTATCGCGATCGGTGCCGGAATAATCGACGGTGCAAAATTCGGCGATAACACCAAAGCCGCAATTATGACACGAGGTATCGCGGAGATATCGAGATTGGGTATCGCGATGGGCGCGCGCCCGGAAACTTTTGCCGGACTTTCAGGAATGGGCGATCTTATCGTTACCTGTATGAGCCGCCATAGCCGTAACAGGTTTGTCGGTGAACAGGTCGGATCCGGAAAAAAATTAAAAGATGTACTCAAAAATATGTACGCGGTGGCTGAAGGAGTTCAAACCAGTAAATCCGCTTCCGAACTCGCCCGGAAATACAATGTCGAAACACCAATAACAAATGAGGTCTATAAAGTACTGTTCGAAGAAAAAGACCCGATCAAAGCAACAACCGACCTTATGACGCGGGATATGAAATCTGAATAATGGATAATGGACAATTGACAATGGATAATTTTGCATTGTTGATTGTAAACGATTAATCATTAATTGGGAGAGGGAAATCCTGGGGCTATTATCCTTTTATGGAATTCCTGGCGCTCTTGGCGTGAGCTTTGCGTCTTTGCGTTTTCAGGGACTCTAGCGACTTGAGGGACACTCTTCTGCCGTGCGTGTGTTCCAAATATTAAATTATGTAAACCTGTTTTATCTTTGAAATCTGTGATCCCATTCTGTTGTTCCTTCTCCCCCGCTTCCATATCTCCCCCAATTCCCGTAATTTCCCTGTTAAGAAAATAAATTATTGATGCCAGAAAATCCGCTTAATTCATCTTTACAATTCATTCCTAAGGTCGGCCCCAAACGAGCCGAAGCATTCGCAAAAGTCGGCTTACGCAGCATCCGCGATTTGCTCTTCTATTTTCCGTTTAAGCATCTGGACAGAACGAAAATAGTTTCCTCGTCCCAGGCTTATCAGCACTTGCTGAACGGATACGACGGCGAAATTACGGTAATTGGGAAGGTATATGACACTTCGGTAAAGAACTTTAAGGGAAGAGGGATATTAACCGTTGTATTTAACGACCCGGGCGGTTTCTTTGATTGTGTCTGGTTCCAGGGAATAAAGTTTTTCCAGGATCGCTTCAAGGCGGGACAAACCTACGCTATCTCCGCGAAACCATCAATTTCCAAGTACGGACAGTTGCAGTTCATTCATCCCGATTTTGATTACCTTACTAACGAAGAATCAACCGGCTTTTATAACACCGGAAAGATCATTCCCTTCTATAAAATTCCGGGTGAACTTAAACTGAAAAACATCGGCGACCTTAGCCTGAGAAAAATGATAGATTTCGCCATAAGTAAATATTCCGGTTACATAGAAGAAACCATTCCAGTTTATCTCCTTGAGAAATACAATCTCCCTGCCTTGAAAGAAAGCATCCGATCACTTCATTTCCCCGACTCGCAGGAGGAATTGAACAGGTCGTGGCAGAGGCTCAAGTATGAAGAACTTCTTTATCTCGAAATATTAGTCGCGTTAAGGAAAGAAAAAAACAATTCGGTGATAAAGACAAGAAGCCTTAAGGTGAAAACCTCACTTGTCGCGGATTTTCTGAAGACATTGCCGTTTGAACTTACTCAATCCCAGTTAAATGCACTTAAAGAGATAAGACAAGACCTCGCGCTTGAGCGGCCAATGAACCGCCTTCTTCAGGGGGATGTGGGAAGCGGCAAGACAATCGTCGCGGTGATTGCAATGCTTATCGCCGCTGATAATGGTTACCAGTCTGTGCTGATGGCGCCGACCGAAATTCTCGCCGATCAGCACGCAAAAAATATCAGCGGCTATCTTTCGCGGTTAGCCGAAAAATTTCCTCAGCATCAGTTAAAACTGACTCTGCTTCTCGGCGGACGATCAAAATCGGTGAAAGAGAAAACCAGAGAAAAGAATGAATTGAAGGAAGCCAACATCATCATCGGAACACACGCGCTGTTTGAGGAGAATGTGGAATTCGAAAACGTCGGACTGGTTGTTATTGACGAACAGCACCGCTTTGGGGTAGCACAGCGCGGAAAGCTATTAAGCAAAGGAGCGAACCCCGATGTGCTTATAATGTCGGCAACTCCTATCCCAAGGACTCTTTCAATGACGGTTTACGGCGATCTCGATACATCAGTAATAAGTGAAATGCCAAAAGACCGGCTGCCTGTTAAGACTTATCTCCGAGGTGAAAGCTCACTCCCGAAAATTTATCAGTTCGTAAAAGATAAATTGCAGGAAGGATATCAGTCGTTTATTGTCTATCCCCTTGTTGAGGAGTCGGAGAAAGTTGAATTAAAAGCCGCTGAGACGTATTACAGCGAACTGTCTGAGGGTTATTTGAAGGATCTTAACGTCGGATTGATCCACGGGAAGATGAAATGGCAGCAAAAGGAAGAGATAATGCTCCTCTTTGCCGCAAAAAAATACGATGTACTTATATCTACAACGGTGATTGAAGTCGGGATAGATATTCCCGACGCAAACATTATCATCATTAACGACGCTCATCAGTTCGGATTGGCACAGCTTCACCAGTTGAGAGGCAGAGTCGGAAGAGGAAAAGTGCAGGCACACTGCATTCTCGTTACCAAAGATGAACTTGCGGCATCAGTAACGCGTTTCAGCAGGAATACAGAGTATATGACGAGCGCGCAGCTCGAAAAATTCAAAACAGCAGTCCGGCTGAACACAATGGTGACAAACAATGACGGCTTTAAAGTCGCCGAAGTGGATTTGAAACTGAGAGGGCCGGGAGACATCTTCGGAATTAAACAGAGCGGTTATCCCGAACTTAAATATGCTGATATCACTGTAGATGAAGAATTAATTTCTTCAGCGAGAGAAGATGCTTTCAGTATTATCAGGAAAGATATTCACCTTCGCACTCCCGAAAACAGTGTCTTAAGAAAAAATCTGCTCACTCACTTCTCTGATGTGTTAAGATTTTCAACAGTTGGCTGATCGTTATTGATATCAGCGTCTCATCTGAGAGTAATTTATCTTCAAATCACCTTCTGCTACAGCCTGTATTCACCAACAATCCAATAAGATCATCCATTATTCCTGATTTTGATAATAAAAATTTTTAAAAATATCTTTTAACCAACGGTTATAAAAATTTTTTTTTGGCAAAGCCCAGAAAAAGAACAATCCTTGAAAAAATCGGAGAATTTAAAACTGCTCTGCCCGGTTTTCCTGTAAGGGTACGGCAGATTTTTTATGTCTGAAGAACTTTTTCCCTAAAATAATCCTGATTCCCGCTCCGATCAACTAAAATAATTTTTCGGTAAGCATATTCTGGCTGCTTTACCCTTTTCACAAAAACTTTTCTCATCATAAATTCATCAGATCAACCATCAGTGAGATACTTAAAAAGTATTTATAGATGTACAATGAAATATTTTCTGTCTTGATTTTATTTTTAAAAACTCATTGACAAAATTTTTTTATTAGTTATATTGCTTAAAATTTTTTTATTTATTACGGAGACGATTTTTCTTTTGCTGCTACGCGAACAACTTGATGTAGCATTAACATACAATTCCAAACCAGAAAGCAAAACTTTCCTCGAAGAAGTGCCCTCTTTCCGATCAGAGTATCTCTCCTCCGGAAAAAATTCCAATGATCTTTTCGCAGAATGGGATTCCATGGAGACAGTACACGCGCTTCGGGACGCACTCGCTAAGTATAACAGAGTGCATTTGATAGAGGCAGACTTTGATGCGTATGAGAAATTAAGAAAACTTCGTCCCGATATAGTTTTTAATGTAGCAGAAGGATTTTTTAAGATTAGCCGCGAGGCTCAGATCCCTGCAATGCTTGATATGCTTGGTATTCCTTATACCGGCTCGGATCCTCTTACGCTATCGCTTTGTCTTGATAAGGTAAGGACAAAAGAGGTGCTTTCGTTTTATAGTATCCCGACTGCGTCTTTTCGCGTGTTTGATAATCCAGAGTCAATTGATGATAAAGGTTTGTCATATCCTCTTTTTGTTAAACCCGTAAGTGAAGGATCAAGCAAAGGAATATACGAATCATCAATGGTGAAAAATTTCACTGAACTGCATAGAGAAGTCGAGCGGATAACGAATAATTATTTGCAGCCGGCGCTCGCGGAAGAATTTCTTGACGGGCGTGAATTTACGGTCGCGATACTCGGCAACGGCGATGATCTCAATATTCTTCCGGTGATCGAATTAAAATTCGACGGATTCCCCGAAGGCGCGCTTCCGGTTTACGCTTTCGAGGCAAAGTGGGTCTACGATACAAGAGAAAACCCGCTTGATATATTTGAGTGCCCGGCAAAACTGGATGACGAACTGGAAAAGAGAATTAAAGATACTTGCAGAAAAACCTTTAAAGTTTTAAACTGCAAAGACTGGTGCCGGATTGACCTTCGCTGTGACAGAAACGGAATTCCGAATGTGATTGAAGTAAACCCGCTCCCGGGAATACTACCCGATCCGGTTGACAACTCCTGTTTCCCAAAGGCGGCAAGGACAGCCGGCTTAGGTTATGATGAAATGATCAACCAGGTTCTCTATAATGCTCTGCAAAGGCACGGAATGTTATGAAACAGGATATCAGGGTTCTGATCTGTTATAACCGTCCGCATTCTCTTTATTCGAACTATATCGGTAAGGATAATGTTAACACTGAGGAGGTTGTTGACCTCTCGGAAAAAAATTTTTTCCATGAGCTCGATCATATTAAAAGTTCTTTGAAAAGATATTACGCGGAAGTTGATACTTTCGGACTCGGCCCCGACCTGGTGGAAAATATAAGAGGGATTAAATCATTTAATCCCGGACTCATTTTCAACCTTGTGGAGTCAATCGAAGGCAACACCGAGTTTGAAGCATACACGGCGGGTTTATTTGACTTGCTGAATATTACTTATACGGGGAATGATCTGGGAGCCTTGGGTAACTGTCTCAACAAATCGCTCGCGAAGATGATACTGAAAGCTTACGAAGTCCGCGTTCCCGCTTCTTTTGTTTATGAAAAGAGCAAAGGTATTAAGCAAATTGAGAAAATTAAATTTACTTATCCTCTTATGCTCAAGTTGCTAAAAGAAGACGCGAGCATCGGAATCTCAGAGAAGTCAGTGGTTAACAACAGGGCATCGCTGAAAAAGCAGATTGAGTTCCTGGTTTCAACTTACAAACAGGATATCTTAATCGAACAGTTTATCAGGGGGCGTGAATTTAATATCGCTGTACTCGGCGGCAAACCCCTTCCGGTTTCGGAGATTGATTTCTCGGGTTTACCCGGAAATCTTCCCGCGATTGTTACTTATGAAGGGAAATGGGTTGAAGGTAGCACGTACTATAGACATACTGTTCCCGTGTGCCCGGCTAAGATCAGCGATGAACTCAGAATTAAAATGGAAATAGAAGCAGTTAAAGCTTATAAAGCATTAAAATGCAGGGATTACGCGCGTGTTGATATCAGGCTCGATGATTCCGGCACTCCCTATGTAATTGAAGTGAATCCTAATCCGGATATAACCCGTGATTCGGGATTCGCGCGAGCCGCGGCGGCAAAAGGGATGACGCACAGAAAGTTTCTATATAAGATAACGCAGCTTGCGCTGGAGAGAGTGAAAGTTGATTCGCCCTTTTAAGCCGTCTGACAGAGAGCAGATATTGGATATGCTCAAAAGAATTGAACAGTTTAACCGTGACGACGTTAGCATAGCAATGGAGTTGATTGACATTGCGGTCAGCTTACCTTCGCAAAGAGATTACAATATATTTGTTTGCGAAGAGGAGAGGATCCTCGGATACCATTGCACGGGCAGGCGTCCATTAACGGACGGAGTATATGACCTTTACTGGATCGTAGCTGACCCGTCCGCGGGTAAAAAAGGAATCGGCACATTGCTGCTGAATCACGCTGAAGAGTTCGTGAAATCCGAAAACGGCAGGCTTATTCTTGCCGAAACATCTTCGCGTGATATTTACGCAGGCACCCGTAATTTTTATCTTAAAAACAATTACGAACTGCTCGCGGAAATAAAACATTTTTATACCGTTGGAGAATCCCTCATGGTTTTTGGAAAGTACTTTAGGTTAAACTAATTTGGAATATGTATGGAATTATGGCAGCAGATGATCAGAGATAGTGTCCACACTGTTGATCAGTTAGTCGAAAAATTCAATATTGACAGGAACGTGGCAGAAAGCCTCAACGAATTTTTCCAGGTAAGGATCAATCCTTATTACCTGAGTCTTATTCGTTATCCGGGCGATCCGATTTGGCTGCAGTGCGTGCCTGACATTAAAGAATTGCACGACTACGACGCGAACGACGATCCGCTGATGGAAGACGCGATGAGTCCGGTACCGAATATTACTCACCGTTACCCGGACAGAGCGCTTTTCCTCACCACCAGCCAGTGCGGATTATACTGCCGTTTTTGCACCCGCAAAAGAAAAGTCGGTGACTCCGAGAAAATCTCAATGAAAGGGCTCGAAGCCGCTTTCAATTACCTGGAAGAGCACACCGAAATCCGCGATGTTATCCTCTCAGGCGGCGACCCGCTGATGCTGACTGACGTGATGCTCGAAAAAATTCTAAAGAGGCTTCGCCAGATTCCTCATCTCGAAATTATCAGGCTCGGCACTAAAATGCCGTGCGTACTGCCGCAACGAATTACACCAAAACTGGTTGATATGCTGAAAAAGTATCACCCTATCTATGTTAACACTCATTTTAACCATCCGTGGGAGATCACTCCCGAAAGTTCAAAAGCGTGCCAGATGCTCGCTGATGCCGGCTGCCCCGTCGGAAACCAGATGGTGCTTATGAAAGGCGTTAACGATGACCCTGCAATCGTTAAAGAACTGATGCAGAAGCTCCTGAAGATGAGAGTCCGTCCTTATTATATCTATATGGCAGACCAGACCAAGGGTGCTAATCATTTCCGAACTACGATTGAAAAAGGCCTCGAGATAATCGAGAACCTGCGCGGCTGGACGAGCGGCTTAGCTGTTCCGCATTTTGTAATTGACGCGCCCGGCGGCGGCGGTAAGATCCCTCTGCTCCCGAACTACGTCCTGCATCACGATGAGAATAAAATCATCCTGCGTAATTTCGAAAACAAAGTATTTGCCTACGAAAACGTGAAGGAGCCGGAGAAAGTTATGCGAAAGGCAATAAAGATAAAAAGCCCCTCGCGTAAACCTAAAAAGGATAAAAAACCTTCACCGATGATCAGAAACATTATCCTGCCGGAAATGTCTCAGCTGGAAAACTAAAACTTAAAAAGGCTGCCGAATGAGCAGCCTTTTTTTATATCATTTATTTCAACGCGCGGGTCACGGTCCGCACTACAAATCATCGTAGAAGCATCATCTTTTTTATCACTCGTTCTGTACCCGTGCGAAGTTCACAAAAATATATTCCGGGCGAGAGGCCCGTAGCCTTAAAAGTAACTTCGTACTCTCCTGCTGCTTTTTCTTCTTCAACAAGCGCCGCTGCTTCCCTGCCAAGAAGGTCGTAGATCTTAATGCAAATATAACCGGCATCTGTCAACGTATACACGATCTTGGTGGAATGATCGAAGGGATTTGGCTGGTTTACAATTTTAATACCTTCCCGCTTTTTGTCTGTTAAATCATCTCCTATCCCAGTCTGAGTGGAGTACGTTATTTTATGAAACGCGTTACCAGGCCAATCGCGCGACATAGGGATTAAACTTTTATCCGTGGCAATTACCTGAAGGTATATATCGTAACCTCTGCTCACCAAAGTATCCACTAAATTCAGCCGGAAATTATATTTTTCCGTATATGGCGTTCTAGGTGGAAACAAAGAGACTGCACCGATTGAGTCATTACCTTTTTTATAGTACTGTTTTACTTCAACATTCTTTATAAAATTATACTCTTCAGGGTTCCAGTAGGCAGTATTTATATAATTGTACGGATGCTTAACGCTTATCGTCAAATTCATGCTTAAGGAGTCTGTAACCGATGGCGGAGAGAAAATGATCTCGGGACGGGTTGAGGGATTATAAAAAACCGCCACTCCAAGGCTGTCATATATCATAGCCTGAGTCAACTCATATTCATTGGTACTTACTCCTCCGTGACAACAGTAGTAGTCATAATAATAAACCCAGCCCAGCCCTTTTGAAAAAATGGTGGTTGAAGTAATTGTTGGAATATAATACTTCTGACTGGCGTACAAGCCTCCTAAGAAATTGTATGACGTATTCGTGATAGTGTGCTCGTTTGAAGAGTGGGTAAGGATATTATAAAGGGGTTGGCTGCTGCCGTGAGGAGCACTGAAGCTTGCAGAAAGTTCATCAAAAGGACTCTTATAAGTATAGATCTTATTGCTTTGTTTGTCAAATCGAACCCATTCCCAAACATCCCACCTGTAGCCAAATACGGAATACCTTCTATAATCGGCGTTACCAAACCGTGTTTCGCTGCTGAATTCATTAACATAGATTACGTTGTGGGCTGGTGGGCCTCCTACCCTTACATACCTGAACTGCCATTTATTTCTTTTATCATAAGGGAAAAATGAACTGTCAGTATAGAAGCCTTTATAAGTTTTCCCAGTGGTTGTATCAGAGTAAAACTGATATACCACCTCAATTCCGTTCAATTCCTCCTGAGCGTAACCAGGAGAAGCATAGAAAATAATAACCGTAAAGATCAAAAGAATCAAATGGCATCTCATATCCATTATCCTTTTATTGATTTCTGTTAAGTCCAGAAATGACATCATGCGTAATTGATAATCAGTTATCTCACTGAATTCAACAGTGCTTTTTGCAAATTTTTACGAGTGTTCTGAACTTTTAAGTTGATTACAAAAACTTTTAGTTCAGGTGGTTCAATCAGGCTCTATGCTGCAATTCTGATTTCTTATTTCTTCATCAGGATCCCCAGCAAATCCTTTTCAATTGTTTCAACAGGTGTTTCAATTATCCTCCCTAATTCTTTTGTGCCGGAATAAAGAATAATTGTCGGCACGAAATTTATTTCTTTCTCTTTTGAGTCGAAGCCGTCTGTTTCCTTTTTTCTGTCTACTGCAATCAGTGTCAGCTTATCCATCGGGAAACCGCTGAGATCGAGGATCTTAAAAAGCCTCGGAAGTTCCCGCCTGCTGTCGCCGCACCAGGTGCCGAAGACAACTAGCATTTTCAGGTTCGTAACCTGCCAGTTAAGCGAGTCGACTGCTTCCATATCAGGTTCGTACTCCCGGTATTCTTTATCATACCATTCTTTGAAAGATGTATCGGAAAACGCGTCCCTGGTACAGATACCGTAGAGCATCTGCTTTCCGGTTCGTTCGTCAGTTACTTTTATGTTCATATCCTGTGCAAAAACCATCACCGAATAAACTATAAATAAAAATAATAATTTCATAAACTTTCCTCTGCTATTTTCTGTAATTCCTTAAATCCATGCCCCACATCAGTTTGTTCCTGAGCACCGCGAAGTAGCTCATTGAATCAGTCCGCAATACTTTTAGCGGACGATCTGATCTCGCTGCTTCGAATATCACCGGGGGATGATACTCAAACACTCTCTGGCCATCGCAATTGAGGAGTACCCTGATATGCTGTGAGAAAACCTTCACTCTCACCCTCTGCCCGCTGTGTATCACAAGCGGTTTTACCGTAAGGCTGTGCGGCGAAATAGGACTGATGGAAATTACATCAGCTTTTGGATTAACGATAGGCCCGCCCACGGAAAGTGAATATCCGGTTGAACCGGCGGGCGTAGCCAGAATAAGCCCGTCAGCAGAAAAGGTTGTTACATACTCGCCGTCTATAGTCAGTTCAATTTCGACCATCTTCGGCCATCCGCCTTTATCAATCACAAAATCGTTGATCGCGAAGATCGTTTCACCTTCATAAACGCTGCTCGTTACTTTCCCTTCAAGCGTAAGCCTCTCTTCAATTTTATACTTGCCGTGTCTGATCTCATCAATAAAAACATCTATTCCCTCCGTATCAACCTCAGCGAGAAAACCGAGTTTACCCGCGTTCATACCGACAATCGGCTTATCATACTTAAGCGCATACTGCGCCGCGCTGAGCATTGTGCCGTCGCCGCCTATGGATACTATTACATCACAGGCTTCTCCGATTGCGTCATAGGACTCAAATCTCGCGCCGCTGCTTTCGCCGTATAAAGATTTTAATGAATCCGCGATAATGAATTCAAGACCCGTCTCCCGCAGTTTGTGTGCGAGTGCCCTGATTATGTCGCTTATGTTTTCCTTGGCAGTATTGCCGGTGATTCCGAATATCATATTCAACCAGTTTTTTGATTTGCGTTTGATTTATCACTTTGCTCAAGGTTCATTTCCCACAACTTAGCATATTTTGTAAACACATATAAAGCAGAAAAGACCGCTAATATTAGCCCGTGAAGTCCGTCCAGGAACCCCCTGCGGACTATGTACATTTTAATAAAAATTGAAATTGACCTGAGTACCACAGAGCCAGTACCGGCACGCTTATTCTTTGCATACAGCTCTTTAGCCGCAAGGGAAGTATAAAGGTTAAACTTACTGAAGTAGTGCTCAATGGAAGGATCCGTAAAATGGTTAAGATCATTTTTCAGTTGACCGGTTTCACCATTTGTTATCAGCTTTTCGTGTACGTCGTTTTCAGAAAGAGTAGAATGATTACGATTGAACAGCCTGACCACACGCCCCGGATACCATCCCGAGTGCCTGATCCACTTCCCCAGGAAAAATGCTTTACGCGGAATAGAATACTGGTTGAGAGAAGGCGTGCCCTTCTTGAGTTCAAGTATTTCATCCTTCAGGCTTTGTGTCAGTTCTTCATCGGCATCAATCCAAAGTATCCAGTCATTCGCGGCACGGGATATGGCTTTTAATTTTGTTTTAGAATAACCTTCCCAGGCTGTTTTTTGGTATTTCACAAATCCAAAACCCGCGACTATCTCTTCTGTGCCGTCAGATGTATCATTATCAATTAATACGATAATTTCATCCACGACTCCTTCAAGGCTCCGGATGCATCGTGCGATGTTTTTTGCTTCATTCTTCGCAATTGTTACGGAAGAAATCCTAACTGGCATTAAATACTTTCAATAAAAAAGAAGGATAATTAAACTCCGGCTGACCGCTCTCGCCGGAATAAATAAATTATATGCAAAAATAGTAAATTCCGCTAAAAGGACTGCTTCCCATTCCGAGGGAATAACTGAATAAAATTACACTCCGGCGAAAAAACCATTCTCTCGCTCACGGGTTTAAGCTACGGCAGAATGTCATCGGGCTTCTGAGGCTGGCATTAACCAGAGATGATAAATTGCGTATAATTTATTAATTTGATTCGTGATTTTGACTATTTACACAACACTTTTTTAATCAGCAGGCACAGTATTCCCGCAATGGGCTTGTTTACGGATATTAAAGATCAGATCCTCGAAAAGACCAAGGATTCCCGGGGGGAATTTTTCTGGTTTCTTCTTGGCCAGTTTTCCATTCTAATTTCCAATTTTATAGTTGTGAGAATGCTCACAAAAGCGGGAAAGGAGGAGTTTGGTTTCTATACCCTGGTGCTCACAGTCTCCGCCTTTCTATCTTATATATACTATGGACCTGCCCAGCAGTCATTTATGAAGTTCTATTTTATGGCTGACGGGGAAGGAGAAAAGGGGCTTTTCACCAGGTTGATGTCCAGATTCATAGTTAAATCCACCCTGCTTCTGGGACTGCTCACAATCGGGATATCCTCTTTCCTGCCGGGTTTGACCGGATTGGAGTTCTCGTCCCTCATTGTTGCCGCACTCTTTATAGTGACCGCAAAATATACTGAGTTTTTCAATTCAGCCTTTAATATCCTCCGCCGGAGAAAACTTAACTCTATTCTTCAGTTCTCCGAAAGGCTCCTGCTGATCCTGCTTATAATAATCCTCACAGTATCCGGAAAAATATCTATCATTACCGCGCTGCTGCTTATGGCTTCGATCAATATAGTTTTCGCGATTACCAAAAATATTATCTTCGCCAGGAACACTGAAGGTGAGAACCCCGCAGCTGATTATAAAAAGCTCGCCTCAAAACACACGAACAGAATTCGAGGCTATTCCATCCCCTTCGTAATATGGGGATTAAGCGGATGGCTGCAGCTAAACAGCGAGAAGTGGATGATGGCAAACCTGCTCTCTCTTGAAAACGTAGGTGTATATGGGGTAATGGCGGTGATTGTAAATATGTTTGTGGCAATCCCCGCCAACATCCTTAGCGAGTTTATCTCGCCGGTGGTTTTTGCAAATTACAGCGATCCGGCTAATGCGGAACGGGTGAAAAAAGGTAAATTATATATTATGATAACTTTTTTCTCGGTAGTGGTTATAGCCGCCGTGTCAGTCCTGCTAAGCTGGGCAGGAGGCGAGTGGATAATCCGGCTTTTCAGCTCCGGAAGTTATGTTTCCTATGCCTACCTTCTGCCTCTCTTTGTTATCGGAGCGGGGCTGTTTAATTCCGGTCAGGCACTAACGATGGAAGGGCTCGCGCTGAACAACCCACGGGCATACCTTGCTCCTAAAATACTAGGCGGCATCGCGGCTCTCGCTGCTAATTATTACTTCATAAGTTCATACGGTTTGCCTGGCGCGGCATACGCCTCCCTTTTCGCGGGAGCGTTCTACCTATTATATATTTTATTTGTCAACACCCGGCTAAGCAGATGAAAATCACGACTGTCTTAATGCAATACGACTACGGAGTAAAGGAGCGGGGATTCTCCTTTGAATATACAAATGTTCATCTCGCCCTATGCGATATTTTCGGTACAGAAAATGTTATTCACTTCGATTTCCTGGCGAAAGCCCGTGCATCAGGAACGGAGGCAATGAACGCCGAACTTGCGGATTTTATTATCCGCGAGAAACCGGACGCGGCGATCTTCTGCCTTTTTGAAAATGAAATCAAAGAGGAGACGGCCAGAAAAGTCTCTGAGCATACAAAAACCTGCGTTTACTTCTTCGATGATCCGTGGAGACAGGACTATGTCAATAAATGGAGAAAGATATTCCATTACTTTACCACTTCCGACCATTATATGTTCCGTCATTACACCGCCACCGGTATCACCAACGCATTACTCTCGCCTTTCGGATTCAATAATAAAGTCTATGTAAAAAAGCAATTACCATATAAATACGACGTTTCGTTTGTCGGCGGTTATAATTCCTACCGCGGTTGGGTAATAAGACTGCTGCAGAAAGCGGGAATAGATGTTGAAGTGTTCGGAAGAGGGTGGAAGGGAGACGCGAAGTGGATATCTACGGAAGAAATGGTTGATGTATTCAATTCATCAAAAATCAATCTAAACCTAAGCAACTCAGTTTCTTATGATGCCGGTTACCTTGCTCGCTCTTTATTTAGTCCCAAAGCGCTCAAAGACATACTTATGAATAAAAAGACTAAAGAGCAGGTAAAGGGAAGACATTATGAGATCAACGCCTGCGGGGGTTTTCAGTTAAGTTATTTCATACCGGGACTCAATCTTGTATACGATATTGATAAGGAGATTGTTGTTTACGAGGATGTCCGCCACCTCCCCGAACTTATCCGGTATTACCTTGATAACGGGAAACTCCGGGAGGAGATAGCTCTTAACGGATACAACAAGTCGAGAGAAAATCACAGCGCGCAGGATTACTTAAAAAACACTATCGAACAGGTACTGGCACGTAAATAATGTTCATTAAAAGATTAAACACGGTTTTTGTTTCTCACGGCCTTGATATCAAAAAAATATTCAACTCAATCCGCGGGTTATTAATTTACTTCCGGAACCTGAGCGCTTTCAAAAAAAAACTTGCGGAAACCGGTTCGCCCTTTAGGATTAAATCGCTCTATCCTTGTCTTGATGACAGGTTCGACAGCGCCGGCAGCCTCCCGCTCCATTATTTCCATCTTGATCTTCACGTAGCGTCGCGAATTTATATAAATCAGCCTTCGCTCCACGTTGACATCGGATCAAGAATAGACGGCTTTATCGCGCACATTGCAGTATTCAGGCAGGTGGAGATATTTGACATACGGGAACTCAGTTATTCGATCCCGAATGTTACTTTCCGTCAGGCTGATCTGATGAGCGGAGATTTTCAATACAGTGACTATTGTGATTCAGTATCCTGCCTTCACGTGATAGAACATCTCGGGCTTGGCAGATACGGAGATCCGCTTGATCCCGACGGGCATATAAAATCAGTAAACAACATTCATAAGATGCTAAAGCGCGGCGGGCTCTTTTATTTCGCGACTCCTGTCGGTCCGCTTCGTATTGAGTATGACGCGCATCGCGTATTCAGTATTAGATACCTTCTGGATATGTTTGAGGGAAAGTTTACCGTTGAAAATTTTGCGTATATCACCGATGATAACAGGCTTACTACGAATGTCACTTTAGAGCCTTCGGGGATTGAAAGTAATTACGGATGTAATTACGGGTGCGGGATTTTTGAACTTAAAAAAGTGTAACGGATGCCGCTGCAAACCCCACTCGTTTCGGTAGTAGTGCCCGTTTACAACGCGGGGCAATATCTTGGCGATACCATTAACTCAGTATTGAATCAAACATACCGCAATTTTGAAATAATTATTGTTGATGACGGCTCCTCAGATAATTCGGTCGGAGTAATAAAGGCATTTGAGGAAAAGTATTCTAACATAAAACTATTTTACGCCCCTTCCGCGGGCAGGCCAGCGGTACCGCGAAACATCGGAATTAACAATGCAGCGGGAGAATTCATTGCCTTTCTCGACGCGGATGATCTGTGGACAAAAAACAAACTCGCGGCGCAGGTTGACTACCTCTTAAAGCACAGCGATTGCCCGCTAGTTTATACTGCAAGCAAAACTTTCGGAGCAGTAAATATCTTTTCTCCTTTTTATGAAGTTCTGCCTCTTCCGGGCAAAGGAATTACCACCAGGGATAAGCTGATCACCGTGGGAAACACGATCACTTGTTCATCAGTACTTGCCAGGAAAGAACTGCTTATAAATGCAGGCGGATTTGATGAAGATCCGCTTATGCGTGTTGAGGACTACGATCTCTGGATACGGCTCGCTGAATATGGTGATTTTGGATTCCTCCCCTGTATTACGGTACATTACAGGGTGCACGAAAACCAATTCTCAGGCGACTGGGATAAAAAGAATAAAACAGTCAGATACCTCGCCGAAAAACGGAATCTTCCAATCCCAGAATACAGGATGGTGAGAAACAAAGGTTTCCTGCTGAGGATGATCAGGAACCTGGTTCATCTCACCGCAGCTTTCTATTATAAGTTCAGGGGGTGCGCAAAGATATGAACCGTGCCGAAAATAAACCCCGTGTACTCCTGATTACTTCCCGCGCGGACTATGGCGGCGGACCGGAATACGTTTACAGGCTCATCGCGTCGCTTAACGGCAAAGTTGATTTTTTTTGCGCCTGCCCGGAAGATATCCCTTACTGGAATAAATACAGGGATATCATTGAAAGTGAAAGAATGATAAAAATTCCGCACCGAAAATTTGATTTAAACAGCTTCTTAAAACTGATTAAATTTGCTAAACATAATAAAATAACACTGCTCCACTCGCACGGGAAGGGCGCGGGAGTTTACTCAAGGCCTGCTTCATTGATTAGCAGCATAAAATGCCTGCATACATTTCACGGTTTGCATACAGGAGAGTACGGTAAAATGAGTAAACTTTTTTATCTGATGCTTGAGAAAGTCTTTTCATTACTTAGCGGCGGGTTGATAGCCGTTTCTGAGAGTGAAAAGGAAGCCCTGATGAAAAACGGCATCGCTCCCGAAAGTAAAATTACTGTGATACAGAACGGAGTAAACACAGGGACTGAACACTTTGCTTCTCCGGATTTTGCGGGACGGCTGAATGTCATCACCGTTACAAGATTTGACTATGCAAAAAATCCGGAACTGATGTTAGATATTATTGACCGTTTAAACAGGAAAGAGAAAGCCGGGAGATTTAATTTTGTTTTTGTCGGAGACGGCGAGGGGAGGAAACAAACAGAAACAAAAGTGGCGGAAACGGGATTAGCGAAGTATGTCACATTCGCCGGTTTTACTGATGATGTAAGCAGTTATTACCTTAACGCATTTTGTTATCTCTCCACTTCGCGGTGGGAGGGAATGCCGCTTTCGGTACTTGAGGCGATGAGTTACGGTGTTCCTGTAATAGCAACCGATGTTACGGGTAACCGGGATGTGGTTCTGCACGGCAGGACGGGATACCTCTTTAATCCGGATGATCCGGAAGCGGCAGCAGAATTATTGTTGAGGCTCGCTGATGACCCTGCATCGTGGAAAAATTTCTCTGAGGCAGCATCAGCACATTGCAGACAGAATTTCAGCTTTGAAAGAACTGCTGCAAACAATTTAAATTTATATAACAAAATTTTGGATAATTAATTGATAAAGAAAGCGCTCGTACACGAGTGGTTTGAAACGCCGGCGGGATCGGAAAACTGTGTCCGCTCTTTTGTCAATATCTGGAAAGATATTGATGTCTTCGGCGTTGTAGATTTTTTTGATGAAGAACGAAGGAATGAGTATGTAGCCGGAAAACCGATCACTACAACTTTCATACAGAACCTGCCGTTCTCCGAGAAACATTTCAGGACATACCTGCCTCTTATGCCGTTCGCGATTGAGCAACTGGATATGTCATCCTATGACCTCGTATTCTCAAGCTCTCACGCGGTCGCAAAGGGAGTGCTCACAAGGGCGAATCAGCTCCACGTCTGTTATTGCCACGCGCCGATGCGGTACGCGTGGGATCTTTATCATCAGTATATAAAAGAATCCCGCCTTGATAAAGGGATAAAGGGGCTGATCGCAAGGTATATACTTCACCGCCTGAGGATTTGGGATTTCACAACCTCCCTGCGCGTTGACCATTTTATCGCGAACTCGAAATACACCGCGAGAAGAATTAAAAAAACCTACAACCGTGAGGCGGAGGTGATTTATCCGCCCGTGGATACATTCAAATTCAAACCGTCAAACAAGACTGAAGATTTTTATTTGACTGCCTCACGCCTTGTACCATATAAAAAAGTTGACCTTGTGGTTGAAGCTTTCGCGAAGATGCCTGATAAAAGGTTGCTTGTCCTCGGCGACGGGCCGGAGATGGAGAAAGTAAAATCAAAAGCTTCACGCAATATTGAGGTGCTTGGTTACCGGCCCTTCGGCGAACTCAGTGAACTGATGAGCAAATGCAAAGCTTTTGTCTTCGCCGCGGAGGAGGATTTTGGAATTATGGTGATAGAGTCTATGGCAGCCGGACGGCCTGTTATTGCTTTCAACAGAGGCGGCGCGTCGGAATCCGTAATTGACGGAGTGAATGGTATTCATTTTAATGAGCAGACCCCGGACTCAATCTGTGAAGCTGTCACCCGTTATGAGAAAAACGAAAACAAGTTTCAACCGGGACAATTAAGAGAATACGCGGAAAAGTTTTCAAGGAGCAGGTTTGAGGAGGAGATAAATAATTTTGTCCGGAACAAGTGTGAACAGTTCTTTAATATGAGTAGATAGAAATGCTTGGCAAACAACGTTCGTTCTATATCTTCCGGCTGATCGCAGATCTTTTTCTGCTGAACATTGCTTTTATCGTCTCCGCGTTCTACGCGCAGCCGCCGGAACTTCTCTTTACCAGGGCATATATGTTCCTGCTACTTTTAATCCTCAATGTTTTGTGGTACTTATCATCAAACGCGATAAATTATTATGATGATTTCCATCCCAGGAACGCGGCATTTCAGTTTATTCAGATTATAAAACTATCAGTTCTTTCTTCGTTAGGTATTATACTTTTTATTTTCTTCGTTAAAGAGGATCTCTATACCAGGAATTTTATACTCGCATTTACTTTATTATTTCCTGTCACGCTTTTTATAAGATTCGTTGTTTACAATCGCATCCTGATCTCGCTAAGGGAAAAGAATAAATACTTCAGGAATCTGGCAATAATCGGCGCGGGCAAAGTCGGCAAAGATTTCAGTGAAACGATAACCTCGAATCCTTCGTTAGTTTATAATTTCATCGGCTTCGTTGATGACAGCCCATCAGTCACTGATAATGGATTGCACCTTGGTAAAGTCTCGGAGCTTCAGGGGATCCTGAATAAGAATGAGATCCACGAGGTAATAGTCGCCCTCCCGAATACGGCAATAGATGTTATTGACAGGGTTGTCAGGGTTTGTAATATCGCGGGTGTGAGAATCCACATCATCCCTGATATGTTCAAGTTCCTCGCGAAAAAGTACCGCATCAGTATGATCGGGGACTTCCCTATAATCACAGTGAGGAATGAGCCTCTTGAGAGCATACACTGGCAGTTAATTAAGCGTACCTTTGACCTTGTAGTAAGCCTCTTAGGACTCGTTTTAATTTGCAGCTGGCTGTTCCCTCTTATTGCAATACTGCAGAAACTATTCAGCGGCGGACCTGTTTTCTTTATTCAGAAGAGAGTCGGGAAGGAACACAAGCCGTTTAATTGTTACAAGTTCCGGACAATGACGCCTCAAAACCACGATAAAAAATTCATACCGACTGTCCCGGGAGACCCACGGATCACCAGGCTTGGATCAATTCTCAGAAAGACTAACATGGACGAACTGCCCCAGTTGATCAATGTGCTGATAGGAGATATGTCCATTGTCGGGCCGCGGCCGCACGCAATTGCATATGATGAATTGTATAAGGAATTTATTGAGGAACTTCGCCTGAGAAACTTCGTTAAACCGGGTATAACCGGATGGGCGCAGGTTCACGGTTTACGCGGGGATGTTCCAGATGAAGAAGAAAACAAAAAAAGAATACAGCAAAGGTTTAACTTCGACTTATGGTACGTCGAGAACTGGACGTTCCTCCTGGATATTCAGATAATCTTTATGACTTTCTGGCGCATATTAAGAGGCGATGTTAAGGGGCATTAGCCTCAGACATGTTCCTTCGGGAGGCAATTGATAGTCCCGTAACAAACCATATCATTGTAATTATCTCGTGATCGCCGAAATTCCACTCTGTCAGTCCCGCGGCGAGAAAAGCCGCGAATGAAGCAAACGCCGCTATCGCCACGCTGTTGGATAAACTTCCCGGTTTGTACACGGCCGCGTTTTTGTACAATACCATTCCCGTCCTGAATAACAGGAACAGGAAAGCGGCCAAACCAACTCCGCCAAGTGTCGCGAGAATATGGACAAAATTATTGTGCATATGCCCTTGTATCTCTTTGTCATACGGGCGTTTGTACTTTGTATATAAATCCCTAAGATCAATATCACCTACTCCAAAGAAAGGATGATCGAGGAACATTTTCCAGCCGGCTGTCCAGAACGCTAAACGCGACAGATTGGATAAATTATATTTGTCATAAAAACTCGATATCCTGCCGCGCTTATATTTCAGAACATATAACGAATCACCCTTAATATCAATGTCCCTTATCAGAAAACCGAAAGAGGCAACTGAACCAGCACTGTACACACCGCTGCTGTCCGCAGTGATACGCCATAGATCCCCGGAAGAATTCCACACCCAGGCAGCGCCTGCCGCAGTATCCATCTGCATTGGTGCTGTAACATTACGGAAATAGCCCGCGGAGTAAAGACTGTCCCCTGTTAAAGAATAAATCCGAAGTGATGAGTTATCATTAAACAATATTGAGTTCTTAAAAACTCCGACCGGCTGAAACTTGATCTCCTTAAATTCAGCCGTCTTTTTCAATCCGCCGTCAATGCCGGTTCTGAATATGTGCACTCCTTCAGTTGAGGAGTATAAAATTGCTCTCTCTCCTGCAGTAAATACTCTATGATAGTTTTTTATATCCGGGAACGAAACAGAATCAATTTTATCTTCATTTACCGTGAAACGGGTAAGAAAACTTTCTTTATCAATTGTGTAAACAATGTTCCCGTTAACCGAGTAATGATATGTAAATCCGGGAGAAGTGAAATCCAGATACTCAGCCCTTCCTCCGGAAAACGGGTTTGCTACGATAAAACGTGAGTCTAAAAGATATGCCAGCACCAAAGAATCCGAAACCGGAATAACGTCAACCACGGCAGACCCAAGATCCAGTACTCTCCGTTCGTTCTGATCCCTGACAATAAGCCCGGCTTCATAGTCCGCAATTATTTGTTTGCTCCCTATACTTACCGCCTTACTGGCTCTCCCCGCAGTTGGTTCAACTGCGGCTACCGTCTCCGGCGAAGCCAGTGAGTAAGCCTGAATGTCGCTGTAATTTTTTTCAAGGAACGCGACGACAGCAAGCACTACAACTCCCGCACCCAGAAGTTTCCACTGCTTTTTCATAACAAGAACAACGACAATGCCTGCGAGGGCAGCCAGCCAGCCTGTACGCTTATAGGTTGCAAGCAGCGCCGCGGACGAAAGGATAAATCCCGCGAAAGACGCGGCTCTCCACTTAAAATTAAGCTCTTTATCAAAGGATAACGTAAAGCAGAAAATAAGGATAACGCTCATCAGCTCGCTTGCTGTTATCGGGTACTGGAACAGAGATGGCCCCGACTCCTGAATATGATACAGATTTTGCAGGAAATATTCGTAAGAATGATAGAGGTAGATGAGCACCACCACTATGGCGGCGGAGAGGAAAATAAAAACTGTATGCCTTAGCCTGACTTCATTTTTCACTACAGCAAGAGTAGTGTAGATCACCGGTATGAGCAATATACGTTTAAGTAAATTATGCCAGGACTGGGCAGGATTCACTGAAAGAAAGGAGGATACTATAAGAACCAAAACATAAAGGAGTAAAGCGATCTCAAGTCCGGACGCGGAAAACACTTTCTCTTTTTTAGAAAAATATTTACTTATCAGGAAAACAAGCGCGCCATAGTAACCAAGCTGATTAAGGAAGATCGAGTTGGTCAGGGTTAAAAGGAAAAGAATAAAAAGAATATATATTGTTTTATCCTGCCACGGCTCATTTTTGCCGAAGGTTCCTGTCATAAATGATCCCTGAACTGCATTTCATATAACCGCTTATATATCCCGGATTCATCTGCTATCAGTTCATCGTGAGCGCCCAACTGAACAATCCGCCCCCGGTCAATGACAATAATACGTGTTGCATTTTTGATTGTACTTAAACGGTGCGCGATGACAAAAGTTGTTCTGTTGATCATCATTCTGTCTATGGCTTCCTGTACCAGCTGTTCAGATTCATTATCCAGGGCTGATGTTGCTTCATCGAATATCATTATCTGCGGGTTCTTCAGAAGCGCGCGCGCGATTGAGATTCTTTGCCTCTGACCGCCCGATATCTTCAAGCCTCTTTCGCCGATTATCGTATCATATCCTTCGGGAAGTTCCATTATAAAATTATGCGCGTTCGCGAGTTTCGCTGCTTTCTGAATTTCATCCATCGGATGTTCACCTAATCCGTAAGCAATATTCTTCCTGATTGATTCATTAAAGAGAATAGTTTCCTGGGTCACTATCCCCATTAGTTTCCTAAGACTTTCAATTGAAATGGTCTTGATGTCAACTCCGTCAATCATTATTTTTCCGGAAGAGGGATCAAAGAAGCGTGGAATAAGATCCACCAGGGTAGACTTACCGCCGCCGCTGGGACCAACGAGCGCGATTATCTCCCCCTTTTTAACTTTGAAGTCCACATTATTAAGAACAAGTTCTGGGCTGTCGTCATAATGGAATGAAATGTTATCAAATGTAATCTCATCTTTCAAACCTGATACTTCAACAGCGCCGGGGATGTTGCGTATCAAAGGCTCAGTATCAATGATCTCGAAGATCCTGTCTCCTGCCGCCGAGGATTCCTGTATCCTGTTGTTTACGCTGCTAAGTTCCTTGATCGGAGGCATCATCTGGAAGATCGCGAAGAGGAAACCCATAAACTCGCTCGCCTTCAGAGAATGATCAATCAAAACGAGTTTACCGCCGTAATAAATAATTACAACCCCTACGCAGATACTCAGGAACTCGGTAAGCGGCGAAGAAAGATTTCTCGTCCTCGTAAGGCGGAGCATCATCCGGAAAAAACGCCTTGTCTGGTTTCCGAACTTCTCATTTTCGTATTCTTCCATTCCGAATGCTTTTACAATTTTAACCCCCGATATGGTCTCCTGGATGATACTTGTAATATCCGCCATTTTCTCCTGTATCATACCGCTGTGCCGGCGCAGTTTAAGCCCGATCCACGAGATAATGAGCATTGAAAACGGCAGTATGATCAGCGCGAGCAAGGTTAACTGCCAGCTTATGCTTATGGCAATCCCGAGGAAAACAATTATTGTCAATGGTTCCCGGATAGCGTTGAGGAACGCTGCTGAAATACTGGTCTGAACCACATTAGCATCGTTTATGATCCTGGATATCAGGTTCCCCACGCGTTCATTTTTAAAGTAACTCATCGGAAGTTTGTGCAGGTGCCTGTAAGCTTCATTCCTGAGATCATTCATTATCCCTTGCTCAACGTAAGTAAGGAAGTATGCCTGCGCGTAGCCTGCCAGGTTCTTCGCGAGGAAAGCGAATAATATTACGATACAAATCCTGAAAAGCGATTCCAGTTTATCATTGGTAAAAATAAAATTATTAAATGACTGCGCGGCCGAATCCTTTATATCCTTCAGCCAGGAGGGCAGCATAGAATCCGTTTGTGTCGGCTTTACTGCCTGTTCAGTTCTTTGAGCGCTCTCCTGGAAAAGAGTGTCAAGCAGCGGAATAGAAAGGTAAACAGATGCGCCGTTCAGCGCGGCGTAAAGGATCGTGCACGCCATTGAGACGGCGAGGTAATGCCAGTACTTTTTAGCGTATCTTAATATTCTGAAATAGGTCTTCACTATGCTTCGTAATTTGGAATGGTTGGAATGTTAAATAAACCCGCGCCCCCTTTAACGCTAAAGCGTTTAAGTTCTTTCAGTGTTTTAAGGTTAATCACAGCGATTTCAGATTTCGGCCCGAAACCGTCGTCATATATCAATATATCACCCATAATAATGAAGTTTTTAAGTCCGGATCCCTTGACGTGCATCCCGATTTTTTTATTCAATATTGAATACACAATAAGTTCGGAAGTCTGCGGCGATTCATCATATAGTGTTTCATTCGAGGGGGATACATCTACTTTTGTAAAAACAACCTTGTCGTTTGTCGCGGAGAATCCAATCCTGCTGAGGGGTTTATCGGCTTTTATAATTTCATCGTATCCACGCTGGCTCAACTCTTTAACCACGACCATCTCTTCTTTGTTAATCGCGAGCGAGTACTTGCCGTCAGCGGAAACAAAATCAATCGGAGGCTTCCCAAGCTGCGGGAATCCTTCCACAGTGATATCCACAATATTATCCTTCTTTTCAAGATTTTTCCCGGCAGCATCAAAGACCCATTCGGTATGCTTCACGGATTTATGTTCGTTATCCGCGAACATATTTATTTCCAGTTTAAGCATATCTTCATTTTCAAAGAAGAGCCGGTAGTTTACGCAGTCTCCCGGCTGAACAAGCTGGGTTACTTTTTTATCCGCGGCAGTTTCCATAAAATAAAGTTTCAGTTTACTGAAATAGGAGAAGACTCCTCTTTTACCATAATCAGGGGAAGTAATAAAATATAACCTTCTCATATCGGGTGAATATAATACTTCAACAACTGATTCCGTCCTGCTGCTCCAGATTATCTCATTTTCACCACCTTCAAGCGGGTGAGAGTAAAGAGCATTCTTCCCTTCAAACTGAGCCACAAAATAAAATGATCCCGCAGGCGAGGAATATGATGTATCGGATAATTCCTGCTGTTCCCCCCCTGCCTCGTTTTTCGGTTGATCGCATCCGGTGAAAACGGAAAGTACAACAATAAAGAATACACTGAATAGTCTCATAATTTTGCTCCGGTAAGAGATAAAAAGGACTGTATGATAAAATTAAGCGCGTAAGAGAAGTAGCGCCATAGCGGGCTGTAAATAAAAAGTAAAAGTATGATTGACCCGTACAAACCGAGATTAAGGTATCTGGCAGTAAACTCACCTGGGAAAAAATCGTAGAGGAGATGAGCGCCGTCAAGAGGAGGTATCGGCAGCAGGTTAAACAGGAACAGGAACGCGTTCAGGTAGATGGCCAGGAAAAGAATTCTTATCAGAATTGTATTTTGGCTAAGCGAGGGCTGATTATACGCAAAACTAAAGACCATCGCGAATACGAAACAAAGTATGAGGTTGGAGAACGGCCCCGCGAAAGTTACGACGATATCGTCCTTTATTGGATCACGGAAGTAACTGCGGTTGACCGGAACAGGCTTTGCCCATCCGATCAGTGCCAGTCCGGAAGAGAAAGAGATAAGAGGCATTACCAGGGAACCAAACAGATCAATATGCTTCAGCGGATTAAGCGTGAGCCTTCCTTCATCCTTTGCCGTCGGATCCCCTTTTTTATATGCCATAATCGCGTGCGCGAATTCGTGAAAAGCAATTGAAAGAAAAAACAACGGAAGAAATATTAAAAACACAGTAAGCTTTTCGCTTATTTCGATCTCTGGCATCAGTTAACCTCTCGGATGATATTGTTTATGCTCCTGTTTTACGAACTCCCGGTCCACGTGTGTATATATCTGCGTTGTTGATATACTTACGTGCCCGAGCATCTCCTGCACTGCCCTCAGGTCGGCGCCTCCTTCAAGCAAGTGGGTGGCAAATGAGTGGCGAAAAATGTGCGGGTGGACATCCTTCGTTATTCCGGCCGCAGCAGAGTGCTCGTGAAGTATTTTCCATACACCCATCCTGCTCAACTTCGTGCCGCGTGAATTCAGAAATACAGCGTTCCCAGTATCTCTCGGTTTGAGCAGCAAAGGCCTGGATTCCTGAAAGTATTTGTTTAACCAGTTCACCGCGCTGCTTCCGATCGGAACAAAACGCTCCTTGGATCCTTTTCCGAAAACTCTTATCACTTCCGAGTCAAGGTAGAGATCAGAAATGTTCAGATTGATCAGTTCAGAAACCCTCAACCCGCAGGAGTACATAACCTCAAGCAAAGTTCTGTCACGCAATCCGTACTTATCTTCCACATCCGGAATCGAGAATATAGCATCAATTTCGCTGAGCGTCAGGTATTCGGGAAGTGCGCGCTTTACCCTGGGAGCGTCAAGCGTTGCCATCGGATCACGATTTATATAATTATTCTCAAGCAGGAAGATAAAAAATCCTTTTACGGATGAGAAATACCGCGAGGCTGAATTAGCGCTCAGTCCGGCTTTAAGCAATTCCCTGAAGAAACCTGAAGCAGTCTTCTCCGATATCTCATCGAGGTCATTAATCCTTGCGCCCTCGCAATACTTTAGAAAACTTCTAAGATCTGTCCGGTAAGACGCGATCGTGTTCTCCGAAAGATTCCTTTCAAACTTCAGGGTGCTCAAATATTCCTCCGCAAAATCAAAAAGCCGGTACTCTTTCAATCACCTCTCTCAAGTTCTTCCTGGTTGGGGTACTTGATGCGCCGATAATGCTGACTGATCAGTATATTCGCGAATACTTCTTTAATGGCGACAAGATCCTTAAATGTAAGGTTTGATTCATCCAACTGTCCGTCATCAATTCTTGCCTGGATAAGATTGCTTATCATATTCTCTACTTTATCCTGGTCCGGCTCCTCCATTGATTTGACCGCGGATTCGCAGCTATCCGCAAGCATAACAATAGCGGTCTCCTTACTGTTTGGTTTCGGGCCGGGGTAGCGGAACTTATTAATATCCACGGGTTTTCCTCCGGAAGTGCTTTTTGCTTTTTCATAAAAATAAGTAATAACAGATGTGCCGTGGTGCATCGGTATAAAGTCTATTATTTCCTGCGGAAGATTATACGACTCAGCAAGTTCTTTTCCGCGTTTAACGTGATTTATTATGACTTTCACAGATTCCTCGGGGAGTAACGAGTCGTGCGGATTCGCAACGTCAATCTGATTTTCAACAAAGTGTACAGGAGAAATAACCTTGCCAATGTCGTGATAATAAGCTCCAACTCTCGCGAGGAGCGCATTCGCCCCTATTTTTTCGGCAGCGGCTTCCGCGATCGTGCCCATAACCAGTGAATGATTGAATGAGCCCGGCGCCTTCAGCGCAAGCTCTTTTAACGCGGGACGGTCAAAATTGGTAAGTTCGAGAAGTGTAAGGTCAGTGGTGATCTTGAATAATCTTTCAAAGAAAATAAGCAGTCCGTAGGTTAGTACAGGACTGATTAACGCCCCAGATGCAGCAAACGCCAGATCATATACCATCTTGGAGAATGGCTCGAAACGTTCAAGCGCGAAAGCTATTATCGTGATTGTATATCCGATAAGGATAAACGTAAATGACCTGAATATCTGAGTTCTCTCTTTAATATCCCTCACGCTGTAGGCAGAGAGGGCTCCTGCTGCTATATTCATTACCGCGAAAATATAATCGTTTCCCCTCAGCGCCGCCGCGATAAGGGCAATTATCGTTGTGCTGTAAAAACCTATACGGGAATCAAACATTATCGTGAGAAGCATTGACGCGGCAGGCACAAATACAAGGAACTGCATTGAATCAGTTACCTGAATAAAGTTAACCAGGTACGTAACGAAACTGATCCAGAGGATCATTATGGCAATAAGCAGCAGTTTTGTGTTGTCAGCGAGTATTCTTTTACGGAAAAAGAAAATAAAAACTCCGAGCAGTGAAATCAGCGCGGTGATGTGCAGGAATTTTCCCAGCAACTGAAGATAATAACTACCCTCATCGAGGTTGCTTGCTTTAGCAAGTTTATACGAATCAAGGCGCAGTTTTATCTCCGGAGTGATCTTCTCGTGTTTTCCGACTATTTTTTCATTCTCATTAATAATACCCAAAAATCTTCCAACACTTGCCCTCTGAACTGTTTTTTCCTCTTCCGTAAAACCCTGATCATATGTCAGGTTCGGTACGATAAAATGATCGACGTACTCTAAGAGGGGCGCTTTAAGATCATCAATTATTTTTGTTTGTGAAATAAGCTTAAAGAGTTCAGGTTTTATCTCTTCCTTATGTATAAACCGTGACCTGCCGACAACCTGGTCAATATTTCCGCGTCTGACCGCAATACTATCAGAAAGGCTGCTTTGAGCTATCCCGCCCAGTATGCCTTTATCATATATTATTCTTGTTAACCGTTCAGCTTCTTTAAGGAATAAGCTAACCGAAGAACTCCTCTTTTTGAGTTCTTTTTCTCTTTCTGCTTTAATTCGAGCGTATGAATTGCTCGTAAGGAAAGTAGGCTGCTCATCATCCTTCGGTTTATTCTTAATTCTGCCGTCAATCTCATTAACCAGATACTCATTGTATCTTTTAATAGAGTCCTCCATTTTAGCGGGGATTATATCCTGGGGGACAAAAACGAGGTAGACACGGGATTCGGCGCGTTTAATATCTGTTTTATACGCTTCTTCACTTTTCAGAATTGGTATATTGAACGGCGCGATAAGGTCATCCTGCAGCCATACACTTCCAACAGTGGCTTCTGCTTCAAGCGATCGCCCTTCCGGGAACATAAAAGTAATAAGCAGCGCTGTTACCACGATAAGCAGTATCTTGACCCGGATTCCGGTCTTCAGTCTTTCAGCGCTAAAAAAGGATTTACTCATAAAAATGTTTTGCCGTGTTTACGGTTAAATAATATTCTCTGGATAAAATATTATGTAAATTACGAAAAATTAAGTAATTGGGGTGAAAAAATACCCGGTGTTACCGGGATTAAGGAAGGGAGGGAATTTAGTCTACTTTTGCTTTATAGAGCATCTCAAGAAACTCGGCAACGCCATCTTCATCGTTACTCCTCTGGGTAACATAATCAGAGAGGAACTTTATCTCGGGTACCGCGTTGGCAACAGCAACTTTAACTGCTTTGGTATCAAAAAGAGATTTATCATTGTACCAGTCCCCGATAACAGCAGTTTCAGATATTCCGATCTTAAGGTGGGAAGCAAGTTTCTTAAGACCAGTGGCTTTACTTGATCCGTGTTTCCTTATCTCAAGAAGATACATCCCGGGATTCTGATATGATTTTGAGTATGTCGTAGTAAGCCCCAATGAATATGGAAAGGATAATCTTTTTTCTATCTCTTTGATATAATCCTTGAACTCGCTCACAAGCACAATTTCAAGCGTTTTATCAACCAGATTGGTGTAGGAGTGAACTTCTTCATACTTCGCCCCGAATTTATCTATAAGATCAGCAATAAGCGAATTGTGTTCAGTAAAATAGATAGCATCTGCATGACAAAGAGCAAACTTGACCAGAAATTTTTCGGCAAGGGCGATGGTTTTTAATACGTGTTTAACCGGCATAACGGACTGGTATATAGTCGTCCCTGCCGGATAGCTCTGAATAAGACAGCCATCCAGGGAGATCAGTGGGGTGTGAATTTTTAGCTGGGCCGCGTAATCGGTCAGAGCCGAGTGTAGTCTTCCGCTAGCGAAGGAAAACTGGACCCCGTAATTATCAAGCTTTTTTACCAGATCAACTGTATCTCTCCCTATTTCTCCCTTATCATCTAGAAGGGTCCCGTCAAGGTCGAAGATTACCAATTTGACCTGTTTAAGTCTCTCTTTTGGAATCAAATCGTTATAATAATAATTGAAAAATATTGATATAATATTTTGAGATAAGTTAATTCACCCAATTATATTTTAAAGACTATATCTTGCCTGAAGATATTACTTCTATTTTGTAATTGCCCAATTAATTACAAAGAATGAAACGGAGGCTATAATCAGATAAACAAAACCATTAATTGTTTCTAAAAGTATAAAACTCCCTATAGAAAACAACAGCGAATATACCAAAAAAATGCCCGCTATCCAAGAAAGGAACATCAAGGGGAAGTTTGATGTGCTCTTGATCTCAGGTAATTTTTTGGCTATTGGATTCCATAATACTCCTCCCGGATGAACCCTTTTGTAAAACTCCATCAGGACTGACTCATCGGTGGGCTTTGTGAGATAAGTAACAATAAGCCATACCACAGTGGTGATCCCGCTCAGATAAAACAGGGAGAGGGGAAAATGGATATCATAATACTTCAATACAGGCAGTATAATAAACGGGGTTATTGTCGCAGAGATCTCAGACCACGCGTTTATTCTCCACCAGAACCATCTTAATATGAGTACTAATCCCAGGCCCGCCCCGCACTCAAGTATGAATTCCCAGGCTCCTGAGATCCTGGTTATAAAGGGGGTTATTGCCAGAGAGAGCGCCATCAGTGCTATCGTGATTATCCGTGCGGCAAAGACATATTTCTTTTCTTCAGCGCCGGGACTCATAAAGCGCCTGTAAAGGTCATTTATAAGATACGACGTACCCCAGTTCAGCTGGGTGGCAATCGTGCTCATATACGCCGCCAGAAATGCCGCGAGCAGAAGCCCTTTTAACCCGACCGGCATGAAATCATTAATTGCATATACAAATCCCATCTTCTTTTCATCAGCTCCGAGATCCGGATAAATAATGAGGGACGCGAGCCCGACAAGGATCCACGGCCAGGGGCGGAGGCCGTAATGAGCCACCTGAAAGAAGAGTGTCGCGAGGAGGGAGTGCTTCTCATCTTTAGCGGACATCATACGCTGCGCCACGTATCCCCCGCCGCCCGGTTCCGCTCCCGGATACCACGACGCCCACCATTGTATCCCTATATACGCTATGAAGGAAACCACTGTCAACGAAAAAGTACCGCTGATTGTTTCAACATTACTCCCCACTCTGGGGAAAAAATCGAAAACAAAATGAGGAAGCTTTTCTTTCATCCCGACGATTCCGCCGACTTCCTGCGAATTCACTACAATCACCGCGAGTATAATACAGCCCACCATTGCAATGACGAATTGTATAGCGTCAGTGACTACGACTCCCCATAATCCGGATAACGCAGAATAGACAGCAACAAGCACCATTATCCCGGCAACCCATAAT
The DNA here is from genome assembly GCA_013360295.1 of Ignavibacteriaceae bacterium. Taxonomy (GTDB): domain Bacteria; phylum Bacteroidota; class Ignavibacteria; order Ignavibacteriales; family Ignavibacteriaceae; genus JABWCL01. The sequence goes on along the minus strand of JABWCL010000017.1, from coordinate 29,140 downwards.
ATCGCGGTGGCTTCCGGGATACCGTATAAGCCGGATAGTATTGAGATCATCGCCTTATTTACCCAGCCCATGATTATCAGATTCATGAACAATCCAAGATAAACAGCCCTGAAGCCTCTCAGGAACCTTGCGGGTTTTCCGGAATAACGTATCTCAGCGAATTCAACCTCAGTCATTATCCCGGAACGGCGCCATAATTTCGCGAAGAAAAATACGGTGAGAAGCCCGCCAAAAACAAAATTCCACCATACCCAGTTACCTGACACTCCATTCTTTGCAACCAGTTCTGTTACAGCAAGCGGCGTATCAGCGGCGAATGTTGTTGCGACCATTGATAGGCCAGCGAGATACCAGGGGAGGTTTCTGCCCGAAAGGAAAAATTCGGTGGTGTTTTTTCCCGAACGCTTTGAGTAATAGAGTGCTATCCCGATGCTCAGGACGAAATAGGCGGCGACGATAAGATAATCCGTTAAATACAATTTAAACCGTACAGAGAATGTTATTATTTGTTTTTGGTTAACTTCGTGACTATCGCCCCAACCAGAACAGTAAAAATCACACCGATAAGAGTAAACCAGGTCCACGCGACTAACTTGAAGGTAATTATCAGCGTCATAAAAACAATCCCCGCGAAAAATCCGGTGATGGCCGCTTTTTGTTCAGCCCGCTTAACAATTATGCCGAGGAAAAATGTGCCCAGGAGCGCGCCGTAAGTAAAGGAGGCGATACTGAGGGCAAGCTCTACAACCACTTTCGAGGAGTTCATAAATGCTATAGCAGACAACGTCAGAACTCCCGCCCAGATAAGTGTGAATATCTTTGAGAGGTTGAGTTTCTTTTCATCAGTTAATTCCTTCTTATAATTTGGAATTAAAAGATCGTACACTGTTGCGGAAGTAATCGAACTGATAGAACCCGCAAGGGTTGACATCGCGGCTGCGAGGAGCCCTGCGATAATAATACCCGCGGGAATTACGGGCATCTCCTGTAAAATAAACATCGGGAAGATCTCATCAGATTTGATATCAAGTTTTCCGTAGTAAGCAAATAAAAGCACGCCGATAAAAAGGAAAAGAGCAAACTGGAATATTACGATAACACCGCTGGTGATAAGCGCTTTCCGGGCGGAGTTCAGTTTGCCTGTCGCGAGCAGCCGCTGAACAACCAACTGGTCAACTCCGTGTGATGCCATTGATAAAAACGCTCCCCCGAGTATACCCCCTATAAGACTGTACGGCTGAGAAAAGAATGAGCCTAAATTTTCACCAAAATTCAGATTAAAAATCTGGAGTTTCGAGGCCAACTCCGGATTAGTGAAAACCGAATTTACCCCGCCGGGGATCATCTCCATTAATAGAACCAGCGCGATGAATGCGCCACCGAGATAGATCACCATCTGAAGCGCGTCAACCCAGATAACCCCTTTAATACCTCCGCTGTAAGTATAAAACAGAGTTACCACTGCTATTATAAGTATGGCAACAGGATAACTGACATCAAGCATGAGTTTGATAGGTATTGCCGTCGCAAAAAGGCGCACACCGTCAGCCGCTAATCGTGTAAAGATAAATGTCGAGGATGCGACTGATCTGGTCTTTTTCCCGAATCTGCTTTCAAGGAATGAATACGCGGTCTCAAGATCGCCCTTAAAGTAAAGGGGAAGGAGCACAAATGAAATTACAATTCTCCCGATCAGGTAACCGAGAGTAACCTGCAGAAAGTTCAGGTTCGTGAGGTAAGCCAGGCCAGGAATGGAAATAAATGTTAGTGTGCTTGTCTCGGCGGCTACAATAGCAAAGCATACGGCTAACCACGGCACCTTCTCCGCACCGAGAAAATAGTCCTTAATACTGCTTTGCTTCCCCCCCATTACCTTCCCCATCACGGCTACCGCGACAATGTAAACAATGATAATTGCGTATAAGATTGTTGTTCGTTCCACTTAAATACCTCTTATCTCTGAGCGGGCTTTTACAAGGTCTGGAGCAACAATAAGCACTTCATCGAGCCTTGTGATCTTTATAAGGTTTAATATCTTCGGCGATTCTGTAACAATTCTGAATCCGTAATTTCTTTCAACAGCAAAGCGGTTGGCGACCAGAAGCACACTAAGCCCGGAACTGTCACAGTTTTCCACGGAGCTAAGATCAAGAACAAAAGCGGAAAACTTCTCCCGCGAGGTAAATGTCCTGGTCAGTTCAGTCTTCATTGCACCTGAATTACTGGTATCAAGTTTTGATTCCAGAAGGGTAAAGATCAGTATATCATCTTCAAGTTTTACGGAGTAATTCATTCTCTATTTTATAAATTAATTATCAGTTTAAGCAGTTCAGTATACTTTTCTCCGGCTGTTTCACCCGGAACAAACATAAGATTATAAAACTTTTCGCCATATAACTTCCTGAACCCAACCCGGTATTTTGCCTGCGGATACGCTGTGAGTAAAGATAGTGATGAATAATCCGCCAGATTAAGGTCTATCACAATGTCAAAGGAGGTTCCACTCAGTTTTTTACGGAATTTTCCTGAAGGCAATCTGAATAATCCAAATTCATCTTTTCCATAATCAATTCTTCTGATTCCGCCCGTTACCAGCTCATTATAATTAACAGTGCCCGGGATAAGTACAGTGACATTTTTTCTGGCTCCTCTTAACTCAATTGCAAAGTTAACCCCTGAACTGAGTAATTCAGGATCTTCAGGAAGGATAATAAGAATATCCGACGAATTATTCATCATTCCGTCAAACTTTACCTCTCCTTCGAACAGTCTCCGGATCCTGCTGCTAAAACGGACAAACATTTTAAAAGAGAATTTTTTCACTGGCTTCCTTCTTCCAGCAAACGGAGGAATTCTTCTTCATTAAGTATTCTGACGTTTAGTGATCTGGCCTTTTCAAGTTTACTTCCGGCTTCTTCACCTGCAATTATCGCGAATGTTTTTTTGCTGACGGATGAGCTCACCTTTCCGCCGAGCGAGGAAATTTTCTCCGTGGCTTCATCGCGGGACATATTACTCAGCGAACCTGTGAGAACGAAAGTTTTGTTCAGGAAAAAGTTCTCTTCAATTTCCTTTTTCTCTTCCGTGAAATTAAGCCCGTGCTGCCGGAGTTTACCGACAAGTTTCACATTATGTTCATCTTCAAAAAATTTACTTAAGCTTTTACTGATGCTCGGCCCGATTTCATAAACAGAAGAGATTTCGTCTTCATTCGCGCTTATAAGTTTATCAATTGATAAAAATTGGGAAGCAAGTTTCTTCGCAACTCCTGCTCCGACATAGCGGATTCCTAAGGCAAATAAGACTTTAGAGAAAGGCTGTTTTTTACATTCTTCGATTGAAGCAAGAAGATTACTGATGCTTTTCTCCCCAAGCCTTTCAATTGCAATGAGTTCATCCCTTCTAGTGTATAATTCGAAAATGTCATCATAACTATGAAGGAATCCCATATCCACGAAGAGGTCTATTAAAGCGTCACCAAGCCCTTCTATGTCCATAGCGCCGCGTGAAGCAAAGTGAGAGAGCCTTCCCTTAATCTGCTCGGGACACATTGTGTTTTCGCAATAGTATGCTACTTCAGATTCAGGTTTGAAGAGTACGGAACCGCAGGAAGGGCAAACCGAAGGCGGCTGAGTGGGGATGCTGTCATCCTTGCGTGAAGATGTTTCTACAGACACAACTTTAGGTATTACATCTCCTCCCTTTTCAATAATAACTATATCGTTTACCCGAATATCTTTACGCTTAATCTCATCATAATTGTGCAATGTCGCGCGGCTTATGGTCGAGCCGGCGAGGAATACAGGATCAAGTTCCGCTACCGGCGTGATAGCTCCGGTCCTGCCGACCTGCCAGGTGATGCCTTTAAGCATTGTTTTCGCCTGCTTAGCACGAAATTTATATGCTACCGCCCACCGCGGAGATTTTGCGATAGTACCAAGCCGTCTTTGCTGCGTTAATGAATTCACCTTAATAACAGCGCCGTCTATTTCATAAGGAAGGCTGTCGCGGAGTTTTTCAAATTCGCTGCATACCTCAATCACATCCGAGATACTGCCGCATAGTTTCAAGTGGCTGTTTACCCGGAAGCCGAGTTTTTTCAGCAGTTCAAGGTTCTTAAAATGTGTAGTGCCGGTATCTTTAGAATTCAGGAGATAGTAAGTAAATATCTTCAGAGGGCGGGAAGCAACTATGCGCGGATCCTGCATTTTGATGGTCCCCGCGGCAGAATTCCTGGGATTCGCGAAAAGCTTCTCCCCTTTTTCCGCGCGTTCGGTATTTAGTTTCTTAAACTCGTCAATTTCCATATAGATTTCACCGCGCACTTCGATATCTGCGAGTTCTTCCCTATGCTTTTCAAAGTTTTTAAGTAAGAGCGGAACGGACCGGATAGTTTTAATATTTGCGGTTACATCATCTCCTTCAAAGCCATCGCCACGGGTGGTTGCTGTCTTGAGCCTGCCACCGGTATAATTAAGATTTATAGAGACGCCGTCAATCTTGAATTCAACCACATACTCAACTTTCTCGCCGGCGGATAATCCCTCGCGTACTCTTCTGTCGAAATCGTGCAGTTCACTTTCTTCATACGAATTGGCAAGGCTGAGCATAGGGAAGCGGTGCGGTATAGTCGCGAATTCCTTCGTGAGGTCTTTTCCCACTCTCTGCGTAGGGGAATCGGGAGTAATTAACGCAGGGTTTTCATTTTCGAGTTTTTCAAGTTCTTTGTAAAGAGAATCATATTCTTCATCAGAGATGTCCGGCTGCGCGAGAACATAATATTTGTAATCGTGCTCGTTAATAACGGCACGGAGTTCATTGATCCTCTTTTCAGCAGGTGCACTCATTTAGTTTACAATTCGGTATCCCTGCCGGTCGAAACTTATTCTCACAACTCTTTTACCCGGGGATTCAAGTTCGACGGGTTTTGTATTATATAGCATATCCACACCCCTGAGATTACCAAGAAGCACGGAAAAAGTGTTCGACGCTTTAATATCAAGTTTGTTGCCCGGGCGGAGGTAAAACTCTTTGTTCACCGAATCGTCAATCACCACCTTCATCCATATTGAATCTTTCGCAGCAAAACCAAGAATGAGGGAATCGCCGGTAAGAGCCGCGTCATTAGCCGGTTCTGAGATTTCTTCATACCTTGGGGTTTCCGGAGTAACTTCTTCCACAACCGCTGTTTCATCAACAATGATTTCAGTATCAGGCCTGAAGAAAAAGTAATATACGGCAAGAAATACGAGGACCGCTCCACCCGCTATTATTAAATAGAGGGAATTCATAGCAGGTTTCTTTGTCTCGGCCTGATTTTCCGGAGGGTAATCGGTGTACTCTTTTTTACCCGGAGAAACTGCCTCAGGCATTAACGGATTTTCAACGATCGGTTTCAGATCAGATTTCGGGAACGGTTCCGGTTTCTCTTTTGGAGGCTGTACTTCTTCAGCCGGCACAATAACAGGGCTCTTCCCTTCCCGTGCCAGATTGAATTTCTTCATCATAAGATGATCATCAAGGTTAAGGGCTTTGGAAATTGTCCTGATAAAAGCTTTTACATATACCTCAGCCAGAAAAGTAAAATTGCCTGATTCAAGGTTTTCAATAAATTTTTTATCTATTCTAGTAACAGAAGAAAGCTTTTCTACAGAATAGCCAGCAGCTTCTCTCGCCTCTTTTAATTCATTCGATATCTGAAGAAATTCTGGTGTCATGAATCAACTGATTTTTATTGTATGAATGAAGAAATCATAAGAACATTAATACTCATTTTATCCTTTCGATCAGCGCAGCGAAGGCACCATCGATTTTATGGATATGCGGTAAGGTCTGCACGCAGCCGTGGCTGTCAATAACCTCATCCGGGACCATCCCTTTTACGGGCACTAACCTGAAGTTCGGGTTGGCTGCCAGGAACTTATGAACAATATCAATATTTTCCTCCGGCTCAATAGTACAGGTACTGTAAACCATCCTCCCGCCGACTTTAAGAAGGATAGCAGCTTTGTTGATTAACGCGTTCTGCTCATCGTTCAGGCGGTGTATGTCTATCAGTTCCTTTTTCCATTTAATATCCGGCTTCTTTGATAATGTTCCCAACCCGGAACAGGGCGCGTCGATCAGTATCCTGTCAAAAAGTTGCTCTGTCTGGTATTCAATAGCGTCTTTTGCTTCAGCTTTTACATTTGTAATACCAAGCCTCTCAAGATTTTTTTGAAGGCTCTGAATTCTCACTTCAAACCGGTCGAGTGCAACTATTTCCCCGCTGTTCTTCATCTCATCCGCGAGGAAGACAGTCTTCCCGCCCGGAGCGGCGCACATGTCAAGGATACGCATTCCCGGTTCGGCGCCTATTAACTTGCACGCGAAGCCAGCGCTTTCATCCTGAATATTAAAATAACCTTCGGTGAAATACTGCCACTGAGTGATGTTGGTTAGATTCGTCAGCCTGAAATATTCCGGGAGATATTTCCCCTGGCTGAATTTAAGATCAACAGACGCCATCAATTCCTTTAGCTTCTCAACATCCGTTTTTAATTTATTGACACGGAGCGTAAGCGCGGGGCGTTCATTGTTTGCAATAAGCAAAGCCTCAGTGCCTGATGTACCATAGCGTCCGAGCCATCTTTTAACGAGCCACGAAGGATGTGAGAGATATGAAGCATAGTAGCCAACAAGATTTTCGCCCGGATCAGGGTAACGAAGTGAGTTTTTACTTCTGATTATATTTCTCAGTACTGCATTAGTTATGTCTGCCGGTTTCTGTCCCTGCAGTTTTTTTACAAACTCAACCGCTTCATTTACCGCGGCAAATTCAGGAACCTTATCAAGGAACAGAATCTGGTATAACGCAACACGTAGCGCGTTTTTTAGGATTGGTATAGCCTTTGAAAACTGGCCTTTATAAAATCCGCTAAGTATCCAGTCAAGCCGCCCGGTCCACCTGATCACTCCGTGAACGATTTCATAGAGCAGTGCCTTATCCTGTGGGTTAAGGTCATTATTCCTGATCTCGTGATCAAGCAGCCGCTCAAGGTGAGTATCGCTTCTCTCGATCCTGTTCAGGACTTTAACCGCTATGCCGCGCACGCCTGTAAACAGATCGGAGACACGGTGTTCTTCGAGTTTGATCGGAGGTTTAATACGGGTACCCTCTTTTCCTTCTTTCCTTCTGTGTAAGGTCGAATATTTTCCTGAAAAGTTTTTCTTCAACCTCACGCATCGGTTTGTTCCTTCTGTTCATTACTCTTTTCGCGGTTTCAATGCTTCTTTCCAGATCATACGTCGTGAGCGAATCGCGCCCCCCCCAGGAAAATGAAGGTAAATACTTCGGGGGGAATCCGTCGCCAAAAATATTGCATGAGAACCCAACAACAGTGCCTGTGTTGAGCATAGTATTGATGGATGTTTTCGAGTGGTCAGCCATCACCACACCAAGGAACTGGCAGCCGCTGTCAACGATCTCACCGTTAACATACATTTTTACCGAACCGTAATTGTTCTTCAAATCGCTTGAATTAGTATCCGCGCCAATATTCACCCAGCTTCCAAGGTAAGCGTGCCCAAGGAATCCGGAATGCTGTTTATTCGTGAATGAGTGAATGATGCTATGTTCAATTTCGCCGCCGACTTTACAAACTTTTCCGATACTTACATTCTCATAGATGGATGCGCCGATCTTTACAAGCGATGATTCTCCGATATAAGCCGGTCCTTCAATAGTAGCGTTAGGATATACTACCGCGTTTTTATCAATAATGATCGGTCCGGCGGAAGCATCGAGCACTACGCCGGGCTTCACAACCGCTCCTTCGGCGATTATAATATCATCCTTGTTGATCATATAAACGCCGTCATAAACTTTCCCGCTGATGAAAGGAGTTTTATTTTTTCTGTACTCGTTAAAACAGAACTCCATATCGCTGGCAAGTTCCTGCCGGTTAAAGCTAATCAGGTCCCAATTATAATTAATAAACTTAAAATCAACCTTCTCAACAGGCAGACCGTCAAAATTAGAAGGTGTGAGGAGATCATTTATGTTTTGTTTTAGTTCGGCAAGCTTTTTGCCTGATACCCGTGCAGCGGCGATAGTATCACTGCTCATATAAAGTTTATTGGCGTTATCCCTGATATTTATTATATCAGAGATCTCTTTTCCGGCGATGATCCTGCCGTTTATGAAAAGGCAATCGTCATCATCAATGATGTTTACCTTAATGTCAGGGTACTTTGACTGAAGAAAAGCAGAGAGGTAAGCCCTTGTGTGAAATGATACGGTAACACCGGGATAATACCTGCTGATCTTTTCGCGCAGCATATTCATCCCGCAAACAAGATCGTAAGCGGGGCGGGTGTAGATCAGCGGTTCAAGCCGGTCGTAATATATGTCTTCAAAAATACATATTTGCATAAGGGCATCTAATAATTTTAACGTTAGTTTAAAAATAAAAAAAGCTATTCACTTATCGAATAGCTTTATCGAAACACGAAAGAAAAAGATTATTTCGCTGCTTTAGCGTATTTCTTATTGAATTTCTCAACTCTGCCGGCTGAATCCAGAAGTTTCTGTTTACCCGTAAAGAACGGATGGGATCCGCTGGAAATTTCAAGCCTGACTAATGGGTATGTCTTCCCGTCTTCCCACTCGATTGTTTCGTTTGACTTTATAGTCGACCGGGTCAGTATAGCAAAATCACAGGAAAAATCCTTGAAAACGACCGGCCTGTATGAAGGATGAATACCTTTTTTCATCTTATCTGTTTCTCCAAAAATGAACTATTTGCAAAACTTTAATTTACGGTTATTTCTCCTTTTTTCAAAAGAAAAAATTCACTAAAAAACCTCGAAAACAGCGAAAAAACGAGGATTCTGTCACTAGTTTGAAAGAAAGGAGTCCCGGGGTGAAGAATCCCCCTGTTTCCGTAAAAAATCCCGGGCTTTTGCGAACCTGGCAGGATAACTGTAATAAAAGAATTAAGCGAATGAAAATACCAGTATTCCCCCAAATTTGTCTAAATGAATCCTGCAGGTTATTTGCTTCGCTTATTTTCCGGAAAAGCGGTTCGCGGAATTCCCTTCGGAGTCCTCCGCACAGGTGGGAAGAGGGTGAATGCATATTGATAAGCTGAGGAGCCATTAGCAGGTAAGATGTGAAGAATGCTGAATTAATTGTTTTTTTGCTTAAATTCACTTACAGCGATTGTTATGTTCTTTCTTTACTTAAGTAAGAGTATTATTAACAAAATTTATTTAAGCCATGAAACGATTATTTCTTTTAATTGTACTGGCGCCTGTGTGTTTTTCAATTTATTCCCAGACGCTTATCTCCTCTTACAGCTTTCCCCGTTTTACTCCCTACGATTATTTTTGGGGAATCACGGAAGTAAATGACACCTTCTGGATCGGCACAGATTACTCGACTACGAGCGGCATCTATACTTATAACAGGCTCTATAAAGTAACTAAAGCCGGAACAATACTGGATTCAGTATCAATACCGTTCAAATCACATCACGGAGCGGTGTGGGATGGGGAAAATTTCTGGACGGCTGAAGGTTACCGCGCACAGGGTTCGAGGATTTATAAAATGACCAGACAGGGCGTTTTGATTGATTCTTTTTATGTGTCTCAGGTGATTGGAGGTATCCCTGTTGGGATCGGAGACGTCACTCTCGACGGCAATATACTTTGGTTCACAGTCTTCTCCCCTGACTTTGTAAATTATCCAAATTCTTATGCGTATGCATTCGATGTAAACACAAAGCAGCTTGTAGATACTCTTCCGCTTTATGGCAGGCAGCCGCTTGGCATTGCAATAAAGGGGGACACGATGTTCTACGTAAATGAAAACCAATACTCTAATGAAACCGAAAGAATATGGGCTGTTAATAAGCATACCGGAGATTCACTCTTCACTTTCCCTGCTCCTGATCCAGACGGAACCTGCAATCCAAAGGGTCTGCACTGGGACGGCGGTCATCTATGGCTGGTCGCGGAAAGAATCGGTACATCTTCCTGGATATATAAAACCATTTATAAATACGCTATCACCGGCTCCGGGAGCCCGGTTATAACCACATCAACGAATACATTGTACTTTGGAAATACAATAATCGGTACAAGTTCAAATCAGAGTATAACGATAAATAACATTGGGACGGCGGCGCTGATCCTCTCCGGAACAGAGTTTACATCTTCTTACTTCACATTTTCACAGCAGCAGTTTCCGGATACCATTGCCCCCGGTAACTCAAAACAGTTCTCTGTAAACTTTAATCCTCAGCAATTCGGTGAAATAAATGCCGTGTTGAAGATATTCAGTAATGACGGCGGTACACCCGTAAAAAGCATAGCGCTCAACGGCCGGGGTATATATAACGGAAGTTATATACATACTTCGAATAGCGTTTATAATTTCGGGCCGCGAAGGGTCAACTCCTCAAACGGCTGGATCTTCAGTGTTGAAAACAAAGGCTCACTACCTCTCGAAATTACTTCGGCTATGCTTTCCAATCCCGCTTTCAGGTTTGATACTTTACTGGGAACAACGCCAATAGTAATTGATACACAGAAGACCAGGAATCTGCGGGTCTGGTTTTATCCTCAGACTAACTCACAATACCAGGATACACTTGTTTTGATTTCGAATGCCGTTAACAATCCTCAGTTAAAAATCCCGGTAAGCGGAAGCGGAGACATTACCCCTCCGGATCTTGGAGCAAAAGTGTGGGAAAGCATCGTCCCTGATAATCCCACGGCATACACTCAGGATTATAAACCGATGAGTATGAAGATAATTCCCGATGTTAACAGTGACGGCAGAGACGATATTATTCTTGCCACCCGAAATTACCTCACACTCTGCCTGAACGGAAATTCTTCTGTAACGGGAGATATCATCTGGTCATTCAACACCGGATACAATAATAACAACACAGGGGCGGTAATGTTCGAAGATGCCCTGCAGATCAGAACCGATATTGACGGCGACGGTGTCCGGGATGTTGTGCTTGGCTGCGGCGGAGGGAATGAATTCGTGTATACTATTTCCGGAAGAACAGGCCGGTTGATCTGGGCCTATGGCGATTCGGTCAACTACGAAAATGGCGACATAAACGGTCTTCGTGCTGATAAAGATTATAACAACGATGGCATAGTCGATGTTCTGGTTTCAGCAAGCGGGTCTTCAGCCGGCGGCAGGCACGCGGCTATTTGCCTGAATGGATTGACAGGACAGGAGATTTTTAATAAACCTCAGACCGGAATGTTTACGTTTGATATTACAACTCTCCCCAACGGAGGAGCCATTTGCGCTGACTTAAGTAACGGCGGGCCTTACTATATTCGCGGATTCAATATGGCAGGAAACGAATTGTGGGCGACCCCGGTAGCAGATGTAATCTGGAATATGAAACCGATACAGGATATTAATGGAGACGGCACACCTGATTTTACTGCGTTCTGCGGGGGGGTAAATCCGAGAATGATCGGATTAAGCAGTGCAACAGGGAGCATATTGTGGCAGACCACTTATCCCAACTATGCAACATTTTCTACCGTCAGAGTAATAAGCGACCTTAATAAAGATGGTTTCAATGATATCATTTTTTCGGGAAAGGAAGGTGTTTTCCGGTTAGATTCAAAAACCGGAGGCACGGTCTGGCAGAACACTCTTGATCAGACCTATGTGTTTAGCACAGATGAAATCGGAGACCTGAATTCAGACGGGGTCCCGGAAATAACGGCAGGAACCAGAAACAGTGTATATTATATTCTTAACGGCGCCAATGGTTCTATACTTAAACAGGAAACACTTGGCGCTTTTAACGATTATTCGGTAGAGAAAATAATAGGTTTGTCTTCTGTGGATGGCAACTATTCTACCGAATATGTTGTGGGTACACGCGACGGCAGAATTATTTGTTACTCAGGCGGACCCGCCGGACCTGTACCGGTTGAGTTAGCATCATTCACTGCAACTGAAGAATCAGGCAAGATAAAACTTACCTGGATTACCACAAGCGAGTTAAATAATAAGGAGTTCCTGATTGAAAGAAATGGCAGGCGGATAGCAGCGATAAAAGGTAACGGAACTTCAACTGAAAAAAATACATATACGTACTATGATGAAGTAAAAACAGCATCTGAAAATCTGGTTTATCGCCTCTACCAGACGGATTATGACGGAAGTCCAAAACTGATAGGTGAAACGGAGTATCAGTTTACAGAGCAGGAATTCACAGCCGGCCTCGATCAGAACTATCCAAATCCTGTTAACTCCTATGCGACTATAAAGTACCGTGTCCCCGGAAGAAAAACGGAGGGAAAAGCTTCCAGAGTAATATTAACTTTATACGATCCGCTTGGCAAGAAAGTAAAAACAATTTTTAATAAAGAACAGTTACCCGGTCAGTATGAATTCATATTCAATGGGACAGATCTGCCGAGCGGGATCTACTTCTATGAACTAACTGTCGGAGAACTTCACTTCACGAAGAAACTGACAATTATAAAATAAATTCTGGTTAACGGAGTGTCGGTTATTTGAGGCAGGAAAATTTTCGGGAGAGAGGATGAACCTTATTTCTTATCCTCTTTCTTTTTCTTAAGCGTATCCTTCCTGCTCACTTTACCTGCTTTTTCAATAGCAACCGTGGAATCGGATCGCTTTGCGGTACTCACCACATTATCAGAGGTTACTGCCGGCGCGCCGCTCTCTCCGGCCTCAATTGCGGTTGTTGTATTTGTTTCGCTCTTTGCCCTGGTAGTTGAAGTGATCTCCTTTTCCTGCGGAGCGGTATATTCTTCGCGGCGGACTGTCTTTGGTTCCTGAACGGGAGCTGTCTGTTTATCAGTAATTTCCGGTCGTGGTTCTACTATTGAAGGAGGTGTCTTTGCCTCCGGGAGAGTACTTTCCTGCTTTAGCGGGACCACTTCAGATGTCTGATTGAAGATTATTACCACAGAAACAACCAGTATAGTGAAAACAACTGAAGCGGGAATAAGTGTAAAGCGGGGAAGGACTCCGAACAGGAGTTTGCTTTTGCGCTGATGTTTATGAGCATTGATCTCCCTGAAGAGATTTAATTCAAAATCTTCCGGCGCGTCAACTCTCTTAAGCCCTTTGAGGGCGTTGATCACATCTTTAAATTTTTCATCTTCTTCGTGGTAAAGATTGCTCATTCGTGATCTTAAACTTTATAAATATCTTTTAATAATTCCTGAAGCTGTGCCCTGCCGCGGTTAATCCTTGATTTAACCGTTCCGACGGTAATATCGAGCATCTCCGCGATTTCTTCGTAGCTAAACTCCTGTATATCCCGGAGAATGACAACTTCACGGTATGCTTCAGATATTTTTAACAATGCGTCCTGTATAATTTTATTTTTAATTCCGGCGTCAGCGAGTTCTTCGGGGCCGGCGTCTTTGTCGGGAATTTCGATCGGATCCGAGTCGTCGCCTGAGGGGCTGAGGGAAACCAGTTTCCTCCGCTTCCTCCGCTGTAATTCGGTTTTGGCAAGGTTCCCGGCAATAGTATATATCCAGGTTGAAAACTTAGCGATTGACTTATAGCTATCCTTATTCCTGTAAACCTTGATCATCGTTTCCTGCACTACATCGCCGGAAAGCTCATAATCACCCAGGAACCTGAAGACGAAGTTCATCAATGGGTTTTTGTACCTGCCAACCAACTGCTCAAACGCCGCGACGTTATCCGTACGCTGGAATTCGAGAATCAGTTCTTCATCCGTAAAATCTGCTAATGCCTTATCCGGCAACTTATATTATACTACCGATTGTTAAAAAAAGTTTCATTAAAAATAACAAAATAGATCAGGAAAAGAATTCCTGGTCAAATACCCTGTCAACCTTGCCAACTATCGCGCCGGCGAGAAAAGTGAATATATCCAGTTCATCCGGACTCACCGTCTTCAATTTCAGGTCTGCATAGAGAAGCGCGGAGGCAATTCTCATAATTTCAGCGTCTCCGTAATTATTCCGCGCGGTTTTATAGTTTGCGAGGGTGTTGGGCGTGATTCCAAGCTCCCTCTGAATTTCGAAATCATTCTTCCGGGCGTTAAGCAATTCCCCCATCCTGAAAAGGTTCATAAAGAATTTATTAAGAGAGGAGATCATACCTATGAGCGACTCTCCCCGCTCAAGCATATTAAAGCCGATCTGCAGTATTTTCTCCCCGTTTTTCTTGGCTACCGCGGCGTGAAGTTCATAAAGCTGGTACTGCTTGGTAACCGAAGAAAGCTCCATTATCACTTCGGGGGTGATGTTCTGCTTATCGCCCAGGAATACAAATATTTTTTCAAGCTGCATCTCTATCATAAAGCGCTCATCACCGCATAACTCAAGCAGGAGCAAAGCTCCCTCTTTGGTGATCGTTTTATTGTTCTGCCTCACCCTTTGCATTATCCATTCCTGGAGGTCAGCGCCTCTTGGTTTGGCAGCCTCGAATACGCAGTCCCTGTTCTTTAGTTCCTTAAGGTATCCCTTCTCGAACGATTTAATGATTCCCGAATTAACAATAACCAGGTGAGTAAAATCATAATTTGCTTTCAGGTATTCATCAAGAAGCTTATCATCTTTTACTTTCTCAAAGTCTTTGTAGAGAATCGCCTTTACGCCGCCTGAAAACGGGAAAGCAGAAGCGCAAGCCTTCACCTCCGCGAGAGGGTTATCCTCACCTGAAAACTCGTAACAATCCATATCAGACCCGGCTAACTCTTTAAGCGCGGCATATAATGCCGACGAGGCTTCCTTGAGCGAATGCGCTTCATCGCCGTATAAAAAATAAGTTTTAAGAAATTTTTTACTTTTTATGTGGCCGTAGACGGCGCTGATATTTGGATTTTTCCCGCTGATCTCAGTATCTCCGGAGGATTATCTTTTTCTCTTCTCGATAATGACCGATTCCATAACTACATCGTTAACGGGGCGGTCACCCGGTTTTGTCGTCGGCACTTTACCGATATTGAAAACAACTTCCATACCGGAAATTACTTTGCCGAATACTGTATGCCTGCCGTCGAGCCAGGGTGTGGCGACTAAAGTAATGAAAAACTGGCTTCCGTTCGTGTTAGGTCCGGCGTTTGCCATCGAAAGAATTCCGGGCCCGTCGTGCCTTAATTCGCTTACGATCTCGTCTTCGAATTTATTTCCCCAGAAAGACAATCCGCCTCTGCCGGTACCGGTCGGATCACCGCCCTGAATCATAAAATTATCAATAACGCGGTGAAAGATCACGCTGTCATAATAATTCTGATTAGCCAGCCCGGCGAAATTTTCAACCGTTTTTGGTGTTTGTTTTTCAAATAGTTCAATCTCTATGGTGCCCATGTTGGTCTTAATTACCGCGACAGACAATGAATCATCCTGGGTGAAGTTTGCCATACTATTACTCACTGTAATTTGTGCATAAAAAATGTTTGTTAAAAATAAGAAGTTAAACAGGAATAAGAACCTGATCATTAATAATTATCCTTGTTATGGTTGAATGTATCCAGAATAAAGTAAAGATAAAATTATTATACCGAGCAATATTCTGTAATATATAAATATAAAAGTTGAGTACTTACGTAAAAATTTGAGCAGGAAATCAATCGCCAGCCAGCCGCTGAGAGCAGACACAACTGTAGCAATAACCAGCGTAAGTGAACTGTCAGCGTTGAGGTACGGAAGAGCTTCTTTCAACTGAAGCAGGCCGCTAGCGAGTATTGCCGGAATGCTGAGAAGGAAAGAAAACCTCGCCGCGGTTTCCCTGTTGAAACCGACAAATAAACCCGCGGTTATAGTTGTTCCCGAGCGTGATGAACCGGGAATAAGCGCCACAGCCTGGGCAAAGCCAACTATCAGCGCCCTGGTAAGATTAACGTCCTTCAGCTCATATTTAAACTTCGCGGTCTTCTCGGCAACAGCGAGTATTATCGCCAGCACGATTAGGCTTGTCGAGATCACGTAAAGGTTTTTCGTGAGTGCGCCTTCAATAATATCTTTAAAGCCAAGGCCGATAACAACTATCGGTATAGTTCCGGCGATGATCAGCCAGCCTAAACGTGAATTGAGTGTCTGCTCGGAGTATTTCCTTCTGTTAAAAAGATTCTGGATCAGGAAATCCTTTACAATATTAAGGATATCGCGCCAAAAGTAAACCAGGATTGACACCATTGTGCCAAGCTGAATGATCGCGATAAATGCAGTCCACTTCTCCGGGCTTTCCTCTGATATCAGTCCCATCAGTTTGCCGCTGAGTGTTAAGTGACCGGTGCTGCTTATCGGAAGGAACTCCGTAAATCCCTGTACAATGCCAAGGATTATTGCTTCTAAAACTGTCAATTGTGCCTCTTAAAAATTATATGTTATGCCTAATTTGATTCCGGCAGAAAGAGAATTCAAACTAATATTCTCCGCCCTGAATCTTGACTGTATCTTTACGCCGCTCTCGTTTTCGGGTTCGCCATTTAAATCGTAGCGCAGATCACCTGCTATGTAGATGTATGTGTTCTTAGCGAGCATAGTATTCCCGCTCGCTGCTATCACTATTCCGAATCCCGTGGATGTGTATTTAACGGGAGTAGTTACCGGCGGCTTGGTTTCTTCAACGGTAACAAGCCTGGGCCCGATTCCTCCGCCAAGCCTGAAAAAATATCCCTGCCCATCAATCCTCTTATAATAGATAAGGGAGGGTTTGAAAATAGTATAGTCGAAAGTGTATTGCGCGTATCCCAGGCTGTATGTAAAACTGCTGAATTCATAAACGCCTTCAAGAGCAATATCGTATCCGTCGAAATGATAGCCGGCTTCACCGCCGAATTCAACAGCAGAATTAAAAGAGCCAGCCTGATCATTAGCAGGCGCATAGTTCTCATTCAGATAGTCTCTTACCGGAGACATGTTCACGAAATTAAGGCCCATACTGCCTCGTACAAATATCTGCGCGTGAAGTGAAACGGAGAGTACCGTTAAAAGGAAAAATGTTTTCATTCCTGGCTGCTGTTATTGTTTACTGAAAGTAAATTGGAAAACGTAAAAGTCTCATCGCGGTGGCGGAGATAGAAGAACACTACTATTGCCGACCCTACCTGTGTAAGGTAAGAGATACCGTGTGTTACAGTCGCGAAAGCGAGCGACGCGACGGGATCAATTCCGTAAAGCGTAACCATAACGGCTTTTGTTATTGTATGATAAGACCCTATTCCGCCCGGAGTAGGGATCATTACGCCAATTGCACCGATACTCATAACCACCCAGGCCATCTCGAAATAATTTCCGCTGTACCGGATATCTAATGCCCGGAAGCCCGCGTATGAAGTAAGAGCGTAAAGGACCATTATCATAATGCTTGTGAGCGCGGCATAGAAATAATTTTTTGTTCCGCGGAGGCTGCTTAATCCCGATATAAGTTTTAAGAAAATCCCGCTGAGCTTAGTGCCGAACTTACCCGGGAAAAGCTTAGTGATATATTTTTCTTTGTATTTAACCAGGAAGAAAATCACCGCCAGTATCGCGCCGATACTCACGCTTCCGGTGATAAGAAGCGAATTTAACCACGGAAGTGAATAACTTATACTGCCGTTGTAGATTACAAGGCTGATTAGCACGGCAGCGCCAAATAAAAGTATATCAAGTACGCGTTCAATAACGATAGTGCCAAGTACTGATGTGCGCGAAATTTGCTCCGTGTATCCGATCGAAACCGCCCTGCTTATCTCTCCAAGTCGCGGAATAATATTGTTAACTCCGTAACCAAGCATCACAGAATTAAACAGATGAAAGGAAGAGATACCCGGTTTTATATTATTCAGGATCACCTTCCACCTTACAGCTCTGAAATAATGGGAGAGCAAAGAAAGGACAACAAAAACCAGGATCCAGAATAAAGACGCGTGTCCGATATATTCAAGAAGTTTATCCAGGTCAATACCGTAAAACGCGATAAAAACAAATAAGACAGTCAGCCCTATGGTAATAAGGAATCCCGTAATATTCTTTAGCGTGAATTTCCTTAAACCACTATCTGAGGTCAATTACCCTGATCCTTTCAGAGGGAGTGAATGTAAAGAGGTTATTCGAGAGGTCTATATTTGTCTGGTAACCGGATAGCCTCACTTCAAAAAGAGAAGTACCTGACTGAATTTTCATTGTACCCACAAGCCCGTCACCGGAGGGGATTATAAAAGCTTCGGAGAAATTTAGCGAATTATCTTTCGGGACTAACCTGATACCCGATTTCCCGTCAAGCGTTGTTTCGGTTACTTCACACTTTGTGGGATAATCATTAATGACCTTGCTGATCGAAAGCATTGAAGCATCCTGTTCGTTAAAGTCGCTGATGATAACCTTGTTCTGCTTTTTACTGTAATTCCAAACGGTCTTGCCATCGGTAATCATTTCATAATTACTCATTTCGAGCCGCATGCTTCCGTCGTTCCTGTAGTAAAACACGCCTTTAAGCACTTCTTTTCCGTTCTGCACCTGCACAAAATTCACGCGGAAGTTGCGAAGAGCATTGAATTTAGACTGAAGGTCTGAAAGTTTTGTCTGTGGATATGCAGTCGCAATTAAAGACACCAGGATTACAAACACTCTTGCAAAAATAATCATTTTACCTCATCAACTGCCGCAAAACAGCCTCAAGCTGTTCTTCATTTACCAGTACTTCACGCGCTTTACTGCCGTCGTTCGGGCCAACAATCTTAGCAACTTCAAGCTGGTCAACTATTCTTGCGGCGCGGGAGTAACCAAGTTTAAGCCTTCTCTGCAATAAAGATACGCTTCCCTGCTGATTCGATACAACAATGCGCGCGGCATCTTCAAAGAGAGGATCAAGGGCTTCGTTGTAGTCACCATTGCTGAGTGAACCTTTACCTTCCACAACCGAAGGAAGATAATATGGTTTGGAATATCCCTTCTGTGAATAGATATGATTTGTTATATAGTCAATTTCATCGGTGGATATATAAGCGTTCTGGATACGCAAAGGCTTTGGCGAACCCGGCGGCATAAACAGCATATCACCGTGACCGATAAGTTGCTCGGCGCCGTTCATATCCAGTATTGTGCGTGAATCAATTTTAGTGGCGACCTGGTACGCAATCCGACTGTTAAAATTGGCTTTAATTACGCCTGTAATAACATTAACAGAAGGACGCTGTGTGGCGATTATCAGGTGAATGCCTACCGCACGAGCCATCTGAGCGAGGCGGCAGATCGGTTCTTCAACTTCCTTACCGGAAGTGATCATTAGGTCTGCAAGCTCGTCTACAATAACAATAATATAAGGCATTTTGAAATGCTTCATATCGCCCTGCAGCGCTTCAGGTTTTCTTATTCCTTCGATCCGATGATTATACTCACCGATATTCTTGGCTCCCATTCGTGCAAGTTTATCGAGCCTGCGGTCAAGCTCAATTGTGATTGACTTCAGCAGTATAACCGCGTTGGTGGCGTTTGTGGCGATATCCTCATCAAGATCAGGGCAAACTGCGAGGTAATGATTGCGCAGTTTATGATAAGATGTTAATTCAATTTTTTTCGGGTCTATAATCGCGAATTTAACTTCACTCGGATGCTTTGCATATAAGATACTGGAAATCATCATATTCACCCCGACACTCTTTCCGCTGCCGGTTGAACCCGCGATAAGCAGATGCGGCATTTTCACAAGGTCGGCCACGTAAATATCACCGGCGATATCCTTGCCGAGCGCGAGCGGGACTTCAAACTTCTTTTTATCCAGTTCCGGGAGCACCTGTTTTGCAACTACAAGTGATCTGTTGGAATTAGGTATCTCAACGCCGATCACGCTTTTACCCGGGATCGGAGCGATAATCCTTATTCCCCTCGCGGCAAGCGCGAGAGCGATATCGTGTTCAAGCGAAACTATCTTACTGATCTTCACTCCCGGCGCGGGTTTCAGCTCATAAAGAGTTATGACCGGGCCAGGCCTGACGTTAATATCCTCAATTTCAATATCGAACATCGCGAGTTTATCTTTAAGCTGAGCGGCGTTCTTCTGCAGTTCGGAGTCTACTACAAGGTTATCTTCTTTCGGAGGGGCATTAAGCCTCTCCAGGTCATAACGTTTGTAAGAAATTTTTTCTTCCCACTGATCAGGAAGTTTAATTTCCTCATCTCTGGCGACAGGGTTCACCGGAACATCATCGCTTTTAACTTCCGCGGAAGCTGAAGAGAAAGCGCCGGATGCTAAGCCGGATGCAGCAGCAGCGGCTTTAGGTTCCGGAACAGTTTTTTCCTGCTTTAAGGCTTCCTCTTTCCTTGAGATGCGGATCTGTGTCTCCTTTTTCTCCTCTTCTTCTTGCTCAGTAGTTTTTACGGGAATGACAGGAGTTTTACCATTTTTTGGTTTCGCCTCTTTGGCCGGCTTATTATCTTTTTCTTTCTCAAGCTTTTCATCCCCGCCTTCCTCCGCATCTTCACTCTCCCCTTTTTCTCTTAATCCCTGCAAGCCGGACTGCAGTGATTCTACGATATTAGATATCCTGATATTAAATGTAAATACAATCAGAACGATAATGAGGGTTATAAGTATAAGCGTCGAGGCAAAGCCGCCAAGCACATTATCAAGAACTGTTCCCGTGTACTGGCCTATGTTTCCGCTTAATTCATAATAATCCCGGAGGAAATCAAATTCAATCCTGAGGACGCCAAAAAGTGTGCTGAACAGCAGGCCGGAAAGAAGGAAGAAAATGACGGAATAGATTTTAATACGGCTGTTGATTTCCTTAAAGAAGGAGATCGCGAAGAAGAAGAATATGGCAGGGAAGACCACTGAGAAATATCCGATGGTAAGCCTTACAAAGAAGTAAGCCATATACGCACCTGCTATTCCAAGCAGGTTTGAAGGTTTCCCTTCCTGCGGCGTGAATACGTCGGTGGTTCTGAAGTTCAGGAATCCTTCATCGGCACGTGAGAACGTGACTATCGAGAGAAAGATCAGCAGTGAAAAGAGAAAAAGAAAGAGGCCGGAAAGGTAACGTTTATGTTCTTCCGTTAATACAAAATAATCTTTTTCCTGTTTGTTATTAGTTTTTCCGGATTCCTTCTTTGCCATCTCATTTATACTTGTTCAACGTTTTCATTTGCCTCCGTTTCAGCGGCGACAGGTTCCCTCTGGAGCGGTTTAATCGCGCCGTTCGTGAAGACAGGAACAATATCCGTAATATTCGTTTTGGCGCAGAGAGTGATATCATCCGCGAAACCGTTCTCTATCAGGATCTTGCCGTGATCGGAACTTAACATCATTTTTTTAAGGTTCTTTCCCTGGGCTTTCGCAAGCGCGACTGCCATCACGGCGGAATCATCCAGTTCAGCTTCAACGCCCGAGGCGGTGATTAGCTGGATCAGTTTTCCCGCGCAGACGGTATCCTCAAGGCTTAGCCTGCCGTTCCTTCCGGAACATAAAATATCAACACTATCATTCAAAGACAACAGATGGGCAGCAACCGCGTTCAGGTTAAGGAACGAGGCGATAAATATATTCGAAGAATACTTCGCCTTTACTATTGCTTTTGTACCGTTTGTCGTGAACAGAACGATCCCTTTTCCCGATACAACCGCCTGTCCAAACTCGTGAGGTGAGTTGCCGAGATTGAAACCGTCAATTTTTTTCGTATTTCTTTCACCCGCCAAAAGAGTCTGGCCGCCGAAGATTGTCGACGATGCTTTCATTGCGTATTCAAAAGATCCAACAGGCACAATTTCCTTCGCGCCGTTCATAAGCGCGTAAACCATAGATGAGGTTGCCCTCAGCACATCAATTACAACCGTGTTTTTTCCCGTAAAATATAACTCTTCAACAACAGCAGGTGATACTATCACACTGATTTTCATATAAAACTTTTTATTTTTTAATAAATGGCAGTTTAGTGATCGACGCGGGCGTTCCCTTGCCTCTCACTATAAAATTTACAACCGCCCCTTCTTTGGCATATTCAGTCTCAATGTATGCCAGGGCGATCCCTTTTTCTAGAACAGGACTGACTGTTCCGCTTGTTATATACCCTATCTTCTTCCCGTCAGATTCAACTTCGTAACCGTGGCGCGGAAAAGACTTTTCTTCGGTAACCAGCGGCACTAATTTCCTTTTCAGTCCGGCTTCCTTAGCGGAAACAATAGCTTCTTTTCCGTTGAATGCCGGTTTCTTTAATTTCGTTATCCACCCCAATCCAGCCTCGAGTGGATGGGTAGTCTCATCTATATCATTGCCATAGAGGCAGAATCCCATTTCGAGCCTTAAGGAATCCCTCGCGCCAAGTCCGGCAGCCTGAACTCCGAGATCCGCGCCAAGCTCAAAAAGTTTATCCCATAAACCACAGGAAAAGGCTTCGTCACCCTTAAAGTAGAGTTCATAACCTAATTCGCCCGTGTATCCGGTGCGGGATATAATAAAATCCATTCCGTTATAGGAGTGCTTCACAAAATGGTAGTATTCCATCGGAAATTCCGTTCCGAAAACTTTTTCGATCAGTGTCCTTGAATTGGGACCCTGAACCGCGATAAGCGCATACTCATCGCTTTCATTGTTCAGTTCAACTCCGAAGGTATTGTTCTTTTGCATCCACGTAAAATCTTTATCAATGTTCGATGCGTTTATAACCAGCATAAACTCATCATCGGCCAGCCTGTAAACAAGAAGGTCATCAACGATACCGCCGTTCTCAAGGCACATTGCTGAATACTGTACTCTTCCGGGGAACAGGGTCGAAGCATCGTTAACAGTGATTTGCTGCACGAAATCCAGAGCCTTTTCACCTTTAACAAAAACTTCACCCATATGGCTTACGTCAAATAATCCGACTGAATTACGTACTGCTTTATGTTCTGCCGTGATAGAAGTATAATAAACCGGCATCATATATCCGGCAAATTCTACCAGCCTGGCGTTTAGTTTTTCGTGTGCTTTGTATAATGGTGTCTTTTTCAAAACAAAAATCTTTCAGTTATTTTTTTGATTTATTCCAGTCAGCCAAAAATTTCTCCAGACCGTTATCGGTAAGGGGATGGCTGTAAAGTTTATCAATCACGTTAAATGGCATGGTCGCCACATCAGCTCCCAGGAGCAGGGCTTCAACGAAGTGGAGCGGGTGGCGGATGCTCGCGACAAGAACTTCAGTTTCATAAGCATAATTATTGTAGATGGTAACTATCTGTTCGATAAGCGCCATTCCATTCTCGCTGATATCATCAAGTCTTCCGACGAACGGGCTTATATAAGTCGCGCCGGCTTTCGCGGCGAGAAGAGCCTGTGAAGGCGAGAAGCAGAGTGTTACATTCGTCTTTATCCCCTCCTGCGAAAATACCCTTACCGCTTTAAGACCTTCTTTAATAAGGGGCACTTTAACCACTATATTTGAGTGAATCCTTGAAAGTTCCCGCCCTTCCTTAAGTATTCCTTCAAAATCTGTTGAAATTACTTCCGCGCTTACCGGGCCATCAACGATTTTCAGTATCTCATCCAAGAGCGCCCTGAAATCTTTTCCTTCCTTCGCCACGAGAGAGGGATTAGTTGTTACGCCGTCCAGTATTCCCAGCGCGGCAGCTTCTTTAATTTCATTAATGTTTGCGGTATCGATAAATATTTTCATAATGCTCTTCCGGGGAAAAAATAATTATATAATCTTTAAATATAACTTAAATATCCGAGACTTTCCGACCCACCGGCACGCTCTAATCAAGAGAATATCTGATCAGTAATATCAGTATTATCTTTCCTCGATAAAAACTTAAACTGATCCATCCCGAGAGACTCGTCGTCAACAAGTTTAATAAACGTCAGATATTTAAATTTCATTTTGGTGATCGTCTTGATGAAACCGCGGTTTAACTGCACGGCTGTAAGTGGATTACACCTAAGTTCAACCGAACGCTCCCCGCCGTTGCTTCTGTTCTTTCTTAGCCAGTCCTGAATATCATACAGGAAGTGAGAACCTTTATTCACCACTCCTTTACCCTGGCAATACGGGCATATCTGCGTAATAGCCTGGTGAATATTCTGCCTTACGCGCTGGCGTGTGATTTCCACAAGTCCGAAATCAGACATCGGCAGTACACTCACTTTCGCGCGGTCTCTGCGGAATTCCTTTTTCAGTTCATCATAAACCTTTTTACGGTTTTTGTCTTCCTCAAGATCAATAAAATCAACTACGATAAGTCCGCCGATATCCCTCAGCTTTAACTGCCTCGAGACTTCTCGCGCCGCTTCAAGGTCGGTTCTGAGAGAATTTAATTCCTGTTCCTTATTCGCCGCATATTTACCGCTGTTCACGTCAATAACGACCATCGCTTCAGTATGCTCTATAATAAGATAACCTCCGCTCTTCAGCGGCACCTTTCTTCCCATCAGGTTCCTTATGTGTTCCTCAACGCGGAAAGCTTCGAAGATGGAGTCGCTCTGACGATAAAGTTCAATTCTCTCAAGCTGTTCGGGCTGAACTACAGAAATATAATCCCTTATCTGCTTATAAAGCTTTTTTGAGTCAATGTATATTTTATGGACGTCAGCAGTGAAAAGGTCACGGATCACACTGATTGTAGTACCGAGATCCTGATGTAAAAGAGCCGGCGGTGTTTCTTTTTTAACTGCTTCTTCGAGTTCTTCCCAGGTCTGCTTCAGGTTCAAAAGATCCTGTTTTACAGCCTGTTCATTCTGGCTTCTGGCAACGGTACGGATTATAAGTCCGTAATTGGGAGGGATAATACTCCTGGCAACAGTACGCAGCCTTTTGCGTTCTTTGAAGTCGGTAATCTTTTTTGAAATACCGATTTTCCTATCGTAGGGGAGGAGCACGCAGAATCTGCCCGCGATTGAGATGGAAGAAGTGATCCTCACGCCTTTATTCGCTACCGGTTCCTTCGCTATCTGAACGAGAATGTGCTGCCCTTTTTTTAATTTGGGCACGCCATTGATCATCTCAAGCTGCTGGCGCTTCGGCTGAGGTGTTGAAGGGGGTTCATCGCCGTCATCTTCATCCGCGTCGGAATCATCACCGATGATAGCCTGCAGATCAGATGTGCGGTCGCCTATATCTGAAAAGTGTAAAAAGGCATCGTGTTCCATACCGATATCTATGAACGCGGCTTTGATACCGGGTAATACACGCGCGACTTTACCTAAGTAAATATCCCCAACCATCCTCCTCTTTTCGGGATAGTCAACAAAGAAGTCGACTAAGTTTCCGTCTTCTATTATCGCTACGCGAGTCTGGTCGGCAGACGAGTTTATTATAATTTCTTTTAGCATTTTCTTTAAAACTTGTTATATGATAAATATTCACCGCCTGATAGCGGGTATACATATTAAAACTTTTATACGCGGGTATAACCGCAGATAGGAATAGTAAAAACAGCGCTATATCCTTAAGATATAAGGACACATTAGCAAAGCTGTCAATATGGTTAAATGAAAAATCCAATAAATTTGAATTAATAAATTGTTTGTCCGGTCGGTGAACGAGCCGGCGCAGATTAAAAACTTAAAAAAAGAGCGGCATCCCGGTATAACCGGGATACCGCGATTATACTATTCTATATTTTCTTCCGGCTCTTCCGGTTTAGGCTCATTTTTGTGGTGACGTTCTCTATGATCGCCGTGCCTGTGTTCGCCGTGCTTATGATCACCGTGTTTGTGATCACCCTGCTTGTGTTCTCTGGCCGGCCTCTCGAGCAAAGCTTTACGGCTTAACCCGAATTTATTGCCGTCGATCTTCAGTAATTTAACCTGAACGATATCTCCTTCTTTGAACACATCCGTTACTTTTTCAGTACGTTTGTGGTCAATTTCGGAAACGTGAAGCAATCCGGTTTTTCCGGGGAGTATCTCAATCACAGCGCCGAAATCAAGAAGTTTAGTCACGGGGCCTTCATATATTTTACCGATCTCCGGAACTTCAAATAGCCTGGAGATGTGGTTCTGGCACTTAACGAGGTTATCAAGATTTGCGGATGCAATATTAACCTGGCCGCTATCCTCAACATTGATCTCAACGTTGTATTCTCTCTGCAGGCCCTGGATAGTTTTTCCGCCGGGTCCGATAAGAGCGCCGATCTGATCCTGCTCGATCTTCATCGAAACCAGGCGCGGAGCATACTTGGAGAGTTCTTCTCTCGGCTGGTCAATGGCAGCGTTCATAATGCCAAGGATATGCATTCTTCCTTCTTTAGCCTGCTCCAGCGCTTTTTTCATAATTTCGAAAGAGATTCCTTCGATCTTAATGTCCATCTGAAGTCCGGTGATACCTTCGCTTGTACCCGCAACTTTGAAATCCATATCGCCGAGGTGGTCCTCATTGCCGAGAATATCGCTCAGGATCGCGTAACGTTCGCCTTCTTTGATAAGGCCCATCGCGATTCCGGCAACGGCTCTTTTAAGCGGCACACCGCCGTCAAACATTGAAAGCGAACCCGAACAAACCGTCGCCATTGATGACGAACCGTTCGACTCGAGAATATCGCTTGTAATTCTTAACGTATATGGGAATTTGGCATCTGCATCGATCATATTCTTCAGCGACCTCTCAGCAAGGTTACCGTGCCCGATCTCTCTTCTGCCTGTCCCGGTGTAGCGTCCGACTTCGCCAACGCTGTATGGAGGGAAATTATAGTGGAGCATAAAGCTCTTGGTATATTCTTCCCTTAAGCCGTCAATGATCTGCTCGTCATTTTTCGTGCCAAGTGTTACGGTTCCAAGGCTCTGGGTCTCACCGCGTGTGAATAACGCCGATCCGTGCGAACGGGGCAATACGCCGAGTTCAATAGTGATTGGGCGGATATCCGTTGTTCCTCTTCCGTCAAGGCGTTTACCTTCACTGAGGATCCTTTCACGCATAAGCTCTTTTTCGATATCGTGAAGCACCTGTTTGATCTTCGATTCCTGCTCCGGATACTTCTCCGCGAGAGCAGCTAAGGTTGCCTCATCAATTTCGTTATTCTTCGCAGCGCGTTCTTCTTTCGCAAGCACACTCGCGACTACCTCTTTATACTTTTCGTAAGCAAGTTCTTTCACGTCAGCGATGATCTCCGCGGGAATTTCATTGGCCACAACCTGCATTACCGGTTTTGCCGCTTCCGCAAAAAGTTCCTTCTGCATTGCAACG
This sequence comes from Ignavibacteriaceae bacterium, assembly GCA_013360295.1. Taxonomy (GTDB): domain Bacteria; phylum Bacteroidota; class Ignavibacteria; order Ignavibacteriales; family Ignavibacteriaceae; genus JABWCL01. The sequence continues at coordinate 2,015 of JABWCL010000017.1, read as the reverse complement.
ATCTTTTTGATTTCCGCGTGTGCAAACATAAGCGCTTCAAGCATCACTTCTTCCGAAAGCTCTTTAGCTTCTCCCTCGACCATCATAATTGAATCTTCCGTCCCGGCGACAACCAGTTCCAGGTCGCCCGCGGCAATTTCACTGTGAGTAGGATTGCATACTAACTGGCCGTTAACACGTCCGACTCTTACTTCACCTACGGGCCCGTTGAAAGGAATCCCGCCAAGCATAAGCGCTGCCGAGGCACCGCAAGCGGCGAGCACATCAGCGTCATTCTCGCCGTCGTATGAAAATACTGTGGCAATGACCTGAGTATCGTTCCTGTAATAATCGGGGAATAAAGGCCTGATGGGGCGGTCAATAAGGCGCGCGCTCAATACTTCCTTCTCTGAAGGTTTTCCCTCTCTTTTAATGAATCCTCCGGGGAACTTGCCCGCGGCAGATGTTTTTTCCCGGTACTCTACCTGTAACGGGAAGAAGTCCTGATCTTCTTTTGCTTCAGGAGCGGCAACCGCCGCAACCAGAACCATTGTTTCGCCTGAGCGAACCATTACTGCACCGTTCGCCTGCCTGGCATAACGGCCTGTTTCAATACTAATTATTTTCCCGCCAATTTCGACTTCTTTAATGAAGACCATTTTTGTCCTACTTTCTGATGTTTAACTCTTTAATCACAACTCTGTACCGATTGATATCTTTCGCGGCAAGATAATCGAGTAATCTTCTTCTTTTACCTACAAGCATCATCAGTCCGCGGCGTGAGTGATGGTCTTTTTTGTGAGCATTAAAATGATCGGTAAGATCATTAATTCTCTTCGTAATAAGCGCTATCTGAACTTCAGCGCGCCCGCTGTCTTTTTCGTCTTTGCCGAATTTCTTTACGATCTCCAGCTTTTCTTCTTTCGTCATTTTTTCTCCTTTATGACTTTAATGTTACTCCAGTATTGCAACCGGAGGAAATTATGTGAATTAATTTAAACTTTATTAAAAATTTCTATGCATCTTGATATATCCGCGCCGATCTGAGTCTTCAGTTCTTCCACCGATGCAAATTTCTTCTCATCGCGGATCTTTTCCACAAACGACACTTTGACTTTCTCCCCGTACACTTCGCGGTTAAAATCAAATATATGGACCTCAGGCAGCACAACCGGCTCCCCCTCAAACGTAGGGCGGACACCCAGGTTAAGCGCTCCGGTAAGTACTTCACCGCTCAGATGAACATTAACGGCATAAACACCGTTACCCGGCAGAATTTTCTCCGGCGCTATCTTCCCGATATTCGCCGTAGGGAAACCCAGTGTTCTCCCCCTCCTGAATCCTTCCACTATCTCCCCCTGCAGGCTGTATTCCCAGCCGAGCAGTTTATTTGCAGACACAATGCCGCCCGCTTTGATCAGGTCCCTGATGTTTGAACTGCTTACCGCAATATCGTGGATCTTATACTGCGGCACATAAAACGCGGTGAAGCCCGTTCTCCTCCCTAATTCCTCTATTTTTTCAAAATCCCCCTCGCGCCCCCTGCCAAAACGGTGGTCGTGCCCGACTATAATAGAGTCCAGCCCGATCTGCTCGCCTATATACTTATTCAGGAACTCATCATATGGTATTTGCGAGAACTCCTTAGTAAAATTTATTACCAGCACATTCTCACAACCGCCTGAAATAAAAAGGTTTACCTTCTCTTCGGTTGTAGTGAGTAACTGGTTGTTATTACCGTTGCCGAGGACAGTCCGTGGGTGGGGATCGAAAGTAATGATAAGCGATCTGCAACCCCTTTCGGCGGCTTTTTTCTTCAGCTCACCGACGATCTGCCGGTGCCCGAGGTGCACACCGTCAAACGTTCCAAGACTAATTACCGTATTTTTGTTAAAACCTACTTCAGCGAAATCCCTATATACAGGCATCCGATATTTCTAAATATTACTATAACTTATAAATATACCGAAAAAGCAGCAATAAACAATGAACCAGACTCCCCCACAATCAACCGGGAAATGTGACGCCGATCACGA
>JABWCL010000066.1 GCA_013360295.1 Ignavibacteriaceae bacterium | reverse complement strand
TCATAATAATCGACACCAATAAACTTATTCATTAACTCTCCAAAAAAATATTTTCAGATTATTAAGTTATATATCAGACCATACTTAACCAAATTTTGATTTTTTACATCAGAAAATTTTGGGGCTTTCATAAGAATGGACTTTTAGTTAAATTAGATAAAATGAAAAAGAGTGCGATAAATTATATTACCCGGGTGGTAATTCTAAGCTATGTTTTGCTTCTGGCAATTACTGCATCCCATTATCACCATTATTCGTATGGGCTAACTCCATCCCTTACGGAGACGAGCGGCGCGCTCCATCATTCTGCTCATTCCGTTTTTACGAGTGATCTTAACTGTCATATCTTTCAGGTTTACCAGAATGGTTTCACGGATCATTTAGTTGAAATTAATACCGGGCGGACAGACCGGTTAAGTTTTGTACCGCCACTCATTTCGGTTAACACACTTTTCAATCACTATTTAAGGCTCGACCTACTCCGCGGGCCCCCACTTTCATAGAGACCCTTATCACAACAGCTCCATGCTGTAAGTAAACTTTCACTATTTTAATTTTCAAGGAAATTCTATGAGAAAATTATCTTATTCTCTATTATTGTTTATTTTCGCAACAATTAGCATTTTTTTAACCGGTTGTAAAGATGAATCAGATCCCGTTACACCTCCGTCCGAACACTTTGAACCGGAGGGATGGATTGTAAGGGATGCCACTTTGAAACCAATTCTGGTTGTTTGGCAGGGTGTTATCCAGACTTCTTGGGAAGGAAATCAGGTTATTGACACCCTATTTGCACCACTAAATGCTTTATCCGAGCATTATTCCGTAAAATTTCTGGATGTAAATAAAAAGATCCTTAATCCTCCATCAGGTGCAGATCACGAATTTGGATTCGCCATAGGTGATACTTCCATATTTAGTATTGTACAGGACAGCCCAACCGACTGGGCGTTTCATTTGAAAGGAAAACGAACAGGAAATTCAACACTTGAACTTCAGGTACAGCACCTTGGGCATGTTGATGTGAAGACTCCAAAAATTCCTGTAAGAACGGTTATCGATACCAGCGCTTATGGTGAACCTGTTGGGATTCGTCTTTCTTATGAAGAAGATGCCACACTACTCGTCACTGCAACTTCGGCAACAACCACCGGTTCATTAGTAGTAACTAAGGATTCAACAAGTGATCACATCAAGGTAGAATTCTTCGACGAAAACTATAGGTTTTTCCAACCCGAGTATCCGTTGCATATGCTGGGTATTACCGTCACTGATACCACTATCGCTAGGGTATTTGAAGAAACCGGCGAACCCTGGGTCATAAGACTAGCGGGGTTAAAACAAGGCACTACTTTAGTAATCTTTAGATTGATGGTAGGTGGCAGCGCTGAATTCACTTCTTCTTCGATTACCATTCAAGTGGAATAAGAGCCATTTATATGAGGGTATCTGTTATCCTGACATTTTTACTCATTACCGGAATTATCTTTCCGCAGGAGGAAAGTTTTACACTTACAGGTTTAACCATAGACGGTATAACACACGAAATTGTAGGTAATGTGATGATCATAATAAACGGTGATACAGATACCCTTTTTTCAGGATCTGACGGTGAATTTTTTATAGATAACGGGCACCGCAGAACAATCAGGTTATCATTTTTTTCGGAAGGGTTTTATCCTTATGAGGAGACCATCCGGTTCGAAAGAGTGAAGTCAGAACAAAGAATAATTCACCTCTCTCCACGCTTTTTGCAGACTTTACCCGTCATTATCTCCGGAAGGCCTACCGGATCAGCCCTGAATGATTATTACAATCTAAGCGCAAGCTTGAGTGGAAAGGAGTTAAATAAGGAAATCGGTTTAACCCTGGCAGCCACAATAAAAAATGAAGCTGGTGTTGCTATACGTTCAATGGGACCGGCACCAGCAAGACCTGTTATAAGGGGGCTTGGCGGCGATAGAGTACTTCTGAGTCAGGATGGGTTCAAGACTGTTGACCTTTCCTCTACTTCAGCAGACCATGCGGTCACTCTGGAGCCCTTTACTATCGAAAAAGTTGAAATATTACGTGGTCCCAGAGTATTAACCAAATCATTGACAGCTTTTGGAGGTTTGATAAACACTATCAGGAATGATATTCCGGTAAAAAAGCCTAAACATATTTTTATAAGCTCCGGAATGTATTACGAATCTGCTAATAACGGATTTCTGGGATCAGTAAATATTAAGGCACCATTTCATTCATTTGCCGCAGTCGGGGATTTTACAGGCAGATTGGCCCGGGATCTAAGAACTCCGGTAGGAATTATTAATAACACAAATCTTGATAACCATAGTTTCTCCTTAGGGGGTAGTTATTTTTTTGATAAAGCCTATATCGGAGGTAACATCAGGGAATACAATTCCGGATATGGAGTTCCGGGTGGTTTCATCGGTGCACATCCAAATGGAATAGATATTTCCCTCTTCAGAAGAGAAAATAATCTAAGGTTAATGACTCCCCTGAACTTCAGTTTCTTCAATCACTTATCCCTTTCGCTTAGCAGAAACTATTTCAGACAGGCTGAATTTGAGACTGAATCTATAATTGGTTCTGAGTTCTCAATACACAATTTGGCTTTCGGACTCGAAGCTGTATCTGGAGAAGCAGAAGTAGAAGGAAAAAGAATCCTTGGCGTTTCAGCTGAAAGAAGCGATTTTAAGATCGGAGGTTATGTCTTTACAGCACCTACAATCTCGAACGAGTTCGCACTTTATTATTTCGATCAAACGAACGTTGATGAATTTAATTTTGAATATGCTGTAAGGTACACTCACAAGAATTATAATCCAAGCAGGGCGAATATCTCATCCCGAGAAGAATTTATAAAGAGGAGGATTTTTAATTCAGTTTCGTGGTCTTTTACTACATTGTATTCCTTAAGTCAGGAATTTGCTATCGGAGTTAATTTTAGTCAATCCGCTAGAATCCCGAGCGTTGAGGAACTTTATACTGAAGGCCCTCACCTTGCAGCGTATTCATATGAAATAGGTAATCCTGATCTTACCCTTGAAAAAAGCTTCGGTAAGGAAATAATGCTAATGCACCGTGGTGAGTCGAATATTCTCACGTTAACACTATATCATAATCAATTTCAGCAATTTATTACACCGAGAAATACCGGACGTATAAATTATGCAAAATTACTTCCGATCTATCAGGTCACCGGAAATGATGCCGTGCTATATGGTTTTGAATTTGAAAACACATTTCAGATCTTTCAGGCGTATTCCCTGTCAACAACGATATCTTATACCGAAGGGTATTTTAATCATTCAGGTTATCCAGTACCTGCGATTCCGCCATTTACCTTAAATACAAATCTGCAATATAACTATTTAAATCATATGATCGGGATTCGGTTGGAGGGAGCAATGAAACAAACAAGGATAGATGAGTTTGAGATACCAACGCCAGGATATATTATTGCGGGAATCAATTACCAGACTAACTTCCAGATATATGGTTACGTTAATGTGCTAGTGCTAAATTTGGAAAACATCCTTGACCAGGAATACAGAAATCATCTATCGAGACTACGCGTAATCCTGCCCGAAGCCGGTAGGAATTTTAAGGTTGTCTACAAAATATATATATAAAATCCATCCGTATACCGAATGGATTTTATATAAAAAATATTATTAGTTTATTGTAAAAGTAACCTGTTTAACTACTTCGCTGATAAGGACATAGGACTTTCCGCCTGAAGCAGCAACGGAATAACGATATTTCACTACCTGCATTAAAACCTGCCCGCTGAAACCAGACAGACTGCTTGAGGGGATAGTATAGCTGCCGTTATCCGATAATTCAGCTGACATATATGTGCCTGTACCGCTTGTCCCGGTTAGAACTATCATAACCTTGTTATTAGAATTTCCATTATTCCAGTTAACAGCTAAAGAACTGGATTTTGAGTGAGTGGTAGTTGATACCGGATAAGTTACATTGAAATTGGAAACGCTCGTTACACTTGCATTAAATGCTGAAACATTAGCACTTCCGCCGATGCTCCAGGTATGATTCGATCCGTTGAAGTTTACTCCTGAAAGAGTTTGTGTCGGATTGGCTGCGGAAGGAATCATGTAATAAGTACTTGACCCTGCGGCTGTTGCTGGTATATTATTCCCATTTACGGATACAGTACCGGCGTCAACACCATTTGTTCCGAAGGAAGCAAAAGCCATAGCTTGATCTACAGAGAAGCCCATAATGGTTGTACTGTAATAAATGGTAGCAAGAGTTCCATTGTAGTTAGCGAGAGTGTCAAAAGACGGCATTGGTTGGCCGGATGGGTTGGTATTGTTATTATTGCCGCCGCCACCGGTTGGATTGCTTTCTTCCTTTTCACAACCAAGGAAAGTTAGTCCTGAAACCAATAAAACAATGATAAAAAAATATTTTTTCATAGCACCTCAAATAAAAGATTAGTAAATAACACTTAATAAAAAAGAAATGGCGGCTCTCAGGCCGCCATTCTCGAATATTCTATTACATATTGAAAAGAACGCCGGCGCCGACATAAGGCAGCAATCCAACGCGTACTTGAACTGCCCAACCCGGGCTCATCCAATAGTTAAATCCAGCATGACCTGAATAAACAAGTCCACCGACTGATGCGGTAGGCTCAATAGCACCGGCTGGTTTTGTTCCATCCCACTCAAAAGAAGCAGATGCAACGTTATAACCTAAACTTGCACCAACGAACGGATCAAATTTTTCGCCCGGTGAGAAATGGTAATTACCGGAAGCAGCAATGAGAATGTTGGTATAGGTCCATGTACCTTTTGCAACAAAGAAATTATATTCTTCTGAGGTTGAAGCAAATCCGGCATAAACACCAAGATTTAACTTTTCGTTCATCGAGTAGAACATATATTCTGCACCGATAGGAAGAGCTCCTTCACCGGTAAGCCCGGCACCGCCGAAACCGACAACAACACCAAGGGTGTTATTTGTCGACTGAAACTGTGCAAAAGATGCAGTCGCAAAAAGAACAAAAAAGAACAAAACAGCAAGTTTTTTCATGTATATCTCCAAAAAGATTAGTGATTGATAAATTTAATGAAGAAAAGTCTCTTCATTGTTATAATGCGAATATATGCAAAATGTATGCCATTGAAAAATATTTTTGATTTTCTTTGTTTTTGTCGCGATTAAACGACTTTATTCCGGCCCCCTGTCAGATGATTGAAACACGGAAAAATTTTTTATTCACATCCTTGCAAAAAGCTGTAATGTTTAGTAAATTAATTGTTTACTTTCAGATTTTCCCACGGAGAGGTGGGTGAGTGGCTGAAACCAACGGTTTGCTAAACCGTCGTAGGGGGTTAACCTCTACCGAGGGTTCGAATCCCTCCCTCTCCGCCATTTATGCCAACGTTTTTCACTTATATTTTATTCTCTGCTAA
>JABWCL010000044.1 GCA_013360295.1 Ignavibacteriaceae bacterium | reverse complement strand
CTGTTATAAGAAAAGACAATGTCATCCCTTCGGGATTTTCTAGAGTGTTGTTGTTGTCAGAGTTATAATAATGCCATCCCGTTGGGATTCTGATTCGCGGCTTACTGTCAGTGTAATACTAATGCCGTCCTTCCGGGATTATTTGCAAAAGTAATATAAATATTAATTCATTAGCCGGCGGAGCCAATACCATAAGTAATTATTTTAATAGTTTGTTGCGATAACCCCTCACTTCGATATTCCCGAAAGCTTTCTGGATACTCAGTGCAAAGCCCTGCCTCCCACTTCGTCCCGATGCATCGGGACAGTGCGCCACGTTTCCCCTGGGGGACAAGTGTAAAAATGGGGGAGCTGTTTTCGAAAACTCTAACCATTCCCTTAGGGATTTTCTATTTGCACGTAATATTTTCTCTAACTATTTAATTTTTAATTCTTAATTTTTAATTACAAAAATTAACTCTTAACTTTTAACTCTTAACTAAAAATCAACTCTCTTCTCAATCCGCACGACCGGATAAACATTTTTTTGCTTATCAAAATACGGTGAGCGTTCATAAAAGAAGTTCAGACGCGCGTCAGGGTCGTTGCGGAATTTATCATCTTCGGCAAGTTTTTTATTAAACTCCGTTTCAAGTTCTTTATCAGCTTCCAGCATTTCCAGCGCCACTTTCTCCATTACATAATCTTCATAATATTCCTTATGCTCGAATATAGCATTCATAAATCCCCATCTGAGAAATGAATCTCCCGACTTCGGTTCCAGCGCCATCGCAATCAGCTTAATTGAGCGTTGTGCCGGTTTTATAATATAACTCCCCTTTTTCAGTACCGTCTTTTCAACATAATTATCATATCCGCAGGTAACTGTCTGCCGCCCTTCATAAGGCGAAGCGCTGAATTTTACGTTCTTAAACTTATACTTTGTTACTTCGGCTTCCGAATCTTTCTGCAGAACTTCATACCTTACCCCGTGAAGAACTAGCCTTTCCGCTAATAGTGAATATTCAGGAGGTATAACATACGCGTAGGGCAATAATACCGAATCAACTACCTCCGCATCATTATAATAGGGTACTTCCTTTCCATACTTTTTCCCTGTATAGACCAGTTTTTGAGCGCCTGAAACCACACTTGACTCTTTTATTGCTTCAATACCCTTATACAAAAATTTAGTCGTTTTATTATTCACCCTGAAAAGCAGCGGAAGATGCTTCCTCCCTTCAGCATACATACCAATAGTAACCTCATCTGCTTCCCGGTTCATTTCGGTTAGGCGCGAACTGTTGGCATTAACAAATTCAAGAGATGCAGTGAGTATGGCTTTAGTCGCGAAAACTCTTTCTTTATATGGCTTCATCATATGGGTTTCAACAAGCAAGCCGATCCTGTTCTGAACTGTCGCGTAACCATTAGAAAACCGCGGAGTGCTCGGCCAGTCTACCAAACCGCTGTCCGGCTGTCCCGCACGAAAACCCACATACGGCGAGATTAAAAATCCCTGCTCCTCAACCCTTTTTACGAGATGAGGGATCAGTTCCTGCCTGACAAGCCCTGCGAGTCCCGGGTAAAGGTTCTGGAATTTATCCAAACCGTAAGTGACTGAATACTGGTAGTCGGCGCCGTCGGTAGTATGGGTATCTATGTAGTAGTCAGGCATCCAGAGATTAAATAGTCTGAGCATTGCCTGCATTTCCGGTGTATCAGCCTTCACCCAGTCGCGGTTAAGGTTGAGGTTCTGTGCAGTAGTCCTCCACCCCATCTCCTCCGGCCCGTCCTGGTTTATCCGGTTATATTTCGATTTTCTCTCGTGCCCGTCCACACTGAAAATCGGGACGATAACAAGTACCGCATTTTTAAGCAGGAATGCTTTCTCCCTGGTAACCAGAATATCTCTCAGCAACAGCATACAGGCATCCTTCCCCTCTATCTCGCCAGAGTGTATCCCGTTTGTTATAAGAACGACGGGCAACCCTGCTTTTCTTGCATCGGCCGGATTGGTAATTCCACTTTCAGAAACTACCAGGTACATCAGCCGGCGCCCCTGCGGGGATTCGCCAAAAGGCATAATACTGACTTCAGGGAATTCTTTGGCAAACCTGCCAAAATACTCCATAGTCTGCTCGTAATCCGCTGTCGAGATGTATCCGCTCTTTTCAAAAACAGTTTCCCATTTCCCAGGGGTTTTATCCTGGGAATGTGATGTTAAAGACAATATCAGAACAAAAAAGATTATATCTTTAATGCGTAACATAGGTACTATACTTTCGCTTTTGTATTTGTTAAAAATACTTAATTTTGGCTAATAATATATAAAGGTTTTGGAGGCCTTATGCTTTCGATTATTGACAAAAGTAATTACTTAAAGGGATTGCTGATTTTAGCAAGAAAAGACAATAAATTATTTGACTCAGAGAAACAGATCATTCGAGATATAGCAAGCAAACTCGATTTTAATAAGGATTTCTACGAAGAGATTCTTCGCAACCTGCTTGCCAACCAGTACATAAAAGATGAACCGATGAAATTTTCCAGCCGTGAGGTTGCAGAATCCTTCCTGACAGATGGTTTTAAATTGGCGTTTTCAGATGATGACTTTTCAGAAAAAGAATTATTCTGGTTGAAGGATATCGCCAAAATGAACGGAATTGAAGAGCACGAATTCGAACTACTGCTCAAGATTCACGGCAAAGCGAAAGTTTAGTTGGTAATTATTGAGGAGATTACAGACCACTCCACAACAAATATGCCGCATAAAACATAACCATTTCAGGTTGTTATGGAATTGCATATTTGGCAGCTGATTTAATTATTAAAGAGTTACTGCGGTTGATTCCAGAATGCAAAAACTCTTCTAAATATCTGAGCATCCACAACTGCCGCCAGGCCTGCACCCGCTGCGTACATAAAATAATCATTGGGGTCAAACGTGATCCCCAATGCATATATATTAAAATATTGTAATGTTTCCATGAATGATGGCACAAAAACTGCGACTGACAGTCTGACTTTCCAATTACGGAGAAGTTTAATATCTTTTTCCGATGCACGGAGAAGAAAATAAAATGAAAACGGGAGTGCAAGATCCGAAAAGTAGCTTGATATATATTTCGATGCGTCAGGTGGTAATAGCGATTTTAAATTTATTATGTGTAAGAGAGCCACAAAGAGGGCGACAAAGACTATTACAATTTTTCGTTTCTGCTCGTCTTGCATTTATGACCTTACCATTTACAAGGATGTATCAGTTGGATCATTCGATAGAGGGTTTTGCTGACGGTCATCATTCCATCTCCTGCCGCCTATAACAAAAAGCGGTGTTAATGGAGGTAACAACCAGGAAAAGTTCCACAACTCTAAAACGCTATTGTCAAAACCGCCGAAAGACCATATACCCCAAAAGGCAGAAGCGTAAAAAAAGAGATAGGGCATTAACATCAGCTTTCATTTTGTCTTAATAACAGACTAAATATAGAACGGAATTTTGCCATAATCAAGACCAGTTCTTATTACATTTTAGTGAGTCATATCTACCGAAGCAGTTTTTCTATCTGCTCCGCGATCTCTTCCGATTCCGGTGTTACTTTACTTTTAAACCGTGAAACAATATTACCCTCCCTGTTAATCAGAAATTTCTCGAAGTTCCATTTTATATCTTCAGTCCCTGTTAACGGGTTATCTGTAAGCACTGCATATAACGGGGCTTTGTTTTTCAGGACTTCTATTTTGTCAAATAATTTAAATGTAACGTCGAATTTTGATGAACAGAATTCCACTATCTCTTCGTTAGTCCCGGGTTCCTGCCCGCCAAAATCATTACAGGGAAATGCAAGTATCTCAAACCCCTGGTCCTTGTATTTCCTGTAAATGGCTTCAAGTCCGGTGTACTGCCTAGTGTATCCGCATTTACTGGCCACGTTCACTATCAGCAGGACTTTTCCTTTATATTCGGATATCTTTACCGCCTTACCGTCCATATCCTTAACTTCTATTCCGTATATATTGCTCACTTTAGTACCTTCTCCTTTCGTGTCGTTTTCCTGAGCGAAACTGGTTTTAGGCGGAAAAATATTCGCTCACACTTCGGAATTCACGCTTTTTACCCGTAAATGCGTCAAACAATTTACGATGTCGGGCAAGGCCATATTCATCAGTCCTTGTGTTATATGACTTTACCCAGTTAACTAAATTATCAAGCATTGACTGTTGTTCCGCCGGGCTCGGGAATTTCTCCGGCTCCCAGGGTCTGCTAAGACAATGATTTACGCAAGCTTCAATACCTGGATTAAGAAATAGCAATTCAGTGCAATAAGGTAACGCAAACTCAACCAGATCCGAGTAGCACCCTTCAATGATCCAGTGTTCATTTGACCCGACAAACTGCAGCAGGAGTTCTATGCTCTCTTCAAGCGACTTTCGCTCCGTTCCCTCATTCCAGGCAATTTCATCAAGCGATAATCTGGCCGCATTAATTCCGGAATCAGATATCAGTCTCCTCGCCATCGTGCTTTTACCGGCGCCGGCATTTCCTAATAAAATAATTTTCATACAGTTTAACGAGTTTTAGTTTGTTGTAATGTATTAAAAGTAAGTGTGGTAATTCACTATGCGCAATACTATCATTGAGATGATAGATAATAATTCCCTTCTCCAACATATAAACAAAAAAACGAATTGAATCGGTTAATTAATTTAAGAAACAGAGAAATTAGCTTTATCCGTCTTTCAAATGATGACATTAAATTATTTTTATCTTCCGGTAAACAATAATCATTTTTTTATTAAAAGGCGCTCAATCGCGGAAGTCATCTCTTCCGATTCAGGTGTTACTTTACTTTTATAACGGGACACAATATTCCCCTCTTTATCTATTAGGAATTTCTCAAAATTCCATTTGATATCTTCAGTACCCGTAACCGGGTTATCAGTAAGCACTGCATATAACGGGGCTTTATTCTTCAGTACTTCGATCTTATCAAATAATTTGAATGTAACATCGAATCTGGATGAGCAGAATTCCGCTATCTCTTCATTTGATCCCGGTTCCTGTCCGCCAAAATCATTACAGGGAAATGCAAGTATCTCAAACCCCTGGTCCTTGTATTTCCTGTAAATTGCTTCAAGTCCGGTGTACTGCTTCGTGTATCCGCATTTGCTGGCTACGTTCACTATCAGCAGGACTTTTCCTTTATAGTCGGATAACTTTACCGCTTTACCGTCCATATCCTTAACTTCTATTCCGTGTATATTGCTCACTTTAGCGCCTTCTCCTTTCGTTTCGTTTTCCTGAGCGAAACTGGTTTTTGAAATTCCTGTTAAGATTATCATCGAAACAAAAAAGAAAAATATTAAATTGGTTCTCATATTTGGTTTTATATTATTACTGAATAAACAAAATTTTAAATCACTGAATTGCTTGCTAAAAATAAAATAATAAATTTAATTTCAACAGGATTTTTTCTTTTCATCAACTTCCTGTTTCTGCTGAAATACTCATCACGGTACGTTGATAATTTTATTCTTCTGACATTTGTATTCCTGCTGATCCAGCTCATTTTCCTGGTTCTTATTGAGAAATTCGTTCCGGATGACTTCACCCTGACAGCCAAAACAAAGTACTATCTGCTTCTGGTTCCGCTCGCTGTTTTTTACGGATTAATATTAAGTTATGCCCCTCAGGAAACCCGAGTATCAAGGGCTGATGCCGCCACTCTCTGGTTAACGGACCTTCTTAACGGCGTTTTCCCGTATGGAACCGAGAAAAATCCAAGCGGTTTTCCTGTCAATTTCCTGATCATTTATCCGTTCTCTCTGGCAGGCAATACCGGCTTGCTGCAGTTTTTCACAATGCTCTCTCTTTTTTTCCTTTTAATCCGTTATTCAAAAAGCCTGAAGGAACTTCTATTCAGGGGATTTCTCATACTTTCTTCGGTTCCACTATATTATGAACTGGTGGTAAAAAGTGAAATTTTTTCGAATGCATTTTTATTCCTGCTTCTGATGTTCATTATCCTCAGGAAAGTCAGTGATGAGAAGTGGAGCGCCTCTTTTTTCTTCTCCGCAATTCTTGCCGGGTTGTTACTTTCCACCAGACTGGTAATATTTCCAATGCTGCTTCTTTTCCTGCTTTATAAGTTCAGGAACAGTTTCCCGAAAATTCTGTCTTTCGGGCTAATTGCGGTAATTGCTTTCTTACTTACCCTGCTTCCTTTTATCATCTGGAATTCTGAACGCTTTTTCAGCGCCGGCCCGTTCGCAGTTCAGTCCATTTATCTCCCGCCGGTGCTTATGGGTGTGATTATTATTCTTTCGGCATACAGCGGCTGGGCTGCGGCTAATAAATATGAGTTGTTTTTCAGCACGGGATTAATGCTTTTCATTTCAATTATTTTGTCGTTTCTGATTACTGTTTCAGATACCGGCTTATATGAATCACTGTTCAACGACAGGTTCGATATTTCATATTTTAATCTCTGTATCCCGTTTTTTATTGCGGGGATATACGAATATAAAGTTGACTATTTCCTCGGTAAAATAATGCCGTTAGGTGAGGAGGATCAGGTCTGATCAGGCATTATTCTTCGCTGTCGGTGATCAGGTCGCTCTGAAGTATTTCCAGCAGAGTAAAGAAGTAATCTGACTGAGCCTGGTTTCCCGTTTTCTTAAAAGCAAGGACGAGGTTTCTTATCATACGCTCTATAATGTCAAGATCATCGTTTTCGTGATCTATAGAGATCTTTATATACTTATAAAGTTCAGGTGAAATCTTCCTTATCTTATCGAAGTATAAAAACTTTCCCCCTCCGAAGCAATCAACTATTACTATCTCCTCACCTTCCCTGAACCAGGCCATAAAATGCCCCGGGAAATTACAACCCGATACTTCGATATTCATCCTGCGGGCGATAAGAATATAGAGCACCGCGAGAGAAATGGGAATTCCTTTATGTTCATTCAGCACATAATAAATGTCACTGTTGAGAGGATTGAAGTAATCTTCAACATTACCTGTATAACCCAGCACTTTGAAAATATACCGCGCCAGGGAAAACGCATCAAGGAACGAAGCGGATTCTTTGTACTCTTCGGTAAGTGAATCAAGTTTCTGTTTGATCTTCAAATGTGTGGAATCAATTGAAAGATACTCTGACAGGGTGATAACAAATTCTTCCAGGTCTCCTGGCTTCTCATCATCCACACTCAGCCTTACAATCAGTTCTTCGAGAGCTTTTCTGCGGTGTTCTTTCTTTATCCCATCCACCACACCCCTCTGGCTGCTGGTTAAGAATATCCCCTGCTCCTCAATCAGGGCATCCAGCCTCCCTCCCAGCCTCTTCAGATCCCGGCATACCTTTTCGCGGATAGACTCATCAGGGTCATCCAGCAGTTTTATCATATATTTAAGGTCATTTGGATTGATCATATTTAAAAATAGGCTTTAATATCTTATCATAAAATGTAACAGATGATCCTTTAAAATAGTTTTCCCAAAAGTGTTTAAAACAATAAACCCCGGAAACCGGGGTTTATTGAGAGGTCATTTGAGAATCACCATACGCCGGGTTTGTATTTTATCTCCGGCACTTAATTTATAAATATACACTCCTGAAGACAAACCGGAAGCCTCAAAAATAATCTTATGATTTCCCGCCTCCTTGCTGCCTCTGAAGATATCCGCCACCTTACTTCCCTGTATATCATAAAGGCTCAGCTCAACCTCGGCTGAAACCGGAAGTGTAAAACCGATAGTCGTGACAGGGTTGAAAGGATTGGGATAGTTTTGTTCCAGGGCGAATTCACGAACTGTATTTACATTAACTTGTTTAGGCCCGTAAATTTTTTCGGTGCCATCCAGATCAGTTTGTAGTAACCTGTACTGAACAGTTCCGTTGTAAGCCAGTTTGTCAAAGTAACTGTAGGCTGTCTGCTCCGTAGTTGTTCCGCGCCCTTCAATAAAGGCCGCATCTTTCCACAATCCGTCGCCAAGCATTCTCTGGATTTTAAATCCCTTATTGTTCAGTTCGGATGCGGTCAGCCAGTTAAGAGTAACGCCGTCACTTTCCGGATTAATAGAAAAAGCTGCGAGTTCAACCGGAATACCGGAGAAGGTTTTAAGTTTTATGTTGTCTACATACCATCCGTCAAACTGCTGGGATCCGTCTGAACGGAAATAAAATCTGAACTTAACAGGTTTATTTTTATAAGCATTGAGAGGTATCATCTCATTCACCCACGTAGACTGTGCCCCGTCGTAGAGAGGCTGACCAGCAGGCTGAAATGTTCCCTGTCCCGGATTTGTAAATGAGCCTGCAAGCGCCGTCCAGGTTGTACCGTTATCGGTCGTAATCTGGATCTGGCCGTAATCCCAGTTATCTTCAATTGCCCACTGCGCGCTGAACTCAAGTGTTGCTCCGAGGAAATCTCCGAGATTAATCGTGTTAGCCATAGTCATAGTATAAGTTGCGCTTGCGACATAATTTCCGGCCGGTGATTCAGTATAAGAATATGGCGGCGAAACAAACTTTGAAGTCGTAGTACCCCAGGTACCGCTGATAACCCAATTAGTGATTGTGTTTGCGGTATCTTCAAAAGCAAGCGAAGTGTTGGCAACATAGAACTGGTAAAATGTTGATGGAGGAACTGACCCGGGCGGATTAAAGCCTGAACCTCCCTTCGGCAAAGTAGTGACAAGATTGCTGGCCGAATCCTGTGCCGCAAGGTAATACTGCACAATAGTTGCCTCAGTCTGCGCGGGAATTATAAAGTTATATACCCCGCTCGCATTCTTCGAAGCTGAGGGCGATACCATACTAAACGGGGTGAAATTTGTACCATTCCCGGTGCGATAGTAAAGTTTCGGAGAATAGTTCCCTGTGCCTATCGTTAGATTACTCACAACATTTGCAGTTACAAGTATGTTGCCGGAATAATTTGATGAGGCAATTGGGGTATGTTCTATCTGAATATTGTAGTTCATTGCCATAGCCGCTGTGGCGCCAATAACCATCCGTGCGGATTTGAGAAAATACGGCTGGTTAAAATGTGTTATTAAATCGTTAACGGTGTGATAATAAGCGTTGAAGTCGTTCGCGTAGCTTTCTATAAGAAGTACTGCGCCGTAACTGTTGTTCCAGAATGAGGCGTGGTCACTGGCAGTCAGTCCTGGATTTTTGATAACCGGATTCAGGCCTATTGCGTACGTACTGTTTATCTCCAGCATTTTCGAGGAAAGGTCAAGTGAAGTCCCCACTGCCCTGGTGTGAATCTCAGCCAGGTTGTCATTGTTGGAGTCCCAGGCAATCATATCCATATTAAAAACACCAATGATAGAATCCCCTGCAGTACGCGCCTGCGAGGCGTAGTAGGCGCTTCCAACGAGGCCCTGTTCCTCTTCATCCCAAAGCGCGTACACTATGGTATATGGGAAAGTATAATTCCTGAAAATTCTTGCCGCTTCCATAACAGCCGCTGTGCCGCTCGCGTTATCATCAGCTCCGGGCGCAAGTGATCCGCTCGGCATATCATCGAAGTGCGCGCAGATGATATACTTCTTATTAGGGTAAACACTTCCTGGTTTTACGCCAATTACGTTTTTCCCGGTTGTGCTGAAAGACTGTAAAGTTGTGGTTACGCCGTACCTTTCAAGCCTCTCCTTTATATATTCACCGGCTTTATCATTAGACGCGTTATTCTTGTGACGTGAAACTATAGTATAAGGCTGCCCGCCGATCGTTGTGGGAATATTACCTGAGAGTTCCTTCACAAAAAACATCAGTGTATCAATGTTAACCTGATTGATGATCTGCTGAATTACTGAATTGGAACCCTGCGAGTGAATATTAGGTGAAAAAATTATGAAGAGAATAAGCAAACCGCTTATTAAGGTACCGAACCGCTGTTTCATTTCTGATCCATAAAAAATAATAATGTAACAATAAATTTATAAAAAATACAAACCACGGTAAAACACTTTTTTTCAGCCGTCGGCACACATTCCTTAACTAATTGTTATTTAACGACTTACCGGTTCGGCAAAATGAAATAAAATATTTTTTAATTCGCGTACGATTTATACCTTTTTTCATTTTTAATTATGAACCTTTTCACTAATTTTGATAAGCAATTTATAATTTATATGCAAAAAAATTTCTTCAACAATTTGAGAAGGATAAATTGATACTGAAGTATCCCTTCTGTTTCAGCGATGTAAACCTTCCGGTTTATCCCCGCAAATTGTTCACTCTTCAATTAAGCTTATCTAACAATTTTAACACAAATATAAAAACGGAGTTAATATGACTGACTATACCCGCAAGATAATTGCCGAAGTAAAAGCAAAAAATCCTGCAGAACCCGAATTTCACCAGGCAGTAGAAGAAGTACTGGAATCCCTGGATATTCTTCTCGAAAAGCATCCCGAATATAAAGCAGCTAAAATAATTGAAAGAATAGTTGAACCCGAAAGAGTAATCTTATTCCGCGTCCCATGGATTGATGATCAGGGCGAGATTCATGTTAACCGTGGTTTCCGAATCGAAATGAACAGCGCGATTGGGCCATATAAAGGCGGCCTTCGTTTCCATCCTTCAGTTAATCTCGGCATCCTTAAGTTCCTTGCTTTTGAACAGGTATTTAAAAACAGCCTCACCACGCTCCCGATGGGCGGAGGCAAGGGCGGTTCAGACTTCGATCCTAAAGGAAAGAGCGACAACGAAGTTATGCGCTTCTGCCAGAGTTTTATGACTGAATTATATCGCCATATCGGTCCTAACACAGACGTGCCCGCGGGCGATATCGGCGTAGGCGGAAGAGAGATTGGTTATCTTTTCGGACAATATAAACGCCTTAAAAATGAATTCACCGGCGTACTTACCGGAAAAGGACTGAACTGGGGCGGTTCGCTGATTCGTCCCGAAGCAACAGGCTTTGGCGCGACGTACTTTGCACAAAATATGCTTCATACCAGAGGAATGGATGTTGAAGGAAAAACTTTCGCGGTTTCCGGCTTTGGTAACGTTGCCTGGGGCGCGGTATCTAAGATAAACGAACTCGGTGGCAAGGTTGTTACAATTTCCGGCCCTGACGGATTCGTATATGATAAAGACGGAATAAAAGGTGACAAGATTCAGTATATGTTGAAAATGCGTGCAAGCGCGAACGACCGTGTAAAAGATTATGCTGACGAATTCAAGGTTGAGTTCCACGCTGGTAAGAGGCCGTGGAGTATAAAAGTTGATGTAGCTATGCCTTGCGCTACCCAGAACGAACTGAATGAAGCAGACGCGAAAGAACTCGTAAAGAATGGCTGTATCTGTGTCTGCGAAGGCGCTAATATGCCTACTACGATTGAAGGCTTCAAGGTATTCGCGGCTAATAACGTCCTTTATGCTCCGGGAAAGGCTTCCAACGCCGGCGGCGTAGGCGTATCAGGACTTGAAATGTCACAGAACTCAATGAGGTTAGGCTGGTCAAGGGAAGAGGTTGATAATCACCTGAAACGCATAATGAAGAGTATTCACGATACCTGCGTTAACACCGCTGAAAGATTTGGCACCCCGGGCAACTATGTGAACGGCGCCAACATCGCGGGCTTCCTGAAAGTTGCCGATGCAATGATGGATCAGGGAGTTGTTTAATCTCATTTAAGAATTAAGAGTTTAGAATTGCCGGCTCTTAGTTCGTAAAAATTGCGCCCGTTTCAGGTTTGAGACGGGCGCTCTTATTTTTAAATCAAGCGAGAACCAAAATCCGTGAAATCCTCCTGAGGCCAGTCTCTCTTCTTTCCATCCAGGACTAATTATTGTGGGCCAATTGTTAATTACAATCCTAAAAGTTAAATTGTAAGATTATTTCAAATATTAAACACTCTTTAACAAATGAAAATCGCAAAAGACGACAAATCCCATCTTGAGGATGCTTTTTCTTACAGGATAAGAACATTTCAAAAACTTATGCGGAATAAGATCAGGGAGATCCTGCTGGTCTCTAGTCTTTACGATAACTACCTGTTCGAAGAGGACGGCAGGCTTTATGAACTCCTGCGGGAAGAATATCAGAACCTGAACCTCAGCCAGGCACCGGATATTACTCACGTCACAACCGCCGCGGAAGCAATCGAAATGTGCATAATTGAGTCACGGTTCGACCTGATAATCGCGACTCTGCATATTGACGATATGCACCCGGTTAAACTTGCTAAAACACTCCGTGAAGCGAATGTGAAGGTACCGATAGTTTTATTGGCTTATGATAACAAAGAGAAAAAAGAACTTGTCAATTCCAAAGATGTAGGCTCTTTCGACAGGATATTTATATGGAATGGTGATTACCGCTTGCTCATCGCGATCATAAAAACCCTCGAAGATCAGCTCAATGTTGAAAATGATACCGCCGTTTCGGGCGTACAGTCCATAATCCTGGTTGAGGATAACGTTAAGTTTTACTCCTCCTATCTTCCTATCATTTATACCGAGATTTTCAACCAATCGCAGCGACTGATAAGTGAAGGAGTTAACCTGACTCACAAGTTCCTCCGGATGCGAGCACGACCGAAAATATTGCTTAGTACAAATTACGAACAGGCAATGGCGTATTATGAAAAATATGAAGATTACGTACTCGGCGTAATAACTGATATCAATTTCCGCCGAAATGGGGTGAAGGATCCGATGGCTGGGATTGAGTTTGCCAAAGCGGTCAGGGAACGCCACTCCGATATTCCGATCTTACTGCAATCAAGCAATTCCAAATTCGAAGAGGATGCGAAAGCAATGGGAATGAATTTCGTGCTTAAAGGTTCACCGCGCCTTCTCCACGAACTTCGTGATTTTATGCTTAATAATTTCGGATTTGGTGACTTCATTTTCAAAACACCTGACCATCAGGTGGTTGGCAGGGCAACAAACCTTAAACAGCTTGAAGAACAGTTGAAATATATCCCCGCCGAGAGTATAAATTACCACGCTTCGAGGAATCATTTCTCAAGCTGGCTCAAAGCACGTACAGAGTTTGAACTGGCTTCACGCCTTCGCCCCAAAAAGGTAAGCGACTTTTCTTCGATTGAGGAATTGCGGCAAATGATGCTCCTCACCATACAGAATTTCCAGACGGAGCGGCAGCGTGGTATAATAGCCGATTTCAGGAAGGACACCTTCAATCCAAAAAACACATTCGCGCGTATCGGGGGCGGTTCACTGGGCGGTAAAGCAAGGGGCCTCGGATTTGTTAATTCGCTTATCAGCAGGAATCCCACTCGGGTTAAATTCGAAGGTATAGAGATCTCTGTCCCTTCCGCGGTTGTAATCGCGACTGACGCATTTGATTACTTCCTCGAAGCGAATAACCTGATTTCGATCGCACTGAACGAAACCGATGATAATAAGATACTCAATGCCTTCATTAACGCGGGTAACTTTCCGGCTGAAATAAGAGAAAAGCTAACGGAGTTTCTTGATATTATTCGCGGGCCGCTTGCCGTAAGGTCATCAAGCCTGCTCGAGGATTCGCAGTTCCAGCCGTTTGCCGGAGTGTATGAAACTTTTATGATACGCAATAACCACGAGGACCTAAATGTGCGCCTTGAGGAACTGATCAGAACCATAAAGTGCGTATACGCCTCAACGTTTTTCAAGAAAACCAAAGACTATATGAAAATGACCGAGTACAGGCTCGAAGAGGAGAAAATGGCGGTCATAGTTCAGAGGCTGGTGGGCGCTGACAGGAACGGGAAGTTTTATCCCGATTTCGCCGGAGTGGCGAAATCTTACAACTTCTATCCAATAGCTCCGCAAAAATCAACAGACGGAATTGCGATGGTCGCGCTCGGCCTTGGAAAAACTGTGGTTGACGGAGGTAACGCCGTCCGGTTCTGCCCTGTTTACCCAAAACATATGCTTCAGTTTTTTAACGCGAGTGAGACTGTCAGGAACGGTCAGCAGGATTTTTACGCGCTTAATATGACCAAGGAAATATCCACATTCACCGTTGATAATCTTGAGAGCTCACTGGAGAAGTATGCCCTTGACTTATCCGAAAAAGACGGCACCCTCGCGTTCGTCGGATCAACCTATTCCCGCGAAAATGACGCGGTATATGACGGCATCTCTCGTCACGGCAGGCGCGTTGTCACTTTTGCCCCAATACTTAAACATAAGGTATTCCCACTCGCGGATATACTAAAGGTAATGCTGCAAATGGGAACGTGGGGAATGGGAACGAACGTGGAAATTGAATTCGCCGTGAACCTCGATGTTCCTCCGGGAGAACGTAAGGAATTCGCGATGCTTCAAATGCGCCCGCTTGTGATCAGTTCAGAGGCAGAAGAACTCAGCACTGACCACCTGGAAGACACCGACCTGATATGTAAAAGCTCACAGGTTCTGGGTAATGGCGCGATAAAAGATATCTACGATGTTGTCTTTGTTGATTACTATAAGTATGACCGCGCTAAAAGCCGCGATGTGGCCCGTGAAGTAAGCGCCTATAATAATCAGCTTGTGGATGCAAAACGCCCCTATCTGCTCGTCGGAGTGGGGAGATGGGGAAGTTTTGATCACTGGCTCGGAATTCCGGTAACCTGGGACCAGATCGCAGGAGCGGCAGTAATAGTCGAATCCGGATTTAAAGACTTCGCAGTTACCCCTTCACAGGGATCACACTTTTTCCAGAACATAACTTCATTCCGTGTTGGCTATTTTACGATAAACGAAAATGATAAAAATTCATTCATAGACTGGGAGTGGCTGAATGAACAAAAGGCACTTTCAGCAATGGATTATGTTAAGCATCTCAGGTTTGAGAAACCTATTACCGTTAAGATAAGAGGGCACGAAAACTGGGGAGTAATAACCCGGCCGGGTGTCGGGTAAAACTAGAAATTATATCCCGTATTCAGGGTGAAAAGGCTATAGGATGGAGTAGTGGCCGTAAGCGTAAGCCCGTAGGACGCCGTTATCCCTAAAGAGAAAGGTGTATTTTCTATATACAATTTGGCGCCCCCGCTCACTCCCAGCCCGCTCCCCCACTCGTTTACATCGCTGAAAGTGCGGTCGTTCAGAAGAAGAATCCCCCCGCTGCCTGTAAGGCTGATAACTTTTGATACAGGCTGCTCAAATACAAGTTCCAGCCGTAATCCGTAAACATAAGGATAGTATTTCCCGGCGCGGTTCTCAGGCAAAAAGTAGTCCGCATCCCGCGCGTAAATACCCGATAATGAAATATCTATTTCATCAGAAAATCCGGAGGGTAGAACCAAAGATAATCCTCCGGCGAATGTAAATACTGACGAGGCCCGCCCTGTGATATAACCGCTGCCAAGACTGACGACCGCCTCAGAAGGTTTTACGCGGGCGGAAACGAAGGCCGCAAAAAACAGAAGGAGGAATACTAACGACCTTTGCACTTTTTTATCTGAACCTGTGGTTATAAATGGCTTTGTGGTAAAGATCAATATATTTCCTTGCAGAAGCCTCCCAGGAAAAATCTTTGATCATACCGTTGTACATAATTCTCCCCCAGGTTTCGCGGTCCCTGTAAACGCCTGCAGCGCGGTGCATTGTGCTGACAAGAGCTGAAGGGAGATAATGCTCAAATGAAAAACCCGTTCCCGACATCTCCCCCCTCGCGAAATATTCGTGCCAGTCCTGCACTGTATCTGCAAGCCCGCCCGTTTTATGTACCACCGGCACCGTTCCGTATTTAAGGCTGTATATCTGGTTCAACCCGCACGGCTCATATCGTGATGGCATCAGGAAAATATCTGCGCCGGCTTCTATCAGGTGCGATAATTCATCGTGGAAACCGATATAAGAAAATACTTTATCCGGATAGGCATAGCTGAGGCTGCGGAAAAGGTTCTCATATTCGTCAGCGCCTGAACCGAGAATTGCCCACTGAAGGTTCATGTTCATAAGATCATAAATGCTTTTAACAATAAGGTCAAAACCTTTCTGTGCCACCAGACGTGATACTATCCCTACTAAGGGAATGTCTGGATCATACTTCATTTTAACTGTCTCAAGCAGGTATTTTTTATTCATACGTTTTTCTTCCATCGATTCAATGGAATACTTCGCGGGGATAAACTTATCAGTTTCAGGGTTCCAGACCGTATAATCAACACCGTTCAGTATCCCCTGAAAATCATTTATCCTGTATCTCAGTACTCCCTCAAGCCCTTCACCATATTCACTTGTTGTAATCTCCCTTGCGTATGTTTCACTTACTGTATTGATGGCATCCGCGTACATCAAGCCGGCTTTAAGAAATGAAACCGAGCCCCAAATCTCGATCGGGCTGTTCTCAAAAAAGAGCTCCGGTCGAATCTCAGCTTTATGAACTGTCTCTTTCGGAAATCTTCCCTGGTATCCGACATTGTGAATAGTCATAATTGTGGCGGTCTGGTCGAAGAACCTGTCCCAGCTGTAATTATCTTTTATGTACAATGGCAGCAATCCGGTTTGCCAGTCCGCGCAGTTTATAACATCGGGCTTCCAGTTAAGTCTCTGCAGTGATTCAATCACGGCTTTATTAAAAAGAATGAATCTTTCATCCTCATCCGCGTCATTTGTGTAGATATGTTTACGATGGTAATAGTGGGGACAGTCAATAAAATATACTTCAACCTGCGAACCGGGTAAATAGGAATGGAACACCCTGACCTGGTGCGTAGTGCCTGCTAACCTTATGGGCATTTCGCCGATCGGATAGCTGTAATCCAAATTGTATTTGGAATGGTCAATTACGGCGTATTTTGGCAGGAAAACTTTTACATCTATCCCAAGTTTGTGCAGATACTTGGGTAAAGCTCCGGTTACATCCCCTAATCCTCCAGTTTTCGCAAATGGGAATACTTCAGAGGAGGCGAAAGCTACTTTCATTTTTATTATCCGGTTTATTTATTAAAATCACTTGACGGGTTTAAAATTACAAAATAAAAACATAAAAAGTTTATATCCGGAGGATTGACAAAAAATATTGTTTCGGTTCTGCGCAGGAGCGTTCGATGGCAGGCAAAGAAATAAGACAGCCCCGGTTTTCCGGGGCCGTACTCTCCAACACATCTACTCTTAACTAATTCACGCTGATCTGAATTTCTCTCGGTTTTGCTTCTTCTGCTTTCGGAATCACGATCGAGAGCTGACCGTTATTGAAATCCGCGTGGATCTTGTCTTCCTTGATCTTCTCGGGTAAGGTGAATGACCTGTAGAATTTTCCGTATACTCTTTCAACGCGGTGGAATTTATAGTTGGCATTCTCACTCTCCTGTTTCCTCTCACCGGAAATGCTGAGAACACCGCGGTTGACGGATATCTTAACTTCCTCTTTATTGATCCCCGGAAGATCAAGCCTGAGTTTGTAGTTCTCCGCGTCTTCATAAATATCCGCCAGCGGCATCCAGTTCGCGGTGTTCAGGTCATCCTCATTCGCACGGGCTGTCTTAAAACCGAACCGGTTTTCAAACTCTTTATAGAATCTGTTGAATTCGCGCTCAACATTGAGCAGGTCTCTTACGGGATTAAATCTTACGATTGCCATATAATTTCTTCCTTTCTTAAATTTATTGAATTTTTATTTCAATTGGTTTAGCTTCTTCAGCTTTTGGTATCTCAATTGTCAGAGTTCCGTTACTGAAAGTTGCTGATATCTTATCTTCCTTGATTAATTCAGGCAGAGTGAAACTCCTCGAGAAGCCCCCGAAAGTCCTCTCTATCCTGAAGCACTTACCGTCTCTCTCTTCGCTCTCATTTTTTCTTTCACCGGTGATGGTGAGGGTGCCATCCTTAAAAGAGATTTTTACATTATCTTTTTCCACACCCGGAAGATCGAGTTTGAGAAGGTATGATTTTTCATTTTCGAGTATATCAGTTGCGGGGGTCCAGAGTACATTCTCATTTTCTTCGCCCGAACCGCTGAATAACCGATCATTTATGAATTTGAAAACTGAATCGAAATCATTTCCGATCTTAGCCATTTCCCTCGCGGGATACCATTTTACGAGTGTCATATTTATTTCCTTTCTTAATGTTTGTTATAAAATCTTTCAGTTGTTGTTTTCTGTATTCTATATCTCAATTTACGTGCCAAACCGGAGCGATTCTCATAATCTATTTATTTACAATATCTTACAAGGGAACAGGTTCGTGGCTACACTTTTTTCGAGTTTGTCAAAATTGACGTATAAATGTCATACCATATGACTACTTTTTCGGTTGTCTGAAAATATGTCGGATAATGTGACAGCAATAATGGGTTGACGCGAGGTCTGGGTATCAAATTGAAGTTGGAGAATTCGAGCTTGGGGCGAATTCAGGTAAGTCGAGGTCGCAATTAAAACCCTCAGTGGAGGTAAAAGGAAAGATCAGTCCATAACTTTTTTCTTATCCTTTTTCATCTTAGCTCTCCCCTCCTTTTTACCATATTTTTTGCGATATTTGCCAGCAATCAGACAATCATCGCATAATGAGGTGCAGCACTTCGACCATTCTTTCTTAGTGAACTTTTCTCTGAGTTTTGACATTTACTATAAATGAAAGTAAAATTATCCGGCAAAGATTATTTGAGAACCGGACTGGAAAAACAATAAAAATCGTACTCACAATTTATTAATTTCAGTTTGATTATATTATAGATTGTGTGGTAATTTTTAAGCACCCATTATTAACTGAATTATTTAACTTTACGAAACATAGAGGAACGATGAGAAAACTCGCGTTATTGTTCATTATTTTCTTTTCCGCCAATTTATTTGGACAGTCGTATCATACGATAAATATTGACGGCACTAACGATTTTAACACTCTTAATGAGCGAATGCTCACTACAAGCGCAACGCAGAGTTACGCCTACGTGACATTCGACGCACAAAACTTATATATCGGCTATTCCGGTTGGACTCCAAACGGACCGCTTACTGATGATAACCGTTTGATTCATATTTATATTGATACAGATCCAAAGCAGGTACCAACACAAGGCTCCGGAACTACCGACGGAGACGGGTCAAATTATCGCTGGGATCCTGTTCTTCCTTTCTCCGCGAATTATCATTACATTTTCCGGACCGTTGACAACAACGAGAGACGCAGAACTTTTAATGGCACCGGTTGGCAGGACGCTGTTTTTGAAACTCAGAATTGGAAAGGAAATGGTTTTTGGGAATTACGACTAAAACTTTCTGATCTTGGCAATCCCAAACAAGTTAATGTTGTCGGGTACATCGAAGAGAACTGGTCAGAATCTAATGCACATATTTCCTCCGGCTTCCCCACCGGCTTGTTTTCTAATACCACATCCCAGGGCTCAATTAATTTTAATAATACATTTCTAAATCTTTACCTGGTTCCTGAGATTTATCCCAATGCCGCTTTTCACCTCGCCAACTACCAGTGGCAGATTCAAATGAAAGCTTCTGTTAATTCTCTGGTTGATACCGCATACGCCGGTATGGCGAAGAATGCTACTGATGGCTGGGATGCCGGTGTTGATCTGCCCAAAACTCCGCCGCCGCCATCTAATTATATACAGGTCTTTTTCCCGCACGAGTCCTGGCTATCCGCACTCGGGCCAAATTACAAACGCGATCTCAGGGCATTGAAATCCCTGGATAGCACCACTTCTTCCTGGGACTTTACGATCAACACGGACAAGACTAATTCGGACGTTACTATATCACTTAATAATTTTGATTTTGTGCCAAGTAACTATAATATCAAGATTAAGGACCTCACAGCCGATTCGACCCATAACGTGCGCACACTAGGTAATTATGTTTTCAATACCGGAGCCAACGGAACCACAAGGCTGTTACGTCTTATCGTGGGCGTAACCCTTGCTTCGCAGAATCTTCAGCCAAGTTTCACCTCTTATAATTTCGGTACATTAAAGACCGATAAAGATTCAACCGTGAATCTGACTATCACAAACACGGGTGATTCTGTTCTTACTATTTCTGACATCAACATCACAAACGGGTTTTTCTCTTTTACCGGTGATACCGCGAAAACATTAGCGACAAATGAAACACACGTTCTTTCCGTTAAATTTGCCCCGCGTGCGGCAGGTGTATTCAACGGGAACATTGCCATTCTCAGCAATGATCCTGATTCACCGACTTTTAACATTCCTTTAAGCGGAACGGGACAGGTACTAGTTCCTGTTATCATCTCAAGCACAAATTCTCTGAATTTCGGCTCTGTTAAACTGACTAAAGACTCAACTCTCACTTTTAAGGTTTATAATCAGGGAGACACCGCGCTAGTTGTGTCGAACATTACTTCGGGTAATAACGTATTCAGCGTGACATCCGCAACTTCATTTGTTGTAAATGTTAATGATTCCGCATCGGTCAGCGTAAAGTTTACTCCGGCGGCTGTCACCAACTATTCGGCAGACCTTACAATAGTAAATAACAGCCCCAACAGCCCGAATTATGTAATCCCGATGCTTGGTAACGGTGTTGCTCTTATCGCAGACCTGACGCTTAGCTCCTATTCCCTCGCTTTTGGAGACGTAACTGTTATCAGCGACTCTTCTTTATCGGTCTACGTAAGGAATACAGGCGAAACAATTCTGAGCGTGGCAAATATTGTTTCAGATAATGTGGCATTTACAGTAATTGGCAGTACTTCGTTTAATGTGGCTGTCGGCGATTCCGCGCAAACAACTATCAAATTTGCCCCTTCAGCGGCCTCTTCATATAATGGAATAGTCAGATTTATCAGCAATGATACTGATACCGCGCAGCTTACGGTCAGCGGTACAGGTATATACGCCGAATTAACAAAGACGGTCACCTCCGGCTGGAATCTCTTCTCTGTACCTCTCGTACCGCAGGATAATTCAGCCTCGGCTGTAATCGGCGATGATATTGCCTCTTTCTTTTTATACGGATATAATGCTTCCGGATATTATAACGCCTCAACCGTAAATGCCGGTTTTGGTTACTGGCTTGGATTGGAAACTTCCGCTAATATTGACGTGTCCGGTTCATCCTCCGCTGATACTACGGTGCTCGCGCTGAACAGCGGATGGAATATTCTCGCGTCTCCATTTTATAAAAACTACCTTAAGAGCGCCGTATGGTTTAAGAGAAATTCAGTGACGGTTACACCCGCTGCAGCGGCTGATAGTGCGTGGATACAAAATGTGTACTACGCTTATGATAAATCAACCGCATCATATTCTTCCAGCGATACTCTCAAGACCTGGAACGGATACTGGTTTAGCGCACTGAAAGACAGCGTTGATATTCTATTTATTAAGAACTCCGCGGTTATCGAAAGTGAGAAGAGCGGACTCCTTTTTGCGGCTGCCGACATCAATAACTGGGCAGTGAATATTAAGGCTGTTCAGTCAAATTCAATTGACGAAATGCTTTTCTTCGGTGCCAGCATTAATGCAACAGACGGTTTTGACGCAAAATATGATTATGCTAAACCTCCTGTATCTCCGGCGCCTTCTGCCATTCAGTCTTACTTTGAAAGAAATGACTGGAACTCTCTTTTCACTAAGTACAGCACGGATATAAAAGCAAAATTTGAATCCCCCGCACAAGGGAAAATGTGGTCATTCAAATACACAAGCAAGACTGCAGGACAGGTTTCTCTCAGCTGGCAGAATATATTAACCCAGATTCCTGAGGCTATCAGGAACACTTATAGTTTCACGCTTACCGGTGACGCTGTTCCGACTCCTGTAAATATGCTCAGCGCTACGGCAATAGCATTTGAAGCACAGGCAAATGCGGTTTACTCCTTCTTTATTAACGCGAACGTTACCGGTGTGGAGGATAATCTGCTTGGCGAACTTACTTTCAGGTTGGATCAGAATTACCCGAACCCGTTCAATCCTTCAACTGTAATTAAATATTCAGTTGCTGAAAACGGGCCAGCTTCAATAAAAATATTCGATGTCCTCGGGAATGAGGTGGCAACACTTGTTTCCGGTTATCATAACGCGGGTGTTTATACCGTCAACTTCGATGCAACAGGGCTTACTTCCGGTGTTTACTTCTATAAATTAACTGCCGGTAAGCAGTCCTCAACAAAAAAACTTATGCTCACAAAGTAGAAGTAAAATAGATTATTAAGGGATATCCTTTCCGGGGTATCCCTTTTTTATTTTAAAGTCTGAATAAAATTAATTAATAATTTATTTAGTATATTTCGCAGATTATATACGATTGGTTTCTAAAATGAGCGACCCAGTAAAACTACTACTTTTTGATAACAACCCTGCGAATGCTGAATTTATTAAGGACGAGATCTCAAAACTCGGAGTAAATTTTGAGCTCGATTCCTGCAGCGATTTTAATACATTTCTGGACAGGATAGATGATTTTTCTCCTGCCATCATTCTTTTCAACCAGAAACTATCCTCATTTGAATCCCTCACAGCGCTCGCACTCTTAAAGAAGAAAAATCCCGGATTCCCCATTATTTATCTTTTCAGTGAAGAAGGGGATGTAAGAACTATTAAGTCAAAACTTAGCAGAGAAATTAATAAAGAAGATCTGGCCATAATCACATCACAACTTGCAGCAATCCTGAAAGGTGTTGAAGAACAGTCCCAGATTAAAAGCCTTTTGTTTACCGGAGAAACAGGCGAAGCCAGGAAATCCGCTGAAGCCGGAAAAACCGATCACCTTTTAGAATCCATCCTCTCCTCCATTCCGGACCTGATTGCTGTTATTGATTCCGGCGGAGTGGTTCGCCAGGCATTCGGCGAGTCTCCGGAAAGTATTTTCCCGTCTCCCGAAACTTACAGGGATAAGGGTGTTACTGAGGTTTTCCCAGAAAGTTTCCTGCAGGTCTTCAGAGCAAGCGTAAGTGAAGTGCTCGGCTCACGGCATATTGTTACAGCCAATTACGCTGAGGTGAGTGAAGGAGAAAAAATCTTCATTGAAGTCAGGTTTATTCCTCACCGGGAAAATCAGGTAATTGCGGTTTTCAGAGATATCACTGACCAGAAAGCCAATGATCTCAAATTCAGTTTCTATAGTCAGGTAATAAATAACCTTGATCTCGCGGTTATCACAACCGATTCTGATTTTAAAATCTATACCTGGAATAACGCTGCGGCGCAGATGTACGGATTCAGCGAGAACCAGGTGACCGGGAAGAACCTTGGAGACGTTATTCCCCCTTCTTCTGACGGCAGGCATTTTCACGAAGTAAGGGAAGAGCTTCTTGAAAAAGGGATGGTCAACAGGGAGATTATCCTTAGCACGCCTCTCGGAATAAACCACACTGTCAGCTCAACTCTGATTGCTCTAAGGAATGCCAAATTTAAACTTATCGGAGTAATCGAAATTGATAAGGACATCACGGATCTCAAGATCGTTGAGAGCAAACTGAGGCGTGAGAACGAAAAGTTAAAGGTTCTTCTTGAAAAAATCCCTGATTCACTTATAGTTTTACAAAACGCAAGAATTACCCAGCACAATAATTCTTTTCCGAGGATGCTAGGTTATCATCCGGAAGATCTTATCAATACTGACTTCCTTTCACTGGTTTCATCTGAAGACCATGACCGGGTAAAAAACGCGCTGAGGCTTTCAATTACTGAAGAAGTTAATCTCCCCGCTCCCGGAATCAAGCTTTTGCATAAAAACGGCATTAATAAAATTTTCTGTTCAATCATCCTTAAACCGGCAGGTGAAATTCCGGGTATCACCACAATCGGAATCTGTAAAGACATCACCGAGGAAGTCGGAATGGATACAATACTCAGCGAATCTGTAACTGAAGAGACCAAGTATGAGGAAGATACTGAGGATAGTAAAGAGAGGGATTTCCGCACCTATATGAACGCGATACTCGGGTTTGCCGATATTCTCAAAGAAAATTTCAAAGACCTTCCCGATACTGACTTCTTTTCATATGCTGACGAGATCTATTCAAGCGGTAATGAACTGCTGAACCTGCTCGACCTGTATCCTGAACTTATTGTCTCCGGAGGCAAACAGATCGAATTAAACCGGGTACCTATATCCGTCACGGATATTACTCTCAAAGTTATCAACAGCCTTCAGCATAAAGCAATAGATAAAAATCTAAAACTGAATCTGATTAACAAGAGTAAACTTGAAGTACTTGCCGATGAGAAAAAACTCAGCCACGCTCTCACGGTGCTGCTCGAAAACTCAATAAAATATTCTTATGACAGTTCGATAACTATTGAGTCTGGATTCGACCTGCAGCGGGATGCTGCTTTTATTAAAATTAAAGACACAGGATTATATCTCGATGAAAAATTCCTGCCCGGACTCTTTAAACCAATAAGAAAAGAACTCGAAGCTTCCTCGCCTGTTCTCTACCATTCCGGAATGGCTTTCAGCTCCGCTAAAAAACTGGTTGAGATGATGCAAGGCAAGTTCGTTATTGCCGTCCTGCCGGAGCGGGGGGTAATGTTAACTATATACCTGGACATCGAGGAGAACAGCAGAAATAAATTAACTCAGCAGAGTACAACATTCTATACGGTTTCACCTGAGGTACTTTTCCTCAGCGAGCTCCAGCCTTCATTCCTGATTGTGGAGGATGACCCCGGAAGCGCAAAAATGCTGGAACTTACCCTGAAGGCATTTTCAAATCTCGAATTCGCCTCTGACGGGGATACGACACTGAACACGCTTGCGGAAAAGGCATCACGGGGTGAATCTTATGATCTTATATTAATGGACATTGGGCTGCCAGAGCCGTGGGACGGAATATCCCTCCGGAAAGAAATTATTAAGCGCCTTCCGCAGTATGAGAAAGTTCCGTTTCTTGCGGAAACTGCTTTTGCAACAACGCGGGACAGAGATAAGATATACCGTGCCGGTTTCACGGGATATATCACCAAGCCGATTGACAGGAGGTATCTGATTAAGACCATTGCGAATACCCTTAAAAAATCCCTTGGATTGGCATCCGAGTGATTTTGAAAATTCAAAAAAAATATGTAAATTAGGAGTCTAAATATCGCGGGGTGGAGCAATTGGTAGCTCGTCGGGCTCATAACCCGAAGGTTGTAGGTTCAAGTCCTGCCCCCGCTACTAAGAAAACCTGGTCGTTTGATCAGGTTTTTTTGCTTTAAATCTTTACTCTTTTCTTTTCCGCGGGATGGAGTCCCTTGAGGGAGT
>JABWCL010000043.1 GCA_013360295.1 Ignavibacteriaceae bacterium | reverse complement strand
CGATGCACTGAGCCCGTCGAAGTGGGAGGCCGGGAGGGGTTATCGAAACAAATATTAAGCAATCACTTATGGTACCGGCTCTGCTGGTTTATGAATTAAAAATTAAGTAGTTAGAAAAAATATTCTGCGCAAATTGGTTATAATTTGCAATAAAATCTCCTCCCATTTTTACAAAGGCGGTGCACTGAGTCCCTCGAGGGATCGAAGTGGGAGGCCGGGAGGGGCTATAGAAACAAATATTAAGCAATCACTTATGGTACCGGCTCCGCTGGTGTATGAATTAAGAATAAACGTAACTACAGGTATCAGAGACCAGGGATCAATGATCAATGACCAACGATCAATGATCAAAATTTCTTAACGTAGCGGGGAATATCATTCTCCGTGTCACACAGAGAGCAGAGATCAGAGAAAAAGAGAACAGGGATCAATGATCAATGACCAACGATCAATGATCAAAGTTTCTTATCAATGACCAACGATCAATGATCAAAGTTTCTTATCGTAGCAGGTGTCAGAGATCAGGGGGACAATGATCTATAACCAAAGTATCTTAGTGTCAGACAATCAAAATTCTTAATTTTTAATTTTTAATTGACTAAACTTTTCCGCGATTTCGGTCAGTTCCTTCGGCAGAAGTCCGAGCGCTTTATCAATAATGTATTCGGGGATCTCTTTATAGAATGCTTCCGCTATGCCGCCGGTGATGCAGGCAAGAGTGTCGCTATCGCCGCCGAGTGATACTGCATTACGTATCGCGTCTTCAAAATCGGTACTGTCCAGAAAAGCGATAATCGCTTCGGAAACGGTCTGTTGGCCGGGATCATTATCAACCCAGACTAGTTCATTCCCACGCGTGTGGGGACAATCTTTTTCAAAAGAATGAAACGTATTACTACCACGGTTCATCCCCACGCGTGTGGGGACAATATCACCATCTTTGTATTTGCTTCCCCTTTGACCGGTTCATCCCCACGCGTGTGGGAACAATCCCTTCGGCTGTCGGTACTCCTGTTATTACCACGGTTCATCC
The DNA here is from genome assembly GCA_013360295.1 of Ignavibacteriaceae bacterium. Lineage (GTDB taxonomy): Bacteria > Bacteroidota > Ignavibacteria > Ignavibacteriales > Ignavibacteriaceae > JABWCL01. Next base: position 24,855 of record JABWCL010000043.1, on the reverse strand, counting down.
CCACGCGTGTGGGGACAATCCGTCAATCCACTTGTACCATACAACGGTTTGCGGTTCATCCCCACGCGTGTGGGGACAATACGTTTCTCTTCGTTTTTTATATGGTACGAATCGGTTCATCCCCACGCGTGTGGGGACAATTCTAACCCCCCGGTTCAGGACAGGATTAACACCGGTTCATCCCCACGCGTGTGGGGACAATTTATAGTGGTAATGGACTTTTGCCACGGAGGGCGGTTCATCCCCACGCGTGTGGGGACAATAACTCTCAGTAACAACAAACGCACCATGTGTACGGTTCATCCCCACGCGTGTGGGGACAATAACAAACGGGTTTGATTTATTATTTGACATTACGGTTCATCCCCACGCGTGTGGGGACAATACCGGACTCCCAGATAATAATGTCATAGCCGCCGGTTCATCCCCACGCGTGTGGGGACAATCGCCCACCGATTACATATGCATTAAGGATAGACGGTTCATCCCCACGCGTGTGGGGACAATAGATAGATTAGATCGTCCGGGTTGCCGCGGTACGGTTCATCCCCACGCGTGTGGGGACAATATTTCATATCATCAATTCCCCGAAACCCCTCCCGGTTCATCCCCACGCGTGTGGGGACAATGTTAAATGAAAAGTTAAACCGAATCGAGAGACGGTTCATCCCCACGCGTGTGGGGACAATTACTGTGCCGCCTCAGGAAATGGCCGCGCAATCGGTTCATCCCCACGCGTGTGGGGACAATACTTAAAAATTACCTCAAATCGGTTTTTTTAGAAGAAAAAGCCCATCGAAGTCTGCAATCATTTTGTCAGTAACACCATGCTGCCTCATTAAAAAACCCTGCTCATTATTATATGAATATATCTGCCATATTCCGCCACTTAAGACTTTTCTTTTACACAATTCCCAAAGCAGATCGCGAACAAGACCGCTCACCGAACCAACAAAAACTCCGGCTTTAACTTCTAAAAGCCAGCGACTTAACTCACCGCGAACATTATTGGGTACAGTTTCCATAACCATCACAAGCATAATACCTTCCTTTCTGTTTCGGGAGGAGGGTCCCAAAACCCTGATGGCTTCGAAGGATCATCATCGTACTCACTTTCAGATTTTTCATCTATTTCCATCAGGCAATCAATATCTGATACAATCCGTGAGAGCAGGCGGGATTCCCTGAATAAGTCGCGCATTTTGAACCTGACTTTTCTTTCAAGTCCATCCTCACCTTCTGACACAGCATGAAATGCAGCAGGAATTGTTGTTTCGGTTTTATAAAGATCGGCAACATCATATACAAATGACAGTTGTTTCCCGGTATGCACAAAGCCCAGGGCTGTTGAATAACCAGCAGATACAATAGCCGCATGAGCAATGCCGTAAAGACAAGAATTTGCGGTCGACAGAGCTTTATTAATTGGTTCCGCAGTTGCCCAGTCCTGCCTGTCATAATGCCTGCCGTTCCATGGTACAGAGTATTCCTTACTGAATTTTGCGTATGTGTCTCTTACTCTGACTCCCTCCATACCGCGAATCTGCTGAAGCGTTAAACCGTGCGGTAAAGCTTGAGTAAAACGCATGGTATACATTTTCATTACAACAGTCAGACGTTTTTCATAATCCGACCAGTTTTTAACTTGTTTTAGAAAGCGCGAAGCTTTTCTTGTTTCGCCGGTACCCGCAGCATATGTCCTAACGCCTTCTTCTCCTGTCCATAATAAGGTACAGCCATTCTCAGCTGCAACTTTAACCGCATCATGGCTTATGTTGGTGCCGGGCCCCAGCATAAGTAGTGACAGCGAGGCAATCGGAACAATCGTCTCTGAATCTGCATCACGAATTCTTATTGCCTGATTATCCTTATCAATACGTGTATGTTCAACATAAAGAAAACTGAGGCTGTCCCTTATTTTTGGGAGGATCCTTGTATTTATCATTGCTTACTCTCCGGCTCTGGCTACACTTAGCAATCCAAATCCAAAACCCTTTCCTGTTCCGACGCCGTTAATCACCGCTGCAGAAAAGAGTGGAACAGAATTCACTTTGAGAGTGCCCTGAAAGAGGACCGATGTGAATTCACCGCCGTGCTGGAATTCTCCGTCCTTTATCTTTGCAGTTACAAGGTTTTCCTTTCGTATTTCAAAAGATAAAATTCTGAATCCGCACGCCTCTCCTTTCCGCCGAAGCCATTCCGCAAGATCGTCCTCGCGGAGTATGCCGACTCTCTTCCTCGTCGCCTTTTCGCGTTTCGTCGGGTTAGCCCTCAGTCTGAAAGCATAAACCACGCCTTCGGAAAAAACCGGATTGAATTCTTTCACCCTGACGGGATCTCCTCCGCGGGTGTAGAAATAGTCGGCTGAAACCGTAAGTTTTTTCCAGTCGGGGTCAGTCGCTGACTGCACAAGAAGAGTCACATATTTTTCATCTCCCGGTTCAGCGCGGAAAAGTATCCTTCCGTTTTCTTTTTCGCTCTGGTAGTCAAATGCCTTTGCAAGAGTCCTGTGCATTTCATATGGCGAGCGCAGTTCCTCAAGCACACGGCGGGATTTGCGGTTAAGAAGAAGTTTAGAGATGTACATTTTTTGCTCCTTCCGATTCTATCACGAGCCAGTGGGTAATTACTTTTCTTACCAGGTATTCCTTACGCGCGAAAGAAACAGGAACGTCCTGCCTGAAGTCCTGAGTCGCACTTTCCTCCCCTTCATAAGCGTCGCGCACTATCCTCAGCCTCTTTTCATCGTAATACTGCTGCAGGTTCTTGACGGGATATAAGCACAGGGCATCAGAAAGCGGATAATCAAAAATGCACTCTCGCCCATTAATAGCAAGAGGGACTGAAGGCACATAGGATCGTCTTCCTAAAAACTGTGAAAAGACAGGATGTAAAAGCGCGTTTCTCAGTTCGCTCAGTTTTTCCCGGCCGCCCTCAAATCCCGCGATGAACCGCGCTCCGGAAAGATAGTACCGGTTAGTAATCTGTGTACCGGGTGTGCTGCCGTCCGCTTTGATAACTTGCAGAGCAGTCTGGAATTCTTTTTTTATCACTCCCTCCCTGTCCGCTCTTATGCCGAATTTAAGGGCGGCAAGATCTGTCAGATCAGCGTCACGGCTCCGGCCAAGTGAAGCAGCAAGAATTCCGATAACGCCGCTTTTAGAGGGTTCTCTTCCGGTATCTCGTTCGCTGAAGCGGCTCCTGTAGCCCCACGACTGCATCGGCCCTTCCAGTTCAATAATCAGTGTAGGCATACGGCCGCCTCACAATTCAACAGAGGAAAGCAGCCGGCCGATGAAGGAATCAAGATCCTCCTGCCGGTACTCACTGAACGCGGAGGCTTCTCCGGAAGCCATGAGGTCATTTGTAACTGCAAATGATGCCGCTGCCGCGAGTTCTGCCTGTCCACGGTATACCCTTGAAAGAGTTTTCCAGTAACTATCAAGCGCTTCCACTGATCCCGCGGTAAGGCTCATTCTTTCGCCGGCGCGCACAGGTTTTTCAAACGCGTTGGCAAGCGACCACGGCATATTGTTTTTTCTAACCACTCCGAACGCGAACGACGGAGGATTATGTGCCGCAAATGAGTTCTGCTTTCCAGTCGGAACCGCAGTGAAGGATGCGGTGATGTATTCGCGCAAAGCTTCCATCAGCAAGGTCTTGTCGCCCCTCAGGTTTTCAAGAAGTTTTTCTACCTGTACAACTGAGTAACGGTAGAAACAGGAACTGTTGAAACCCACCGTTCCCATCATACCGGCGCCGCTCTCTTCCGCCGCCTGCAGGTCATCAACAGCGGTAAAGAAATCAAATTCCATTGACACCCTGTTGGTGGAGATGGCGTGAGCCACCTGGCAGGCACCGTCTATATTTTTGCCGGGTTGTTCGGCGAGCATCCTGCCGAACAACGCAATGTCAAACGCGACCGGTTTGGATTTCAGATCCTTCAGAACTGACTCAAGTGTCGCGCTTTTCTTTTTAGAATTGGCGGATGCGCCTGAGGCATACTCAGCCGTTTTACCCGCCAGTTCTGCCAGTTCAGCGTCATCGAAGAAAACAAGCACGCTCAGTTTATCGGAATTTTTCTCTGTCTTCCCGAAATATATTTCGCAGGCTTCCTTCGCAAGTTTATTTATGTCATCCGCGGTTTTAGCGGGGAGCAGTTCAACAAGTTTTTCAGCAAGTTTTTGTACCGCAAGTTTGGTGCGACTGCCGGTCTGATCGGGAATTCTTCTTTTGAATTCTTCTCTTACCGAGCGCTTGATGCACTGTGAAGAAATTCTCGCGCGGCGTGTTCCGCCGAATTCGCAGTCTTTAGGGGCGTTGGCGTCATCGCGGTTGAGGCAGGACGGCGCAAAATTCTGAATGAGATGAAGTTCGAGTAACATAATTAATTCTCCTTTATTGAAATTTTTTGTTCATTTTGTTCATTACCGTTTTCATTTTTCTCTTCCCGTTTCCAGAAAGACCTGGCCCACTGCCGCTGCACGAATCGGTCAGGGTGGTTCCAGTTTTTTATTGCCCTGAAGAGTTCCTCATAGTTCACGGCGATCCCTTTTGATGAAAAGAGCGACACCGCGTTCCTGAGATGATACTGCAGGTCATCTGTATGGCACTGTATGAGTGAATTAAAACGCAGTTCAATGCTTTCTGAACTCACCGCCGCCGCAAGTTTCCTGAATGAATCGCCGAAATTTCCAGTTGCTTTTAGTTCCGGATGGAGCGCGAAGAGCGATGAAGCAAGAAAGAACGGCAGATCGTACTCGCCCTCCTTAAGAAACGGGACGACATACTGATACTGCGGAGGATATTCGCCGGGCGAAAACGCCGCCGCCCTTCTGAGAATAGCCATCGCGGCTTTATTTTCCTTCAGGTTGGTAAGGTATTCTGTAAAGCCGGATGACCTTGTTTGTACGTTCATGTTTTCCTCACTTTCTTTAATTATATGCTTTTGCAAGAGCTTTTGGTCCCCGGGGGGAACCCACGACACTGTTTTCAATAATTTCGCGGCACCGCATGTAACTGCGGCCGCAGGTTTCTTTCCATTCTTCAAAAGCTGTCTCCTCTGAAGACGGATCTTCAGCACATCTCAAAATAAACTGCTTGAAAGGAAGTTCAAGATCTGACCAGAAAAGCGATTCGGCGGAAAGTGATGACTGCTGTTTTTTAACTGCATTCTTCTCCGCTTTATCGCCTTCATAGCTCAGCATCTCCCGCACAACATTTGTAGTGAACCGCCAGAGTTGTTTTGATTTATCCTCTGCGAATTTTAACGCGCTTCCCGTCAGATTAACGAAATCCGGGTCCGAGATAAGGTGGAGAGGCAAAGGAAGTTTATCGGCCCGCCATAAAAGTATTTTAGCTTTGTCCGTCGCAATGCCGACGCAGAGAACCGAGTAGTTCTTTTCCTGGAGAATTCCTTTTTCCTCAAGCAGCGCCGCCTGTTTAAGATTCAGGGGCGGCCGGACATTATCGCTGTCCGTTACTGTAATAAGCGTATTATAATCTCTCCATAACTGTTTCTCTGGACGAATCTTGATCTGCATCTTCCCTTTTTCTTTATCTATCCTGAACGCGGAAAATGGTTCCTGTATCTCTTCCGGTAGTCCGCGTCCCTGCGCATTCTGAATCTTTGTTACTACAACTTCGCCTTCGATCTTTTCGGGAATCAGGTGTATGAGACGGGAAGATAATGTAAGGTAATCGGAATAACCCCATAAACGCGTTTCATCCTCCGCCTGCATTGAAGAAGGATTTTCCCAGACCGGTGCATCATCTCCGTTGTCGGGTATTTCCGGATTTATCAGTGTGTTCATCACCAGGGTTGAGAAAAGACTGCTGCCGGTCAGTAAAGTTATCAGCGGCGCAGTACAGGGAGAGTGTTTAAAGTTAATGGTAGGTGATTTGCCTCCGCCGGGTGAAAACGACTGAAAAGCAATAAGTTGCAAAGCGGCATCGGCTGGTTTTAGTGGATCGGGATTGAAATCATTTGAATGATCAAAATACACAGGATTGTTCCCAGCCGCCCTGTTGAGCACGAGTTTATTCACGGAAAGAGTATTCTCACCTGCGGGGTGGAGTTGAACCTGCCAGAACGGGTACTTATCATCAAACAGGTTAAAACGATCACGCCACTTTTCGAAGTAGCCGTCAAGTTTTATTTTATCGAATTTGCCTGTCTTAAATAGTAACTCCCATTCTTTAGGTGTTGTAACTGGAAATATCCTTCTGACTGCCGCGAGCAGTAACCGGTAAACGCCCATCACCACGAGAGGTGAATCGTGATAAATGTCCCCGAGCAGGTGTGCTTCCGCGAGGCATTCCTGAAGGCTTACTCTCGAGGGCGGACCGCTGCCGCGCGTTACTGGAAGCCATCCTTCATCGAGGAGATTATATGTGAACATAAGAACCCTCCGTCTATTTATTAGAGATAATTAATCCTTTACAATGATCATATCGCAGAGTCAGACTGTCATGCGTAAAAATCCCGTTACTGAACACTGCTATCCTCAGATACCTGAGCGCGCTGTTCTTTTTCCATTTATCCGGTGGAGATGACTCCGGGTTCCGGATAAGGCAGTTAAAAACAAACATGTTTGATACCGGAACGACTGCTTCCAGAATTTCCCTGATTAGTTCATGTGTAACTGTTTCTTCCGGATCGAATAATGATTTTTTGATGCTCGCATAACGCGGCCCTTTTCCCTCGTCAAGCAGGCACACCACTCTCAGCGCTGGGTCACCTAGCCTCGTTGCTGCCGCTACCGATCTGTTCGTTTCAGGATCTTCATCATCGAGCAAATTGTAATCAGCCTGGAATTCGGCATCATCGCAGTGCGGAAACGGTACGAGTACCTGCGCAGCTTTCATTTTCATTTTTTCCTGCTCTATAATAAACGAAGACCTGAGCCTTTCGGCAGTTGAGGAATCCATCCCCTCCGGTGATACTTCTTCATCATAAACAGATTCTATAAGAGGCTCGATATCCCGGGGAATTGAAATTTCTGTTTTTCCCGAAATAGCTGCCAGTGTTTTGTAAAGCACATAAGGTGAATATACTACTGCTTTTCCCTCCCCTTCAAAAATTTTCTCATCTGTAATGAACCATTTCAGAGAAGGTTTTGTGTACTCAGGCGGTCTGCTGAGTCCTTCAAACCTGTGCAGCCTTCCCGCTCTCTGAAGCAGCAGATCGGCAGGACAGAGTTCGGTTATTATCAGATCGAAATCAATATCAAGACTCTGTTCAATGATCTGAGTTGAGAAAAGCACCATTCTTTCAGGTCTATTGCCATTTTTTCCGAACGCGCCTGAAACCTGAGCTTCGATCTGCTGTCTTCTGTATGCGGGAAAACGGGAATGAAGAAGAACTGACGGAACCTCTGTATTGCTTTCTCCGAAAAGAGTAAAAAGTTTTTGCGCCCTGTTAACGGTATTGCAGATAACCGCGATACAACCGCCTTTGTCAGCAGCGCTAATAATGAACTTAGTTGTTTCCGTGTCATCAGTTGCTTCAAGTCTTGAGATTGCCATCTTCTTTTCTGCCGGCGGAGTCAGAGCCTTGCTGAATGACCTGGTGCGGGAAGCAAATGATATTCTGGGATAAGAAGCGCTTTCCGAGGATTTCGCCGATCCAAAAGCAGAAAGGAGTTCTTCCCTCTTAATCCGCGGAAGAGTTGCCGATAAAATGATAACCGAAATATCCAGCTCTCCCGCCCACGAAAGAAACCTGTGAAGAAGGGATGACATATAAATATCATAAGAATGAACTTCGTCGAGTATGACAGTCTTTGAATGAAGGCCGTAAAGGCGCAGATAATTATGTTTTGTTCGTATCACCGAAAGAAGAACCTGATCAATTGTCCCGACAGCATGCGGTGCAAGAAGTCCTCTCTTTTTATTCCTAAACCAGTCTTGTGAATTTAGTGTCTCGCCTGATTCTACATCATCGTCAGCAATTCCTTCGGGCTTGTTTTCATTTTCCGAAAGAAACAAATCACTCGCGGAATGCAGCAGTCCGACATTACTGCGAGCCGGATCAGACATCCGCCCTGCGATAAAATTGCTGAACCTGAGGTACATCTGATTCGAGGTAGCCTGGGTCGGCATACCTATATAGCTTCCAGTCTGTGAAGATATGCTATTGATAATTTCAGTGGAATAAAACGAGATCTCCGTTTTTCCGATTCCCATTGGCGCTTCGACAATAATCAGCGAACTCTCTTCCGGAGTATGATTAGCCCTGACAATATTAATTACTTCAGACTGCTGCAGTCTTGGCTGGTAACCGCTGAAAAGCTCACTGAAATCAGGCAGTCCGGGAGGTTCAGTATTAACAGGAAAGCCGCATTCATTAAGCGCCAACTTTGCCTTTTCGCGGCTGTCAGAAAAATAGTTTTCCGGGGACTTGGTTAAAGAGTATGGAAAATACTTTTCGATTGATGCAATCCAGTCAGATAAAGTGATGAATCCTGCAAACCAGTAACGAAATACAATAGGACGAATTTTAGCTCCAAGCGAAATTTTAGTTTCAATTTTACCCCCCATAATCACCTCAAAAAGCTTCTTTATTATTTTGTCCCGAGAAGATTCCCAGGCTTCAGAGTTGCCGAGTACTTTTGGAGTTATTTGTTTTCTAATCAGAGCTGAAGAAAATTCGCCGTGATGGCCACCCGCAGCAAGCGAAATCTCATTAAGAGTATTCTGTTCAAAAAGATCTCCTACTATCCCGTTGAGATTTTTCCGAATTATCATCTCGGAAAAAAAATTATGACGCGCTTTACCAGGGAAAATATCTTCTGATGGGAAATAAAATCCTGTCTTTAAAAGAGTATTTCGCCGGATAGAATTTTTGTTTTGAAAAAAGGGAGTGGCTTTTCCAATATCGTGCAGTGATGTCAGAAAGGTGAGCAGTTTGATCAATTCCGCGTAACTAAAAGAGGGAAAGAAATCGTTAATAAAACGTTTTTTACCCCGAGATATCCGATTTGTTAATATCTCTTCCGAAACTGCTGCAATATCAAACGAATGATAAATCAGTGGATGATATGAGGTCCCGTCAGATGCGGTTTTTGCCCATAAAAGCAATTCACGCATCTTATTTTCCTATAAATTGATCAGAGAACATTCCTGATATTTTTTTGTTATAACTGTTAAAATAATAAACTACCAAAGAATAACCATACCTAAAAACTTCAAAGGATGAGGTTTACTGTGTAGTAGAAATTGACTTGGTCCAGTAACTCGTATTGATCCCGATTATTTCAGGATGACTTTCACGCCAGAGATTTTAGGCTCCCTTTTTTATTACCAGCACATTTCATATAAGTGAACAATCATTAATTAAGTGCACTAATTCCAATATAACCTCAACCGGTTCCAAAAACAGTATCACCGGATGATACTATTACTATAACAAGTAAGAACCCGTACCCCCCTCCCCTCACCCGGCTCCTGCCTCCCACATACTTCCCGACACACCCACTGATACTGCTGCTGTAACTGGCACTGATACTGTTACTGATGCCGGTCTATTGCACACAACAGGTGAAATTAATATTTTCTTTTCCCGTTTCATTAATTAAAGGAAGAGATCACGTGCAGAAGATAACACCCTCGTTATGGTTTGATATGAATGCTGAAGAGGCAGTTAATTTTTATCTGTCAGTCTTCAGGGATTCAAAAATTCTTTCTCTCAACCGTTACCCCGAAAACATACCGGGGGTGGGAGGAAAGGTAATGACCATCAGTTTTATTCTGAATGGTCAGGAGTTCGTCGCCCTGAACGGCGGGCCTCATTACAGTTTTACTCCGGCAGTCTCTTTTGTCGTAAACTGTGGTTCGCAGGAAGAGGTGGACTATTACTGGGAAAAACTGCTTGAAGGAGGAGCAGCAGAGCAATGCGGATGGCTGCGGGATAAATTCGGCCTCTCGTGGCAGATCGTGCCGGCAGAACTGATACAAATACTTGGCAGTGATAACCGGGAAGGAGCACAGCGGGTTTCGGCTGCATTGTTAAAGATGATCAAACTGGATCTGAATGTTCTTCGTGATGCGTTTGGAGGGGCGAGGGGTTAGTGGTGAGTGGCGAGTCGGGAGGGGGTGGTTGAGAGGAGTGGAGTTATTTTTGTTCATTTCCTTCAAGGGATTTGCGGAGTGCATCGATGTGTATTCTTAATTTTTAGCTATGAAAATTCTTATATACTTTAACAAAGGAACGAACTGATGAAATCCGGTAAAACTTTTAATTCCGTGGAAGAATATATTGCAATGCAGGATGATATAGTTCAACCCAAACTTGTGCAGTTACGGCAATTGATAAAAAAAGCCGCGCCCAAAGCGGAAGAAACTGTCAGTTACCAGATGCCGGCGTACAGATTGAACGGAATACTTGTGTACTTCGCGGCGTTCAAAAAACATATCGGCTTTTTCCCGACTCCGTCAGGCATAAAACAGTTTAAAGAGGATCCGGCAGCCTATGATACAAGCAAAGGAACGATACGATTTCCGCTGGATACACCTCTTCCTGCGAATCTGATCCGGGATATCGTGAAGTTCCGTATAAGGGAAAATCATTGGAGGTGAGTTTAGTATTTGCCCGGTCCCACTTATAACCCGGCGGCGATCCTCCTGAAATGATACCCGTATACTGCCAGGGTCATAGCAAGTGAAAACTTCCTTGGATATTTCAGAAGGCTGTAGAGAAAAGTATCCCAGAAATAAATTTTCCCTTTTTCAAGTATACCTATCTTCCATAAAAGCCTGAAGAAAGCTTTTACTTCCTTCCAGGATAACAATTGGGATTTCCACGGCGGAGCAGAATATTCCCGGAGGAAGGTTTTTATCCGGGCATAATATTCGGCAGGCGAATATATTGTATGAATGATTTGCGAGTATCCACGAATAAGCTCCTGATACTTCATTTTCGGGATGATATTTGTCGCGCCGTCCATATTGTTCCCTCCCCATCCTTCAAGCAGCCGGTTTTCCTTTTTCAGCCGGTTGAACAGATGAGTACCGTAAGGCGCGTTCAGCAGCCCCACCATCGCGGCCGCGATACCGCTCTTCCTGATAAAATTTATCTGCTGCTGGAACACTTCCGGCGTATCGTTATCAAATCCGATGATAAAACCCGCGGATACAAGTATGCCTTTTCTCTGGAGCTTTTTAACGGAACTAAGCAGGTCGGATTTGATATTCTGCATTTTCCCGCATTCGTCCAGGCTCTTTTCATTCGGGGTTTCGATACCAATAAATATGCTTCCAAAACCGGAATCAACCATCATCTGCAGAAGAGTGTCATCCTCAGCCAGGTTGATTGTTGCTTCGGTAATGAAATGGTAAGGATATTTCCTTTCTTTTTGCCATTTTATCAGTTCCGGAAGGAGCGCGCTCTTAAGTTCACGTTTGTTGCCGATAAAATTATCGTCAACAACACTTATATCTCCGCGGTAGCCAAGTGAGTAAAGCCTGTTTAATTCCCCAATGAACTGATCGACTTTTTTTGTCCGCGGCCTTCTTCCGTTAAGCACCGTGATGCTGCAAAACTCGCAGTCGTAGGGGCACCCGCGCGAGTATTGCATACTCAGCGCCGCGTACTTTTTTACTTCAAGAAGCTCCCACATTGGCGCGGGCGTATTGCATATGTCAGGGAACTGATCGCTCTTATACAGATACTTTGGCTCTCCGGCTTCCAGATCTTTTAGGAAAAGGGGAAGAGTAAGTTCTGCTTCATTCAGCACGAAGTGGTCAACCCCCGGAAACTCGTTATACTGCATCGTGAAGAGCGGCCCTCCGCCAACCACCTTTGTCCCGAGCTTATTGCATCTCCGGATTATTTCCCTCATGGCGCCCTGATGAACATTCATTCCGCTTAAAAAAACATAATCAGCCCACAGAATATCTTTATCATTAAGGTGAGACACATTACAGTCAATCAGCTTCTTCTCCCATCCCGCGGGGAGCATTGCCGCAACTGTTATCAACCCAAGCGGGGGCTCGGCGGATTTTTTTGAAACAAATTTAAGCGCGTCCTTAAAACTCCAGAAGGTGGCCGGAGTTTCAGGGTAAACAAGTAAGATCTTCATATCCTCGCCTTTACACGATTATAAGCCAATTAATAAAAAACCTGAAAAGTTTTCTTTTCAGTAATTAATTATCGTTATTTTTATGATGCGTGTTTGTAAAAGTATTGTAAAAGTTGCCCTCGACTCTATTTGAATAATGCGGCAATTATTAATATTAAGTCAGTGAAATTAAAATTAATTAACTCCTGCAAAGCTCAGTGCTGAAAAAGAAACGGTCACTTTGGCTGCTGACAACAGCATTCATATTCGCGCAGTTTGCGTGGCTCGGCCTGCTTGGATTGTGGATTTACTGGTATGTATCTAATTACATTATCTTTGAGCAGGTTGGGACTAAACTCTCACCCCAGATTGTGATTAACAGCCCGGATGTTCTCATCTTTTCCGGGGGGATCGTCCTTATAGTGGCAATTGCCGTGGTGATGTCTTTCATTTTCCGCTATTTCATCGTTCAAATGAAAATGACAAACCTGTATGATAATTTTATTGCGAATGTGACACACGAACTTAAGTCTCCCCTTGCTTCGATACAGTTATATCTTGAAACCCTTATAAGCAAAAATGTTGACGAGACCCGGCGGAAGGAATTCATCGCGCTGATGCTAAAGGATTCAAACCGGCTGAAAAAACTTATTGATACAATACTCGAAGTTTCCCGCCTGGAGAGGAAAGTCATTTCACATCATTACAATATTTATAACGCGGGAGCGATCCTGCCTGCAGTCGCCAGGAATTCGATGGAACACTTCAGGATGCCCGAAAATTCTTTCACGATTGAATGTACCGCGGTAAGCGAATGCGTTCTTGATAACGCGGCTATGCAGATTGTGTTTGATAATCTTACGGATAACGCGATCAAGTATTCCCCTGATAATTTGCAGATCAAAATTTCGATATATGAAAAGAGTGACAAAATATTCATTGAATTTTCCGATAAGGGTATCGGCATTTCAGGCAAGGACCTCAACAGGATATTCTCAAGGTTTGAAAGGCTCAGTAACCCAAATAACCCGAGCGTGAGGGGAACCGGGCTGGGATTATACCTGACAAGGGAGATCATAAAATCACACGGAGGCAAAATAACCGTAAAAAGCGAGGGGGAAAACAAAGGCACCTCATTTATGATAGAGATCCCGGTATATAAGGATCAATCCGGTTCTTACCTGAATACGTTATTAAAAAGAAGCTCGAAAAACGAAATTCGCGATGATAAAGATGGAAGAGAATAAAATTAAAGGAAGCAAAATACTTCTCGTTGAAGATGAGGAAACAATGGCGATCGGGCTGGAGTACAATCTGACGGATGAGGGTTACGTTGTTGAGTGGGCAAAAAACGGAAGGGACGCGCTTAATTTTTACGATAAAGGGAGATATGACCTGATCATTCTTGATATTATGCTTCCTTATTTCAGCGGCTTTGAAATCGCAAAAGAAATCAGGAGCAGGTCACCCAAGGTGCCGATACTGTTTCTCACAGCACGAACATCTTCTGAAGACCGTGTCAGGGGACTTGAACTCGGGGCTGATGATTATATAACAAAACCCTTCGATCTCCGCGAGTTTCTGCTGAGGGTGCGGAGGATGCTGCTGCGGGGGAGATGGTATTCTGATGTCTCGAAAGATTCCCCGAAAGCAAAGATCGGGGATTGCGTAGTTGATTTCGATAATTTAACGGTAAAGAGCAAATCAAGATCAATTACCCTGACAAGCCGCGAGGCTGTGCTGCTTAGGTACTTTCTTGAAAACTCCGGAAGGGTAATATCAAGGGGAGAACTGCTGGAAAACGTCTGGCATCTTTCATCTGAAGTTGAGACAAGGACAGTTGATATTTTTGTTTCGCGGCTTAGAAAATATTTCGAACCAGATCCCGATTCACCGATTTATTTTAAGAGTATCCGGGGCGAGGGGTATCTTTTCGACAAAAGATAAATTTGGGCGAATACCAAAACCAAAAAATGAGTTCAATTTATAAATGCAGATACAATACTTTCCCCGATTTCTCTCCCGCTCATTGACACCCTGTAGATAATGTTGTAAGAAATAATATTCTGCGAAAAATGGAGAGAATATTAAATTAAAGTTAAAAGTTAATCCCTCAGGGGATAATGGTTAACACAGAATTTATCCTCCTATTTTTACAAAGGCGGTGCACTGAGTTTGCCGAAGTGGGAGGCTAGGAGGGGTGATTATAAGTAGCGAAGACTTGTAACTCAACACATTATGGTACTGGCTCCGCTAGTTTATGAGTTAAAAATAAGAATATTAGATATAAATATTATCTTACTCTGGCGCTAATACTGATTGTTCTCAATCCGCAAATAAAAAAAGGAGAGGCAAGCCCCTACCCTACAATTTGATTATTTGATCATTGGTCTTTGTTCGTTGATTCTGTTCTCTGATCCCTGCTCTCTGTTCTCTGAATATATTTTCCAACGGAGAATGATATTCCCCGCTACGTTGATATTTTTTGATCATTGATCATTGCTCTTTGATCATTGACTCTGATTTCTGACCTCTGTTCTCTGCTTATTATACAATCTTGCTTTTGCAGTTCAGGCTCTGAGGGTGCTTTTCGATCTGGATTGTTGTATGCTCAATTCCGAATTTCTCGTGCAGGTTTCTGCAAATCTTGCTCAGGAATTTATCATCTTCAATTTCACCGGGCATAACAAGATGAGCGGTTAGCGCGTTTTCGGTTGTGCTCATTGCCCAGATATGAAGATCGTGGACTTCACGCACACCATCAATCGAGGACAAATAATTTTTCACCTTATCGTAATCAATCTCCCCGGGAACCGCGTCCATTGAAAGGTGCAGTGAATCTCTGAGCAGTTTCCACGTACCGACGGTAATAACAACAGCTACTATTATGCTTATTATCGGATCAATAATGTATACGCCGGTAAGATTAATGAGTAAACCCGCAACGACAACACCAAGCGATACCACCGCGTCCGCCGCCATATGCAGAAACGCTCCTTTGATATTCAGATCCTTCTCTCTCCCTTTTATAAAAAGCAGAGCAGTAAGCGTGTTAATTATTATTCCAATCCCGGCCACAATCATTATAGTGGTACCGCCGACAGGCTCAGGATTGATCATTCTTCTTATTGCTTCGATTGTTATCGCGCCGACCGCGATTAAAAGTATAATAGAATTAAACAAAGCCGCGAGGATGGTGGATTTTCTTAATCCGTAGGTTCTGCGTTTTGTAGCAGCGGTTTTTGCGAGATACGCGCCGCCCCACGCGAGAAGAAGCCCCAGAACATCACCCAGATTATGCCCCGCGTCCGCAAGCAGTGCCATTGAATCAGTAATAAGTCCGTACGCAGCTTCGACAATTATATAAATAACGTTAAGGGTTATGCCAAAAGCGAATGCTTTGGTAAAATCAGCTTTATGATGAGAGTGATTATGAGTATGTGAATGATCGTGTGACAAAATCCGATTTAATAAAGTTTTTAAACGATCCTGTAATTTAACTAACGAATGTTACTTTACAGCGCCACGAGTTCTCCTCTTTCAATTGGATTAATAAACAGAGCAAAAGCCTCTTTTCTCCCTCCCGGACAGCCCCGTTCTCAAGACCAAATTCTGATCTCCGATTTTTTCCACGCGGAGAATGATATTCCCCGCTACGGTTACAAACTTTGATCATTGGTCATTGATATTTGATCATTGGTTCTGATCTCTGACATATGCTGTTTGAATTCAC
This sequence comes from Ignavibacteriaceae bacterium, assembly GCA_013360295.1. Lineage (GTDB taxonomy): Bacteria > Bacteroidota > Ignavibacteria > Ignavibacteriales > Ignavibacteriaceae > JABWCL01. Next base: position 9,063 of record JABWCL010000043.1, on the reverse strand, counting down.
TCATTGTAAAAGCATCATCAACCTTATATTCTCCGATGGCGGTGCGGCGGAGGGAATGAAGGTAGGCGCCGCAGCCAAGCTCCAGGCCGTAGTCTTCAGCTATTACGCGGATATATGTGCCTTTTGAACACGCAATGCGGAATTTTACGATTGGAAGGTTTATTTCAGTGATAGTGAATTCAGTTATTTCAATTTCACGGGGTTTGCGTTCGACGTGCTCGCCTTTTTTGGCAAGCTGGTAAAGTTTGGATCCCTGGTGGTTTACTGCGGAGTACATAGGAGGAACCTGCAGTATCCTGCCGGTGAATTTTTTTGTAGCGTTAATAATTAAATCGGGAGTAAGGTGGCTGACAGATTTTTCTTCATAAGGTTCGGATTCGGTATCCATTGTTTTTGTCCGCTTGCCAAGCATGAAATCACCGGTATAGACTTTCGGCATACCCTGGTAACCGTCAATAGATTTTGTCATTTTGCCGGTGCAAAGGATCAGCAGGCCGGTTGCCCTCGGATCGAGAGTACCGGCGTGTCCGATTTTTTTCACCCCGATAATTTTTCTGAGCTCGTGCACAACTTTGAATGACGACCAGTTCAGCGGTTTATCAATCAGAAGCGCTTCCCCCTTCAAAAAATTAAACTCAGTTTTCTCCTTCCGGTTCTTTGCTATCATTCTCGTGGATCTTTTTTATGAGCGTATCTATTTTCTCTACGTAATCCATTGTATCGTCAATGTAAAACCGCAGTTCGGGAACAAACTTAAGCGTAATCCTGGTCGCGAGTTCGTGACGTATGAAGCCGGCTCTTACTTTTATCTGCTCCAGCACCGTCTCTCTCTTCTCCTTTTCGAAGACGGAAAGATATATTTTTGCCAGCTTAAGATCAGGAGTAACTTTTACATTTGTTATCGTTATAAAAGTCGTTCCAAGATCCTGGAGTTTGTAGAGCATAATAAGGCTCAGCTCTTCCTTCAGAAGGCTTTCAACTTTCTCAATTCTGTGTGTCATAGACGCCTCCTTGGCGTTAACTAAGTTTCTGTTTTGTTTCTATGATCTTAAATACTTCTATTATGTCCCCCACTTTGATATCATTAAAGTTCGCTATACCCAAACCGCATTCATACCCGGCGTCAACTTCACGGACGTCATCCTTGAAACGCTTGAGTGAAGAAAGTTCTCCTTCATATATAACCACGCCGTCGCGAATAAGCCTGAGTTTACTGTTGCGGTTGATCTTGCCGTCCGTAACATAACAGCCTGCCACAGTACCAACTCTCGGTACTTTGAAAGTATCCCGCACTTCTACCGTTCCCGTGATTTCTTCGGAGAGGATCGGGGCAAGGAGCCCTTCAAGAGCGGATTTGACTTCATTTATAGCGTTGTAAATAATATTATATAACCTGATATCCACGCTGTTGGTCTCAGCCAGCTTCCGCGCGTTCGCGTTCGGGCGTACGTGGAAACCGATAATGATCGCAGAGGATGCCTCCGCGAGTAATACGTCGCTTTCCGAAATAGCACCCACGCCGCGATGGATAACTGATACCTTCACCTGGTCGGTTGAAAGTTTCATCAGCGAGTCTGCCAGCGCCTGAACGGAACCGTCCACATCGCCTTTCACAATGATAGGCAATTCTTTTACGCCGCCGATCTTGATCTGTTCTGATATTTCATCAAGAGTAACGTGGCGCACCTGTCTGTTATCCTGCTCGCGCTGCAACTGCTGGCGTTTGTTCGCGATTTCCCTTGCGTCGCGTTCGGAGTCCATAGCAACAAGCAGGTCACCTGCCTGGGGCTGTCCTTCAAACCCGATTACAAGAACCGGAGTTGCCGGGCCCGCGGAATCAACACGTTTATCGCGCTCGTCAAACATTGCCCGAACCCTGCCGTACTGAATTCCCGCGGTAAACGGATCACCGATACTGAGCGTACCTTTCTGAATGAGGACTGTGGCCGTTACGCCGCGCCCTTTATCCATCTTTGATTCGATGATGATACCGCGCGCGTTCCTCTCAGCGTTCGCTTTAAGCTGAAGTAACTCAGCCTCGATCAGGATCTTCTCAAGCAGAAGGTCAACATTCTTCCCGGTCTTGGCAGAAAGTTCAACACACTGGTGGCTTCCGCCCCATTCTTCGACCAGGATATTCCTGTCCGCGAGCTGTTGTTTGATCTTCTCCACATTTCCGCCCGGTTTATCTATTTTGTTAATAGCAACAATTATTCTCACGTTTGCCGCCTGGGCGTGGTTGATGGCTTCAACCGTCTGGGGCATCACCGCGTCATCCGCCGCAACAACAAGCACAACTATGTCAGTCACCTGCGCACCGCGTGCACGCATCGCCGTAAAAGCTTCGTGGCCCGGAGTATCGAGGAATGTGATATAGCGCCCCTTTTCAACTTCAACTTTATAAGCGCCGATATGCTGAGTGATACCGCCTGCTTCGCCGGCAACAACGTTAGCTTTCCTGATGAAGTCGAGCAGGGAGGTTTTACCGTGGTCAACGTGTCCCATAATCGTAACTACGGGAGAACGCTCCAGCAGATACTCTTCGCTGTCCTCATCAGCCATAACATCATCCAGAGAGTTTTTATCCTCCTGTTCGACCTTAAAGCCAAATTCATCCGAAACCAGAGTGATCGTGTCAAAATCAAGCCTTTGATTTATGGAAACCATCAGCCCGAGCGCCATACATTTCTGAATTACTTCGCCTACCGTAACACCCATTAGATTCGCGAGGTCGTTTACCGAGGCGTACTCGGTAACTTTAATCATGTTTCCTTCGGCTCTGATCTTCTCCTGTTTCTCCAGTTCAGCTTCCAATCTTTCTTTCTTTTTTCGTTTACGAACCTGAGCGCGGAATCCAAGCCCGCTGTCCTCCATCTGAGAAAGAGTCTTCCTGACGTTTTGATCAATTTCCTTCTCTTCTACTTCGGCTTTTTTAATCTTCAACCGTTTCTTTAAAATCTCATCTTCTGTCGCCGAGGTTGATTTAGCTTTCAGTTTTTTTATTTTTTTCCTCGGAGCAGACGAATCACCAGCGGCAGTCTGTGATGAATCAGCGCCTTTTGGCTGTTCGGTTTTACTCTCTCCGGCTTTGGTTACAATTGACGTATCAAGTTTTTCCGTACCGGGGAAAAGGGTCTGATCGCCGCGCTGTCTCTTTTGCCTGTCATCCCTTCTTCCGGGAGCCTCGGCTTGCTTATTCTTTCCGTCAGCGGGTTTAGCGCCCGGCTTCCTTGCATCCTGCTCTTTTACTTCTCCCTTTTTCTTGTCTTTCTTCCCTTTCTTACCTCTCCCCCTGTCATCATTAATATCTATGGTACCAAGAATGGTAAGCCCTTTCTTCGGCCTGCGGTCGGCAGAAGGCTCATAGAGCTCCGGCTGAACAGGTTTTTCTTCTTCTTTTGCAACTACAACTTCAGGCTCGCTGACGACAGGTTCCTCCCGCGGCGTTTCTTCAGCCTGCACATCAGCTTCAGTGACGGGTGAGGGCTCGGGTACCGGGACTTCAGCCGCAACAACTTCCGGTTCGGGGATCACCGGCTCTTCAATAACCTCAACTTCAGGAGTAACAACCGGCAGCTCCTCTACGGGCGGCGGAGGTAATTCAACAACAACCGGTTCCGGCTCCGCAACTGTTTCTTCAACGGGCGGATGCGCTTCTTCTTCCCTGGACTTCGAGGGTTTTTCAGAGGACTTCTTCGGTTTCTTCTCCTCTTTTACAGGTTCGGCTGTTTTCTTTATTTCCAGCACTTTCTTGTTGTGAGCCGCGGTTTTCTCGATGTCCTTCTTGTAGTGCTCCCTGATATCCTTAAGCATCTCTTCTGAAACGGGAGAATTGGCGGAAAGGACTTTATGCCCTTTCTTCTTAAGGAATTCCATCAGGGTATCGGCAGACTGCCCGGTCTCCTTAGCTACCTGCAGGACTCGTATTTTCTTTTCTTTAGTATCACTCATAAATTGCAAAACCTTTAAGGTCAGTTCTCCTCGTATTGGTCATTTATTATTTTAAGTATCCGGTCAACAGTCTCTTCATCAAACTCAGAGATCTCCATCAGTTTTTCCTTACCTGCTCTAAGCACGTCAAGCGCCGTATCAATTCCGTTATTATTAAGAATCTTACGGATCTCTTCACCGATTTCATTCTGGATTTCGATAAGTTCGATATCGCCTTCATATTCATCAAGCGTACGTTCGACTTTCTCAAGATTAATTTCATATCCAAGAAGCCTTGAAGCAAGACGTATGTTAGAGCCGCCCTTACCAAGAATCGCTGCAGCCTGGCCCGGATCCGCGAAAACGGTTATCTTACGTTCATCGGCATCTATTTCAATCTTCTTCAGTTTTCCGGGGGCAAGAGCTTTGCCTACCATTACTCTCAGGTCATCGGTGTATCCGATAACATCAATATTTTCATTACTAAGTTCTCTTACGACATTATGTACACGAACCCCCTTCATTCCGACGCAGGCTCCGACGGCATCTATTCTCTTATCCTGCGATTCAACCACGATCTTGGCTTTTTCACCCGGCTCACGGGCAATGCTCTTGATCTCGATGATACCGTCATAAATTTCAGGGACTTCAATTTCAAAAAGCCTTCTGAGGAAATTCTCGTCGGCGCGTGAAATAATCACTTCAGGGCCGTTCTTTCCCATCCTAACATCTTTAATTACCGCGCGGATGGTATCACCCTTTTTATATTTTTCGTGCGGTATCTGTTCGTTCCTCGGGAGGATCAGTTCATTTTTATTATGATTTACAAGAATATCGGTTTTACGGAGCTGGTAGATATCACCTACAACCATTTCTCCGACCTGCTGGCTGTATTCCTTAAAGATTACATCCTTCTCGATCTCGCGGATCTTCTGGTTCAGGTTCTGTTTGATAAGGTTTATAAGCCTTCTGCCAAACGCCGTAACAGGAATTTTCTCCATATAGTCATCACCCGTATCGAGTTCATCCTCATTACCGCGCTCGTTCACTTCATCAAGGCTGATCTGCGTAACAGGGTCGGTAACTTCATCAACTATCTCGCGCAGGTAATAGATCTCTATATCACCGCGGTCCATATTTACAATTACTTCAGACCTGGCGCCTTCGCCGAATTTCTTGGCTATAAGTATCTGAAAAACATCCTTCAGTACTTCGACCAGATAATCTTTATCAACATTTTTCTGTTTAACCATCATACTAAATGATTCGGCAATTTCGGGATTCATTCCGTTTATACTCCTATTTAAAACTCAATATTATAGTGGACTTTTTTATACTACTAAAACTTACTGCAAATTCCTGTTTTTTGTTATCCTCAAAGAAAAGCCTCTCCTCTTCACGCCTTAGGAACCTTCCCTGGAATTTCATCTCTTCGCCGGCGGGAGTGGCGCAAATAAGATCAAATTTCCTGCCGCTGTGTTTATCAAACTGCGCGGGGAACCTGAAAGGCCGTTCGGTACCCGGTGATGAAACATCAAACCGCGATATTCCTTTTTCCAGTTCCGCGGCCGCAATCTCTTCGTTGATCAATCTGCTCACAACGGCGCAGTCATCTACTGAAACGCCTTTAGCCGAGTCAATGAATAATTCAATCACACGGTTGTTTTCCGTGCCTCTGAAAACGAGATCAATAAAAAAGAATCCTTCAGCGGATACGATTTTATCGCAAATTTCTTTGATTTTTTCTGTTTGTTCGCTCATAATAAAAAAAAACGCCCAATGCGGGCGAATCTGAAAGCTCAAATTTACGAAAATTATTGGCTAATAGCAAATGGGGTAATTACTCACCCCTTTTATTGCAGCCGTGATGCTCAACATAAAACCTGCAGCATCCTTGCCCAAAAGCCTGTGTTTCTTTAATTTTAGGGGGTGGGTTTATAATTACTCCGGCTTTTGCCATCCGTCAAACTAAACTAAATAAGGACAAAATTATGTTCCGGTTCCTGATCTGCGCGGCCCTATTAAGTTTTCAGGCTTTCCCTCAGCAAAGCGGTCCACAGTACCGCCGATCCTCAGTGATCAGCTCAGCAAAGTTTCATACAATTTTCAGTAATTATGCCGTAATTGCCCAGCCCCGTCCTGTTCCCTCTGCTCCAAAATTTTCCTGGCCGAGAATCTCCAATCCCTATATATATGATTTTTCATTCCTGTTGGGATTGGAATTACCCATCAGGGATTATAATAACAACGGCACACCTGACACAGTGCACTCTGTCATAATTACCGCAGTAGAAAGGCCGGGCGGAGGTGAATATGGCCCAAATGGCATCTTTTGGGGATTTGAACCTCTCGACGGCTATTTTAATCCCGCTATTTCGGATTATACTAAAGGTGTCGCGTTAAGTTTTGATCCCTCTACCTGGCCCGCATTTTGGCCTGATCATCCTGAATGGGGGAACAATGTATGGTACGGAATAAACGGCCCGAACAACTTTACCGCTGATGCCGAAGCTGTATTTGCTATGGACGATAAAAACGACGGTGAAGTACATATTAAATGGGGCTTTCTTCCGGACAGCACGCAACCGCTGGTCAAAGGGCACGGTATAAAAACCACCGTGCATTATCTCTTTTTTAACGACGGCATTTTCAGCGACGTGGTATTTTGTGTTTACAAAATAAAAAATACGGGTAAATCAGATTATGCCAAAGTAACAGCCGGACAACTTCTCGGTTCATATATAGGCGGCGACGGGGATGAATGGAATGATGACGTAACAATCTATTTCCCAAAGGATGATTATGTATATGCTTATGACTTTGACAATCACATAAGGCCGGCTGCAAATCCCCGGTGGAAAGGGAAAACCGGAGGCCTCGGAATGAAATTTCTTGACGCCCCCTCTTCCAATAAAATCGCAAGCTGCAGAGTGTTTGTGCCGGCAGGCAATATTACTATGGGAAATGATGAAGAGATGTGGCATTATATGCGGCCGGGCAATTATCTATTTCCCCCATCTGTTATTATGCCTCCGGATTCCATCCCTTACGCATTAAAAGGCGAGGACGGGGATGCAATGTGGGCCACGGATTATTTCAGTTTGGCTTCCGGTGAAGAAAAGAAAGTTACCACAGCAATTGCCGGCGGGTATTTCAGGGATGAAACAATGATATTGCTAAAGAAAGCAGAGGCATTCGCAAATTCCGGATATAATCTTGATTCAGCACAAAACAAAATCAGACTTACTTCTTTGACCGGGTATACAACAATAAATGCTAATTTTAATCTGACCTGGAACTCAAGCGTCACTCCCGGATTAATAGATATCTGGATAACAAAGGATTTTGGTAAAACCTGGAATATTATCGCCAGAAACGCTTTGGATAACGGGACGTTTACATTAGTTCCTTCCCTGATTGGCAATGCTCCGCTGGCAAGAATAGCCGTTTTCAAAAAAGATGCTCAGGGGAAAATGATTGGATTTAATGAAAGCGCTTTATTCAGAATAAATAGTTCCGCCGCTCCTTTTAATGCAGTCAGAATCATCGGCGAGCCGGGTGTAGATACAACCATCACTTCCGGCGCTTTTGCATTTAAAATGCGGATCGGCACGATGAATGCTGCCGGAACAACTCTTAAGGCTTCTTATAAAAACTCCTTCACTCCGGCATTCGTTCCTTTTTATGAGGGAGCAGTATTTTCCGATACAGCCGTACAAACATTGATGCTCTCCCTCCGTGATATCCCCAATGACGGAAAGACAATTATTAAATGTGTGGTCGGCGAAGGAGCTGCAGCCGATTCGCACGAAACGGAACCCTTTAACAATATGACGGAAAGAATTTCCCTTCCGGCTGTTAATCATTACTTTAAATCCGGCAATACAGACGCGACGGTTTCCGTTCACATAACAAACCCGGCATTATTAGCCGGACATACTTATACCGTTACATTCGATGATACATCTTCGCCAACTCAAAAGTATTTTTCTGTTTTTAACAACTCGCTTAACCGGCAGGTCCTGACCAATTCTCCACTGAATATGACAGGCGAGTCTGATCATTTTGACGGGTTGAGCCTTAATGTCAGTGATTTCTTTACCGGCCCCGATTACGCGAGAAGCGGATGGAGTAATCCCGGAAGTAACAACCCGTCGTTTATGATGACTCGTATTGATATACCTCAACTTAATGTATCGGGATATAATCTTCCGGCTGATTACAGGTTGGAGTTCTCATCTCAGTATAATCTGTCGTCTTATAACCTCAGCGCTCTGGGCATTCCGCTTCCTGTGATCAATAATATAAATTTTCGGGTTATGGATATAACTGATAATAACTTACCCATTCCGGTACCATTCGCATTTGTTGAAAACAGTCAGACGGTCACCGGGAAATTATCCCCTAACGACATATTATTCCTCGCTGACAAAAGCGAAAACTTCCTTACCTACCGTATTTTATTCTCCGGAGATTCCACCGCGCACATTCCTGCGGAGCAGGATACACTTTACATTTTCACAGCGAAAGGGCTTTCCGTATTCGACTCACTTGTAATTCTTGCTTCGACTTCAGTAGAAGTTGAGAAAGACGACCCGGAGTTTTTAGTATCACAGAACTATCCAAATCCTTTTAGCGGCCACACTACATTAAAACTGCAAATTAAGAGAGGACGCACTTTATCGCTTAAGATATATAACTCGCTCGGGCAGCTAATTGAGTCAAGAGTTTTGGAGTCCGGAAAGGGAAACAACACAGAAATTAAAATATCAGGAAAGGGATTATCTTCGGGAATCTATTTTTATGAGCTGAGTGATGGCGCCCACACGATTGTGAATAAATTTATCGTTCTTCATTAAAGAATGCTTTCGATTTGACGCGGCTCAATAATCGGCACACAGATTTCAGATGAATGCACAAATGGTCAAAGTCATTCCGCTGCAACGAAAGAAGTGTGAGGAGAATAAAACCCTTCACGGGTAAATACCTGTCTCTACCGGGGGAAGTTGTACTACAAAATAATAAGAATGTAAAGCGGGTTATCCATCAATAATGTAACTCAGGTTATCTACCTGAGGCGGGTGAATTATAACGAGACTACCTGATTAAGCCTACTGCTTTCAAAATAATAAA
>JABWCL010000016.1 GCA_013360295.1 Ignavibacteriaceae bacterium | reverse complement strand
CCTCTTTCACCAAATCCCCCGGGAACAAGAATCGCGTGGATATTCTGAAATAATCTTGGTAAATTCTCCGAATCGCATTCCTCCGCGTCAATGAATCTGGCATTCACTTTTGTGTCATTTTCAGCACCCGCATGAATGAAAGATTCCATGATGCTTTTGTATGCATCGTGGAGGTTTACATATTTACCACATATTGCGATATTAACTGACTTACCGGGATTCTTAATTTTTTCGACGAACGATTCCCAATCTTCCAGCCTGAGCTTTTTTTCAGGCAGTTTAAGAGCTTTCAGAACTATCAAATCAACCTTTTCTTTGGCAAAGATTAGAGGGACTTCATAGATCGTAGAACAGTCATATGCGGAGATGACCGCTTTATCATCCACATTACAAAACAGGGCGATCTTTTCGCGGATTGATCTGCTTAGACGCGCCTCGCTTCGGCAAACAAGAATATCAGGTTGGATACCTAATTCAAGTAATTTTTTAACACTGTGCTGTGTCGGTTTTGTTTTTACCTCTCCGGCTGAAGCTATGTAGGGTACTAAAGTAACATGCATCGTCAGGGTATTCTTACGCCCAAGTTCCAGCATCAACTGCCTCATCGCTTCAATAAAAGGAAGGCTTTCAATATCACCGACCGTCCCGCCAATCTCCGTAATCACGATATCATATTCGTTCATTTCAGAAAGTCGGGTCATTCTATGCTTAATCTCGTCAGTAATGTGAGGAATTACTTGCACTGTTGCACCGAGAAAATCTCCCCGTCTTTCCTTATTGATTACATCGTAATATACTCTGCCGGTAGTTACGTTGTTCCCCTGGGTCATATTTGCATCCAGGAAGCGTTCATAATGCCCCAGATCAAGATCTGTTTCTGCTCCGTCATCTGTTACATAAACTTCCCCGTGCTGGGTCGGGTTCATCGTCCCGGGATCAACGTTTATATAGGGGTCAAACTTCTGAATCGTAACCTTATATCCCCGTTGCTTTAGGAGGAAACCGAGGGATGAAGCAGTGATACCTTTTCCAAGGGAAGAGACCACCCCACCGGTAATAAAAATAAATTTTGTCTTACTTCTCAGGCTCATTTTCGAAGAAATTAAGAAAGAATAAATAAAAAGTAAAGTTAAGGAAATAGAACAAAATCAGGAAAAAAAAACGCAAAAAATATAAAAAAGAAGGGAGCCGAAGCTCCCTTTTAATGAGTGTATTATTTCAGTACTATCATTTTTTTCACTGAGACGAAACTTCCTGATTCCATCCGATAGAAATAAACACCGCTTCCAAGTTTGACGGCATTCAGTTCCACTGTAAAATTACCGGGTTCGTGTATCTGGTTCACAATAGTAGCTACCTTCTCTCCGAGGGAATTGTAAACCGCGATGTTTACCATTCCCGCCTGAGGAACAGCATATTTTATGACTGTGTTCGGGTTGAACGGATTCGGGTAGTTCTGATCCAGAGCATACTCGTAAGGCAAGGAGATATCAACATTTACTTCGGGAAGAATCTTATAACTTCCGTCAAAATCCAGCTGCCTTAGCCTATAAGTGTATGTTCCGGGTTCCAGGTTAGTATCAGTGAAACTGTAACCGGTTGACAATAGGCTTGTTCCGGCTCCGCGTACAAAACCAATTTTAGAGAATGACTCACTTCCCTGTTTCCTCTCGACCTCAAATCCTGAGTTATTAAGCTCAGTTGCGGTTTCCCAGGACAGGATCACGTTGTTATTACTTGCCGAAGCAGCAAACGAGAGTAATTCAACTGGAATGTACCCGCCGCTAGATGTCAGCAGAGCAAAACCATTTTCAATGAGTTTTTTCGCAGCATCCTGATTTGTCATATTTGAGATAGAAAAATGATAAGTCAGGTTCCTGATCTCAGCAGGATCATTACTTGGGGAAAACGCAATGATGCTTGCTGTATCCGGATAAGTCGGGTACCAGCCACCCAATTTAAATATTCCGGCTTTATTCGGAATGATACGCATTGCATCGCGTCCGCCGATTGTTGTTATATTGAATGCTAATGAATCCGGAATAGAATGTGGTTCATTAAACAGCTGATGATTTGGCAGTCTTTTCCTTAATATACCGCTTGAAATGTCGCTGACCCAGCTGCTGTCATGCAGGACATTACGTCTGAAGAACGGATCTTTGTCCGATGTAGCTGAAGAATATCTGTAAATCCAGCCAACTTCACCGCCTTCAACAAAAGTTTTTCCTCCCATAAGCGTGAACATCGTAACAGCATTTCTTATAGGTAAACTTTCGAAGATAGTAGTAGTTTTTGGACCAGCGGCAAGAGCAATTACATCATATCCGGCAAAGGAATTCGTATCTGCTGATAGGAAGGGTACGTTATCAACGACGTAACCTGCTGCTGTGAGAGTGTTCTCGATTAAAGTAGCTGATGCACCCAGAGCATTCTCGGGTACAGGGAAAGTATTTCCTTTGGGTGATGACATACGCTCTTCAACAACATTATCATCATTCAGAATCAGTACCAAACCGAGTGTGTTAATTATACTAAAGCTGTGTGAACCGGTCGCAGGATGATAGACGACATTACCTGCATTCGACAGATCTTTAACGACCAGTCTGTATTTTACTGTGTCTCCGACGGCTATCTGGGATGTATCTACATTAAATGTACCCTGATACTGATCGCCGCCGACATTGTTTAAATTAAAGTTACCGACTAAAGCACCGTTACGAATATCGTATTCAACTTTAACGTAGTCGATGCCCATGTTGTCACTTGCCGTTGCACGTACAACTGCAGGCCAGCGGATTTCAGGCTGGTTCCTAAGCGGTGTATGTGTAACAACTGGTAAAATATTATCATTTATGAAAACAAAAGAGAAAAATCCCGATGCAGGCAGATATGCTGTATTATGCAGGGAACCGGCATCTACGGCTTTAATTTTGTAAAAGAGAGTATCTCCTACTGCTATCAGGCTTGTATCAATATTGAAAACACCGGAGTAATTGCCGCTTCCGAGCGAATTGAGAATAAATGACCTCATCTGTCCGTTGGATTTGAGTTTATACTCAACCTTAACAGAATCAACACCAATGTTATCAGTTACATTTGAGTTAACAGTAGCCGGCCATACTTCTCTGAATTGGTTTCCGATTGGCGTATGGGTAATAACCGGTAAGACCGAATCCGTATTAGCTGTAAACATGAACTTGTTTGATGGAGCGCCGGCAGGGTAAGTACTGTAGCCACCGGTATTATCCTCGGCATAAAGATAGTAGTAATATGTAGCTGGTGAACCGTTTCCTGGTATATTTGCAGTGAAACTATCGACACCTGCACTGGTCATTATAACTGAATCGGTAACGGCACCACCCGTATTTCTACCCCAATAGAGGAGGACCTTATTTGGGTTTAGGGGCAGAGAGGATGTGATTTTCGCTCCAACTGGATATGGCCCTGTCATATTTTCTGTGTTGCTGAGGGCTGGGTGTTCGATAATTGGACCAAACGTTACTTTGGTCATCCATCCCTGATAGAGTCCTGTTCTGTCTTCCATCCAATAAGGATAAACGGTATTAGAGTGTGCGGCGATTCCTATATAGTCACCCTGGTATCCGGTGGCAAGACCTGAAATAGTCTTTGGCTTAAAGTTCCTATCGCTCACCTGGATATTTTCAAAACTGTTTGCACCATCAATGGAGCGAGCTAAGAACACACCCGCGCTGTCATTGGTAGTATTTCTGCTGTCATAAAATGCAACATAAACGTGACCGGTGGTCTGATCAACCGTCATCCAGGGATAATACTGGTCTTTGGCGTTGTTTAGCGGATCATCATTTACTCTCTTAGGAGTGGACCATGTGGCACCTCCGTCACTTGATTTCATAATAACGATATCGGGATCAGATCCTGCAGGTGTTACTCCTCTCTGAGGCCAGGTAATATAAATGTGGCCATTATTTGGGCCACCAGAACGGTCAACAGCCATCGAAGGAAAAGAAGCTACACGAATACTTGCTTTACTGGTAAGGTTACCGCGAATTCCGAAATTCGCCGCGGTGTATGCTTTCTTCGGAACACCCCAGGTAACTCCACCATCAGTTGAAACGTTGAATGCAATAGCATCTTCGCCATACTGTCCGGCTGCCCACTGGTCGTAAACTGCCCATGCAGCATATACTTCGCCATTAGGCCCGGTCTGCAGGTTGATGCCCTGGTTGTGGCTTCCGGCGTTTAGTGCTCCGCTGATATTTATACTGGCGCTCCAGTTTTGTCCATTATTGGTGGAATATCTTACTTCAATATCGTTTTCATTTGGACTGCCTGTTACAAACGCGGTCCAGGCCGCGTACACCCTGTTCTCAAACGGGCTGCCAACTTTTTTATCAACTACGAGGTGGTTTTTATCAAGAAGATCAGCGGTACTCGCAGGTTTTGGTGCTACGACATAACGGCCCCAGTTGCCTCCGTTATTAGTGGAAACAGCAACGCCTTGTCCGCCATCGTTTGCTCCACCATCAATAAAACCAACGAAAAAATTACCGTTTGTTCCAATTGATACAGCCGGATCTCCGGAGTTTGTACCAAATGGAGGATTATCAGCGCCGGCCCATGTTGTACCTGCATTTGTAGTATAGTAAACACCGGTACCATAAATAGTAGTCACAGGGTTATTTGTAGCATTTGCCGAACAAAATATGATGTTGCTGTTCAAAGGATTAATATCGACACTCATTTCTGATTGTGTCGAATTGGTTGTCGGGAAAGGACGGAAGTTCGGATAGACAACCGCTTCTATACCTTTCATTCTGTGGTAAGTAGGAACCTGTGGTGCCGCTACATAGCCTTTGTATTCTGGATTATCCGTAATTCTGGTACGATCATCCATTTTAACTTTTGACCATGCTTTAGAATCAACAGTATTCCTGCTCTGAGACATTGCGATCATGGAGACTAAGATCACAATGAAAAACGTAAAACGAATTTTCATTTTTACTCCGGAGTTGATTGTTGAATATAATTTAAGTTGATTTAATTTGTTATTTTCTTTTCCTTAACAAAAAACCATAATATACCTGACAGTGCGAGCGAAATTCCGCTGATCAGGAATATATTGCTTTTATCGGTCATATCCTGAATAAAACCGCCGATAAGCAAACTAACTATTAGTTGGGGGATAACAACCGATAGATTGAAAATTCCCATAAAAAATCCCATTCTTGTTTTATCTACTTTCTCGCTCATAATAGCAAAGGGCAGGCTCACAATTGCTCCCCATCCTATTCCAACTATTACCATCGCAAAATATAGCATTAAACTTGAATTTACAATGTAAGCTATAACAAAATAACCTAGTGCCATAATTAATACACTAATGATGTGTACTTTAATCCTACCGATCTTTTCGGAAACCGGTTCAAGAAGGAAGACCGGTACTATAAAACCTATCGTATTAAGTACCGCGAAGGATATCGAAATAAACTGTCCCGTTTCAAAATTATTCTGTGGATTAAGATTTTGCTGAATAAAAGCAATGATGAACACGAACATCGTTTGCACACCAATCCATGAGAAACCGTGCGCAACAAATAAGACCATCAACTGTCTCCAATCTGTGGATTCCGAAAGCGTCCCGGATACCTCCGTTTTTTGATCCGAGACTAAAACCCGTGGTTCCTCAATAAAAAACATCGGAATTATTGAAAACAAAAGTACGATCAAAGAACCGGAGTAGATCAGCGTGTAGTTACCAAGGGTAGCGCCGATAATATAGGCCAGTACACCAAAAAAACCTGAAATCGTTTGCATCCAGGTGTAGCCTTTAGTTCGGGTAATTCCTTCCGGCGTTACATCAGCGATGATGGATCGTGTAGGGTTAAAACTGATATTAATTGAGAGATCGAGAGTCAGGGCAATTATTAAAGCAACTATTATCAGGTTGCTGACACCAAGGAAACCGCTGATGGTGTCTATATGAGGAAGTGCTATCAGCATTAAAGCCGCAAGTGGTCCGCCAATAAAGATGAATGGTCTCCTCCTGCCTCCCCAGAACCAAACTTTATCGCTGATCAGCCCTACAATCACCTGGCCAAAAATCCCGGCAAGCGGTCCGGCTGCCCATACAAAACCGATTTCCTCCAGGTTGAGGTTGTATTTTGTTCCAAGAATCCAACTCAGCGCACTGATCTGGATTGATAAAGCAAAACCCATAGCTGTTGCCGGAAGGCTTAAAAGAACATAAAAAGACTTCGTAAGTTTTTTTTGTATCTCAATCATTTGTTATTAGTTATCCTTTCACACTTCCTAAAGTAAGGCCGGATACAAGCCATTTGCTGAGAATCACGAATAAAGTTACTACCGGAATGCTTACCACGAGAGAGGCAGCAGCGTACAATCCCCACTCCGTCGACATATTTGATTCAAATGATTTGAGGCCCAAGGGTAATGTATATAATTTCGTATCCTGCAAAACCTGTGCGGCTACTATATACTCCGACCAGGCGGTCATAAATGAAAATAACGCAGTTATAACAAGCGCAGGTGCTGCGAGCGGAAAAATTATCTTGTAGAACGCCTGCCAGCGTGAGCAACCATCTATCCTGGCGCTTTCTTCAAGGCTGAAAGGGATTGTATCATAATAACCTTTCATCTGCCAGACACAGAACGGAAGTGCTGTCGCGGAATAAACAATGATAATTCCGAGATAACTGTTGATTAATTCAAGTTTGATGAGCATAATATACATCGGTAACAAGAGCATGGTCGCAGGAAACATTTGTGTAGTCAGCAACCCAAGCATGCTTACCTGCTTACCAACAAACTTAAATCTTGAAAGCGCATATCCGGCTGTGGATGCAAGCGCTACACCGGTTATGGTAACAACCGAGGACACAATTGCGGAATTCCACACCCAGAGCAGAAAAGGGCGATTCGTGAATAACTCAGCGTACTGCCTGAATGTTGCCCCATCCGGAATTATGGCAAGTGAAGTTGAAAGCAATTTATTCCCGGGACGAATCGAGATCGTAAAAACATTGATGATAGGATAGAGCGCGATAACCGTAAAAAATATCAGGAAGAGATAAGTCAGGAAATTAATTATATATTTTTTGGTATTCATTTCTTTCTCAATAAACTGATTCGGTAGCCTTGGTTTTCCTAAGGAAGGTTAAACCAAACGCAAGCAAAATTAAAAATAATATCACGCTAAAAGCGGCAGCGTATCCATATCTGTAAAGATTAAAAGCAGCCTTATAAACATACGACACGAGAATATGAGTCTGATCGGAAGGTTCCCCCGCGTTGCTTACAAGCCAGACGACATTCAGATTGTTGAAAGTCCAGATTACTCCCAGCGTGATAGCCGGAATCATAACAGGTTTAATCAAGGGGATAGTAATATTTTTTAGCTTATGGTACCATTTAGCACCATCTATATCAGCTGCCTCATACAGCTCCTGGGGAATACTCTGCAGGCCTCCGAGAGCGATAATCATCATAAATGGAAACCCAAGCCAGATGTTTGTAATTATCACCGCCATAAAGGCTTCAACCGGGGACTTAAGCCACTCTATCGGAGATAAAGAAAGAAAGTGAGTCAGCAAAAGATTAATTGAACCATATTCGTAGTTAAACATTCCCCTCCAGGTGAGCGCTACTATATACTGCGGAACCGCCCAAGGCAGGATGAGCAATGTTCTGAATACCGGAGTTCCTGGCAATTTTCTATTCAACAGCAGTGCCAATGTCACTCCAATCAGAACGTGGAAGGTGATATTAGCGAACGTCCAGATAAGGGTTTTTAAGAAAATAGTATAGAGCTGGGGTTCTTTAAAGACCTGAATATACTGCGCGAAACCAATAATGCTCCAGTCATTTATATGCGCCAGGCTCATGTTAGAAAAACTTAGTATTATATTATATACAAAAGGATAAAAAATAACTGCAAACATTATTACTATCGCCGGCATTGCCAGCAGATAGGCAAATTTATCTCTGCTCAGATTCCGGAAGAAAGCAACAATACTCTTTCTGATCGCTACCAGAATTATGATAACCGCTGCTAATAGTAATACTTGTACAATGACACCACCAACGGGATCATAGATATCCTCCCGTAATTCTTTGATTTTGACGAGGGCCGCTTTTTGCATCTCAAATGAAGCTTTCTCAGCGGATATACTCCCACCCAGAACAGCCTGATAAGCAGGACGCATAGCATCCCAGATTGCCCTCATTTCTGTAACTATCGGCAGCGGGATACCTAACTCAATCTGCCTGCGTGAATTTTGCAGGATTTCATCGTTGACCAAAGCAGGATGCGAATAGAGCTCTTTAGCCGTCGGGAAAGTTTTTGTCTTAAGGGTTGTCTCAAGCTGTTTTTCAGGACTTAGGACAAATTCCAGGAAGAGTTTAATTTTGTGAAGCTTTTCATCTTCAACATTAATATTCACTGAGTACCCTTTAGGTGAAATCATCGGGGCACAATATTTACCGGTTGAAGTTATTAGTGGTAATGGTGTGATACCATATTCAATTCCTGCTTCGCCATACCCAGACCAGGACCAATCCCCGTTGATAATCATTCCGGCTCTCCCCTCTTTGAAAAGGGCATCAGCCACATTGTAGTCTGCTTCATTCGGGATGATCTTATGCTTATCTCTCAGCGCGGCAATGAAGTTTAACCCCCTGACCATCTCTTGAGTATTAAGTGTGGGTTTATTAAGTGTATCAAGGACCCATCCGCCAAATCCGGTAAGAAACGGAACAAAGAAATAGGGCTCCGTGTAATTCCAAACAAGTCCGTACTGATCAGGTCTACCGTCCCCATTTTTATCAACAGTTAGTTTTTTTCCTATTTCGATTAACTCGAGGTCGGAAGTTGGAGGATTGGGAACAAGCTTTTTGTTATAGACAAGTGTAAGGTGGTTACCAAGTTTATCGGCAATCTGAAGCAGATGCCCCCTGGAGTAAATCAGTGCTTTCTCATTGAACCCTGCCAGGAATTCACTTGAAAAAATGGTTTCCAGGGGTTTTATAATGTTAATTTCTTCAAATGGCCCGATCTGATCAGCAGGCCCATAAACCAGGTCAGGTCCTTGCCCGCCAATAGCGGCAATGATAAATCCCGAACGCATTTCTTCAGTCTCTTTAAACAACTGAATTACCCTTATATCGGGATGCAGCTTCTGAAACTCATTGATATGCTCCTGAAGTTGTCTCGTCTCTTCAGGGCGCATTGTGTGCCAGATTACTATTTCACCTTTATCCTCCGGGGCAGTACACCCCGTGAGAATGATCAGCGTAAATGCAATAAATAATAAATTAATGATTTTTTTCATCAGGAATTACTACAACAACTCATATATCACAAATGATCTTTTTTCAATAAGAACATCATTTAAAGTAAAAAATTTGTTCTGTTTGGCAAAAACTTTAATTTCCGGATTTTCTACAAGTCCTGCTAGGTCGAAAATCTTAGCAGCCGATTTTATCTTCCTGATTTTGGCAGGAAGACTGTTCAACAGGATTGAAGGCGATACTATCTCCCTACCAGAATTGTTCGAAATAATGAGATAATGTTTTTTACCGTCTGTTCTTAAATATGCGAATAATTCATTCTCCCTGAACTCAATAAAATTCAATGAAACCCCTCCCTTTTCGTGTCTCTTCCACAACGGAGAATATTTATTTCGGAGAAGTATCAGATCCCTGTAAAAATTAAAGATTGAGTTACTGTGATCCAGATTTTCTCTCACTCGTTGCCAGTCAAATTTTTGCCTAACATTTTCCGGAGGGAGCACTCCTTCAAATCCCAGTTCATCCCCGTAGTAGATCATCGGTGTTCCGGGTAAAGTGAATATTAATCCTAGCCCGATTTTCTTCAGGTCGATGTCATTAAATTTACTGACTGGCCTGTCATTATCATGATTTGAGAGGAACTTAATTGTCTGAGCTCCAACGGGATACAATTCCGAAGGTTCACTCAATCTTTTTTTAATAGAAGCAACATCATTCTTCAATAAGTATTCTTCAATTCCGTAATAAACCGGATAATCGAACAGCATATCAAATTCTTCTTTGAAGAAGGGTATAAGGAAGTAAGGGTTGTCCCAGACCTCGCCCAAAAGCAGTATTTCTTTATTAACTTTTTTAACTTCTTTCCTGAATCTGTTCCAGTACGAATGAGGCACTTCCTTTGCTGCATCACACCTGAAACCATCAACACCATCAGAGAAATCTCCGTCAGAATTCGGATCCATCCAAAACTTGGCAATGTGAATAAAGTAGTCCTGAACTTCTTTGTTGTCAAAATTCAATTTTGGCATCTTCCTCTCAACGCCAAAATGATTCCAGTCCGTATTCTCAGAATTTGTAAACTGGTACCAGGAAGAAAATTTACTTTGCGGATTCCGGTAGGCATCCAGGAAATATGAATGAGTACTGTCTGTATGATTTATCACAAAATCCATCAATACCCGGATATTCCGCTGTTTGCAAGCCTGAATGAAAGCTATATAATCATCATATGTTCCGTAGTCTTTTTCAATTGAAAAGTAATCCACTACATTATAGCCATGATCGGTAGTCGATTCATTCCAAGGCATAAGCCACAGAACATTAACACCCAATGTATCCTGAAGATAGCCTAAACGTGAGGTTATTCCATTAAAATCACCAATACCATCACCATCTGAGTCACTAAACTGCCGAATATAGATTTCATACACGATGGCGCTGTCATAAAAAGCGGGGGTTTCTATCTGATGAATATAGCGGTCAAGGAAAAAAAATGAAGTAAAACCCTCATTACTATTCCCTTCCTTGTCAGCAAAAGAAATGAAAATTCGGTGCTCTCCGTCTTCTATCTCACCTTTTATTTCTGCACTTACCTCTCCCTTCTTTTTATCATACTTAAAAGGCAGAGACGAATTGTTGAGTTTAAGAAGGATGCTTTTTTCATCAATCTCACCCTTCTCGCTTTTAAGAAAAACGGATATAACAGGCTTCCTGATTACTCTTTTATTTTGGGGCGGAAATATCTTTTGAACAAAGGGGGCCCCGTACTTTTGGGGTATTATTATGCTGTTCCGCCATTCATCTTCGGTTACATTGTGGGCATTCGGATCTGTTATCCATTTATTTCCGTTTAGTACGAACTTGTAAAAGAACTCAATTCCGGTTTTCAATGGGACATCCGCAAACCAATATTTCCCCACAGTATCATACGTCATAAGATATGTATCCGGTTTCCAGTTGTTAAATGTACCGGCAACGGCTATTGTCTTTATTTCGTCTTTCTTTTGAGGCTTGTAGAAAAACCTCGTTCCCTCAGCCACAGGGATCGGCTTGAGTGTTTGACTTGATGAGAAATCTAAAGGAATAAGTACCGTGAAAATGAGAAGAAGCGTCAGGTAACCTGAATTTATCTTTACTCTACCAAAAAAAGATGACCGACCTTTGGTTTTTTCCCGGCCAATTGAGGAAATCATAAAAAGTAATTTTTTAAAGCTTGTTTAATTGTATAAATAAAAATAATTTAGTTTTTTAAAATTAAAATGTCAGAAACTGAAAATATAAGAAGAATTATCGAGAATCGTAAAGCACGATTCGAGTATTTTATCCTTCAATCGCTTGAAGCAGGCATTGTATTAGTCGGAACGGAAGTTAAATCCCTCCGTCAGGGAAAGATCAGTTTAACTGATAGTTACATAGAAATTGAGAATAATGAAGCTTGGCTGGTCAACGCGCATATAAATGAATATACCGAGGGGAACCGTTTCAATCATGACCCTAAAAGGAAAAGGAAGATTCTCCTGAACGCTTCGGAGATAAGGAAATTGAATTCCAAAATCAACGAGAAAGGTCTCACACTCATCCCATTGTCACTATACTTCAAGGGAAATAAGGTTAAAGTCGAGATCGCGCTCGCAAAAGGTAAGAAAAGTTATGACAAACGGGAGAGTATCGCGAAAAAGGATATGCAAAGGGATTCAGAAATAAAATATAAAATTAAATAATTATCAATATCACTTAAGGAGAATAGCAGAGAAATTGAGTAACAAATTCGCCACTGTCAACGAACAGATGGATATAATCAGAAGGGGTACTTCCGAAATAATACCGGAAGAAGAACTTGTAGTGAAACTTGAGCGTTCATATAAAAGCGGCGAACCGCTGATTATTAAGCTCGGTTGCGATCCCAGCCGCCCTGATCTGCATATAGGCCACTCAGTAGTTTTAAGAAAATTAGCACAATTCCAGTCGATCGGTCACCAGGCAGTCCTGATTATAGGTGACTTCACCGGTATGATCGGAGATCCAACAGGAAGGAGCGCTACCCGCCCTGCGCTCTCTCTCAATGAAACACGCGAACACGGTAAATCATATTTTGAGCAAGCTTCAAAAATACTTGATGCTGAAAAGACGAGAATAGTATATAATTCGGAATGGCTTGGAACTATGACATTCGAGGATGTTATAAGGCTGGCATCGAAGTATACCGTTGCGAGAATGCTCGAAAGAGATGATTTCACCAAACGATATAAAAATGGTGAACCAATATCCGTGCACGAATTCCTGTACCCACTCGCGCAGGCAATGGATTCTGTGGCGATAAAGAGCGATGTGGAATTAGGGGGAACTGACCAGAAATTTAATCTGCTTGTCGGCCGCGATATCCAGCGCGAATCCGGAATGGAACCCCAGGTCATCCTTACTATGCCTCTGCTCGTTGGTACAGACGGAGTTGAGAAAATGAGTAAATCTTATGGTAACTATATTGGAATTTCCGAATCACCCAGAGAGATTTATGGCAAGACTTTGTCCATATCGGATGACCTCATTTACACGTACTTCGAACTAGTAACTAATATTGGTTCAGGTGAACTTGCCTCAATCAAGGCCGAGTTACAGGATCCTCAGACAAATCCCCGGAATTTGAAGCGGAGATTAGCCAGGGAGATCGTAACTCTGTATCATTCATCAGACGACGCGGTAATGGCAGAAGAAGAATTCGACAGAATATTTATTAAGAAAGAACTGCCGGACGATATCCCCCTTTATGAATGGGAATATTCATCTGCTGATATTAATATTACTGAATTAATAGCCAAAGTAAACCTTGCTCCTTCAAAAAGTGAAGCCCGGAGGCTTGTACAACAAGGAGGGGTTACATTTAATAACGAAAAAATTTCTGATCCTTCGGCTGTTATTAAAATAGAAAAAGATAATATCTTGAAGGTTGGAAAAAGAAAATTTCTTAAAATTATTATAAAATAGAAACGGAGATGATAAATTGTATGTTCCTTCAAAAATTTTCTTTACAAAAGGGGTAGGCCGGCATAAAGAATACCTCGCTTCCTTTGAATTAGCCCTCAGAAACGCGGGCATTGAAAAGTGTAACCTGGTAACTGTAAGCAGCATTTACCCAACAAATTGTAAACGTATATCCAAAGAGGAAGGGTTAAAACTACTTACCCCGGGACAGATCACATTCAGCGTAATGGCAAGAAATTCCACGAATGAACCTAACAGGTTAATCGCATCTTCGATCGGTGTGGCGCTTCCTGCTGACCCTGATATGTATGGTTACCTTTCTGAACATCATCCTTTCGGCGAAACAGAAAAAATCGCGGGAGATTACGCGGAGGATCTCGCGGCTACAATGCTCGCTACTACTCTCGGCGTGGAATTCAACCCCGATACTGACTGGAGTGAAAGAGAAAACATTTATAAGATGTCAGGTAAGATCGTCCGGTCATTTAATATTACGCAGTCAGCTGAAGGTGACAAAACAGGTTTGTGGACGACTGTCCTCGCAACTGCAATACTTCTCCCCTGACACTGTTTTTCCAGATAAAACAGGTTTGTGGACGACTGTCCTCGCAACTGCAATACTTCTCCCCTGACACTGTTTTTCCAGATATAGGCTGGGTTGTCATACAGCCCGGCCTTTTTTATTTTATAATTCTGGCTCTCTCTTTCCTCATATTATAAAGATGCACTAGAACTGTAAATCCAAGTCCCGCTAGCATTGGTTCAATTATTGCCGCGGGGCTGTCTGTTAAAACATTCTCTTTAGCAAAGTACCATATAAGACTAACAAACGGCCCCCCGATGAGTTCGGTGTATGCTGCACCCGGGGTTACTCTTATGGCCGGGAAGTAGCTACTTATAACAAGCAGAATTATCCCGGGGATGCAAATACTCCCTATGGTGTACCAAATCTCTATCACTGATGGTATCGTTAGCGCAAGAATGATCGAAATTATTCCACTTACTAAGATGCCCGCCCTGACCCGAAAAATAGTGCGGCTGTTATCGTCATTTTCTTCTCTTACACCGGCAATATCATTACCAAATGTTAATCCGCTTAGAAACAAAAAACTATTCAGAGTCGAAAGTATAGTTGCCAAAAGTGCAATAAAGAAGAATGCTTTATATCCGCTTTTCAGTTCCTGCTCTGCTAAAAGCGGAAACGCAAGAACAGGTTCGCTCAGTTCAGGCATTATTGCGCGGCTATATAATCCGACGCCGTTTGTAAGAAGATCAAACAGGAACCAGAAAAAGATTGAAATCAGAATTCCTCTCCTCGCGATCTTAATGCTTCCTGCCGCAGTTGTACGCTGATAAAAACCGGGATCCGCAAAAGTCCATAATGAAACAAGCCACCAAACAATTACAACTGTGTAAGGCAAACCGCCGGTCAGGGTCAGATGCGCAACCGGCAGGTTTTGAGCCAGGAATTGTATTCCACCGTATTTTGAGGCGAGAATATATAGGAAGAAAGTAAAACCAAGAAACATAATTACGAAAAACACAGCATCTGTGATCAGGTCTGATTTGTAACCTCCTTTTAATAAATATGCCACTGAGAGCAAAAAAGCTAATATTAAACCATACAGCAGTGGTATATCAAAAGCCAGCTTTAAGATATAAGCAACCATCAGTAAATACGGTGCCGGCGTAACAAGAATAAAAATTAACACCGACGCGATTCGCGAAGCTCCTTCCCCATAGACTGACTTTATAGCCTCCGGTATCGAATAATAGGATTTATTTTTTATTCGTTCAGTCATAAATAGGGCAAACAAGGCGGCAAAAATATAGTAAGGCAGACCCTGTGTAAACCAGGAAGCAATACCATATCTGAATGAATATTCCCCAACTCCCAGAATACCGCCATACCACGTAGAAACATTTGTCATAACAAAGAGTACCAACCCCACTTTCCCGCCTGCGAGCAGATAACTTCGCTTTGATTTACCCTGGTTTCTTGAAGAATACATACCAAGAAGTGTCGTTCCCAGAAGAAAAACAACAATTATAATAATATCTGCAGCGGAGAAAGTAATCATAAAAAATAACTGTTTAACTCCCTTATAACTAAGGCCTTCCCATCTCTAACGTCTATTATCAGTTCATTCCTCAATGCGATATTGCTGGTACTTTCGTTACCGCCGAGATAGATATTCCCATTCTTCAACTCATATTTCAGTCCAGAAGTTGTAACAGTTGTATCCTTCGACAAACCATAAAGAGAAACAACTTCCCCCTTCCGCGAATTCAAATGACGCTTGCCCGTTAATACGGTACAATATGTACTGCCGTGAAATAGAGAAATTTTAAGTTTGTCGGAATACTTGGCAATCAAACCAATATTAGCTATGGAGTGGTCCAGCCTGTCTCCGATACCACCCAAAATCACCAGTTCTTCAGCTCCTGACCTGACCGCGAATTTTATGCATTTTTCAACGTCAGTATCGGTCTGCCTTTTGATATGAACCAGTTTGCATTCTTTCTGAATTCCACTCAATTCCCCAACAGAATCGAAATCACCAATAATAAAGTCCGGAATTAATCCCATCCGCTTTGTGTGCAGGTAACCTCCGTCAGCACAGATTGTAGTTCTGAATCCTGCCTGTAGGAGCTTCAGCACACTTCTTTTAGTTGGTTTTTCTCCACCAGCGATGATAAGCGCTTTAGATATTTTGTATTTCATCTTATATGCCTAAAAAAGTCCTAACTCAATGCCTGCCTGAAAATTTCTCACTGAAGCCGGAAAGAACTCACCTCCGATTGCGTTCATAGAATAAGACGCATCCATTAAATTACTAACCCTGAAAAACACTCTCGACGGGGTATTGTTCTTAAAGAGCGTAAAAGAGACAGATGCCAAAAAATCTGTTGTAAAATAGGCATCATTCACATTATCGGGATAACTTATTATTCCGGGATACTGCGCCAATAAAGAGCTCAGATTTGCATCAAAATTATCTGAAAAGAAATTACTAACGTATCGTGTATTTAACTGTAAGAATATATCGTCTTTTTGATACCGAATAGAAGAGTTCCATATCAGTTCAGGAAATCCGGCGATTTCATTGCCTGCAAGATCGATCGTAATTATGGTGTCAGACACACCATCATTATATGGCATAAATGATTTGCCGCTTTTGTAATAATTTTTCGAGTATGTCAGATTAGTAATCAGGCTGAGTCCGTTAATTATTTGAATTCTTCCCGATAACTCAATACCGTAGTGAAGAGTTCTTTCCGCGTTTCCGGTAGTGGGTACGCCGAGCCTGTCAATCTGTCCCTGTTTGACTATCTCATCCTGAAATGACATCAGGTAAATGTTGGCGTTAAGCATATACCCGGTATTGTCGAAACTGTATCCAAGATCAAAACTATTCATCTTTTCAGGTTTTACCAGAGGATCATTAAAATTATAAGTACCGTCTGCGCTCAGACTGAATTGGGGTAACGCTCCTCCGCTTGCCTCAGCGGCATCGTAATAGTTTCTTAGTCTCGGTTCGCGGCTGACTCTGGCTGCGGAAAAATAAATCATCTGTTCCTGCCAAGGCTTATAAGATACAGAGAAACGGGGGTTGAAGAAGAAGTGGTTTATCCGAAAATCGTAACCGACGTATTTTTCGTTCTTGATGCGGTACGAGTTATATACGAAGTGGAGTTCTCCGGATATCTGAACTTCATCGGACAGATTGTAAAGTTCAGTCACAAATAAGCCCGCAATATCTTTACCTGACTCAAACTGATGATATCTGTGGTTACGGGGTACTCCGTCAGGAACACCATTAGCAAAATCAATAATCCCCCACTTGAAGGAGGTATGTTTTCGGAGTTCAATACCCGCAATCAACTCTCCGTTTTCATGTTCCCAAAGTATCCTTGGTAACCACCCGAACTGCTTATTCTCAACATTAGCTCTAATCAAAACATTACTCATATAGAGTGTATCCGGATTCCCCGTGATTGGGAAACCATTTCCGGGAACTAGCCTGAAATAGGAATAATTTCCCCAGCTCCCATCGTAATTAAAAAATCCGTTGCCACTAATAAAAAATAACGCAGAGTTAAATCGTAATTTGGGAGAAATGTTCCATTCATTTAAAATTTCAAAGTGCGGCTGTGAGAAGTTTTCAATCTCTTCCGGACGACGTTCAACAGTGTAAGAAAAACTTTCACCGTTCTGCTCCCAGTAGGAGTAGTTTTTTCTTCTTAACTCCCTGTCCTTAAGTGCAAATTTGGGAAGTCCGGTATAGACCAGTCCGTCAGCAATGGGACCGCCGTAAATGTTTATCTGTGTCATCAGGTCTTCATCAAACCGGCTTAGAGTAAAATGATAAGCATTCAGGTCTGCCCACGAGTTGTCACGGTACCCGGTCGTATTTAACTTCGAAAATTTCGAATAGAAGGAATATTTACCGCCAATAATTCCGGAGGATGCTTCAACCTCCATTTTTCTCGTATTGAAAGAACCATGGGAGAGTGAAATTCTTGAAAGTGGTTTCAAACTTGATTGTCTGGTAACGAGATTTATAGCCCCGCCGATAGCGGGAGAACCATACAACCCTCCTCCTGCGCCCCTCTGAATCTCAATTAATTCTGTATTCCCCAACAGGTCAGCCATATCGACCCAATAAACATTGTGATCCTCCGGATCATTCTGCGGAATTCCGTTTATCATTACTGCTATTCGCCTCTGATCAAATCCCCTGATACTAAGGTAGTTATAACCTATTCCGCTTCCACCCTCCGAATAGTAAGTGGCTGAAGGGAGCGAACTGAGCATTTCAGGTACATCCTGGGTGGTATGAGTTTTTTCGATTTGTTTGCCGTCAAGTCCGTCAAATATTGGAGATGACTTTATATTATTCGCGGTAAATGCTTTAATTAGAATAGTTTGAGAAGGAATAACTGCCGAATTAATTCGAATAACTAACGGCTCATCCCGTCCGCTAAGGTTCACTTCCACTCTTCCCGGTTCATAACCAATCCTGTTCACCAACAATATCAGCTCATTTTTACCAGGGAGCACATCGGCTCGTAAGCTAAAAAAACCGGAATCTCCCGTAGTCGTAAAGAATTCTGTATTCTCTATCCTGATAACTGCCGACGGTACGCCCTGGTTGGTTTTAGAGTCTCTCACGACTCCGATGATCTCCTGGGCAAGAGAGGCTGGTATCAGAATTATAAGTAAAATAAATATATATCTAACTAACATATGTTCCTTAAAGATTAAACAAAAAAAAAGCCGTTGAAAAACGGCTATAAAAGTAATTAATGAGAAAACTCGTTTTCCTACGCCGGTACTAACCGGATCAGGTTCCAGGGTGTAATCTCAGTCGCAAAAAGGGCGACACCCCTAACGGAATCGGATATTTATTTAAAGATGACTAAACTTGACTAATTTCCTTATGTTTACTTAATTACTATTTTTTGTCCCGGTAATATCTTCGACGAGACAAGATTATTTTTATCTTTTAAATCATTAACGCTTACGCTGTACTGCTTTGCGATCGAGAAGAGTGATTCACCACTTTTAACAGTGTGGGTCACTTTCTTACCGCCGGAGGCAACACCCTTGGCTGCCTGCTTCGCGCCTGCTGAAGGTGCCGAAACCGAATTAGAATAGATGGTTAACTTCTGACCGACTAAGATCTTGTTGCCTTTTATTCTGTTCCATTTTTTAAGACTGGATACATATACATTATGCTTATCAGCGATCTGGCCAAGTGTTTCGCCGGATTTTACAACATGTACTGTAACAATTCCGGGAGCATTCGTCGTATTATCTCCCAGAGAGGAACTTTCTCCGGAGTTAATATTGAGGACTTTACCGGCCGTAAGAGCGTCAGATTTAAGCCTATTCCACTCTTTTAGGTCGCTGACGGAAACGTTAAACTTCATTGCTATCTCGGAGAGAGAGTCGCCTTTTCTGACTTTATACTTGTATGATTTTGCTTTCGCGGGTCTTGTATTAGCCTGGGCGTTACTGGCAATTAATTGTGAATACTTATCAGAGTAAATTTTCAGCTTTGTTCCGGCTTTGATTTTATTTGACCTCAGATTATTCCATTCTCTGAGACGGCTCAAACCCACATCAAATTTTTCAGAAATTGCACCAAGGGTCTCTCCCCTTTTAACTACATGGTAGAACCAGTTTTTCTCGCGTACAGTGTTCTGCCTGTCAGATGTCGAAACCCTCTCGACAGATGATTGAGAATCGAGGCTTGCAAAGAATTCTTTTTTCTCGGCAGGAACAAATATCTGAAGTTTTTGACCTACCTTAATTGTAGATGTATACGGAAGGTCGTTCCAGATACGGATGTCACTGATCCTAACTCCGAACAGATCTGCAATATCGGTAAGGCGTTCGCTGTTCTTTATAGTGTATTCCACCGCAACTTTTCCCGTGGGAACGATGGGTTGTTCTTCTGATTTTGTATCCGGGGACTGATCTCCTTCATCGGTGGCTTCTCCCTCTTCTTCCGCATTATTCAAAGCAATATAAGGAGAAACATATTCGCCGGTAGATACCGAATCTCTGCTCGAATTTTCAGTCTGAGCTACCGCAACATCAGTATTTTCTGTAAA
The DNA here is from genome assembly GCA_013360295.1 of Ignavibacteriaceae bacterium. GTDB lineage: Bacteria > Bacteroidota > Ignavibacteria > Ignavibacteriales > Ignavibacteriaceae > JABWCL01. The sequence continues at coordinate 83,082 of JABWCL010000016.1, read as the reverse complement.
ATCATTAACCGGGATTGTCGATTTGAATGGTATCTTGAGAACAATTCCGCGCTTTACTCTGGTTTTCACAGAAATATTATTAGCGTCAGCCAACTCAGAAACACTTACACCATACTTATTGGCTACCATCTTTAACGATTCGCCCTTTTTAACGGTATGAGCAAGGTAAGTCCTTCTGGCTGATTCCGGAATATTCTCTAAAGCCGCAAGTATTTCAGATGATTTGCCCACCGGTATTTTCAACCTATAGGCTCCGCTGTAATTTCCGGGAGTGCTCATTTGAGTAAGTTCGGGATTCAACTCCTGTAGCTCATCCGGTCCGACCTGTATGCTGCGGGCTAAATAAGCCAGGTCTACAGATTCATTCACCGAGACAAATTCATAGTCTACCGGGGTCTGGAAGTTGATATTCGTAAATCCATATTTTTCTGGATTCATTGCAACAATACAAGCAGCTATGTACTGGGGAACATAACTTCTGGTTTCCCTGGGAAGATACTTTTGAAGTACCCAAAAATCGTTTGATCTGGCGCGGCGTATAGCACGGTTAATCCTGCCTTCTCCTGCGTTATATGCACCGAGCGCAAGGTACCAATCTTTTAAGGAGTTATTCAAGTCTCTGAGGTGGCGTGCTGCAGCACGGGTAGCTTTTTCGGGGTCTCGTCTTTCGTCATAAAAGAAATCTGTTTTCAGGCCATATAGTCTGCCTGTGGCCTTCATAAACTGCCACATTCCAACAGCACCTGCCCAGGAACGGGCAAACGGATTCAGACCACTTTCTATCATACTGAGGTATATTAGTTGCTGAGGGACGTTTTCTTCCTCAAAAATCTTCTGCATCATTGGGAAATACTTGCCTGAACGTGCCAGCCACAGGGACATATAACGTCTTCCCTTGCCGGTAAAGTAGTCTACCCACTTATCAACAATGGCATTAGTAACGAGGGGAACCTCAGAAGAGTACAAGACATTTGCTTCTCCGGGCTGAACATCTTCAGCAACGTCGACTTCAGGAACAGACTTGCCAACCCATTCATGAAAGGTGCCAACTGAAACATTTTCAGGGATTTCTGAAAGACCGGCAAGAAACTTACCGTAATCTTCGTAAATCGCCTTCGATAGCTCTGTGAAAGCAAAATTGCTGTCGATTCCCGGATAGTAACTGAGATTTGTAATAACCTTTACCGCGGACTCATAGTTTTCTATCGCCTCCGTGGCAGAATTTTGTTCCTGTTTCTGAATAGCGAGAATATAAGACTGCCTCGCTTCTTCGAGCATCTCTGAAACGATATCAAGTTTTACCGGTTCAGTCTGAACTGCAGGGGTTTGTGCTGTTTCTTTTGTTACATCTTTATTAACCCCGCACGACATAAATATGAGAGCCAGTAAAGATGCAGCAAAAAACTTGGTTTTCCCAAGTTGCATTGAGCCTCCGTCAATGATTAGTAAAAAAAATAATTAGCTAAGTATTCCCCCGCCACAATAATTCTCACCCTAAATTGTTATACACACTAATTTTTAAATATACTAAATAAATTTAAAAAATAAAATCTATAAAGGAATATTCCCGTGCTTCTTCCTGGGATTCTTGTCCACCTTCGTTCTCAATAATCTGAAGGCACTGATCAGTTTTTGCTTCGTCACAGACGGTTCAATCACATCATCAATGAAACCTTTCTCCGCGGCAATAAACGGATTAGCAAATTTCTCGATATACATATCGAGTTTGGACTGCAGTTCTTTTTCCGGATCTGAAGAGCTTTCTATCTCCTTCTTGAAAATGATCTCTACAGCGCCTTTAGGGCCCATTACCGCAATTTCGGCAGTTGGCCACGCAAAGTTAAAGTCCCCTCTTACGTGCTTCGAGTTCATTACATCATACGCCCCGCCGTATGCCTTTCTCAGAATGACCGTAACTTTGGGAACAGTCGCCTCACAGAAAGCGTAGAGCAATTTTGCGCCGTGACGTATAATCCCGTTCCATTCCTGCTCGGTACCCGGCATAAATCCTGGAACATCTTCAAGGACTAGCAGCGGAATATTGAAAGCATCACAGAATCGGACGAACCTCGCACCCTTCACAGACGCATTTATATCAAGCACACCGGCTAACACGGCAGGCTGGTTAGCTATTACACCGACTGATTGCCCGCCGATCCTGACGAATCCGACAACGATATTCTCAGCGTACCTGGGATAAATTTCAAAGAACTTTCCTTCATCTGCCAGGAGCTCTATCACCTGTTTTACATCGTATGGTTTTGTGCTCGATTCAGGTATAATAGTATTGAGTTTCTCTATTGGTGCAAGTGAAGCTAAATCAAAATCGTACTCAACCGGTTTATCTCTCCAGTTCTCCGGCAGATAAGAGAGTAATTCCCTGGTCGCAAGAAGCGCTTCTGCTTCATTTTCAAACATGCAGGATGCCACACCGCTTTTGACCGAATGTACTTCAGCTCCCCCAAGATCATCAAACGTTACATCTTCGTGCGTCACGGTTTTTACAACATTGGGTCCGGTGACAAACATATAACTTGTGTGATTTACCATTATCGTAAAATCGGTGATTGCCGGTGAATAGACTGCGCCTCCAGCGCAGGGGCCGAGAATGACCGAAATCTGCGGGATTACACCTGACGCCATAGTATTCAGGAGAAATATATCTGCGTATCCCCCAAGGCTGTTAACCCCTTCCTGAATGCGTGCGCCTCCTGAATCATTCAAACCGATAACAGGAACGCCTATCTTCATCGCCATCTGCATTATTTTTACTATCTTTTTGGCGTTGGCTTCAGAGAGGGTTCCTCCGAAAACTGTGAAGTCCTGTGAGAACAAAGCAACTTTTCTACCATTGATGGAAGCGAATCCGGTAACGACTCCGTCACCCGGGTAGTTTAATTTTTCTAATCCAAAATCATGGCAGTTATGTTTTACGAACATATCAAGTTCTTCAAAAGTATTTTCATCCACCAGCAGGTCGATACGTTCCCTGGCGGTAAATTTCCCTTTTTTGTGCTGAGCGGCTATTCTCGCCTCTCCGCCTCCCGCTTTTGCCTGCTCTCTGAAATTGTGTAATTGATCTAAAATTTTATTCATACTTTTATAGATAATATTTAACAAAAAGTTTATTCTCTAAAGCCATAATCCGGTCTGCTATTTCTCTGACTAAAATTTTCTTTTCACCTGATTCCGCAGGGACTTCTCCCCCGCTTAGAAATTTCAGTGGCATCGCGTCAAAGAGAAAGTATTCCTTCGCAATCTGCACGGTAACCCTTAAATCTGAGCTTATGAGCAGTACCGGTTTAATTGCGGAGATTCTTATAAATAAATCTGCAATCTCTGTTGCGGTAGATTGAGAAAGTCTGAAAAAGGGGTCATCAGCAATGAATAGGTCACAATTGTTTATTAAGCCTGCTGCAACCATTAACCTCATTTGAAACCCCAGGCTCAGTACCGATGGCACATGTTCCTCATAACCTTCGAGTCCAACTAAAGACGCGACCTCAGATAATCCAACTTTGGTTTTAGATGACTTGTCACCGCTTGTAAGGTTGGAATATAAATCACGCAGGGAAAGCCCCGGGAATGCTTTTTGACAATTAACCAGTAAGGCGTTAAGCTTTTGTATCTCTATATCATTAAAATAAATGTTTCCTGAATCTGGATTATTGAGGCCTGCGAATGAAGCAGCCAGAACGCTTTTCCCTGAATTCGCCGGTAATATAATCCCAGACATCCCCGTGTCTAACTTACTTCCTGCTTCAAATGTCAGGTTATCACACAGTTCTTTCTGTTTGCCCAATTCATTCGAAAAAAAGATAGATAAATTTTCAAACCTGATTTTCATTATTCACCTTCCTCTTTAAAGACAAATGAAAGCAGAAAACAAATTACTGCATGGATGATAGCCCAGATGAATACCGTGTGCAGAAGCATAATGAACAACAACTCATAACTCCAGTAACCTGAGACGGCCCTTATCAGAGAACCTATTCCGTAACCTGTATCAACAAAATATTCATAGAGTACCGCATACAAAAAAGCAAGAGAAGACAATTTCCGGAATACAGCAGGTATCAGGTACTTAATCTTGTTACCTTTTATATGGGAAAATACGGATGGGAATTTTTTAAGTGCCGGAGAATAGTCAGTCTCAAGCCTAAGTAGTGTTTTATTGAGTGTTACAGTCAGATATGCGGATGAAAAAACCACAAGGATGACCAGATATCCGGTTACACTTTTAACAACCGGATTAATTATAAAGTTGGATGAAACCATTAACGCTGAAAAAACGATAATGTTCAGCAGCACCCAGGCAAAGGGCCTGTTAATCGAGGCTATCCTTCTCACTGTACCGGATGGTAAAATGGAGATTGGATATGTGAGCAGAAATGTTACAATGGGAATTAATACCTGCAAAGTAACTGTAAAAGCTGTCTGTGCCCATAGATCGTAATCGTAAATAAGTGTAGAATAAACCTGAAATAAATCGCCGGCTCTCTCAAACATTATGCAAAAAACTCGTGGTTAAAACGTAATATTAATATTCCTTAAGATAAGGAAAATCGTTCGAATTGCGGCGGGGATAAAATAAAAAAGGCGGGGATAATACCCGCCCTTTTATCAGTCAGTAAACTTGATCAGAAAATAATTCCGATACCACCGCTTATGGTGTTGTATTCAGAGATATTATAATCCACGTTAAGATTAATTGCTAAAAGTTTAAGTGAGGCGCCAAGGATAATGCGTGACTTGTTTTTGCCTTCCATTTCAAATTCAATCGGAAATTCGGTAACGGATCCCGGAACCGCAGTCAACTCCAGTTTCTGGGTGTATTTAATAGTAACATTGGAGCTTTCAAAACCAAAACCGGCATACGGAGTAATGTTAAGGAGTGAGAATCCGAATGAACGGCTAGCATAAAGGCCAAAAGAAGTAGATTTTGCGCTGAAGATATCTCCCACATCCAGATTCTGGGTGAAGAACCCAACTGCCAGATCAACCGGTAGCGGATTCGGGAACCAGATTCCAGGGTTGTGCATTGCGCCAATTCCGAAATAGCTGAATTCGCCCAGATCCGCCAGATCTATCGCGGGGAGATAACGGAGAGCCACTGAAGTACCATATATTGTTCCTATGCTGATCTGGGGAAGGAATAAGGGTAATGCAGTCGCGTCTTCGAGAAATCCTTTAACCGGAGTACCAATCACTTTAGTTGGTATGGGATAGGAACCGGGAAAACCAGTTACAGAAATATTTTGGCCCGGGAATGTAACCACAACAGAATCATCTTTTTTACCTACGATGGTAGGACCTGAAATGTCAACAGCAAAATCACGGCTAACGATTTCATTTATCATCGCCGTCCTCAAAGATCCTGAGTAAGAACTGGGTATGAGTTGTTCTGCTTGCGCTCTGTCAAATCTGAAATTTCCATTAGCTGTAAATGCTTTGTTTTCGTCATTAAACATGGTAGCCATGGCTATGACACCGAATTCAAGATCAATACCAAAAAACTTTGCGCTCGGTACACGGTGCATCCAGCCAGTATTCAGGTTTGCACCAAAACCGGAAATGATGGGATTAACATACGCAGAGGCAGCGTCCTTAGATAAGTTTTGCAGAGTTTCCTCAAGAGTTTGGGCGTTTACTGATGTAAGCATCAGCAAAGAAAATGTCAGAACAGAAAGAATTTTTTTCATGATGACTCCTAAATGATTATTATAGTTAAACACATGCAATTTTATTGCCATTAAAAAAACGGAGAAGAACTCGGTCGTTTGTCGCAAAATTACGACTTATTTTTTATCACAATTGTTATTTCTACTACAATTATAACCTTAAGAAAGGGTTGTTCAATTTTTCGTGACCAATAAAACTTCTTTGACCGTGCCCTGCTAAAATAACAGTTTTATCAGGAAGAACAAAGAGTTTATCTTTAATTGTGCTAATTAACACATTTAAATTACCGCCGGGGAGGTCAGTCCTCCCAATCGATTCATGGAATAGAGCGTCACCAGTAAAACAGATTCCGGCTGATTCCGAATAGAAACTTTTACCATCTTCAGAATGACCGGGGGTAGATATTATCCGGAATTTAGCGCCGCCTAAATTAAGAACTTCGTCATCCAGAAAAAAACGGTCTGGTTCAGGAGGACAAGCCATTTCAAGTCCAAACATTTCAGCCTGTGACTTGCCACTCTCGTACAACCCCAGTTCCCTTTCAGGGATTATCAGAATACAGTTTTGAAAATTTTCCTTAATATAACGATTCCCGAAAATATGATCCAGGTGACAATGTGTATTGAGGATATATTTCAGGTCGAGCGAATTATTTCTGAGAAAGTCAAAAACTATTTTTCTCTCAGAACTGTCATAACACCCAGGATCGATTATCCACGCTTCTCTCGTATCGTTATCCCAAACGATATAAGTATTTTCAGAAAATGGATTAAATTCAAAAGCTTTCCATTCTATCATTTTTACTCCTAAATATTTTTCAAATCGAGCACATACCACAAATCTGTATTCTTCATCTCAGGGGGTAACTGCCCAATCTCCCATCCGGGATAAGTTGTTTCAAGAAAATAGTAGTAGTCCCCTCCGTATACTTTCCTGTCAGTTAATCCGGTATAGTCCAGCCCCAGCATCGCATGCTGATAATACGGGCTGTAAAAGATCACACAAGGCACGCTTAAACCCTCTAATAGAAGGTAAAGAAGTAATGCCTTGGAATCACAGTCCGCGTATTGCGCTTTAAGAGTGGAAATGGGAGGCATTACTCCTAACGGTACCTCAGGAATTTTATAATCAATGTTCTGAACAAAGCTGATCAGGAAATTCACCTTATCCCCTGAGGTCATGTTATTGTTGTCCATAATTTCGTTGAGCCTCCTGCGGATAGGATTGATGTACCGGGAATTGTTATCAATGATCTTGCCGTAAACGATCCGCCAATACTCGCAATAGAACTGAATTGAATCGTAATAATACACTGTCTCGTCAACGCCGATTTCATCATAAGTCATACGTGAAATTCGAGTTAAAAATTTCATCGCATTATCAACTTCGTGTTTTGGAATATGAAAAGTAAGTCTGTATGAGGAACTCTGAAAAAAACCCTCCGGATGGTCCCACTGATAGGAAACAGAATAAAATTCCTTCCCAGATGCGTCGCCTGTCGTTACCTCTTCGGTGATGTTGTTGGACTCAATACTCAGCAAGTCAAAAACATACTTACTGATAAAACTAAAGCCGATACCAAGAAAGACAAAAAACACAAGTACGGAAAAACAGCCTCCGAGTAACGATTTGACACAGCCCTTCGACCGAGACATAATTTTTACTGGGAGATTTCCCTGAAATTGACGCTTGGGAGCGGTATGAAAGATTGCAAAAGAGTTTTAATTCCGGGTTCAAGTATTAGGGCAATCGAAAAGATCACCACAGCCAGAACGATTCCGACAGCAATATTGTTCTTCCGGATCTCTTCAATCTCCTGCAGATCCTTTGTGAGCCACATAAAGAACTTCATTGCGATAAAAATCCCTGCAAAAGCAATCAGTGCGGATAAAAGGATTTGGAGAATTATGATCAGGAATCCTGTAAGAAATACTGAGATTTCTGCTTTAGGATTCTTGAAGATCATCGTAAATACCGTTACGGCGGGATCAATCGCGCCACGCACAATAAAAATTATGGAGATTATTATTGTCCCGATAACAATTGAAACGGATATATTGTGAGATTTAAGACTTTCCAGCACCTCAAGATCCTTTACGACCCTTGAAAGCAGCTGGAAGCCAAGATAAATCAAAAAGACTCCGATGGTAAGAGCAAGCAGTATTTCGGTAGCGCCGATAAAAAAAAGCCAATAATTCATAAAATAACCTATTGTGGCCGTAATGTATTCTATCCTGTAATCATTTTGACAGCTTCATCATAACTCCCCGCTATCTTAATCTGGTCCTGCAATCCTAGTATTTCCAGCAGGTACCTCGCCTTTTCCTGAATTTCAGTGTATACAACTTTAAGGCCCAGGCTTTCCGCAAGTTTTACCGAAATCAGGAGGACTCTGATTCCGGAGCTGCTGATAAAGGATACTTCCCTGAGATTGATTATCAGGTTCTTCCCGCCTGTATTGATCAGTTCCTTGATACTGTTTTCAACATCCTCGGCATTAGTAAAATCCAGTTTGCCGCTCAAATGAATTACAAGTAAATCAGGGTGATCAGTTTCATTAACAATTAACATAAAAATCCTGTCATCATTTTGAACAAATAAATGTTGCAATATTGTTTTCGCCCATCTTTTCATAGTCAATCCGCTTGACAAGGGCTTTTATTAATTTTATTCCAATTCCCCCGACTCTCCTGTCTTCGAGTTTCATTTCAGAATCATAGTCTTCGGCATTCCGGATATCGAAACTGTCCGCCGAATCTGTGACCTTGATTCTCATGCCGTCAATACTGAGTTCAATATTCACGACGATGATATCCTTTCTGCCGTCTTTGTAACCGTATTTAATAAGGTTGAGCAAATATTCTTCAAGGATCAGGTTGAGGTTGTAATCACAATCTCTGCTCAGTGAGTTTTCCAGTGAGAATTTTGTGATCATCTCAAAGATTCTGTTCAGTTCCGAAACCCGGTTTACTATTTCAATTGAATAATGCCGATTCAAAATGATTTAATTCCTGTTAAAGTTACTCAATTTCAAATTTAATTCCCTGCGCTAACGGTAATGTCGCGCCGAAGTTAATTGTGTTCGTCTGCCGCCTCATATAAACTTTCCAGGAATCTGATCCGGATTCTCTTCCGCCGCCGGTTTCTTTTTCGCCGCCGAAGGCTCCTCCGATTTCCGCGCCCGAAGTTCCGATATTAACGTTTGCAATTCCGCAATCCGAACCCGCGGCCGAAAGGAACCTTTCCGCCTCCTGAAGGTTATCGGTAAATATCGAAGAAGAAAGTCCCTGGACAACTCCATTATTCAGATCAATAGCTTCATCAATGCCCGAAGAATATTTCATGAGATAAAGTATGGGTGCGAATGTTTCTTCCTGCACTATCTCGAAACTGTTGTCAGCTTCAACGAGCGCCGGAACGACATAACAGCCTGATTTGTAATTGTCGCCGGAAAGGACATCACCACCATAAATAATTTTTCCGCCCTCTTTTTTAACTTTTTCAAGCGCGGCAGTAAAAGCAGAGACAGCGCTCTTATCAATCAGGGGTCCCACGTGGTTAGAGGAATCAAGCGGATCTCCTATTTTCAGACTTTTATAAGCTTTCACAAGCGACTCCTTAACACTATCATAGATTGATTCATGAATAATCAGTCTTCTTGTAGAAGTGCACCTCTGTCCGGCGGTACCTACCGCACCAAACACAACCGCGGGTATAGCCAGTTTCAGATTTGCGTACTTGGACATAATGATGGCATTATTGCCGCCGAGTTCAAGTATGGTTCTTCCGAAGCGCTTGGATACCACCTCAGCAGCGTGTTTCCCAACCGGTGTTGATCCCGTGACAGAAACGAGCGGGATCCTTTTATCATTAAGCAGGATTTCTCCAATTGATGAACCTTTCCCGATTATCAGGTTAAAGAGTCCCTCGGGAAGATTTTGTTCATTAAGTACTTCTTCCACTATCTTCTGCGTTGCGATAGCCGTCAATGGCACCTTAGAAGATGGCTTCCATAAATTCACATCACCGCAGACTGCAGCTAACATTGCATTCCAGGACCATACCGCAACCGGAAAATTAAAGGCTGAGATAGTCGCGACAACTCCCAAAGGATGGTACTGGTCATACATACGATGTTCGGGCCTTTCAGAGTGCATTGTGAAACCGTATAACTGCCTCGATAATCCTACCGCAAAATCACATATATCAATCATCTCCTGCACTTCGCCTAAACCTTCCTGAAGTGATTTACCCATTTCGTATGAAACTAGTTTTCCGAGGGGCTCTTTATAATGACGCAGTTTGAGACCTATCTGGCGTACAACCTCTCCCCTTTTAGGAGCAGGAACTGTTCTCCAGTATTTGTAAGCTTCCTCTGCTTTTTTCATTACTTTTTCATAATCGCCCGGGGAGCACTGATAAACAGAGGCAATATATTCTCCGTTAGTAGGGCTGTATATTTTAAGTTCTCCTTCGGTGTTCGTCCGAAACCATTCTCTTCCGGTTGAACTGCCATAATTTTTTTCTTCGATTCGAAGTACTTTTAATAGGTCCATAGTAATCCTTTGTATTTAATTATATTTTTCTCTCAGCAAACGATCAGCCCAGATTTGAATATCTTCTCTGGTCAAACCTTCAACCGGAACGCGGATAATTTCACCCGGAGGGATAGAGTATTCGCGAAGCCTTTCAAAGATTATTTTCCTGGATTCTCCCTGCGCAATTGTAAGCAACTGGACAAGTGTAAAAATATCCTTTTCTGAGGAGTTTACCGCTATTTTCTTAAAATCTGTTTCCGTAAATATACCGTTATTTATTCTTTTAACACTTTCAGTGATTTCAGTGCCTGTACCTCTGAAATGAGGAATACCGTTCAATGAACTTTCACTGATCTCCACCACATAATCCTTGGGCAAAAAGAACTGTTCTCCGATTCTGAAATGTGAATATTTTTCAATCCCCTCGAGATGGATCTTACCTAAAATGTTCCTCTGTACCTCTGTAGTGGCGGTTCCGGGATAAATTTCAACTTTATCCACAACAAACCTAAAACTGCTTTTAGGAGGGAAATTTGAGAGGATGGCTTTCCCTTTTACCATTTCCACTCTCTGGAAATGCAGCCAGGAGTTAGCCATCTTAATTTCAGAATTTGAATGAATTATAACTTTGCCGCCGCCGGGTATGATCAGCATAGCCTCTGACCCGGAACTAGTCGTGAGAATATCTCCTTCATTCATTTCGTTAACTGCGAACGGAGTTCCCTGTATCGAAAAAGCACCTTGTATCAGACTAACTTTCCAGGGAGCGGTTTCTTCGTATGCATCCAAGCCCCAAAATGCAAGTACAATCAGAGTAACAATAAGAAACACCCACTTTAGTAAATTTATGAAATCTATACCACCAGTCTGGCCACCATAATGTTCTTTTGTTACTGCGCGTACGATATTGGCGTCAGGTATTTCCCCTCTCTGAGCCTGATAAGGTTTTTCTTTAGTTGTTATCTTTCTTACGGTTTCTGCATTCGAGGGAGTTGAAAACGTTGCTCTAAGTTTTTTAACTTCCGATGAAATATGCTGGATCGGTTGAACCGGCTGCGCTGGATTATATTGCGCTTCAGAAAGTTTAACAAAATCCTGTTCAAGTTTTTTGTATAACATTTCTTTGATACCTGTGAACAGATCCGGAGGGCAAACTATTCTGTCGTAGATCAATTCCACGCGCTCGAAATAAAAAGCGAGATTCCTCGATTCTTTTTCGCAATTCGGGCATTTTTCAAGATGTGATGAAATCTCTATTGAGAGAGAATTAAGTTCTTTGAACCGGTATATTTTTTCCAGCTCATCGCATATTTTAGCACATGAAATCAACGTATATCCTCGATGATTTTCTTGCGTGCAAGTTTCAGAATGATCTTTACATTTTCCGGATTGCCGATGGAAAGCATATCGCTGACCTCGTTCGATGAATATTTAAGAAGGTCATAGAGAACTATGACATACCTCGCTTCCCTGGGAAGCCGCATAATGGCAAAATCCATCTCCGCGAAAAGGTTTTTACTAAAGATGTATTCTTCCCCTTCTCCGGGCAGATTTGCCGGATTGGCGAAATAATGCGAGTTAAGACACTGTCTCACTGTAATAGCTTTTAGCCAGGAACTGAAAGTCCCGTCCATCCTTACCTGCTGAAGATTTTCTGCGGCAAAAATGATAACTTTTTCAAGGATGATTTTTGTCAGAGAATCATTCGAAGTTAGTCGGATTACTATACCATATAATTCGGAAAGATAAAGTTCTACAAGCCGCATAAAAGAACTGTAGCTTCCTCTCTTGGCCTGCTCTATCAGGTATATGGTGTATTTTGTATTCTCTGACATTAGGTGAAATTTCTTCTGCAAAATTAGTTAAAAATAAACGATTTCTCTAACATTTTCAATAGACGACACGATTGATGACGACTTGCAGTATCCGGATTAGGGTTCCGGTATAATTCTTTTACCATATTCCCATCCCCAAATTTTATCCGGAGAAATTTTCGCGGATATTGTAAAAAACCCTGAACTTGATTATTTTTATACATGATTAGAAATACAAACTATTTTTTCCGCGGAAAAACCCGGTTTTCCCTGTTAAGCTACTTCATTTCGAGGTTGGAAAACGTTTTTTAACCACTCGATTTCCCAAGCAATTATTTATTAACTACCTTAATAATTTTTAGGAAATCCAATGCTTTCTCCGGATATTAATTCAAGTACAGATAAAAAAATTTTAACAAACAGTTCTATCAACGCGGACCAGGTTCACACAATACTAAAGCGTTATATGCTTGTGGACGGGTTTGATATTATACTCGACCTTAAACGCAGCCACGGTTCATTTATAGTAGATGAAAAAACAGGTGATGAGTACCTGGATTTCTTTACTTTTTTTGCCTCAAACCCACTGGGAATGAACCATCCTAAAGTAAACGAACCGGAATTTCTTGAAAAATTAAGGATCGCCTCTATACAAAAGCCGAGTAATTCTGACATATATACAGATCTTATGGCGGAATTCGTAAATAATTTCGGACTCATCGCAAAACCTGACACTTTCAAATACCTGTTTTTTGTTGAAGGCGGGTCTGTAGGAGTTGAGAACGGACTGAAAGTCGCTTTTGACTGGAAAGTAAAGAAGAACTTCAGGAAGGGTTATAAAGATGAAAAGGGTACGCAGGTAATCCATTTCAGGGATGCCTTCCACGGAAGGACAGGATATACACTCTCCCTGACGAACACTGATCCGGCAAAAATTCAGCACTTCCCTAAATTCAACTGGCCGCGTATATCAAACCCCAAGGTGAGATTTCCCATCGAGGACCACCTCGCGGAAATAATTCAATCAGAGAATCAGGCATTAGAAGAAATAAAAAACGCGATCAGAAATAATCCTGATGATATTGCAGTCTTGATAATTGAACCGGTTCAGGCTGAAGGCGGAGATCATTTCTTCAGAAAGGAATTTTTCATTAATCTCAGGCAAATCTGTGATGAAAATGAGATTCTTCTTATGTTCGACGAAGTTCAGACCGGACTTGGCATTACAGGTAAAATGTGGGCACACGAGCATTATGTGACTCCTGATATCGTTTCGTTCGGGAAAAAGGTTCAGCTTGGCGGAATAATGGCCGGCAGCAGAATTGATGAAATTGAAGATAATTGCTTCCGTGTCTCGAGCAGAATCAATTCAACCTGGGGCGGTAACCTGACAGATATGGTCCGGGGTGCCCGAATCCTTGAAGTGATCCATCAAGATAGGCTTGTTGACAACGCGGCGAAACAAGGTAAGATCCTTTTGGAAGAATTGAATCATCTCCAGACAGAATTCCCTGGAATCGTTTCCAACTCAAGGGGTCTCGGATTAATGTGTGCGTTTGATTTTCAAGATGCCGATACCAGGAAAAAATTTCTTACTGAGGTTTACAGGAATAAACTTCTGATCTTAAGCTGCGGAAAAACATCAGTCAGATTCAGAACCGCCCTTAATATCAATACTGATGATCTCAAAAAAGGTATAGGAATTATCAGAAATTCTCTTTATAATTTATCTAAATCAAATAATTAATTTATACTACTTGCACGGATTGGCTCCTTCATCGGGAGCCAAATTCGTTTTAAAGAAAACTCTATGCTTTTTATAGTTGCTACTCCGATTGGTAACCTGGATGATATCACCCTCAGAGCGATAAAAACTCTCTCTGAAGTTGATTTTATTATCTGTGAAGATACCAGAGTCAGCAGGAACCTCCTGAACCATTTAAAAATTTCCAAAGAGCTGATCTCTCTCAACGCGTTCAACGAAGAATCAAAAGTGGAAAGCATTGTCAGCAGGTTATCAGGCGGAGAAAAAGCGGCTCTTATTTCAGACGCAGGCACTCCACTCGTTTCCGATCCCGGCAGCAGGTTGATTTCCAAAGCCAGAAAAATGGGTGTCTGGCTGATACCGGTACCGGGCCCATCTTCACTGACAGCGGCACTTTCAGTTACCGGTTTCGCTGCATCGGAGTTTCAGTTTTTAGGTTTTCTCCCGCTCAAAAAAGGGAGGCAAAAAACACTACAAAAAATAAATGAATATGATGAAGCCGTTGTCGTTTTCGAATCTGTTTACAGAATTAAAAGGCTTTTAACCGAGGTATCTTCAATTATGCCCGACCGAATAATGCTCATATGCAGGGAAATGACAAAAAAATTCGAAGAAATAGTAGAAGGAACGGCGGCTGAATTGCTTCACCACTTTAGTGAGCGTGAACCAAAAGGAGAATTTGTTGTGATCTTCGCACCAAAAAACTGGCGAAAAGAATTATAGGCCGTATTTTTCTTTCAGTCTGAGGAGGAGAGCAAAGGACGCTTCATAAGTGTTTTCTATTTTCCCCGTTAGAATTGCCTCCTCTATTTCCTTCTTTATGATACCCACCTGACGTGAAGGTTTGAGATTGCATACTTTCATTATCTCTTCGCCATCAACCGGCGGACGAAATGCCCTTAACTTGTCTTTCTCTCTAACTTCCTGAATCCGTTCGATAACCAGGTCATAATTCTTGAGATAGGTTTTAACTTTAACCAGGTTTTTACTGGTAATATCTGCTCTGCATAATGTGATTAGATCTTCCACGTACTCCCCCATCTCGGTCATGAGTCTTCGCACGGCGGAATCTGTCACCCCTTTTTTTGCTAAAGCAATCGGACGTAAATGGAACTTCACCAGTAATCTTACGTACTTCAGATTTTCCTGGGATAGGCCCAGCTGGATAAAGATTATTTTCAGCATCCTTGCACCTGCAACTTCGTGTCCGTGAAATGTCCACCCGGCATTCTCGATAAATTTCTTTGTTCCCGGTTTTGCAATATCGTGAACCAAAGCCGCGAATCTGAGCCATACGTTGTCTGTCAGCGGTGCGATGTTATCAATCACCTGGCAGGTATGGTAGAAGACATCTTTGTGGTTATACTCTTTCATCTGTTCCACGCCGACTAAAAGATTCAGCTGTGGAAAATACGAACTATATAGACCCAGTTTAAGAAGTTCAATTAAATAGACTGAAGGTTTTTCTTTGGAGAGAGCATTAAAAAGAACCTCCCTGAATTCTCTCTTACAGCGGCCATGATAAATAAAAGCTCCGTCTTCCGCTTCCTCAAACAGTAAGTCGGGCAGATCATAGCCGTACCTTATACGGTAATCCATCAATTTCAGAATAGTCTGGTCTGTGTCCGTCTGATCCGGAGCATTCAACATTCTGAGTTTTTTATTCTCCAGGTCCTCTGCTACATTAAATGGATCTAGAACCCTATACTCTCCTCCCTGAGGGATTAAAAAGAGTGACTCGAGATTAATCTTACTTGGCTGAAGTTCCTCAAAAACATCTTGAGATATACACACATCATCAACCGCAGCAGACGGATTATCAGATGAAACAGTGATCAAAGAAAACAACAATTCATCGTTATCATATCCGTATAAGGAACCATCATAATTCCGCTGACAGGAAATGCCAGCTAAGATTTTGGTAAACTCATCAAGAAATGAATCCGCATTCCGGGCGATGACATAGTACTCAATCGGGAAATGCAGGTCACGCTCAATATAAAGATATCTGAAGGCGTTCTCACCGCTAAGAAGGAGAGATTCCCCCCTGTCTTTGCAGAGTGCTAATAATGTATCCGTTAACTGTATGGGATTATACATTTGGATTAGAAACTTTACCACCGATCAATGGGGCATATTTTTTCAAAGAGTCTATATTCATAAAGACAATCTTAATAATCGCTGCTATCGGAACTGATAAAAACATGCCGGGTAAACCCCATAAGTACCCCCAGAAGAACAGAGAAAAAAGTACGAATACAGGACTTAGGTCCATATACTTCCCGACATACACAGGTTCTATGATATTCCCTGATAGAAAATGTATTCCCACAGTAAATATTACTAAAAATAGTGCGGCTGCAGAAAACTCAAACTGAAGCAGAATCATGAGAATAGGTGCAGCTGTAGCAAAAATTGCCCCTATATTAGGGATGTAGTTAAAGAGAAAAGTAACAATCCCCCAAAAGATAGCAAGGTCAACTCCAAACCATAAGTATACAATGCTGATAGCGACGGCAAGTAAAAAGCTGATTATAGTTTTAATAATTAAATACTGCTGGATCTGGCTTTCAATCGTAATCAATAAATTATTACCATCGTTTTTACCGCCGCTTATAACTCTCCTGATCTTCTTGTCGAACTCTGTTTTTCCGGAAATCATAAATATGAAGAAGAACAAGGTAATCAGGAGGTCGTTGAGAGCGCCCGACAGTGTCTTAAGAACACTTTGAATTATACCGGTTGATAAAATCGATTTGATCGCACTTTCGGGATTAGTATCAAACTGAAGTTTCAAAAGCTTCAGTAATTCAGAAACCGAATAATTAAATGGCGCCAGCGCCGCAGTTAACAGAGACTCAAGACGGTTCAGGTAAAAATCACCCTTATCTCCGAGGGAGGCAACTGAGGCCGAAAGGAACAGAACAGAGAGATAAATTACCAGAATAACGATGAGTAAGACTAACAATACACCAATCCATTGAGGCACTTTTCTCTTTGTCAGATAGATCACAAATGGATGAAAGATATAAGTCAGAAAAACTCCGAATGTAATCGGAATCAATAAATGGCTTAACAGTTTCAGGACAGAAAAAAAAGCTACTACAGCTATAACAGACACAAAAAATATAAGTAATCTGTTATTCTCTTCAAGGGAGTTAAATATTTTACGGTTCAGCATTCTTACTCATTATTTGTTCAATTGATTCAATCCGTACCAGACTACTCTGTAATTTATCCGTCAGTCCGTCTTTCAGATTTTTAATTCCAAAATTTAACCAAGTTTTTGCTTCTGAAAACTTTAATTTTCTTTCCAGATAGCCTGAAATATTCAAAACGGAATGACTGTTTACATGGTACTGTTTACCCTCCTTTGGAGGGCTATAACTCTCTAATTCCGAAGTTAGTGAGTCGCCATCAGATAAAATAGCGCTGATCAATACAGGTTCACCGGTGGATTTGAATGCGCGGTGAAGGATCTCGCTTTTTCTTTTAATTCCAACATCAAGATAATTCTTAAGAAGGTCCCGCTCAAGCAGTATAATACGTGTCTGTAGATATTCCGCAAACCACTCCGTCGGGCACATTTTCAATAGATTATTATACTTTTCAGCAACCACCGAATTACCGGAATTTAAGTATTCGAGATCAATATTTAACATCCTGAGATAGAATTCAACAGTTCCAGAGACTTCCCCCTTTATTAATTGAATAAACTCTTGGGTATCACTATATTTCTGCTGCGCTAGCAATGCCCTTACTTTCCCCAGAACCACCCTGCTGTCATTGGTCTTCTTCAGCAGGTCCTCGTATATTGCTATCGCCTGTGTATATTCCATATTATTAAAATGCAGTGCAGCCTTATTTATCCGGTATGCAAGATATCTTGGGCAATAACGCCGGAGTACTGCCGGACGCTTAAAGAAATAAATGGCTCGCTCTTCTGAGTACGAATAATTAAGGGATTTGATATATAAATAAAATTCACCAAATATATCCCTGAAGTTCCTGTTGAATGCACTCTGGAATTCCCCCGTTTCATAGAGCTTCTTAATTGAATTGAGATCGTATTTTTCTTTGAGATATTTTATGAATGCACCAGACACAATATAACCAGCAGAAGATGAGAGGGTAAAAAAATCAATTCCCTCTGAATTCTCACTTAAGAAGGCAGAGTCATAATGGAAGAAGAGTGATGTCAGGTACTCCAGGCTGTATTCATCATAGTATCCGGTTGCGGCAGTCGCGAATCCTTCAATAATAGAAAAATCAAAGTTTGCGGGAATACCGAGTAAATTAGAAGAGAAGTCTGCAAATGCAATGTGAGCCAGTTCGTGCTGCAGATTCCTGCTGTAAGATTCTGTTGTAAGAAATACTGACCTCTGCCAGGGTTTCGCTACATCTGCGTTTGCAGTTCCGAAAAGCAATTTCTTTTCTGTATTATCGCGGAAGATGAATGTATTGTACAGATTTTTTCCCCGGACACCCCATGAATTCTCCAGGTCATCAATGTAGTATCTCTGCAAAAATGAAATATATTTTGCCTCTTCTTTGCTTATATCGTTAAAAATAAAAATCTGATTTTCTGTTTGACCGATTTTTCCCTTCGCGGTCTTTTCCAGCATATCCCGGGTCGTTGATAATCCAACTCGGGGATAAACAAAGAAAGTGGACGCATATAAAATAGAGATGAGAAGCAAGGCTATTATCTGATACTTCCTGACGGTCTTACTCCAACACAACCCAGTAGCGGCGATGATGACACCCGCACAAAAAACCGTAAATACTCGATACGCGATTATATCAAAGTTAAGAAGGATTAAATCATCATAAATGGTCCCCGGGAAAAAAACTAAAATCGGATTATAAAAATAAATTTGCGGATTAAAATAGATTTCCGGTATCCATGCCAGAAGTATAAAAAAGAACACAGTAAGAAAAGCTGTCTTCTGCATCCTGAAATACCTGCTAACTGACGCAATAGCCATTCCGATCAAAGGCGCGGGTACCGTGATAACAACATAATATGATAAACCGTGGAGAGTCAGGCAATTATTATAAATAAGGCTGACTGTTAAAGCGTAAAAAACCGGAACAAGTGTAATGATAACCGAAAAAAGTAGGTACCCGGATTTTTGAAAAGAATCTATGTTTGAGTTCTTTAAAAAGTGCAGATATAAAAAGCCCGCAAGGAAAGCAATAATAACGGAATTGAAGACAGCAAACTCATAACTGAAAAACCGCACATAGGGGAGAAATGATCCGGCTGCATTCAACAGCATAATCAGAATTAAGATGAGCCAGTGAAGAGAATTAAATCTTAAAAGAGCGATTCCTGAGTTCCGAAAAATCCTCAAGTCTTCAGTAATAATGTTTTAACAATATGTGATCAGAAACCGCTTTTAAGGACAACACCATTAAATCCGGCAACATAGAGATTTTTCCCGGATGCCGCGATCTTCGATAAAGAAAAATAATTCCCGCTCGGATTAATTTTCCATGAGTTTCCCCCGTCAAATGATTCAAGAATTTCGCCTCGTGTTGACACGATTAATCCCCTGGAATCATTGACGAATAAAACTGATGCTAACCCAGAAGTGGATGCGGTAGAAATGGATGTCCATGATTTACCACCATCCGAAGTTCTAAAAACCTCGCCTCCCGCTCCGCATACAATTCCAATATTCTGATCAATCAAAGCAACATCCCTTAGATACTTATCAGTGAATGAAGGTACAGTTTCCCAGGAGACACCTCCGTTATTTGTTTTCAGCACGGTACCGTTCCAGCCAACGATAAAGCCTGTACTGTTATCGGCGAAAGCAAGATTATATAAAAGATTCGATGTTGGAACTCTGACCTGATACCAGTTATTACCGCTATTGGTTGTACGGAGTACCATTCCCTTACTTCCGACGATGAAACCATTACTATTATCAACAAACTCAATTGAGAAGAGACTTTCATTAACCTGAACCGGGACCCTGACCCATGTATCGCCAAGGTCAGTAGTCTTGTAAATTCTCCCGCCCTCGCCAATTAAAAATCCACTGCCCGCGCTGCTGAACCGTACATCAAATAAAGAAATTGAATCCGGGAAATTAACTATTTGCCAAGCTTCTCCGCCGTCGGTAGTTTTAATAATTGTACCTGCCTCCCCGCAAGCTATACCGAGATATTCATCAACAAAATAGACTGAATTAAGGTTACCACTGATACCTGTAGATAGCTGCGCGAAATTACTTTTTTCAACATATTTAGGTGAATTCTTGACACCGGAAGTTGTATCTTCCACCGATTTTGGTTCCAGTTTTGTAATCGAAGGCCAAAAATCGGAGATGGCCTGGAATAATAAGTACGCTAGACCAAGAAACATTCCAAGGATTACAGCAGTCAGTAAAGTGATTTTAGTTTTATGGATAAATCCTGAACGCTGTACCGGTTCTTTTTTTGCTTCCTTGTAAGTAGTCGGAGCTTTTTGCGAATATCTTAGAATTACCGGTTCAAGTTCTTCATTAAATTCATCACAACTTTTATATCTCTTAATTGCGAGTTTATCCAATGCTTTCGCGACGATCTTATCAACTTCCGGAGGGATTGTATTGATTGTCAGAGATACTCTTTGCGGTGTTTTCTTAAGATGCCCCTCCATGATGTCGTACTCTGTCCCGTAATCAAAAGGTGTGATCCCGGTAAGCATTTCATAAAGTGTGATACCAATAGAATAGATATCGCTCTGTCTTGTTGGTTCTTCAGCGCGAATCTGTTCAGGGCTCATATAAAGAATAGTGCCAATCTTGGTGCCGGTTTTCGTGATCCCCTTTTCAAAGATCGATTTGGAAATTCCAAAGTCCATTATCTTCACCGTGCCCTCACGGCTGATTATTATGTTTGACGGCTTAATATCACGGTGTATAAAACCTTTACTGTGTGCATATCCAACACCCGCCAAAACCTGCTTGATTATATTAAGGGCTTCAACAACTTCCAGCCGTTTTTTTCTGAAAATAATCTTTTCGAGAGTTTCACCTTCAACATATTCCATGGCTATCCCCAGAATCCCGTTATCATCAGTAAACCCAAACACAGGTACAATATTCGGATGATTTAACTTAGCCTGATTACGGGCTTCCCTTTTGAATCTCTCGATAAACTGAGAACTGTTCAGGGATTGTGTGCCAAGGATCTTGAGAGCCACGAACCGCTCCAGTTTCATATCAAGGGCTTTATACACTACTCCCATCCCTCCCTCACCCAGAACGGAAATAATTTTATAGTTCTCTATTACTGATCCGATCATCTTTACCTGCTTAACTAAATGTGGTTACTAATTATGATAAAAGAATAATTATCCGGGGCTCCCCTTTCCTCAATTATTTGAGAGAAGGATTTTGAAATAAATTCGAGGTTATCATTACTGAGATGCTGTGCAAGTTCAGCTTTTGATAATACGTTACTGACACCATCGGTGCAAAGGAGAAATTTCCACGATTCATTTTTATGGAATTTGATTATATCTGTATCAATCTCAAGATTAGATTTATCTCCAAGCGCCCTCATTATTACGTTTTTATGAGGATGGTGCTCTGCGTCTTTGGATGAAATATAGCCGTCATCGAGTAGTTTTTGAACAAAACTGTGGTCTTTGGTTACCTGTTCGATCTGATTATGGGAGTAATAGTACAATCTTGAATCACCCACATGCCCCCAGTAAGCGAGGTTTTTATTCAGGAAAAGTACTACTGATGTCGTTGCCATCCCCTTATATTCATTATTATTGGAAGAAGCACTGATCAATTGACTATTAGCGAATTTGATTGAGTCATGGATCCTGGTTTTGTAATCAGAGGCACTACTACTCAGAAACGAATTATAAATGGAAGATACAGCCAGTTTGGATGCCACCTCACCGGCTTTATTGCCCCCGAGACCGTCACAAACTATAGCTAATAATCCGTCTTCGACTTCAAAAACATCAACATAGTCCTCGTTTATGCTCCGTCTAAGACCGGTTCTCGATGAATATATGTAGTTTAATTTCATTATTTATAAACTATGTAAATAAAGTAATGAAAATAACTATATAACTGCTAAAATAAAAGATTTTATATTGCCGAACCGGAAGAATATCCATTTTGTTGTCATAAGTCACTTTTGAGAAGAACCACGATTTGTTGGTGATTTGGGAAAAATTCTAATTCCCCGTATATTTATGGTTTAAATTTTTTAGCGGATGTGGCGGAATTGGCAGACGCGCTAGACTTAGGATCTAGTGGAGCAATCCGTAGGGGTTCGAGTCCCCTCTTCCGCACAATTTAATAAACGAGGTCATTTTTTGGAAACTAAACAAGTTAACATTTCAGATTCGCAGATCGAATTATCCTTTACAGTCCCATTTTCAGAACTTGAGGAATCTTTCGACAAAGAGATAAAAAAACAAAAAAGCAAAATTGCCGTTGACGGTTTCAGAAAAGGTAAGGTACCTGATTCGGTAATCAAACGTCTGTATGGCAATTCTCTTGAACTGATCGCTTACGAAAACATCGCGATAGATACAGCGTCGGAATACCTCAAGGCTAATGCAATTTATCCTATACCCGAAACCGTTAAGATAAAAGACCTTGATTTTACCGGCAAGGAAGCCCTGACATTCAAAACTGAGTATGAGATCCCTCCGATACTGGACGTTAAAGATTATACCGCACAGACAGTTGAAATAGTAAAATTTGAAGCCAGGCAAGAGGAAATTGACTCAGAGTACGAAAAAGCTCTCAAAAGTCTGAGCACTCTTGCCCCGGCGGAAAACATTTCAGATAATAGCCATTCCGTGACACTGGATCTGAATAAGATTGACAATGACGGCAATATCGTAGCCGGATCGATGATGGAAAACATAAAAGTTGATCTGTCTGATCCCAATGTTATGCCCGCTTTAAAAGAAGCTCTGATGGGTAAAAACCTAAACGAAGATTTCATTTTCACTTTCAAAGATTCACATACCCATAAAAATCCCGAAACGAATGAGGAAGTTCTTCACGAAGAAGAATTTAAATATAAAGGAATCGTTAAAGAAATTAACAAAATTGTGCCTCCCGAACCCACGGAAGAAAATTTCCAGAAGGTATCTTATGGGATGGCAAAAAGCGAAACCGAATTCAGGGATTTCCTGAAATCCTATTTCGACCGTTATTATCAGGAACTCACTACCGAATTCACGGTCTCTGCGATCCAGAGTAAAGTTGTCGAAAAAAATAATTTCACGCCTCCCCCGGTTTATGTCAAGCGTTACCTTCACTCCTTATATGAGGATGAAGTGAGGGATAAAAAAGCAAGAAACCAGCGTGGCCCCATCTCAGAAGAGGAATTTAACAAACGAAACCAGACAAAGGTTGAAAATACAGTCAAGTGGCTGCTCTTAAAAGAAGCATTAATCGAGAAGGAAAACCTTTATGCTACTGATGAAGAAGTGAAAGCCGAACTTGAATCAGACCGTGGCAGAAGCACTGATGATAATGTCAAGAGTAGAATTGAAAACAAGAAATTGATCGATTTCCTCATTTCAAATAATAATGTAGTTACGAAAGAAATAAATAAAGAAAATGAAAAAGAAACGGATCACAAGCATGAATAGCAACTATGAGATAATGAACCAGTTGGTTCCGTACGTTATTGAACAGACCGGGCGCGGCGAACGCGGCATGGACATCTATTCCCGCCTTCTTCGGGAAAGAATAATCTTCCTTGGGACCGCGGTGGACGACCACGTAGCAAGCCTTACTATTGCCCAGTTGATTTTCCTTGAAGCTGAAGACGCTCAGAAGGATATTTTCCTTTACATTAATTCCCCAGGCGGCAGCGTTTCAGCGGGTCTTGCCATTTATGATACAATGAAATATATAAAACCGGATGTATCCACGATCTGCGTAGGTATGGCAGCAAGTATGGGAGCTGTTCTTCTGGCTGGAGGAGCCACGGGAAAAAGAACCGCACTCCCTCATTCTAAGATTATGATTCACCAGCCTTGGGTCGGTGGCTTACAGGGCCAGACCACGGATATCGAGATCCACGCAAAGGAAATGCTTAAAACTAGAGATACCCTTTATCAGATATTAAGTTCTCACACAGGTAAAAGCGTCGAACAAATCTTCAAGGACTGTGAACGAGATTATTTTATGAC
The DNA here is from genome assembly GCA_013360295.1 of Ignavibacteriaceae bacterium. GTDB lineage: Bacteria > Bacteroidota > Ignavibacteria > Ignavibacteriales > Ignavibacteriaceae > JABWCL01. The sequence continues at coordinate 59,106 of JABWCL010000016.1, read as the reverse complement.
TTCACAAGAAGCCAAAGAATACAATATCATTGATAATATTCTTGACAAACGTCAATAATTTTTTCCCCGAATGCCGGTTTGACTACTTATTATAACTATATAATCGAACCGGCATCTTTATTCCGCCCCGCTCTGATAATCAGATTTTTACTTCTTGCTTTCTTTCTCTCAACCTGGACATATCCGCAAATCAGTACGAAAAAGCTTAATGATTACGCGGACAAATATTATTCTCTCTACAAAGTACCCGCCTTAGAAGTTGGACTTCAGATGCCAGACTCAACGAGATGGACAGCCTACCGGGGTTATTCCGACCTGGAAAACGGAATACCTGCAGGCCCAAAATCGTTGTTCCGTATAGCTTCGATTTCTAAATTAATCACTTCAATAGCGATAATGCAGCTCGTGGAGACCGGTAAAATAAAACTTGATGATGATGTAAGGAAATATCTGCCTGAATTTCCGAGGAAAAAATATGTTTTCACTATACGCCACATACTAAATCACACTTCAGGTTTGAGAACTTACCGGGCAAAGGAATTTGATCTTACGATTTATTTTGGCTCTTCTATTGATGCAGTAAATTACATTGCTAAAGATTCTCTGGAATTCAAACCGGGTTCCAGGTATCTCTACTCTACACTTTCATACAATCTGCTTGCTGCAGTTATTGAAAAAGTCAGCGGAAAACTTTTCGTGGATTATATTAAAGAGAATATTTTTACCCCTGCTAAAATGAATACAGCAAGGTTTGATGTGCAAAGATCCCTGATCTCCAACAGAGCTAAAGGATACTCAAAGAATGCAACGCGTGAATTCGAAAACGCTGGCCTTGCGGACCTATCCATAAAATACGCCGGTGGAGGCATGCTGTGCTCTCTGGAAGACCTTCTTAATCTTGGCAGCGCACTATTGAACAATAATTTAATAACAGGTGCTTCTCTTGATTCTGTGTTAAGACCCTCGAAACAAAATCCAACCTATGGCCTTGGAGTTACAATTAACTCTGTCAATAATGAAATTCAATACTTTGGCCACAGCGGTGCGGGGACAGGATTCGTTTCAAATCTCATTATACATCCCCGAAAAAAAATGGTGACTGCCCATCTTATTAATCTCAGAGATCGAAATATTGGTGACGCTGCGAAAGATATTCTGATACTTGCATCAGGTGATTCGTCTCTCACACTCCCGTTTTGCCTTCTGGATGATTCACTGCACATTCTATACAGTTCAGGTGGTATTAAAGAGGTAATTAGCTTTCTCGATACTCTCAGAGCTGATGACTCGCTCGCTTGTGTGTATAATCTACCTGAGATTCTTGATTTCACAAGAGATCTCGTTGCTCTTAACAAAAGGGAAAGTGCCATAAAATTATTAAATCACCTTAATATCCTTCATGAGAATGATGCCGCAATTCTAACTGAATTGGGAAAAACATACATCATGGATCAAAATATTGGCCTGGGTCTAAAATTCTTGAAAATAGCATTTGAAAAAAGCAAGGACCCCGCCCTGAATAAGTACATTAAAGAACAGGAAAAAATAAATAAAAAGCGCCCTAATTAGCTCTTCCTTTTCGGTGAACCTTTATAACAACAGATTTGTTATCAGGGTATGATCGGATTAAGAATAAGCAAATATGTAAAAAAGGCTGCTAAGGACCGTGGATTTGATCAGCTAATGAGCCTCTTTACTCAGTTACTGCTGATCACTTCCGGTAATGTTCCCGAAGCACTCAACTGGCTGAACGAAATTGACCGGAAATATCAGCTCACTTCAACTGAATACGGAATCGGTAACTTTATCGAGGACCTCAAAAAAAGAAATTTCCTCACCGAAGATCCAGTCTCGGGAAACCTTAATATTACTTCCAAAACAGAATTGCATCTGCGAAAAGAATCTCTTGAAGAGATTTTTGGCAAACTGAGGAAAACCTCGCGCGGTGACCATTCATCTTTTATATCTGGAAACGGTGACGAGATTACATCAGATATACGGGATTTCCGGTTTGGGGACTCTCCCGAACAAATTGACTTTACCTACTCTATAAGGAATTCCCAGATAAATCATGGATTGGATGATTTTCATCTTACTGAAAATGATCTCACAATCAGGGAGAAAGACCACAGATCCATTACATCAACAGTGCTAATGATCGATATTTCTCATTCAATGATTCTTTACGGGGAGGACAGGATAACTCCCGCGAAAAAAGTCGCGCTTGCACTTACCGAACTTATCCACATGAAATTTCCAAAAGATAAATTAGACATAATCGTGTTTGGTGATGATGCATGGCCGATTGAGATTAAAGACCTCCCCTACCTCTCAGTCGGGCCTTACCATACAAATACTGTTGCCGGTCTTGAACTCGCCATGGATCTGCTACGGAGAAGGAAAACAAAAAACCGGCAGATATTTATGATCACTGACGGTAAACCAACCTGCATTAAAGAAGGTATAAAATACTATAAAAACAGTTTCGGTCTTGACAGAAAAATAATCAACAAAACTCTTGATCAGGCAGCCGTATGCCGGAAGAGAGGTATAACAATTACTACATTTATGATCGCGAAGGACCCGTATCTGCAGCGATTCGTAAGGGAATTTACCGCTGTAAATAATGGCAAGGCATTTTACAGCACACTGAACGGATTAGGACAATTCATTTTTGAAGATTACATAAAGAATAAAAAAAGAAGAATCAGGTGATTACGATGAAAAACTACCTTAATAATATACCAAAGATTAAAACTTTGGGTGAATTAATAGATGCTGGTTACAAACAAAGGTCAGTTAAGACGGAGCTTAGAGAAAATCTGATCAAAGCATTAAATAACGGACAAAACCCCTTCCCGGGAATATTCGGCTATGATGAAACTGTGATACCTGATCTTGAGAAGGCAATTCTTTCCCGCCACAATATTCTACTTCTGGGATTGCGCGGACAGGCAAAAACCAGGATTGCCCGGCAGCTTACTAATTTACTCGATGAATTTATTCCAATTGTTAAAGGGACTGAAATCAACGATGATCCATTTGACCCGATCTCCGGATTCGCGAAGGATAAAATAAGCAGAGACGGGAATAATACGGAGATAGAGTGGCTTCACCGGAGTAACCGGTATACAGAAAAACTTGCCACCCCCGATGTTACTGTTGCTGACTTGATAGGTGATCTTGACCCGATAAAAGCAGCATCGAATAAGCTAAATTATTCTGATGAAAGAGCGATTCATTTCGGACTGATCCCCCGTTCACACCGCTCCATCTTTGTTCTTAACGAGATCCCGGACCTTCAGGCAAGGATACAGGTATCATTATTTAATATTCTCCAGGAAGAGGATATTCAGATCCGCGGTTTTAAAATGAGGTTACCGCTGGATATCGCTTTTGTTTTCACTGCCAATCCCGAAGATTATACTAACAGGGGTTCTATTGTTACACCGTTAAAAGACAGGATCGAGAGCCAGATTTTAACTCACTATCCCAGGTCAATTGAAGTATCAAAAAAAATAACCAGACAGGAAGCTGTTATACCTGAAGACATTAAAGAAAAGATCAGAGTATCAGGGCTTATCGAAGATCTGATTGAACAAATCGCGTTCGAGGCCCGGGCAAGCGAGTTGGTCGATTCGAAAAGCGGTGTATCAGCCAGATTAACAATCACTGCTTTTGAAAATCTTTTCAGTACCGCTCACCGGAGAATTCTTAAAACCGGCGAAGATAAAACCTCTGCCAGAATTTCAGATCTCTATGGAGTTATCCCTGCCATTACAGGCAAGATTGAACTTGTATATGAGGGAGAGCAGGAGGGTCCCTCTAAAGTTGCATTCAACCTAATTGGTAAAGCAATACGCTCTACATTCCTGCAAATGTTCCCGACCCCTCAGAACACCAAAAAGGGAAAGGAAAAGTCGGTCTATTCTGATATTATGGAGTGGTACGGTAAAGGTAATTACACCGATTTCTTAAATACCTCCACTAATATGGTTTACGCTGAAACTCTGCGCAATATACCCCGGCTGGATGATATTATAAAGAAATACTATCCTGAGCTCTCAGATGATGAAAAAAACCTTTATATGGAATTTGTTCTTCATGGGCTCGCGGAGTGTTCAATGCTAAGTAAAAGTAAAATTGAAAGCAGATTTCAGTTCAGAGATCTTATAAGTTCAATGTTCTCCGGTAAGAGTGAGCAGGATGATTTCGATGCGGATGATTTCACGGATGATGAAAAGTGAGAACTCAGATGAGAAAACGAGACTTAATATTCTCCTGTGGTATGGGGCAATGTTTTAGGCGACCAAATAAGGAGTAGCGTGTTTTCGCTATGAACCGATATCCATAGTTGATTATGTCGGAGGGAATGAATCTGAGGATGCCCAGGCATAATCTGTATTTTCTCAGTTCCTTAAGAATTTCAATTACTGCTGTCGCAGAATGAAGCATTTCTTTTCCGTTAAAATAATATATAGCGTCAATGGTCTCAGGATTCTCGCAGGTTTCCGAAAAGAAAGATTTCGCGTATTCTGATTGAATTGGTGTAAAACTGAACTTACCCTCCGGATCTGCTTTAATAATCCTGTTAACCCAAAAATTGCAAAACCTGCATACTCCGTCATAAAAGACGATTTTTTTACTCCCTGGTTTTGTGTGAACCTCCGTTCTCCTCTATCGTGAATTTTACCATTTCAACTTTTGTAGCACCTGATCTCAATATATTAAACGTGAAATTATCTATCTTTATTATCTCACCGGTCTTAGGGATTCTGCCAAGTTTGGTGGTAATAAAACCGGCGATAGTCTCATATTCACCTTCCGGGAATTCAACGTTGTATTTTTCGTTTATGAAATCGATCTCAACTTTTCCGCTAGCGACATACGAATCGTCTCTGCTCTTAATCAGAATATTATCCTCAGTATCATACTCATCCTTTATCTCACCCAAAAGCTCTTCAATGATATCTTCCATCGTTACCATTCCTGAAGTACCGCCGAATTCATCAACAACTATTGCAATTGATAATCCCTTAGAGAGAAAATCATTCAGCATATCGATACTCTTCTTTGTCTCTGGAACGAAGATAATTTCCCTGATAATATCCTTCATCTCGTCTGGTTTCTTAAAAAGATCGTAACTGTAAATAACACCTTTAATATTATCCAGATTGTCCTCATAAACCGGCAATTTAGAAAAACCGGAATGGATAAACTCCTCAATCACCGTGTCAATATTACTTTTTATTTCCACACCCACGATCTCAGTCCGCGGTCGCATTGCCTCATAGACATTCTGATCAGTAAGATCGAGAACTTTCCGGATGTAGTATCCCTCCGATTTTTCGACCTTTCCCGCTTCTTCACTCTCTTCGACGAGAGTCTGGATATCTTCCTTATCAAAGATCATTGAGTGACGGCTAAAAGAAATTTCATTATTCTTAATGAAGTAAAACACGAGTTGCCGTGTGATACCAATCAGCGGGGATAAAATGAAAGATAAAACTTTAACAAAACCTGAACTTATTCTGTATACCTTTTCCGGGTACTCTGTCGCCATGAACTTCGGGAATATCTCCCATAAGAAGACGAAAAAAGATATTGCAAGTACCGTCCAAACAGTCAATGGCAGGCTGAAATCCTGGATTATTGAATACGCTATATAAGCAACAACCAGTAATTGGAGGCTAACACTGCTGATAGTAACGGTATAAATGAAATCCTGTGTATGGCCGTTTAGATCAAACTCGCCTTTTTTATCACCTTCGCTTTTTCTTGATTCAATTTCCTTCTTTATTCTGTTCGTATATATGTAAGCTATCTCCGCGGAAGATAATACAGCGGACAGAACCAGTAAAAGAAGTAATATAATAATCTCGGTCAGCATCGTTTAATTATTACTCTATCTTCAAAGGTAAATTATTAACAAAACAGTCAGAATATAGAAAAGAATATTCATAAGGCTAGGAATATCTTTTCCAATTACCTCTGATGTATTCTCTCCCTTCTGGTTGATATGCACCAGGAACATAAAACGGAAGATGCCAAAAACTACAAATGGGGTCGTATAAACTAAATATTCAGTGTTAAACACCGATATTGTTCGCTCTGATGTGGTATAGAGGGCATAACAAACGATTACACTACCAGCAGCGACGCTTGAAATCTGGTCAATATAACTATAACTGTAACTCTCAAGCACTCTTCTGGTCCCTACCTTCGTACCGTGGTTGTCAAGTTCTGACCTTCTCTTCATCACCGCCAGGAAAAGAGAAACGAACATCGTAGTCAGAATCAGCCAGCTTGAAATTTCAACATTAATGGCCAACCCTCCCCCGATCACGCGGAGCATAAAGCCGGCAGCAATGATAAAAAGGTCTATCAGAACAACATGCTTTAGTTTAACGCTATAAAGGAAATTAATTACCAAATAGGCCGCCAGGATTAATCTGAATTCAGTATTAAGCAATGCCGCGGAAATAAAAACCGGTACAAGAACGAAAAAAGCATATATCCAGGCGTTATTTTTACTTATCTTACCCGCTGCAACCGGCCTCAACTTTTTTACAGGGTGGTTCCGGTCAGAATCAGCATCGAAGATATCATTGATTATATACACTACACTTGACACGAAAGAAAAAGCAACGAAAGCCAGTACTCCTTCAGTCAGGTATGCTTCATCAAACAAGTGTTTTGAATAAACAAGGGGAACAAGGACAAAAAAGTTTTTTATCCATTGCTTTACCCTAAGAATTTCAAAATAGGGACGCATCAGAAAACTACACTTTCCTCGTATGTGCCAAATACTTCTCTGAGTTCTCCGACCATTTCTCCGAGTGTGACATAAGAACGGGCGGCGTTTATGAGCGGCGGCATCAGGTTTCTGTTATCGATCGCAGCCTGCTTCAATTCTGCCAGGCATTCTTCAACCTGTGCGGAGCTCCTGTTATTTTTTAGTTCCGCGAGTCTTTCCTTCTGTTTAATCTCCACTTCCGGCGGGATGTACAAGATCGGAATTTCAACTTTTTCGCCCTTCTCAACAAACTCATTGACTCCGACAATATATTTATCTTTTGCTTCAACTTCTTTCTGGTATCTGTATGCAGAGTCCGCAATCTGTTTCTGAAAGTAACCTGCTTCAATGGCGTTAATAACACCGCCGAGCGCATCTATCTCACTGAAGATTTTTTCAGCCTCTTCTTCCATTTTAGTCGTCAAAGATTCAACAAAGTAACTGCCTCCAAGCGGATCTACCGTATTGATTACGCCCGTCTCGTAGGCAATTATCTGTTGGGTTCTCAGAGCAATCTTCACTGCTTTTTCGCTTGGGAGAGCGAGCGTTTCATCCATTGAATTTGTGTGCAGTGATTGTGTTCCTCCAAGTACAGCCGCCAGGGCTTGAATAGCAGTCCTGACAATATTATTCTCCGGCTGTTGTGCAGTGAGAGTGCACCCCGCTGTCTGAGTATGGAATCTTAACCACCAGGAACGGGGATTCTTGGCGCCATATTTTTCTTTCATTCTGCGGGCGTATATACGCCTTGCAGCCCTGAATTTGGCAATCTCTTCAAAAAAATCGAGATGCGAATTGAAGAAATAGGATATTCTTGGGGCAAATTCATCAACATCCATTCCTCTTTCCATACAGGCTTCAATATACGCAAATCCGTCCGCTAGTGTATAGGCGAGTTCCTGTACCGAAGTAGATCCTGCCTCTCTGATATGATAACCGCTTACCGATACCGGATTCCACTGGGGAACTTCATTCTTACAATACTCAATCATATCCACAATTATTCTCATGGAAGGGTGAGGAGGATATATATATTCTTTCTGAGCTATATATTCTTTGAGTATGTCATTCTGCAGTGTACCTCTGAGCAACTTAAAATCAATATTCTGCTTCTGAGCTACGGCAAGATAGTAAGCAAAAATCATAGCGGCGGGAGAATTGATCGTCATGGATGTAGACACTTTATCAAGGGGAATTCCGTCAAAGAGGATCTCCATATCCTGCAGTGATGAAATTGCGACACCGCATATTCCTACCTCTCCGTTTGCCAGTTCCGCATCGGCATCCCAGCCCATAAGAGTCGGAAGATCAAACGCGACAGATAAGCCTGTCTGTCCATGTTCGAGAAGGTATTTGAACCGCTTATTCGTATCCTCAGGGGTTCCAAAACCGGCAAATTGGCGCATAGTCCAAATCTTCCCCCTGTACCCTGTTGGATGAATTCCCCTGGTAAAAGGATACTCACCGGGGAAATTGATGTCTTTTACAAAATCAGTTTTATCCAGGTTATCCGGTGAATAAAGAATATCTATTGGTTCTCCGCTTACCGTAGTATACTTCAGTCCAAGATCTCCTGATTTCTGAACTTTGGCCTTGTACTCGGCTTTAAGTTTTTCATATCTCGTTTTATCCATTAAGTGATTCCTTCCATTAAGTTTTGCGGTTAAGCTTAATCAATAATCAGGTTCTCCCGAACCTTCTATCAAATTCATCTATGGTCAGTTTTGCGACAATTGGCCTGCCGTGAGGACAGACGTAAGGCATTGAAGTCGCGAATAATCTGTCAATAAGGTTATGCATCTCGTCTTCAGAAAGCCTGTCACCAGTCCTTATCGCCGTTTTGCATGAGTAGGATTTTGCAAGGTTATCCTGGTCTTCAAGTATATTCTTTTCTCTCTGATTTATCAGATATTCTTCAATGATCTCCAGAATAATTTTTTCCTCATCGCCCATCTTGACGTCAGCAGGTATGCCGTCAATTACAATAGCATGCTTGCTGAAGAATTTTATCGTAAATCCAAGCCGCTGAAGATGAGGATATAACTCCTGGACAAGTTTATAGGTACCCGGATCAAGCTGTATCGTCTTACTGAACAACAAGGGCTGAGAAAAAGGCAGATCAGTTTTCATCTTTTTAAGAGCTTCTTCGTACAATATCCTTTCGTGGGCTGCATGCTGGTCAACAATCATCAACCCGGATCGTATCTGAGTGAGAATATACTTGTTCTGAAGCTGCACAATAAAAGGTGAATATATCTCATCGCCAAAAAATGGGGTCTTTTTATCCTGCTCTTTCTTTTCAGGTTCCGCGATTGATTCCATCATCTTCTGCTCAAAAGGAAGGATAACTGCCTCAGGCTGCCTTTCTTCTTCAACCGAGAGATTCAAACCACCGAAAATCCGTTCTATGTCATCATCCCCCAGAGTTTTTCCTGTAAAGGTTGTAGAAGTTCTTTTAGGCCTGTCTCCAAAATCTCTGAATTCCGCTTTCTCCCCGATCTTATCGATCTTAAGAGATTCTCTTGATTCAGTGGGACTCCGGAAAGAGATATTTGATATGAGATCGTAATTCCCGAGGCTTCTTTTAATTACGGCAACAACAAAAGAGTAAATATCCTTCTCATTATCGAAACGGACTTCGAGTTTCGAAGGATGTATATTTACATCTATTTTTGCCGGATCAAGTTCAAGAAATAATACAAAAAAAGGATAATCACCTTTCTCAAGTACATTCTCGTAAGCATTGAAAATTGCATGATTTATCTGTCTGCTGTTGACAAATCTCTTATTAATGAACAGGTACTGATCTCCCCTAGTTTTCTTAATAAGAGAAGGTTTACCTACATATCCTCTGATCGACATAAAGTCAGTGATCTCCTCCACAGGGATGATCCCGTTAAGGAAATCAGGAAAGAAAATCTGACCGATCCTATCACTTAGTGTTCCCGCAGGATAATCAAGTAGCAAGTCACCATCGAGGAACATTCTGAATGTCAGATCAGGATTAGCGAGTGATATTTTATTATAAATATCAATGACGTGTTTCAATTCAGTGTTATCGGTCTTTAGGAAGTTTCTTCTTGCAGGCGTATTATAGAAGAGATTTTTAACCGCTATGGAAGTACCCTTAGAGAAAGAACCCTTATTAAGGATTATCCTTTCACTGTCTTCGATCCTGAGGAGGGTTCCAATTTCATCCTCCCGCCTTTCCGTCTTTATTTCGATCTGGGCAACGGACATAATACTGCTCAGTGCTTCACCCCGGAATCCGAGAGTAGTAATTCTTTCAAGATCCTCAAGAGTACTGATTTTGCTTGTAGCATGCTTCTGTATGCTCATTTTAACATCTTCTTCAGACATCCCGATACCGTCATCTATCACCTGAATAAGGCTTTTTCCTGCGTGTTTAATATGCAGTTCAACGGCCTTCGCGGAAGCATCAACGGAATTCTCCATCAATTCCTTTACGACAGATTCGGGCCGCTGAATAACTTCTCCGGCGGCTATCTTATTTGCTAGATGTTCGGGTAAAATCCTTATAACAGACATTTTTATAAACTTTTCTTTCTGTAATAAAAGATAGTAAATAATTCCCTCTCGTCCACCTTCCAGACATCCCACTCTCTTCTGTTGAATTCAGGAAATTTCACTTCGCCTTCAGCCTCAAAATTCATGTAGGACAGTATCATTTCATCAGCAATACTTATGGTTTGGGCATAAATAGTCCCTCCCCCGATAATAAATACTTTTTCATAGCCCTGTCTTTCACAGAACTCAAGCGCGCTCAAGATGTCTTTATAAACAAATACCTCCGGATTACCCTGGATAGAGATATCATTCGTGGAAATGATAATGTTGGTACGGTTCTTAAGCGGTTTTCCAAGAGTTTGAAATGTTTTTCTTCCCATAAGTACCGGATACCCGGTAGTTGTTTCCTTAAAATGTTTAAATTCTTCCGTTACGTGCCAGGGCATTTCCCCGGTTGCTTTCCCGATAACTTCATTTTTCGCGATGGCTGCTATTAAGATAATGTTCATTTTTTCTCTTCTGCGGCTATTGGTAATTTAATCAGGAAAGTAGATCCGTCCTTGCCTGTCCTTTCAAGTAGTATCTCGCCACCGCTTTTTTCAATGATCGTTTTTACGTAGTACAAACCGATACCCGTTGAGGATTCCCCACCTGTAGGCTTCGCGCTTAGACGTTTTAATTTCTGAAACAACTGCGACTTATCTTCGTCCGTGAAACCAGGTCCCTCGTCAATGACTCTCACGAAAAAAAGATTATTCTCAATAGAGTCCGATATTTCTATCTTTTTCCCATAATTGCTGTATTTAATAGCATTATTAACAACATTTGATATAGCCCTGGTAACGAGTTCTTTATCAATAAAAAGGAGACAGTCGGTCGTGATGTTCACGATAAGGTTTTGATTCTTTTTCTGGGCGAGAGCCTGGTTATTCCAGACGACCTCTGAGAGAAGATCCACGGAAGAATGGTTTTCCGGGGAAAAATGAAGAAGATTTTCGTTGATAGTTGAGGCTTCTAAAAACTGGTCAATCTGGTCAATCATACGTTCAGAGGATTTGAAGATAATTTCACCATACTGCTTGATATCCTTTTCACCCGAAGCTTCTATAATTAAGTCCGAGTATCCCTGAATTGCATGGATAGGGTTTTTTAAGTCGTGTACCACCATACCGATCAGAGTATTCTTTTGCTCATTCATTGCGGCCATTTCCGAGTAGGCTTTCTCTTTATCCTGTAGTAGTATATCCGTCAATTTCTTTTCAGCCTGAAGTGCAGCTGTACGCTGAGAGACAATATCGGATAATTCTTTTTCTTTCCGGTAAAAATTTAACATACGGTACTTGTTATATTTCGCCAAAACAAACGAGATCAAAAGGAGAATTATAACGCTATAGATAACAAATGCGTATGCTGTTAAGTACCAGGGAACACTAATATTCAACTTTATCGAATTTATTTCGCTCCAGAGCATATTTGCTTTTTTTGCCCGGAATTGAAAGGTATACTCACCAGCTGGAAGAGACAGAAGTCTGATGACTGATAATTCAGACTGTTCAGACCATTTTTCATTTAATTCTTTTATCCTGTACTGATAGAACACCCCTTCTCCTGGATATGCGGGAGATCTGAATTCCAGCACAAGATTATTTGCCGTCTGCAGTACAATTTCTCCTGAAGCGAACACCAAAGAGTCGTCTATGAAGACATTAGTTAGTTCAGGACGCTTAGACTTTTTAAATTCATTCTGAGGGAGGGGTGAGTATACAATTCCTTTGGGATAAGCTATCCAAATCCTGTTCATTGGATCAATAATACTTCCCTGCTGTAAAACCGACCCTTCGAAAAGCCCGTCCGATTTCCCAAACCGAAGATAATCACCCTGGCAGGTGGAATATATTTTACCTTCTCCTCCATACCACAAAGAGCCATTGAAATCAAGGTTTACAGATTTAAGTAATTCCACTCGAAGATCCTGGTGCGATGCACCGTTACTCCGACTGTCAAATGAATAATTTATACTTCCTTCCGATGTAGCGAAGTATATATTTAATCCATCCTGGGAGGTGAAATCAAAAACCTGTATGGAAGAAGAAGCTTTGTGTTGTAAATCAATTTTATATGGCTTGACCGATCCTTCAGCAGGCAGTATCTCAAAGAATAATACTCCTTCAGTAGTGCCCGAGGCAAGAATCCTTTTACCAACATTTCCTATTTTGTTCACGTAAGTAACCTGATCAGCGGGCAATGGGAAATATTTTATTTCACGGTTAAAACCGATTAAAACTATTTGCTTTGTCAGGGGAAGATAAGCCCAAAGGTGATTATTTTCATCCAGGTGGAGACTATGGAATGAATCATCCTCTCTTATCAACGAGTAGAGGACTTTAAAGGTTTTTCTGTCCCGGAATTCGAGTAAATTATTGAGATAGGAAATCCAATAACCGTTTTTAGAGGGGATGAAATTAAGAATATCCTGACCCGTAACAGTGAACAATGCCTTCGGAGTTTCCGAAGGTCTGAGCAAATCAACCGAATTAATGCTTCTGCCGTCGCTGAATAGTATCTGTTTGTAGTCCGAATCCAGTCTGATGTTTCTTATATCATTGAATCTACCGGTGCCTGAACCGGGTGCATTGCCGGCCTTTAAAAACTGACTTTTTTGTATAAGAAGTAATCCATCATCAGAACCTATCCAGTAATCACCATCATCAAAAAATAATTCTTTAACTGATAAGCCCCTGTAATTACTCAGATCTTCAGAGAGCAACTTCTTGCCGTCAGAATCAATAAAACCTAATCCTTCACTCCAGGTCCCGAATAAGATTTCATTTTTGTCGTTGACGGAAAGATCAGATATATCGGTCACGGATGAGATTTGTGTCAGAGAAATTTTATCGGAAGTCCCAGTATAAACGGTTTTATAAATTCCGGAATTTGTCCCCAAAAGAAATTCATCCTCCCTAAAACGGGTTAACGCGCTAATGTAAGTAATATTTAAATTAACGGGCAATTGAATGCGTGTAAAAACGTCCAGGGACTCATCGTATCTGAAAAGAGAACCATTCATTGATGAAACAATTATGTGACCAGAGCTGTTTTCCGAAACGTTGAAACCCCTGAAGTAACTGTCTGAGTGCTCAGGGCTATCAAAATAATATTTCTTAATCTTTCCATTCTTAAAGACGCTTATTCCTGTAAGGTCCCCGATCCAGATCCGACCGTCGCTGTCCTCATAAATTTCTTTTGGATAGTATAATGCAGTATCAGCCTGGCTCTTACCCACTCCTGAGATATGTTCATAGACATAGCCGGTACCGGAGGCTTTCATTTTTCCAAAACCTTTATCGTGGGCAACCAGCAGTTCCCCTTTTGAGGATAAATGTAAGTCTTTAATGAATATACTTGGCAGTAAATTGTGGTAAGAATTAAAATATTTCCCATCAAAACGCATCAATCCCCCGTCACTTCCCAGCCAGATATATCCGAATTTATCTTTGGCAATGCATCTAACGAGACTGCTCCTCATCCCGTCATTACTGGTGTACTTGTAAAACAGATACTGACCCGACAATGCCGGGTTAAAGAGGCACCACAGGAGGATTAGAATTGTAATTCTCATAAAAATTTGAGGTGATGTCCTTAGACTGCTACTTCAAACCTGATTTTTGGATGAGATTCATAACCCGTAAGTCTGAAATCTTCGAAAGTTAATTCGTCAATCGGTTTTTTATTAATTTCGAGCTTTCCTAGTGGCAAAGGTTCCCGCTTAATTTGTTCCTTCAGTCCCTCAAGATGATCAAATCTTTCAGTTGGGCTGCCTTTGTCTGCAACATAAATATGAGCATCGATAATTGTGTGTGAGAAGAATCCTAATTCAAGACCTGTCTCCATTGCTATTATCTGAGTAAGGATTGAGTATGCCGCGAGATTAAAGGGAATTCCCAGGGCAATATCACCGGAACGTTGGGTCAGGTGGCAATTAAGTTTCCCGTCTGAAACATTAAAGGCAAACGTATAATGGCAAGGGGGGAGTTTGCTGGTTATTGCATTTCCGGGTTCCCACGCGACAACAACCAGACGCCGGCTATTGGGATTACGTTTTATTTCATTAATAACATATTTTATCTGGTCGACCTCCTCTACATACCAAACACCCCGCTCATCTTTTTTAGCACTGGGGAATTTCCTCCAGTAGTAACCGTATGCAGTCTCAAGGTTCCCTTCTTCATCCGCCCACGCATCCCATATCTTTGTGTGCTTACGCAGATTTCTTATATGGTTTTCACCCGACAGATACCAGAGTACTTCATGCAGCAGCGATTTCCACTCCATTTTTTTTGTGGTTAGCAATGGGAATCCCTTCTGCAGATCAACTCTGTAGTGTGCGGAAAAATATGAAATGGTATCAACGCCGGTACGGGTAGGTTTCCTCAAACCTTCGTTCATTACCATTTTTACTAAATCAAGATATTCTTTCATTATATGTGGAGTTAAGATTAAATAAAACAATAATTTAAAAATAATTGATTAATTATTTAGTTTATAAATTATTTCCTGAATTGCCGATTCCATTCTACAAGGAAAATTTTCTATCGCGCTCCGGACGGTTTCCCCATTTTTCCGGATCTTTATTATCTCTGCTTTGAAATCGGTTAAACCAACATCATCAGTTTCACCGCATAAGATGAAGAGTCTTTTATTCATTTCTCTGCAAAGATCGTGGATTATCCCGGTCCCCTTTTCCATAAAGGACTGACGGTCGAATTTTCCTTCTCCTGTGATAATAATGTCGGAAAACTTGATTTTCTGGCGAATATTCAAGAAATCCGCCAAAAACTTTCGTGAGGAAGTGAACTTTATATCCGAGAGAAAACTTAAGCCGAGCGCAGTCCCGCCTGCTGCCCCGTTCATTTTTTCCAATTCTGTTACTCCCGTCAATTCTGAGACAATTCTTATAATATTTCTGTTTCCCTCCTCCATCAACAACGCCTGCTCCATGCTTGCTCCCTTTTGCCTCGAATACTCAAGACTAGGGCCATTTTTACCGAGAAGCGGAATATTAACATCAAAGATTACTTCTATGTCAATCCCCTTTAGCCTGGTGGGCGGAGCAATACTTTTAACTTTGGAATAGTTAACCGGCAGAGGAAGCAATTCATTGCCTGCTTCATCGAAGAGTTTTAATCCAAACACACTTGCAGCACCGATCCCAAGATCATTCGTACCACTCCCTCCGAAACCCGCCATTATCTTTAATACATTGGTGTGATCTATTAGGTCTGAGTCAAAGATTTCTCTCAACAGCTCACCGAAGCTAACAGTATTATAATATAATGGATTACGATCCTTAGTTAAATTCAGCGCCAATCCAAAAACCTTGGCGCTCTCAATAAAAATGATATTATTTTCACGGTGATATACTACTTCCACTTCACGTCTTTCATCAGAAAAATATGAAGGAACAGTGAAATGGATCTCTTCAAGGATATCAAGATTATGCTTTAACACTTCAAGAAATCCATCACCGCCGTCTGAGATGGGGCATAATTCTATGTAATCAAAAGAGTTAGGAGTTTTCTCTAATATTTGAGAAATGAGGTTAGCCGCCCTGACTGAATCCGCGCATCCTTTAAACGAGTTCGGCGCAATTAGTAGGTTCATCTTCGCTGAGAATTGAGTACACCGAGTATTTTCTCGTATACGGTTCCGGGTGAGATTCCGCCCTCTCCTTCGAAGGAGCACGTTTTGGGATTACCAGAGCAAATATTTCCACAGTAAGTCTCAGACGGGAGCACGTATGTGGGTTTATTTCCAATCGGGCCCCACAAAACCGGACTGCAGGCCGGCAGAGGACAAAACACTGAAACCGTTGGAACATTCAGTGCACCAGCAATGTGCATTGGGCCAGTGCTTGAGGAAACCACCACATCACTTATTGAAAGATAGTTGATCATTTCCCTTAGATCATTTTTATCCTCAAGAAAATGTACACCGGGAATGCTCTCAAATTCTGGCAATGGATCTTTATCTGTGATTAGTACTTTAATTAATGGATCAGAAACCAACAATTTTGTGAGTTCGAGATAGGCAGCGCGTGTAAGATTGGGTGCCGAATTTCCGCTGGAAGTATTGATGGCGATCAGTTTCTCCAAGTTTGGGCAAAGCCTATCCTTCATTTTCCTGTTCTCCATTCTCTCAGTTTCTGAGATAGTAATTTCTGCTTCCGGATGGTGGATCTCAAGTCCGGTTTTTCTTAATGAGTCCAGACAGTAATCGCTCTCATGCCTGAACTGAATATATTTGCGTCTGTACGTACTTTTAGTGTTCGTCAGCAGATGAAATAGTTTATGTCCATTGGATATTCGAACTCGGATACCCGCAAGAAATGTCGTAAGATTTAATTTGCTGTCAGGAAGTGGCATCACTGAATGAGTAAACTTACGTTTTCTGAGCTGGTACGCCAGTGAAAAAATGCCTCTGTAGTCAAGATCAAAGTCCTTGTAGCTCATAATTTCGTCAACAAATCTGCTGTTCTGATAAATTGCCCTCGCATAATCCCTCAGCAGAACTGTAATCCGGCAGCCAGGGAAAGCCTTTCTTAAAGTAATCGCGATTGGTAAAGAGAGTACCACATCGCCAATACGGTCTTGCCTGATTATTAAAAAATTGAACTGCATTTTGTATTATTAAGTATGAAAAAAATAGCTATAGTCACTTCCGGTCATTTTTCTAAAGATGACAGGTTATATTACAAATTCGCGCTGTCTTTACAAAAATTTGGGCACCGGGTGGAGATCATCAGTACGATCGAAGATCAGATAATTCGAGAAGGTTCCGTCACCATTAATTCATTTGACGCTTCTAATGCAGGAAGAAAGATCAAAGCGGAGGGTATCGTTCAGCGTCTGAAACACTTTATGCCAGACATTATTCTTTGTGCTGAACATTTTACAGTTTTACCTGCATCTCTGTTTAGGAAGAAGTATTCACCTGAAGTAAGGATCATCCTCGACATTACTGAACTTTATCCTGAAAACATCACCCACAAACTGTCAGGATTAAAAAAGTTAGTTTCCGCGATGGTTCTATGGTCAGTCAGTGTTATTGCTACCTACCTTGCAGACGCACTGATTGTTGGGGAAACGAATAAGGCTGGGCGATACAGGATTATTAGGCCCGGGATCAAATATAAGACATTCGGTTATTCAGTCCCAAAATCACTCCTTCCTGAATCAAAACCAATCGAAAGCGGGATAATTACGATCACCTACAGCGGTCTCTTCACTAAAGCCAGAGGCTTTTTCCGCTACCTTGAGCTGATTAAACTATTTACACCGGAAAAGTATCCCCTGCTCAGATTCCAGGCAATTGGGAAATTCGCTTCAATGGAGGAGAAAGAAAACTATAAAAAGTTGTCTACCTCTGATACCCAAATACCGCTCGAACTTATTACCTGGGATAAATATGAAAACTACCTCAAGGTAATCAGCGAATCAAGTTTGCTGATTGACTTGCGGGACAAATCCTCATTCTTTGACAGGTCCCTGCCAATAAAAATCTTTGACTACATCGCAGCCGGTAAACCGTTTATCTTCTCAGATTTAGAGGTATTTCAACACCATCCTGAACTAAAGGATTCGGGAATCTTCTGTGATCCTGATGATATCAATTCAATTATGAAAAATCTGGTCATACTCATAAAGGATGAAACCCTTTATAGTGAGTACTGCAGCCGGAATAAAATGATTTTTGACAGTAAACTAAACTGGGAGAGGACCGAAAAAGAATTTGTTGAATTTGTCGAAGAAAGTTAGGCGGGAATGATACGTTTATCAGTAAATAAGGAAGAAAGGTGATTATAAACTGATTCATAACCATGATATTTCTTTACCCAAATTTTTCCCTGACCTCCTATGGCTTCTCTTACACTTGAGTCATCAATCAACCATATCAGTTTATTATAAAGTTCGGCACTGTTATTGCAAACGACGAAAGGGTTATCAGGCAGCCAGTTTTGATATTCATCAGTCATATTGGTAATAGTTGGCAGTCCCATCGCAAGGCTTTCTATACCTGATTTTCCATATCCTGTCCCCCCCATTTCGCCTCCGACCTGGTCAATGCAAATATCACATCCTGCTTTTATCTCAAGCACTTCCTTTCTCGGTATTCCTTCAAGCAGAAGAAATTCAATATTTCTCTCATCTTTTATCTTTTCAATTACGGATATGATCAGATCGGTTCCTTTATATCGCCTGTTCGTAGGAGAATGAACTATTCGAATTGGATCATTATTATGTGTCTTTCGATCGGGTAACTCAGAGGAATCGTATGGATAAAAACAATAACCGAGGTTTTCCTTCATCGTTAAAAGGTCATATTCAGACGTGAGATTCAGATCAGCTGCAGAGTCCAGTTCCTTTATGTAGCCCCGGATCCGCAGGTCGCTGCCGTGATAGAAGCAAACTATCTTCTTCCCTGCACTTTTCCATCTGAGAGCCTGATGAGGATAACGGTAAAAATCTAATCCACCGTGATAGAACACAATGTCGAATGAGTCAAGTAAATTATCACTTATAAGTTTATTTACCCTGCCTCTTCTGAGGAGATCTCTGAGATAAAAAAATGTTTGTTCAAATAGGTTACCCGGCGAAAACTCACGAGCCAGGTGATTGGTCTTTAATTGTTTCTCACGTAGACCTACCTTTTTCCTTCTCCAATTCATCGCAAATGGATTTCTCGGAAGATAAAAATCAACACAAATATCCTCAGGCAAACCGTAAGGATTCTTATGGAACGTAACAAGCCTTGAGTCATGTCCCATCTTTTTGAACATATCATAAAAACTGAATGGGACCCCGGCTATATTCTCCGGAGCGATATGGAGAATACTATACAAGGTCTTTATTTCAAATGCTTAATAAAAGTATCTCGGAAGATTCCCCTGGCACCGAAGTTTTCCTTAAATCTAGCTAATCCCCAGTTCGGCTCCATATTAACAGTGAAGATTCCAAAGTCAAGAAATTTCAGTCCCTCCTCCCGTGATTTATGCATTATTTCATAAAACAATACATTCACGGGGCGGTAATTCTGGTACTCTATGAGGTGGCTGATATAGAAAGCAAGCACGACATTATTATTTGCGTTAAAGTTACAAACTCCCGCAATAAGTTTTCCATCAACAAATGCTCCCCACAATCTTATTTTGGTTGGGAATAATTCCTTTAACCTTATCAATTCTTCCAGTGAGTGTGCGGGAGATACGTTATGGCGCATCTTCAGTCCCTTCTTCAGAATCTCGTAGTATTCAGCGAATCTTTCTGTTTCTACAATCTCAACATTACTACTAATTGCCTTCTTTGTGGCTGTCCGCGCCTCCGGCCTGAAAGTATAGAGCAGTTTTTCTTTCTCAACATCAAGCTGAACTACGCTGGATACTTCCCTCTTCAGGTAACTAAATCCATTTTGTGTCAGAGCAAAATCAAGGTAGTTAGAGTATTTCTTCTGATAAATCATCGGAGGCAGAGTCAGTTGTATTGAATCTACATTCAGCTCGGAACCATAGTCGATCAGGCTTTCTACTATCTCATGCGCCTCCTTTAAGGAAAGTTCAGACCTGTAGACAAAGCTTCCGTAAGACGCACCTGGATGAGAAGATAGTATTAATTTATTATCTCTTCTAATAAGAGCTGCTGTCATTGCTGAGAGTATATTGCTGTCCTTGAAAACAACAAAAGAAGCATCATTAAACTTATCCTTTGCGTGATAGGAGAGAAATTTGCGTTTGTGGAATATTGTACCGTTATCTGACTGGTCAACAAAATCATCCCAATCCTTGTCACTGATACGGCTGTTTTTGAGTGAACTATATTCAATCATAGAAAAAATCTCAGAAATTATAAATCAGACCAATGATGTTCCCATTACCCAATCCATCCGAAAAAGGTAAAAAGGCATAGTCGAACTGAATTGAATTCCAGTTAATTCCGAAACCAAAACTGAATCCGACTGCCTCAACCCCGGTTCTGTACCCTGCTCTTATACTTAATAGCCTGTCATAAGTTGCCTCCCCGCCTACCGAAAACTTCAAATCAGAATAATTCATATATTTGATCATATCTGCTCCCGTGACAAAAGCTACCTTATATTCCGGCAGAGTCATTTTATAGGTACCGCCTCCTCTGAGTTCTGAAGGTAATTCAGTCGAGGCGTTTTTTAATTCCTTCATAGAGCCGATGTTCCTTACAGAGAATCCAAGTGATAATCCTTCCATTATGCCGGAGTGACTTACCCCAAAATCGAATGCATACCCTGTCCCCTCTTCAGAAAATAAACCTTCATAGATATATTTCCCGCCAACCCCAATACTCAATTCTTTATACACCTTATAACCCGTAACAAAAGAACCTGAGAAATACTGAGCCTTAAATGTTCCTAGCGGATCCCCGGGTTTTTCTCTTATTTCAATTCCGGGAACAGAAAACGAATTTATCGAGACCGCGAATGGAATGCCCGCCAAGTCGGCATTCATTGTGAATACAGAATAATTGGCATCTTCAAACCACTTATTGTATGTTACACCTACAGCAGCTGATTCCAGAGAGGTGATGAGAGAGGGGTTATAAAATACTGCTGACAGGTCTTTGGAAAGAGCGCTTCCCATATCTGCCAAGGCAGCATTTCTTGCTGAAGTGCTAATCTTTAAAAACGAAAGCCCGGTTTTCCCGGCGTCCTGCGCTAATAGGGCCTGAACCAAAAAAAGTAAAAATAATATCTTGTAAATCATAATATCAGAATAAAATCTTTAAATTAATAAGATGCCGTGTGGTAAGTGAAAACTGTTCATATGAAAAAGCGTAATCAAAACCGACATTGACAGGATTTATTGTGTGCATATATGAAATACCGAGTGATGGAACCGGCATTTCATCCCGGTTATAAAAGTGAATTTTATCCAGGCCGGCAAGAATAAAGAGGTTTTCATATAATTTGAATTCAGCGCCAACCCTAACAAGTTTCCTTTCTAGGTTATTCCATTCAAATTCTCCTGCTATATCAAGTCTTAGCTCCGGCATTGAAAAAGCAATTCCAAGTTTTTTCGTTGTAGGAAACTTTTCGTCAGTAATACTTCCCTCCTGCGAATAAATCGGAGAAGTATCCCAGCGATAGGCAGCATTTAAATCACTTAGTGTGAATGAGAATGAAAGATTCTGACTGTAATTGTATAGTATCCCCACGTCAAATGCAAGTGATGTGGCGCTTACGTCTTCGTATAATTTGTAGTAGTATAATTTAGCGTTTAAACCTGCAGCAAATCTATCCGAGAACCTGTTACTAAGTGATATAAAGAGCAGGTTTTCACTTGTGGATAATGTCTTTGTCTTGAATCCATGATTATCCCGGCCGTCAATCTCATCGACGCCGGAATTTATGATACCAAATGCAAATCCCGCGGTCGCGCGCGGTTTCCTTCCTGGCAGTGCTGAATCTTTCGCAGAATAAAATTCAAATTTGCGCCCGAAACTCAGATAGTTGACGCTCCTGTCTAATGAGAGGAACGTATAACCGGCGTTTAATAAATTTCCCGACTGAAAACCGGCGAGTGCAGGATTATAAAAAGATATAGGGAAATTTGTTTTATACGCACTTATCGCGTTACCCATGGCGATTCCGCGCGCGCCAAATCCGAGCCTTGCAAACTCCCCCGGGGCGGAGTTTGTTTTTTCATACCTGGGCTGAGCAGATAAAACCACACTTAAAATAGTGAGTAAAATAAACAGACGGATAAAATTCAACCTGGCGATCATCTGAGTACCATAATCTTTCCAAAAAGCGGATCTCGGCCGCTTATATCGATACGGTAAAAATAAACACCATTCGGAACTATGGTACCATCGTCATCTGTACCATCCCACTCATCAATTATAACCGACAGTTCTCCGTTACTTCCGCTTCTAACATTATGTACTCCCCCCCCACGCTCAACATTCTGAACGACTGTCCGGATGTAGCTCATTGAAAAGGAAAAAATTCTGATTGTAACTGAACCAGTACCCTCCGGAATGGTATACGCAATACGGCATTTTTCAGTTTTGGGATTAAACGGATTGCTGTAAGCATAAGTAGAGCCGGTATTTTCGAGTTTCTGAGAGGCATAATATAATTTCCACGCCGATGGCCACTGGTCAGAGACGCCCTCATTCCGGATCAATCCGTCCGTTGTTCCTAACCAGAGCGAAGATCCACTCGGAGAAAAGGCGGAGCTGTAGAATACATTTGTCGAAAGGGTTAGCCCGCTCTTACTATCAACTATAGGTCCAGGTAATAACCAGCGCCCTCCCCCATCAAAAGATCTGAATGGACCATTATCAGCGGGTGCAATTACCTTGTTAGAGTAAAAGCCAAAGTTATGTACTTTCTCATCCCGTAGTGTGATATTCCAGGTTTGACCGAAATCTGACGAATAGCTTACTGCGGTGTTCTCCTTAAGATCCTCAGCCTTCCAAGTCGCGCCCCAGATTGTATTGTTAAAATCATTATGGCCCAGAGCGACAACAAAATTGCCGCTAATCCCGTCAATTTGGTTCTGATGATTGAATTTCGTCCATCTGAGATTATTAGTTGTGTCCGCAAGTTTCGCTTCATAAGTAATATTAATTCCATTCGCGCTTCCAGCAATTACGACGGAGTCACCAATAGATATTACACTGAAGAGCCGGTAATTAAGATTACCTTCACCGCAAAATTTCCCTGCAACGGGAGCGAGACAAAAATTTAAGGTATCCGTAGGTTGGATTGAAGAGCGTGAATCAGGCGGAAGCACTACCCTCTCCCACCTGTTCCCAGGATCAGAAAGAAGTTTTGAGATACTGTTTTTTCTCAATCCGCCGGCAAATGTTGCAGCCCAGATAGTATTCCCGGTTATTGCGAGATCGTAAGTTATATTTTGAATTCTTACAGTTACCGGTAATGCGCGGAGTTCGTTTGAGCCGTATAATTCTAAAGTGTCATTAATATCATCAAGCGGCTGATCCACAAAAACCCAGGTGTTGCCGTTATCGGATGAATATCTGAGTCCGCTCCCTTCTGGCAGTGTGGATCCCGCGACTTCAGTACTGTGCGCGGTCGCTGCCCAGATAGTATTCGTTCCGTAATCATACACTATGGCCGAAATGCTTTCTGTGCCGAATACCTGAGATCCGTAAAAGTTTTTCCAGGTTAATCCGTTATCTGTCGATCTGCTCAATCCCCTTGAAGTCCCCAGCCAAATTGTATCGCCGGCGACAAGAATGTCATTTATTGAGTTTGACGCAGGAGCTTCGTCATATCCCGTCTTAGCAAAACTGTCGTCTGACGGTAGTTTGTAATTACGCGGAGACTGGGAATAAACCAGGCTTCCAAATGAGAAAAAAAGGAGTACTATAATCTGAAACTTCATAAAAGCGTTATCCGGTGTGTTACGATATTACTCTTCTTTTTTCCCCTGTCGATTGCTTCGAACTCAAATGTGTACGTCCCTTTCTGATTAGAGGGGTTTACCGATATGATAACGGAATAGATACCATCATTGGCTGTTGCATCTCCGTCACGACCGTTGTCAACCAGCGAAAAAGTTGCCCCGCTTGTGGTCCCGTCCGGACGAAAGCTTTTAAAGTAAACTCTTTCGATATCATTTAAACCGTTACTATCCGATGCTTCTATTGTCATGAAGATAAGTGTTGTATCTGAAACCGTTAGAGTATCCGGAGCAGTCAGGTTCGAGAGAACGGGGGCAATATTATTTTGCCCGTTATTAAAAATAATCGTCTGAGAGGCTGCAGGCTTTGAACCCGCGCCTCTTACTGCGATGCTGTATTCAAGATAATATGTACCGTTCAGATAATTACGGCTCATGATGATATTGTTTGAATAGACCCCATCACCCGCGGTAAGATCTCCATTGTCTGATTTTCCGTTATCGAGCAAGGGCACAGGAAAACCGGTGACTCTTTTATCATCCGGATCACGCATATCTACACTTATACCATTTATGACCGCCGGATTGCTGACTTTAATAAATAAGGTCAAAACTGAATCCGTCTCTGTCCTGGTAAATGTACTGGTTCCTGTGAGATCAGTTATTGTATAACCGGTGGTTTGGGGCTGAATCACCCCATCGTACTCTTTGTCACATCCCTGGAAAAGAATCATCGCGACAAGTATCACAAAAAGATATTTCGAGTAGTTGAGGACTATATATTTCATATTGTGCCTCCAATATAAAAAGGTACCGGTGTAAAACTGAGGATAAAAATCAGTATTCCTATATAACCAATGATTTTTCTCTTCAGATCAAGTTCAGTGCTATCGTATACCGGCGGATGGTCTCTTTTTAATATAAAATTCAGGACCGCTGCCCAGAATAACCAGCCAATCCATCCAATTGACGTATTTAAGGCCATATAGTTCTCAATGATGCCAATTATGCCAAGTGCGACCAGCAATATCAGCGAAATTGATGAGACTGTTTTATGGATTTTATCTCCGAACATTGAATATACAATATGCCCTCCATCCAATTGACCCACGGGGATTAAGTTCATCGACGTAACAAATAAACCAAACCATCCAACACACAGATAAGGATAATGATAAATTTCACTCATCGGAGGGAAAAACATATCCGGAGGGACAATTAGCCACCGAAGTGAGGAAAAAAGCAAGTTATCACCAAAAAGTAACATAAGTGAATTTTTCCCATAATCGGGAGCGAAATAATCCGGATGGATTCTCAGCAAATAATCTAGATCAGGAACATTAAGGAAACCGTAAATCAATACACCTAGAGAAGCGATAAAGCCGGCAATCGGCCCTGCTATACCAATGTCGAAGAGCGCCTTCTTCGTCTGAATTGGTTCTCTAGTGCGGATTAGCGCGCCAAGTGTTCCAAAGTTGAGTATCATTCCCTGGAAAGAAAAAAATGGTAAAAAATAAGGAAGTGAAGTCTTGACTTTATGAAACATCGATGCGAAGTAATGTCCGAATTCGTGACAAGCCAGGACAAAAAGTATTGATAAAGAGAAAGGTAAACCCTGCACCAGGTCTGTAAGTTCGGTCCTGGGACTATATCCTGAAATCCACTCTTTTCCTGCAATCGTAGTAGTAGCAAAGGTAAGGAGAAACAAAAGTATGGGAAGCCAGTAATTGGTTTTACTACTCTCAGGAGCACCCGTTTGAAATTCTTCGCTCATAGATTAAACCTCAGATGTCAATATTGAGTCCCGAAGATATATATTCTTCCCTTACATCATAATATTCACCGTGGACGCTCATGCCACTGAAGTAACTGAGGTATATAGTAACACCCGAGGAATTGAATCCTCCGAATTTAATACCCAGCATAGCACTGTTTGTTGAAGTACTCACACCGATCTGCTGCAAACGAAAATCGTAAGCCAGAAATGGTTTTATTATTGAGCCTTCAAATAACTCGGGGGTGTATTCGCAACCTGCCTGGTAAATCATTCTTCCAATATTATTCGGCACGACATGAAATAAAAATGTCAAACCACCATAAAAACGCATATTTGATGTTTCATAGAAAGGAATGATTTCAATGAACTCCCTGCTGTAAACTATCGGATTCCGGTTGTTCTTCCAGGTACCAAGCGTACCGTCAAAATGCCCATCCACAAAATGAGCGCTGATATGTGACAGCCTGCCTCTCACACCAATACTGTACCCTGAGAATGCTTTCTTGAAACCGCCGTTAATTCCAAAAAGATAATCAACCGCCTCGACGGGAAAATGAAATTCCTTTTCACCGCTAAGTCGTGTGAACGTAAAGAGGTCTGCGCCTGCGGAATAACTGATTTCTCCATCCGAGTAATGATATAGATCTCTTGAATTCCCAATGTCAAGCCTTATCTCATTTTCTCCTATCATCGAACTAAATCCGAGTTTCGGTTCTAGAAAGTTAGCCTTAAAGGGTGATATAAGAAGCTGATCCGGAAAGAATTTTGATTTTTCCTGCGCCTGGTGATTATTCCCCAATAATAAAATAAAACAAAACGTAATTAATACTAAGTTAGCCAATAAAATTTAACCTTAAATTTTCCATTATTTCTAATAATTCAATGAACTTAAGACGTTCTCCCTTTCCATTCAACTTTCCTGTTCATCAGCAGCATAAATGGCACGATAAATAGGTAAACCAGGAATACTAATTCAAAAAGAAGAAACGTCCCAAGACGTTTATTTATAGAAAATGCTCCGGAGAGATATCTTAAATAGAAATAATCCAAAGCAATTTTTAAAGACAATAAATATAGTGAAACGGAGGAGAAGGAAAAACCCGAAAAAAGGCACATAATGTTAGTTGCGAAAGCAGTAATAATCAGGAAAAGCCCGTGTACCGGGACATCCCTAAGTGTACTTCCCCACCTTTTTTTCTGTTTCAGGAAACCTGCAACACTCTTAACCGGATCAGTAACTACTAAAGCGGATGGGTCAGGCGGAAAACAGACCGATTTTGCGTCAAGTTCCCTTATTGCGTGTAAAAGATAAAAATCTTCATTCACAGAACAGGGATAAGATGAATACCCTCCTGTCATTTCATAGGCGCTCTTTCTGAAACTCAGGTTGTTACCGATACAACTGACCGGAAGTCCGTGGTTCGTCATGCCAGCGGCTATGCCCAGTAAATAAAAATGATCGTATGCCTGAAAGGCGCTGAATGAATCCTCCCCCGAGACTGTGGTGAAACCGCATACCATCTTAATTTCATCACGGTAATATTTCAGGTGAGCCCTGACCCAGCCGGTCGGTAAAAAGCAATCTGCGTCAGTGATCATTATTACCTCGCCTGAGGCTGCTTTGATCCCTGTATCCAGGGCTCTCGCTTTTCCTTTTGGAATCTCCGGACTTTCAATAACAGGTATAAACCTGAAATTATCGTAACCTTCCGTGACCCTTTTTACAATCAGAGCTGTAGCATCCACAGATTCATCATCAACAATTATCAGTTCCAATAATTCTTTTGGATAATCAAGACTGATTATACTTTTAATCAGGGCAGTTATTTTGGCCTCTTCATTTCTCACAGGAACGACAATAGTCACTCTGGTTCCTGAATTCTCTGATAAATTAAATCGCTTCCTTATCCCAGTCACGATAAAGAACAGGACTATTCCGTACAGCATAACAATCACCGTAAATATTATTTCAAACACTTTGGCTCCAGAAATTCCAGTCCCCTCTCATTTATCACGGATTTTAATGAATATAATATTTCGGGAAAAACAGAAGCGGCTTTTGCATTGTCATGAAAGACGATGATGTCGCCTTGTTTAAGATACCTTGTAAGTATAGTTTTTGATTTTACGATTGAGCCCCTGAAATCCCAGGCCAGCAGTGACCACATAACGACTTGCATCTGAAGTTCTTTCATCACGCTCTGCAGAAATAGTGAAGGGGCGCCGTATGGAGGCCTGTAAAAAGTCACATCCTTGCCGGTTATTGATTTGATCAGTTCGTTGGTAGACCTGATTGACTTCATCAATTCTGCCTTCCCTAACAAAGAAATTCTTTTGTGAAGATATCCGTGATTGCCCAGATAATGTCCGTGCTTAATTATCTCATTGAGAATATCCTCTTTCCCCTTGATATTTTCTCCGGAGATAAAGAAGATGGCTTTACATCCGATCTCCTGAAGTGTTTCAATTATTTTCATTGTTCCTCCAGAGCTGGGACCATCATCTATGGTAAGCATTACACCCCGCTCATCACAATCCCAAATTGCACCCGGATGAAATAACTTTATTGCTCTGTTCGTAGTGTAAGGGATCATGATTTTTTCGAGTGGGGATTACCAAAATCTCTCCCCTTCCATTTTACAGATGTCAACTGTCCTGAAATTGTGGAGAAGATAAGGTAAAAAGGATGAATGAAACTGCCTGCTAAGAACAATAAGAACTTAAAATCCTTAAAAAACAATCTTTTTCCTGCTAATAATACCCGGTAATCATAATTCATCTTAAGTAAATATGCTGCTATCAGAATCATTAGAAATTCCGGTTTTACGATTACCCACGTAGTCATCAGTGTAAAACTAACCATAAATAAAAAAATAAGGCTCAGGACGATCAAGGTTAGCCTGTTCTTGTACAGGAGTATTTTGCTCGCCCAACGGCTTCGCTGTTTTAAAAATTCTGCTGAAGACCCAGCGGTTTTTGTATGAACCAAGGCGTTGGTATCCCACGCATATGCTACTCTGTATATTCCCGTACTGTGAATCTTCTGCATCAAAAGATCATCATCTCCCGACGCAACGTTGTTGAACCCCTGGTAGCCTTCCACTTCTTGAAAAGCCTTTCTGAGGTAAGCGAGATTCGCGCCGCTGCAGGTTACAGGGGTCCCATTTTCTATGAGTCCCGCAGCTGCAATCAGGATTCCTGCCTGCTCCAGTAAAAAAATATTTCTGATAAATCCGGACGGAGTTTCAATAAAGAGTGGACCAGAAACGACTCCGGTATTTCCACGGAATCTCGTTACAATCGACTTCACCCAGCTTTTACTTACCTTGCAATCCGCGTCTGTAACAAGAATTATTTCCCCGGATGAGTGTTCAATCCCATATTCTATAGCACCCTTTTTCCCAACTGAATAATTTCCGCTTTCTCTGTGAATCCTCATTATTTTCATCTTCCCTGAAATCAGGTTGCTTAATAGCTCAGATGAGCCATCAGTTGATTCATCATCAACGATTACAATTTCCAGCAAATCGTCAGGATAATCGATTTCACTGAGTGAGTTTATCAATTCAGAGATATTCTCAAATTCATTCCTTACAGGAACTATGACTGAGACTGTGCGGGCAGGGACCAAAACCGGATGTTTTTGTACCCGGAGCCGTTTTATACCGACCAGGATATACTCCATAAAAAGAGCGTAAAATATTGCACCCGAAAAGGCAGCTACAAAAACTATCAACTCAATTATCGGGTAGAAAGAGGAATATAATTCCAACGGCAGATGGTATAATTATGTTAATAAAAAATATTGAAAGCGAAGCGTTAAATCCTACACTCGCGGCATAACCTAAACCAGTAAGGTAAAAAACCGAGATGGCTTCTCTAATCCCTAACTCACCATAGGAAAACGAAGGAATAAGAGTCTTCGTAAAAAAAGTAAGTACACCACCCCAGAAAAGGATATAAAAATCATAATTCCCCGCGAATGCAGCCGCAAGAAGTGTGTATTGAACGAGATAACAAATATAATGTGTCAATGAAAATATTATTGATCTCAGTAGGACCCTTTTATCAAGTTGTTTCAGCACTTCAAATTTGGGCTTTATTTTTGTAAGGAATTTAACTCTGCTAATAAAATTCAGAATCAGTGTCCGCCAGTATTCTTCATTCATCAGCAGGAAGAGGAAAAATAAAAAAACAAAACCCACTAAAACTAATAAAGAAAAAGTAACGAGAGGGGCTACATTTAACTGGTAATTCAGGTAAAGGATCATCGCCATCGACCCGAAAAGTGCTATGGAGAACATACCGAAAATTTTATCTACC
Source organism: Ignavibacteriaceae bacterium (assembly GCA_013360295.1). Classification (GTDB taxonomy): domain Bacteria; phylum Bacteroidota; class Ignavibacteria; order Ignavibacteriales; family Ignavibacteriaceae; genus JABWCL01. Next base: position 29,226 of record JABWCL010000016.1, on the reverse strand, counting down.
AGGGTCATCACTGCTACTTGAGTAAGGCTATTATTGTGCAATGATAACTTTCTGCCAAAAATTTCACCTATTCTTGCCGGAGTGAAAAGTCCGATGGATATACCCTCCACTACTGAAAAAAAGGCCGCTTTCCGGCTTGTCTCTTTCAATGTGTTCACACAGAATATTCTCCACCTGAAATACTGCAAAAAAATATTTAGAGGCATTAATAGCACAGCCACAGACAATAAGTATAAATCAGCCCCTTTAAGGATTCTTAAGATGTCGTTAGTTCCTATTTTTCTAATTATCACATAAAGGACTACAATAGCTATAATAATCTTTAGTAGGAAAAGCAATTTGTGGCTTGTCCTTGCCCCGTTGAATTGTTGCTTTAAAGACGTGATCTTATTCAATTAACTTCTGACCTGAGAGAATTTATTCTGACATCCTTCGTAAAATTATGGCACATATCCAGTCCATTGATCGAAAAAATTAGTTTATGAGGAGCGTTCTCGAGAATTCCGTCAAAAGTCCACTTTTTAAGGACTGATCCGTTGATACTGACGACTGTAAATAATTTGTTTTCCCTTGCGTAAGCCAGCAACCGGAACAATTCCTTAATCAGATTAGGCCCACCTTGCAGATATATCTTTATATAAAATGCATGTTCACGGATCTCATAAATTATTTTCTTAAAATCTTCAAAAATCATATAACCGAGTTTTCTGGTTAAAGCCCCAAAGCAGGACTGGCTTTCCGGACATTGAAAATTACACCGTTTGGCTGGCTCAATAAAGAGGATAACAGGCTGCCCCCAGTCTTTCGGTTTCCACAAAACAACCAAAAACGGGTAAGAAAGCCCGACTAAAATTAAATACAGCACACACCCGGGAGTGATATAGTTGATATACGATAAATTCATATTTAAAATATACATACATTATCTGCTTTTCAAAATTGATAAAGTTTTATTAAGTTTTGGAAATGTATAATACGGAAGAATTATGTTTGTAAAGTTTGACGAATTGAATCAGTTCCCCTCTATAGTACGGGACTTTTTCTATGATTTTAACAAGGTAAAAAAATACTATCACCTGAACTTTAGAGATACTGACCACTACACTCAGTTCTTTAAGCAACTTATTGATAAAAAGAATGAGCGATTCTCAAGACTTGCAGAAATTATAAGAAATCAGTATTCCAGTCAAACGGTCTCTGAAAAAACCTCTAAATCCCTCTCCCTGCTGGATCATGAAAACACGCTCTTCATCGTCACTGGTCAGCAACTTGGAATTTTCTCCGGTCCTTTATATACGTTATATAAAGCCATAACCGCCATAAAATTAGCCGAAAAACTAAACCAGGAATATGTTAATATTAATTTTATCCCTGTTTTCTGGCTTGAGGGTGATGACCATGACTTTGATGAAGTTAGGAAATGCACGATCATCGCGGATGATAATTCTCAAAAAAGGATCTACTACGATGATGGGCTTCCTGAGGAAACTGACAGAGGATACGTCGGTGAAATAAAATTTAACGAAAACATAAGCCTGACGATTAACGACATCAGGAATTCTCTCAGAAATACAGAGTACACCAATGATATCCTGGAACTCTTAAGTTCCTTTTACTCTCCCAATAAGACATTCAAGGAAAGTTTCAGGAATGTTATCCGAATATTGTTTGATGAGTATGGTTTAATCATCTTTGATCCGCAGGATGACGCCGTAAAGAAGTTACTTAAGCCTGTTTTTAAAAATGAAATTGAAAATTTCCGACCGCATACTGAACAGCTGATCAGGATAAGTGCTGAACTCGAAGAAGCATATCATGCTCAGGCAAAAGTACGTCCGGTAAATTTATTTATCAAACATGAGAACGGCAGATTCGCTATTGAACCGCTTGAAGACGGCGGTTTCCGCTTAAAACGTAAAAAAGTAAAATACTCAAAGGAGGAGCTGCTTAATTTTTGTGAGGAAACCCCTGAAGCATTCTCTCCGAATGTAATGCTGCGCCCTGTTTGCCAGGACTACTTATTCAAAACTGCTTTCTATGTCGCAGGCCCCGGGGAAATCAGTTATTTCGCTCAGGCATTTACTCTATATGGTTTCTTTGATATAAACCGGCCTATACTCTATCCCCGGGCTTCGGTTACCCTGGTTGAAAAAAATATCCAGACTGTACTGCAAAAATATTCATTGGAGTACACTGAGGTTTTTAAGGAACCGGAGAAGATCGTCGAAAAAGTGTTGAGGGAAAGATCATTGCAGGACTTGGAATCAGTCTTCGGAGACACCTTCAACTCTGTAGAACAAAGCCTTGGGGCACTGAAGAGTTACGTGAATGAGGTTGACAGAGGAACGGCGGAAAGTGTGGAAAAATTCAGACTTAGATTTGATCAGTTCCTGGAAGACCTGAAACGTAAGACTATTGACGCTGAGAAAATGAAAAATGAAACAATTACCCGGCAAATCCAAAAGCTCTTAATGTCCCTGCTACCATTCAATGAACTGCAGGAACGGGAGATTAACTACTTCTACTTTGCCAACAAATACGGTCCTGGGCTGATCCACCGAATCTACAATGAAGTAGATACCCATCAGTTCGAACACCAGGTAATAGAACTCTGAGAACCTTTCATTCTGCTACCGCTCAGAGCAGAGTTTTTTCGTTATCACAACTGAAGAAATGGCACTTGCTGAGATCGAAATGAAGTATTGTTTTTACGTTAAGGGATGGCTTGATCCGCGATGGTATTCTTGCCGTGAACTGTACGTCTTCAATCGTAAAGTATAAGAATATCTCATTACCCATTGGTTCAATAACTTCCAGTACAGTTTCTACGGCAGAGAACTGGTGTCCCTCACGGTTCTGAACTGAATCGGTAATATCTTCGGGACGGATACCTAACCAGACTTCTCTTCCTTTATACTCACCCAATTTCTGGTTATAGTTCTCCGGCAGCGGGAGGCTAAGATTTCCTTTAGCTGAAGTAAAAACCATGTTTGAATCTGGGGAGAGTTTACCTTTAATAAAATTCATTGCAGGACTTCCGATAAAGCCCGCCACGAACTTATTCACTGGGTAATTGTAAAGATTCAGGGGAGCATCAATCTGCTGAACAATTCCATCCTTCATAACAACTATCTTATCTCCCATGGTCATGGCTTCTACCTGGTCGTGTGTTACATAAACCATAGTAGCTTCAAGCCTCTGATGCAGACGGCTAATTTCAGTTCTCATCTGTACTCTAAGTTTAGCATCAAGGTTGCTTAACGGTTCATCAAATAAAAACACTTTCGGTTTTCTCACGATCGCTCGTCCGACCGCAACGCGTTGCCTTTGCCCGCCCGAAAGAGCCTTAGGCTTACGTTCCAGGTATTCCTCCAGGTTAAGAATCTTGGCAGCATCCGTGACACGCTTTTTGATTTCTTCTTTTGGAAATTTCCTGAGTTTTAATCCGAATGCCATATTCTCAAATACCGTCATATGCGGATAAAGAGCGTAATTCTGAAAAACCATGGCAATATCCCGGTCCTTCGGCGAAACGTCGTTTACCTGCTTCCCGTCTATAAACAATTCGCCTTTAGAAATCTCCTCAAGCCCTGCTATCATACGCAGGGTTGTTGATTTTCCGCATCCGGAAGGCCCTACTAGTACAACAAATTCACGGTCTTTGATTTCAAGATTTACGTCCTGCACGGCAGTATTTCCACCTTCATATATCTTATAGACATTCTTTAATATTACATCAGCCATGGTTTTATCTGGTTATTTTCTTTAATTGATCAAAAAAATTCGGATTTGAAATTTTTACAGCACTTAAGTTATTAATTTTTGCACCATCTTTCAATAGCAAAGCCAAAATAATTAAAGACATCGCTATCCGGTGGTCTCCGTATGAATCAAACAATAATCCCCCGGTTGGAGTATTATTCCCTGGAAATTTGTAACCATCCTCATAAACATCCACATTTATTCCCATTAATCTGATATTTGCAACCATGGATTCAATACGGTCAGATTCTTTTACTCTTAATTCATTTGCATTAGTAAGGCAGAAATCTCCCTCAGCAAAAAGGCCGGCAATCGTAAGAATAGGTAACTCGTCAATTAGCGAAGGAATCATTTCATTCACAAATGGAACGTTTCGTAATTGTGAGTACTTAACTTCTATACTTCCTGTTAGTTCGCCGGATGTACCGTCATCCTTGAGCATGGTGATGTCTGCCCCCATATTTTGCAGGTGTTTTATGAATGCCAGCCTCTGAGAATTCAAAAGTACACTCTTCAATACAAGGTGGGAATCAGGAACTAATAAACAAAGCACGATAAAAAACGAAGCTGAAGAAATGTCCCCAGGAATATCATACTCGCGTGGTGAAGGGTAGAAAGAACTATTGATTAAGATAATATTCCCGTCTGGGGACGGGTTCACTGGCAATCCAAGCATATTCTCAGTATGGTTTCTGCTTCCGGCTGTTTCTTTGATGGTCGTATCTTCATCCAGATGAAGTGCAGCTAGTATAATTGCTGTTTTAACCTGTGCGCTGGGAATTGTAAGCTGATACCTGATCGCGCTGAGTTCATTCGAAGGGAAGAATGTGAGAGGCAGGAATCCATCATTACTTTTAATATTTGCTCCCATTTCCCGTAAAGGGTCACAGACGCGCTTCATAGGTCGCCTGCAGAGGCTTTCATCGCCGGTGATCTCCGATTTGAAATTTTGTACTGATAACAAACCGCTCAATAATCGTGCAGTAGTGCCTGAGTTACCTGCATCCAGCATCCGTTCAGGTCGTTCGAAACCCTTTAGCCCTTTTCCGTGAACAATTAAGAAGTCATTTTTATCTTCAATCCGGACACCTAATTCTCTCAGACAGTTCATCGTGCTGTTAACATCGAGTCCCCGGTTTATGTTTCTGATGATTGAATCCCCTTCTGCCATTGCAGAAAAAATCAGGGCGCGGTGGGAAACTGATTTATCCCCGTCGAAAGTAAGTTCACCGCTTACCTGTAGTACCTTATTAAATTTCTCAGTCATTTTTTCCTGGAATATTTCTTAATCAGAATTTCAAGCTGTTCTTCTGAAATAACTTTATCATACATTCTTTTCTCACGTCTTTGTCTTAATGCCTCGTAAAGAATTACCGCGGTTGCGACGGAGACATTAAGGCTCTGGATCATTCCGAACATCGGAATATAAAAAAGTTTATCAGCTTTCCGGAGCATCTCGTCACTTACCCCCCTGTGCTCGTTACCGACGACTACAGCCGTTTTTTCTGTGAAGTCAAGTGAATAGAAATCCACCGCATCTTCACTCAGAACTGATGCATATATTTTGTGACCGGAATTATGTAGTTCCTCGACACACGAGGCAACGGAGGTATGCTTTTCCCTTTCTACCCATTTTAATGCTGAGCTACTGGATTTTTTCCCAATCCTGGGAAACTTTTCATAATTGTACAACAGCTGAATACTCCCGATACCAACAGCATCACAGGTGCGGAGGATAGCGCTGACATTATGGGGATCGTGTATATTTTCCAGCACCAGACTTAAGTCAGTCTGCCGGGCACTGAAAACACTTCTGAACTTCTCTTTTCTTTTTTCAGAAATCAATGTCTGTCAGAAATGATTATTTTATAAATCTTTGAATCTTCTTCCTTCCGGGCAAGGTCGAGTTTTATTTTTTTAAGATTCTTAACTCCTAAGTAGTAAGCGACCATCTCCGTTATTTTTTCCAGCACAGTATCTTCATCGTGTGCCCAGGACTCACATCCCTCGAGAGACGGGACAACAGCGTTAAATCCGTCTATTCCTTTTTCAACAACAAGATCAAGTATCATTAAAGATTAATAACTCCCGCCCGCAGACTTCTCCCCCCGGACTATTTTTACGCTTGCGCTCGCGCCAATGCGATTGGCACCGTGTTTAATCATCGCTTCAGCGTCTTCACGGCTTCTGATTCCGCCGGAGGCTTTGACTCCGACAGTTGAACCTACGATCAATTTCATAAGTGCGATATCTCCTACAGTCGCACCACCCTTAGAAAACCCAGTGGAAGTTTTTACAAAATCCGCTCCGGCTTCCTTGCAGATGAGACAAGCCTTTATCTTCTCCTCATCCGTCAGAAGAGATGTTTCAAGAATAACTTTAACTAATATCCGATGTGGTTTAGCAGTAAGCACGATCTGCTGAATATCATTAAATACATAATTATGCTCGCCGGCTTTCAACCTCCCCACATTAATGACCATGTCAAGTTCCTGCGCTCCATTCTCAATAGCCTGCATTGCTTCAGTACGTTTAACCTCTGACGTTGTTGAACCCAGAGGAAATCCGATAACTGTACATACTTTAACACCTGTTGACTTCAGTAGGCTGCTGCAGAGGCTGACGTATGAAGGATTAACACACACGCTCGCAAAGTGGTATTGTCGCGCTTCCTCGCATAATTGTTTAATCTCGTCGGGGGTCGCCTCCGGCTTCAGAAGAGTATGATCGATTTTGCTGGCTACTTCCCTGTCAGTTACTGCATCACCCACTCCTAAGCCGGCGGCAATTCTTTCCGCTCCGTTAGTAATCAGGCTTTTCACAGTCATTGGCTGATTGATTACATTCGTCTCCCAGCCTTTGCAAGTATCGTTTTTGCAATAGAAATCTTTTAAGGATTTTTCAAGCAATACCTGGGAGATAACCCTGTTAACGGTGTCACTCATAATTCAATCTCATCTTTGTCTTAAATGATTTTAGTGTATTTGATATAAGCATCGCTATTGTCATCGGTCCGACTCCACCCGGTACAGGTGTAATATATGATGATTTAGGTGCAACTTCATCAAAATTAACGTCACCTTTAATTTTATATCCCTTCGGTGAACTATCCGCAACACGGTTAATTCCGACATCTATTACCACTACTCCGTCTTTCACCATATCAGCTGTTACGAAGTCTGCAACACCAATCGCCGCGATCAGTATGTCAGCGCTTCTTGTTATACTCATTAAATCTTTCGCGGCGGAGTGGCATACCGTCACGACAGAATTTGCGAAACTTTTCTTCTGAAGCATAATATTCGCAATTGGTTTCCCCACAATATTACTTCTGCCGATAACAACAACATGCTGTCCCACTGTTTCAATCTTATAAGCTTTTAGTAATTCCTGGATTCCTGCGGGTGTGCAGGGAAAGAGTGTATCAAGACCTAGAACCAGTTTGCCAACATTCACCGGGTGAAAACCGTCAACATCCTTAAGGGGTGAAACAGCCTCAATGACCCTTGATTCACTGATGTGCTTCGGAAGCGGAAGCTGCACAAGAATACCATCGAAATTGTCGTTCTGATTAAAGCTTTCAATGACTCGAAGAAGTTCATCTTCACTAACCGTTCCCGGCAGTTTAACCACTTCCGAATTGATCGCAACCTTCCCGCATGCTTTTATCTTGCTATTCACATAGACCTGGGATGCCGGGTTATCTCCAACTAAAATTGCAGCCAGACCGGGTACTCTTCCAGTCTTATTCTTAAGCTCGGTTACTTCACTCTGAATCAAGTTCAGGATATCCTGCGATACTTTTTTACCGTCAATTAATTGCATGGTTTAAAAATATAAATGATTAAGCAAATTCCGGAAAAAAGACCCGTTTTACCGATGTACATTTTCCGGTTTCTTTAGTAATCTGAAATAGAACCCCGCTCAGATGAATATCATTCTGAGCTGTTTCATATTTCTGAGGAGTCTGATAAATAAACCTGTTTATTGCTGCCTGGCTTTTCATACCTATTACTGACTCGTAGGGTCCTGTCATTCCTGCGTCAGTAATATACCCAGTACCGTTTGGAAGGATTCGTTCGTCAGCAGTTTGAACGTGCGTGTGAGTTCCGACTATGGCGCTCACCTTCCCATCGAGGTACCATCCAAGAGCGATCTTTTCAGCGGTAGCTTCCGCGTGAAAGTCAACGAAAATCATATTTGTTTCTGTCTTTAGCTTGGATATCGCGAAATCGGCAGCTCTGAACGGGCAGTCAATTGTCGCCATAAAAGATCGTCCCTGCAAGTTCACGACACCTAATTTAACACCTTCCTTCTCAAGAAGATAAATGCCGTTTCCGTGTGTGCCTTTAGGATAATTAAGGGGTCGAAGCACTTTAGACTCATTCTTAAGATAATCCTGAGATTGATGTTTGTCCCAGATGTGGTTTCCACCCGTGATAACATCAACACCAAGCTGGAAAAGGGCCTCTCCTTCAGTCTTGACGATACCTTTGCCGTCGTTCACATTTTCACCGTTAGCAATAATTATGTCCGGTTTATATTCCTTTTTTAACGCGGGGAGCCACGTTTGAACAAATGATAATCCTGGCTTCCCAATGATATCTCCGATAAATAGTACTGAGACTGATTCCATTATACCTTAAAATTAAATAAATTACTTCCAATATAATTTTTAAGTAAAAAACATACTACATACTTCTTTATCTTTCGGATAAAAATTTTCTAATGTTTGGCAACCTCGACATACTTTCAAGAATTCAGGATACTCCGATTTCCGTAATTGACGTGGAAACAACCGGGCTTAGTCCGGTTCATAACCGAATTATAGAAATAGCAATAGTGCAGATAAAAAACGGAGAAATTATTTCGGAATACTCGTCACTCGTTAATCCGGGGAGGAAAATCCCCGGTTTTATCTCCATAATGACCGGAATTTCCGATAGTGAGTTAAGAACAGCCCCTTTCTTCGAAGAGATCATGCCGGAAATCCGGCGGCTCCTCGAGCACACGGTGTGGGGCGGGCATAATTTTCAGTTTGACCTGGGGTTCATTAAACACGAGTTTCTTCAGTGCGGTGAGGAAAATGTTAAACCTCTTTACCTCTGCTCCCTCAGGTTATCAAAAAAGCTCAATCCACTTTTACGAAGAAGGAATCTTGAAAGTTTATGCCACGAGTACGGTATTCACAACTTGCGTGGTCACCGGGCGTTGCCGGATGCAAAGGCAACAGCCCAGATCCTCCTAAAAATGATCGATTCATCAGTCCGTAAGTACGCTTTTTATACGATCGGTGACCTGCTCAATTTTCAGTTCAATAAGCAGTCCTCCAGTCCCTCTGACAACTTCAGCGGGGATATAATCAGTGAGATCATCAGCGCGCCCGACCGGGCTGGCGTTTATATGTTCTATAATTCCAAAAACGAAATTATCTATATCGGTAAGGCAAAATCTTTAAGAACAAGGCTTCAGTCATATCTGGGTGGCAAGTCACCAGCTAAGAGTAAAAAGATACTTCGATTTGCGAAAAAACTAAAATATCAGACAACCTCCTCTGAGCTGACTGCACTCTTCTACGAGGCTGAGATGATAAAACAAATACTGCCAAAGCATAATGTTATGCTGAAAAGCTATGGCAACAAATACTTTCTCAGGATAGACACTCTCACGGGATTTCCGAGAATTGAAATCACCAATAAATTTGATTTTGACGGCTCAGACTACTTCGGAGTCTTTTATTCACGGAATGTAGCCAGGGATTTTCTTACAATCATAGACAGGGCATTTCAGTTACGCGAGTGTGATGAAAAGGAGTTTGATAAAAAGCGGGGCTGTTTCCTGATGCACATTGAACGATGCACTGCGCCGTGCCTGAACCATGATTCAATATTGTATTCAGAAGAGTTGAAAGAGGTTTACAATTTCCTTTACGGAAATACCAGGGAAGTAATCGATCGGCTTCTGAATAAGATGAAGAAATATGTAACAACACAGCAGTTTGAAAAAGCTGCAGAAATAAAAACTCTTACAGAAGAGATTCTCAAACAGGTACATAAATCGTCATTATTGAGAGAACCAATCAACTCAGCAAACCTGCTTCTGGTTATTAATTCGGGCGGGTCAAAGGATTTCGTCCTTCTGAAAAACGGCAGGGTTTTTATTAAAGATTACCCTTTGACTCCGGGAGAACGTTTTAATAACGAACTTGAACATTTTTACTACAGCCGGGAATACGATATACACCTGACTGACGAAGATATTGAAAAACTGAAGATGATGCTGAATTGGGTTATTAAAAACAGGAGTTCGGTAAAATTGTTCTATCTGAAGGATTTCTCTTCTCCCGCAGAACTTTATGCGGAAGTCTCGCGATCCTGAAATTTTAATTTAGAAAAATTATTCATTCCGGTTTATAAATTATTTTATTATCTTGTTCAGACAATTCTCAAGAAGTTTAGGAAATGGAAAAAGTCAAGACCCTTATTATATTTTCTGAAAACCGGGACACTCAAAGCAACTATATGGCTTTTGCTAATCTACATAATTTGAGGTTCTATTTCAAGGATCGCAGCAAGACCAGTATACAAATGTTGCTCGAACAAAAATTTGATCTGATCATTATCGAGATTATGCATCCCGTAATGTCTGAGATTGAATTTGTCGACCAGGTACATGGAGTTGCAAAAGATGTTCCCATTATTGTCGTGTCTTCTTTTTTCTACGACACGAAGGATCTCGTTTTTGGCGGCAAGATAGCTGACTTCATCCTAAAACCCCTCTCTGTTGAGAAATTAGTCGAATCATACGAACAGATACAAACCCCTCAAGCTGAAGTTGAGATTCCAAAATCGCCCTTCAAGGAAACTAAGATCGATGATGTATTACTGGAATCAAAGAAATTATCTGTTCTTATGGAAATGTCCAGGAGCCTTAACTCCATTACAGATTTTGACCTGCTGCTGCATCACATTATTGAATTGGCAATCGGCGCTCTTGATGCGGAACGAGCCACCCTTTTCATTCTTGATAAAAAGAGAAAAGAGTTGTGGTCCAGAACCGGAATTGGGATAGAGAAACAGGAAATCCGGTTCCCAATGGACAGGGGTATCGCCGGTGAAGTCGTAGTATCCGGTCAGCCTCAGATCATTGATGATCCCTACTCACATCCGAAATTTAATAAGGATGTGGACATAAAAACCGGCTTTAAGACAAGAAACATCCTCTGCCTCCCTATGAAGAATTTAGGCGGAGAGATTATTGGCGCTTTCCAGATCCTCAATAAGAAATCCGGTAACTTCAACAAGGAAGACCAGTTATTCCTCAGCAGTATGGCAGCCAATACCGGTATCGCTATCGAAAATGCCCTTCTTAATGATGAGTTGAAGCGCCAGTTAGATGAAATCAAACGCTCTTATGATGATCTTTATATCGCGCAGAATCAGATTCTCAAGGAAGCGCGATTCGCGTCTATTTCTGAAATTGCAGGCCATTTTGATGAAATCTCCAAAAAAGGAACTGAGTTCAGCGATTCTATTCAGGAAATTAAGCGGCAGTACAATTTCGACCCCAATCTTAAAAAGCTGGTTGAAAAAGCCGGAGAATTTTCGGATTTGATGATTGATGGTTTCAAATCATTCCTTGAGAAAAAGCGTAACAGCATTTTTAATTAACTCCGTACGCTTTTACTGAAGCGTTGACTCTTTTGTTCCTAAATAAAATGCTGCCGATAATCTTTACACTGAAGTTCCATGCGCTTGGCTACAGTCTTGATGTTTTTCTTTCATGCGTCAGCAATTAATGTTACATTCCGTTTTTCTAAAATGAAATCTGAAGGTCTATGAAAAGACAAATCCCCCATTCATCAAAAAGATCAGGTATTCCTTTCCCGGGCCGGAAGGGTCTAACACTTTTCGTGTTCTTATTTTCTCTGTTTATTTTTATTGGGAGCCCTGTTTTCGCTCAAACTCTGCCTGTTCCGCGTGATGTTCTCCAGGCGTACAAAAACCAGACCCGTGACTTTGCCGGTAAACCTGGAAAGAATTACTGGCAAAATCGTGCGGAATATAAAATTGACGCTACGCTGAACATTGAGAAGAAAACAGTTGAAGGCACGGTAAAGATTGAATATTTTAACAACAGTCCGGATTCCCTGTCCGAAATCGTTCTGCGCCTCTACCAGAATTTCTACAAAAAAGGTGCCGTAAGGAATTTTAGTATTTCCCCGGGCGATGTTACAGACGGTGTAGATATCTCATATATGTCGCTTGACGGTTTTGAGATCTCACTTGAGGAAAGAAGCAGGTATCGTTTTGATGATACACATCTGATTTTCTTTCCTGAACTTTCTCTCCAATCCGGCAAGAGCAGTAAAATTGAAGTAAAGTGGAGCTTTAAAGTCCCGGAAGTTTCCCGTGTGAGGATGGGCAGTTATGATTCATCATCATTTTTTATTGCATTATGGTATCCGCAAGTCGCTGTCTATGACGATGTTTTCGGATGGGATAAACTGCAGTATAATGGCGAGACTGAATATTACAATGATATAAACGACTATATTGTAAATATTAGTGTTCCTTCTGACTTTTGTGTCTGGGCAACAGGAGACCTTATTAATGCCGGCGACATATTTCCCGAGGAGATAAAAAAGAAATATGATCTGGCAGCCAGATCCGATACAATAGTTAAAATACTTGATTCTGCTTCATATACAAAACCGGTTAAATTCAGATCGGCCGACGGCAAAACGACATGGAAGTTCAAAGCAGACGGAGTCCCTGATTTTGCATTTGGTACTTCTAATAAATATTACTGGGATGCCTCCTCAATGATCGTAAAACCGGGCGAAAAAAGGGTGATGATCCATGCAGCATACAACCCCGTTTCAAAAGATTTTTATGAAGTGGCATATTTTGCGAGATATTCTATTGATAAGTTTTCTAATGTGTTCCCCGGGATTCCCTATCCTTATCCGGTTATGACGGTCTTCAACGGCGGCGGCGGGATGGAATTTCCCATGATAGTGAACAATGGTTCAAGTTCCAGCCGAGCCGGTGCAATAGGGTTGACCGCTCACGAAATTGCTCATACCTATTTTCCATTTTATATGGGAATAAATGAAAAAAGGTACGCTTGGATGGATGAGGGGTGGGCTGTCCTGTTTCCTTTTGAAATTCAGCTGGAACTCGCTCCTGAAAATGATCCAAGGATACGAAATGCTAAGAGCTTTGCCAGTATTGCTGGTACTGAATACGAAGTCCCACTCAATATTTCAACGTATCACGCAAGGGGTCCGGCATACAGAAATGCAGCATATTCCCGTCCTGCTTGTGCTTACTACTTTTTACGCGATTATCTCGGTAATGAAAAATTTGATGGAGCACTGAAAGAGTTCGTAAGCAGATGGAATGGTAAACATCCAATTCCTTCTGATTTCTTTTTTACGTTTGAAGATCACCTCAGAGAAAACTTATCCTGGTACTGGAAACCCTGGTTTTTCAGCACGGCATATCCTGAGGTCAGAATTGACTATGTAAAACAAGAAAATGATCTTATAAAAATAAAGCTGGTTAATACCGGCAAACTGCCTCTTCCAGTTCCGGTGAAGGTCTACGACATGAAAAAAAATGTTGAGACTTTTTATTTTAATTCCGGTATCTGGCGAGAAAATCCTGAATCCGTCACACTCGAAATCAGGACCGGTTTAAGCGCTGACTCAGTGATGATCGGTGATGCTCACATTCCAGATATTGAACTGCAAAACAACTACTTTAAGATTAAAAAATAATCGATTTATGATTGAGTCCAAACTTCCCGGTATTGGTCAGAGCATATTTGCTGTTATGACTAAAATGGCAAACGATCAAAGAGCAATCAACCTTTCACAAGGCTTCCCTGATTTTAATTGTCCTGATCAGCTTATTGAACTTGTCAGGCATTATTCTCTAAAGGGGTTTAATCAGTATGCCCCTATGCCCGGTGTCCTCCGGCTGAGGGAAGAGATTGCGGCTAAAGTCAAAAGGTTTTACAATCATGATACCGACCCGGAACTTAATATCACAATTACTGCTGGTGCGACTCAGGCACTATTCACAGCGATTCTGGCAGTTGTTGGAGATGGTGATGAAGTAATCGTATTCGAACCGGCATATGATTCGTACCTCCCTGCAATCATTCTTGCGGGAGGGGTACCGGTTCCGGTAGAATTAAATGAAAAAGACTTCAGCTATGACTGGGAATTGGTCAGAGCAAAAATAACTAACCGAACCCGGCTTATTATTCTGAATTCACCACATAATCCATCCGGGTATGTCTTCACCCCGGAAGATATATCGGAATTGCAGAAAATAGCTTCAGAAAAAGATGTTTTTTTTATTAGCGATGAAGTATACGAACATATTATTTTCGATGGGAAGGAACATCTTTCTTTCCTTAAATACCCTGAATTGAGTTCGAGGAGTCTTGTAATTTCATCTTTTGGAAAGACTTATCATACGACAGGTTGGAAGATGGGATATGTGATCGCGAATGAAGAATTAGCAAAGGAATTCCGTAAGGTCCACCAGTTCAATGTCTTCGCTGTAAATACACCAGTCCAGCACGCTTATGCTGAGTTCATGAAAGATGATAAGCACCCCCGGCAGCTTCCGGAATTCTACCAGAAGAAGAGGGATTATTTCCTTGAATTGATCAGTGAATCACCCTTTCAAGCCTCCCCTGCATCGGGCACTTACTTTCAATTGCTCGATTATACTGGAATAAGTTCAATGGATGATTTTAGTTTTGCAGAAAAGCTTGTTAAGGAAATTGGAGTGGCCGTGATCCCACTTTCCCCGTTTTACACCGTCAAGGGGAAAAGAAAATATATCCGTATCTGTTTCGCAAAAACAGAAAAAGTATTGGAAGATGCTTCTTTGAAACTGAAATCAGGTTCGTATTCCGGCTTTTGATCCGGTTCACCGACCGGTAATCGCGCAGATTACAAATCTTATTCTCCCATAACCTTGATGATAACCCTTTTTCTGCGCATCCCGTCAAATTCCGCATAGTAAACTTGCTGCCATGGGCCGAAGTCTAGCCGTCCTGCTGTAACCGGAATCACGACCTGGTGATGAACAAGCATGCTTTTCAAGTGCGCATCACCGTTATCCTCACCGGTGCGGTGATGCAAATAATTTTTTCCAAAGGGAGCAATTTCGTCCAGCCACTTGTCAATATCCTGAATCAAGCCACTCTCAGCATCATTGACATAAACCCCTGCTGTAATATGCATTGCCGAGACCAGGATCAGCCCCTCCATAATGCCGCTTTTTCGCAGGACACTTTCAACTTCCCCGGTGATATTTATATACTCACGCCGCTTTTTGGTCGAAAACCAGAGATATTCAGTATGAAATTTCATCGAGCTCTAATTTGAAAACTTTAATAAAAACGATTTTATAAACTCATCTAATGCCCCGTCCATCACACCTTGAACATCTGAAGTTTCCACATTGGTCCTGTGGTCTTTAACCATATTGTAGGGATGAAAAACATAAGAACGTATCTGGCTTCCCCATTCAATTTTCAGTTTACTCTTTTCGATTTCATCCAGTTCGGCTTCCTGTTTTTCTCTTTCAACCTGGTATAGTTTTGACTTAAGCAATTTCATCGCGTTAGTCTTGTTCTGAGTCTGAGAACGCTCACTTTGGCACGCGGCTACTATTCCGCTTGGTATGTGGGTTATGCGTACGGCCGTCTCAACTTTATTAACATTCTGCCCTCCCTTGCCACCGGAGCGATAGGTATCTATTCTTAAATCTGCGGGATTAATTTCAATTTCAATATCATCATCAATCTCAGGTATCGCGAAAACTGAGGCAAAAGATGTGTGCCTGCGCTTATTCGAGTCGAACGGAGAAATGCGCACGAGCCTGTGCACTCCATTCTCAGCTTTCAGGTATCCAAATGCATGATCACCGACTATCTCGAGTGTAGCGCTTTTAATTCCGGCTCCGTCACCATCAAGCATATCCACAATTGAAGCTTTGTAACCCCTTGATTCAGCCCATCTTAAGTACATTCGCATAAGCATTTCCGACCAATCCTGTGCTTCAGTACCGCCCGCTCCTGAATGTATCGAGAGAATGCAGTTCTTCGAATCATCTTTCCCGCTGAGCATATTTCTGAATTCAAGCTCATCAACATTCGAAATCAGCCTGGTAAGCTCATTATTTATTTCACTTCCCAAGCTTTCATCTTCTTCCAATGCGGCTAAATCGAGGAACTCGCCGAGGTTATCTAACTGCGTTTTCACTTTCTCCCAGTGATTTACCCAATCCTGCTCCTCCTTGATTCTTTGCAGGGTTTTCTGAGCTTTTTTCTGGTCATTCCAGAAACCGGTTTCCTCGGTCTCTGATTTCAATTTTTCGAGTAGTTTAATTCTGTCGTCTAATTTAAAGAAAACCTCGTAGATTAGTTACCCTGGTCTCTTGTTCTTTTAGCGATCTTTTCTCCTCATCAAACATTAATCGTGCTCCGGACTTTCAAGTGTTAATAAATTCAATTCTTTATCCTCAATTTCAATCTCTAAACCAAGGATGGCAGATGCAAGGGTTTTCCCCTGTGCATCAAGTTTTGTGGAGACGGTACCCCCGCCTCCGAGTGTATTATTTAGTATAAAATTAAGTGCATTAAGATTAGGTAATTCATATCTGATTACATCACCCAAACAGATGCCGTCAAAATATTGCTTCACCCGATCGACCGTAAGATATTTATCTATAATAGTATAACCCTGTCTGGTAAATGCAATAACACCAACGTTTGCAGCATCCCCTTTATCTCCACTCCGGGCGTGTGTGAATTCAATCAGTTTAATCTTTTTCATGATCTTTCCTATTCTACTATTTCAACGATCGGAGTCACTAAACTCTTCTCAATTAGTGCCGGCCAGTACGCCACAACATCACTCGGCCGCGGTCTGCCACCGGCAAATCCTGTTACTGAGGGGGGACCGGTGAGCACCAGCGGAGCAAGCTCTCTTCCGAACCTTTCCACTGAAGACTTATCCTGAGATCTTACCGCTACTCGCAACATTATTTCGCTGATCTCATTTTCATCCCTGGCAGGAGCTAAAGGTCCATGACAAGCGTTATAGCCCACAAATTCTGTCCGGATTTCATCAAATTTCAAGCCGAGTTTTTCGAGCCTGCCGCGAAGAATTAGATCAGCTTTTTTAGCCTTAGTTAAAGCGTTTGGCCAGGAGTATGTTAATGTACCTACAGCGGAATAACCGTCCTCATAGGAACACGAGACTTTATAAAATGGTGTAGCGGGTTTGCCTTTTATTCCGAAAATTTCAACCCGGTTTTCACCCGTCTGGATCAGATTGATTGTAGTAAAGTCAGCCACACAATCAGGTGTGATATAATTCTTTGGATCGCCGATCTCATACAGCAGTTGTTCACTCACGGTTTCCACATTAACCAGGCCGCCAAGCGACTCGTGTTTCGTAATAATTATTTCACCGGTAGGGTAAGCTTCAGCAATAGGAAATCCGATTTCTTCAAAGTTCTCGATACTTTCCCAATCACCAAGGAAATTTCCTCCGGTTGCCTGAGCGCCGCACTCGAGGATATGGCCGGCAACTGTTCCTGCTGAAAGCAGATCCCAGTCATCTGCTTTCCATCCAAATTCATAAATCATCGGAGCGAGAGTCAAGCCTGTATCTGTAGTCCTTCCCGTAATAACGATATCTGCACCTTTTTCAAGCGCATCAACAATTGGAAAAGCCCCGAAGTATACATTTGCACTCAGGAAACGGCTTTTAACATCCTCTATAGGTTCTCCTGTCTCCATATTGCTTAACCCCGCACCTTTATCAAGCAGGTCGTCTATGGAACTAAGGATATTATCACCGTGCACTACGGCAATTTTCACCCCTTCAATACCCAGATCAGCAGCAACTTTCTTACATGCTTTCGCGCAGGAAACCGGATTCACGCCGCCACCGTTTGTGATGATTTTAATATTATTTTCCTTGCAGCTTCTAAGGATTTTTATCATCAATTCGGGTATATCACGCGCGTAACCCATTTCGGGATTTTTATTCTTTTGCTTCTGTAAAATTGACATTGTAACTTCAGCAAGATAATCCATCACGAGATAGTCAATTTGACCTCTGGTTACCTGGTAAACCGGAGCGTCCATTAAGTCACCCCAAAAGCCCTGCCCGGAGGCAATTCTGATCTTATCTTTCATTTGGTTTTTGAATTTTTTTTATAATCTTTTCAACTATTTTGTTATATCCGTCGTCATTTGTGATGCTACACCATTCAATTCCCGGTTGTTTTCGAAACCAGGTCATCTGTCTTTTCGCATAGTGACGGCTATTTCTTTTAATTAATTCTATTGCTGTATCGAGCTCAAATTCACCTCTGAGAAACGCAATTATCTCCTTATAACCGACGGTATTCAGAGGATTGATTCCGGCATCATAACCTACCGAAAGGATACCTTTGACTTCTTCTACTAGTCCCGCGTCAATCATTTTGTCCACCCGCTCATTAATCCTTCTGTAGAGATCATCACGCTCCCTCAGCAACCCGAATTGCAGGCTATCGTAACTCCTCTTAACCTCCTGGTGGCTGAAAAACCATTGAATTGATTTTCCCGTCGCCCTCTTCACTTCCAGAGCGCGTATTACCCTTTTATAATTTTGTGGCAAAAGCGTTTTTGCAGTCTCGGGATCTTCTTCGCACAAAAGATTATAAACAAATTCACGACCTTCGCGGAGAAGTAAGTCATTTAACTCCCGCCTGTAAACGTCCGTTTCACCGGGTATTTCCACGATGCCTCCGATCAGGGCACGCAAATATAACCCCGCTCCTCCTTCTATGACAGGTATTTTATTTTCGCCTAAAAGGCTGCCTATGATTGAATCAGACAATGCTTCAAATCTGGCGGCGTTAAAATTTTCGCTCAGGTTCAGGCTGCTGAGCAGATGGTAACGTATCTGCTGCTGTTTGTCTTTCGAAGGTTGAGCTGAACCGATCACCAGTTCCTTGTAAATCTGCCTGCTGTCAGCAACAATGATCTCTGTTCCGAGAGTCTTAGCAAGAAGAAAAGCCAGCTCACTTTTTCCGGAACCTGTTGGCCCGGTAATAATTACTACTCTTTTTTCCAACCTTCTCTTCCGATCAGTTTAACGAATGCAAAGTGGGGTATTACTTTTTTTGAGATTTTATTATCATCAATTTTTTCTATAATCACCATATCCTGTTCATATTTATTACCTACAGGTATAACCATTTTTCCGCGATTCTTCAACTGTCTGACTAAAGTCTGTGGAATATCGGGAGAGCCTGCAGTTACGATTATTCCGTCGAACGGCGATACTTCGCTCCAGCCAATGGTACCGTCACCATATTTCAGAGCCGCGTGAATTCCAAGATCGTCGAACCGTTTACGCACAAGCAGGTATAACTGGTAATTTCTTTCAATGGAGAAAACTTGTGCCCCCATCCTGCTTAGTATCGCTGCCTGATACCCTGAACCTGTTCCAATCTCCAGTATTTTGTCCCCCTTTTTTACCTCAAGTGCCTCTGTCATTACGGCCACCGTATAAGGTTGGGAGATTGTCTGCTCATAACCTATCGGCAAGGCTGTATCCAGATATGCATCCTTCCACATTGACTTAGGTATAAAATTATGCCTCTCAACTTTCAGGATGGCGTTGAGTATCTCTTTCCCTTTTATCCCCTTCCTGATCAGATTTTTGACCAGTTCTTCTCTTTCAAATTCGTACATAAAATCAAAAAATAATTTATTTTAAAGATAGTTATTCCTTTTATTTAGAAAAAGTATCAGTTCAGATGTATCATATTTTAATTGGCCCCCTCATTATTGCATTAATGCGTATTTGCGACGTAAGTATTGGCACTTTCAGGACTATTATGGTAATCCAGGGAAGAAAATACCTTGCTGGAGTTATAGGTTTTTTTGAAGTCCTTATTTGGGTTTTCGCGATAAGGTTCATTTTTACTCAACTTGATAATATTTATAATTTGTTCGGGTATGCTCTGGGATTTGCGCTGGGGAATGTTCTCGGCATTACCATAGAACAAAGGATAGGCCTTGGTTATATTCAGTTGACGATAATCTCAAAATTCAAAACAGACGAGATTGCTAATGCCTTGAGAAGGCAAAAGGTCGGAGCCACACTCCTCCCTGGTGAGGGCATCACGGGTGGCGTTGCTGTAATTGTGTGCATAATCCAGCGAAAAAATCAAAAACGAATTATCGAACTGATTGACAGTATTGACCACCAGGCATTCATCAATGTGCAATCATCAATACCATATCGCGGCTTCATTCAATCTGCAAGAAAATAATATATTTTGAACTATTTTGTTTAGTTTGTTATTTGTATATTTAGTATAATTAATTTATTATTGAAACTTACCAAAGAAGGTCGTTACACCAATAATGGACAGCATTTATAGTAAATTTCTCCGGGAAGACTGGCATACTTTATTAACAGCTGACACTCTGAAGGAACTGGATACCAGCCGTTCGGGATTATCATCTGACGAAGCTCAAAAGCGCCTTGCTGAATTCGGCCCCAACGAACTGGAAGCAGAAGCCAAAGTTTCCCCCTGGCTGCTTCTCCTAGGTCAGTTCAAAAGTCTGCTAATAATAATTCTGGTAATCGCCGCCGCAATATCATGGGGTATGGGTGATTTTGTTGAGGCTATAGCAATAATTATTATCGTTCTTCTCGCCGGAGTACTTGGTTTCGTACAGGAATTTCAGGCAGGCAAAGCCATAGAATCTCTGAGAAAGATGGCATCACCTCACGCGCATGTGTTACGAAACGGAGAGGAAATTAATATCAATGCTGCTGATCTTGTGCCAGGAGATATTGTTATCCTTAAAACGGGAGATAAAATACCTGCTGACGGTAGGTTGGTTGAATCCCTGAATCTTCGTATCGAAGAAGCATCTCTGACAGGCGAATCGGTTCCCGTCGAGAAGTCGATCGAGAAAATCGACGATCTGATCAGTCCCCTTGGCGACCGCAAAAATATGGTGTTTATGGGCACTGCCATTTCTTACGGCAGAGGCAAAGCAGTCGTTACTGCTACAGGTATGAGAACAGAATTTGGGAAAATCGCCGGAATGCTGCAATCCACAGAAAACCGTAAAACACCTTTACAAGAAAATCTGGATGAACTTGGAAAGAAGATCGGCTTATTCGCAATCGTGCTTGCATCGGTGATGAGTGTGATAGGATGGCTCCGCGGTGAAACATTAGTCAAAATGTTTACCTGGGGTGTCGCTCTTGCTGTTGCCGTTATCCCTGAAGCCCTCCCCGCTGTTGTAACTATAAGCCTTGCGCTGGGCGTAAGAAGAATGGTAAAAAGAAGGGCCCTTATCAGGAAGCTCCCAGCGGTTGAAACACTTGGCGCAACTAACGTGATTTGTTCTGATAAAACCGGTACCCTTACCCAGGATGAAATGACTATTCGAAATCTGTATTCGTATAATAAATTGGTTGATGTTACGGGAGTCGGATATAATCCCGCGGGTGAATTTCTATTGTCAGGCGGAAAGATCAATCCGCTCGAACACCACGATCTTAACCGTTTACTTCACGTAAGCGCGCAGTGTAACGATACTATCCTGAAAAAAATTGGTGATAGTTGGGATATTATTGGCGATCCTACTGAAGGCGCAATGGTAACAGCCGCTGCTAAAGCCGGCCTTGACATCGATTTTATTCGTAACCAGAATCCGCGGATTGACGAAATTCCATTCTCCTCCGAAACCAAAAGAATGACCACTATTCACAAATTAAGGCATAATCTTGAGTCTTATTCAAAAGGCGCAGTTGAAGTAATTCTGGACAGTTGTACGACGTATCTTGAAGGAGAAAATGTAAAGGAACTAACAGCTGAAGTCAGGGAAAACTTTATAAACGTTGCGAACGAACTTAGTAAAAAAGCTCTTAGGGTGCTGGCATTTTCAGTTCACCATTTCGAGTCTAGTAAATTCTCCATGGAAAACGCTGAGAAAGAAATGACCTTTATCGGACTGGTCGGAATGTTTGATCCGCCCCGGCCGGAAGTAAAGGTGGCGATAGAACGGTGCTTCTCCGCTGGTATTCGTCCGATAATGATCACCGGTGATCATAAAGTAACTGCTGTGGCAGTGGCAAAAGAGCTTGGTATCCTCCAAAAAGGGGGAGCTCTTTCAGGGGTTGAACTCGAACAATTAACTGATGCTGAATTTGAAAAATCGGTCGAGACGACGGACGTTTACGCGCGCATCTCCCCTTCGCACAAACTTAAGATAGTTTCAGCTCTGATGAAAAAAGGCAATATAGTTGCGATGACCGGTGATGGCGTCAATGATGCCCCTTCCCTCAAAAAAGCAGATATCGGGGTAGCGATGGGTATCACCGGTACCGATGTCAGTAAAGAAGCAGCGGACATGATACTTACAGACGATAATTTCGCTTCCATTGTAAACGCCGTGGAGGAAGGTAGAAGTATTTTTGAAAATATTCGCAAATACCTGGTGTTCCTGCTCAGCGGCAATATGGGAACTGTGTTCGCGCTTATTTATACTCTCATCGCCGGGCTTATCATTCCCCTTTCCGCTGTCCAGATCCTTTTCATTAATTTTATTATGGATGGTTTAATGGCCATCGCACTGGGAGTTGAACCCCCGGAACCCGGAATAATGAACAAGAAGCCGCGAAATGTTAAGGAAGGAATACTAAACAGAGATACTATTTTCTATATCGGATTCGTCGGAGTTATTATCGCAGCGGTTACAGTTACCGCCTACGTATGGGCTCTATCGGAAGGATATGAACAAAAAGAAGCAAGTACTGTCTTCTTCCTGACTCTTATTTTTGCAAGATTATTTAACGGTTTGAATTGCCGTTCATTGGATCAGTCAATTTTCAAAATGCCGTTATTCTCCAATAAATCTTTGCTTTATGCGTCATTCGTTTCTCTAGGAATGTCCCTGGCTGTGGTGTTTATAGGATTTCTTCAGAAAGCATTCCATACTACTACAATCGCGGCAGCTGAGTGGGTTGGTTTGTTGGTAAGCGCCGTTTTCGTACTGGTAATCGTGGAAATCTGGAAAATTTTCAGAAGAAAGAAAATCTGACTTGCAAAAAAGATTATGAATTGCTAAATTAGAAATTCATTTTTGCGGGAATAGCTCAGTTGGTAGAGCGCAACCTTGCCAAGGTTGAAGTCGCGGGTTCGAGTCCCGTTTCCCGCTCTAAGAGACTCCACCCACAAGTGGAGTTCTTTTTTTAGAGATATTTATGGCGCTGTACCCAAGTGGCTTAAGGGGAAGGTCTGCAAAACCTTTATTCGTCGGTTCGAATCCGACCGGCGCCTCTAGACCCGGACTATCGTCCGGGTTTTTCATTTGTACCACTCCTGATTAATTCAGCCCCTTCACCCGCTTTACTAAGTCCTCTGCCAGTTCCTGAACCACCGCTTCTTTCTCGGCATCCTCCAGGATATTATGCCCGGAGGCTTCGTAAGAACGGTGTTTATATTTAATCCCGGACCTGTTGAACAAATCCAAAAGATCCGCTTCGATAACAGTATTGTCTTTAACGGAAGTAAATAAACACACATCAGTTTCGTTGAGATCTTTAAAATCTATTACCTCTGTGAGGTCCCATACAGCCTTTACCGCGGCCAAAGGAACCGCGTCGAAGACAAACCTTTTTACGCCTTTATTATTCTTAGTTTTTGACTTACTGACAATAGGATGAAAAAGTTTAATCAGGTCAAAAAGTAAGGAAGATCTGGTAAGTTTATGGATGTAGGTATGTCCGTTCTTTATCTGAACATAGGGTGAAGTTATGAAGATTGCGGGTAAATGATATTTCGAGGCTAACCACATTGAAAGAGCACCTCCTGCTGAGTGTCCCGCAACCAAAACATTCTTATATTTTGATCTCAGTAATTGATATGCGTTTTCGGTGTCTCTGATCCAATCCTGATACTTGATCCTGCACAGCAGATCCACATCTGCCAATCCAAACCCTGTGAGAATCGGGGCATAATAATTTATTTTGTTCTCATCCAGTTTCTTTATCAGACCGTCGAATTCGTGGACAGAAGACGAAAACCCGTGAAGCAATAGTATTACGGTATCCGAATTGTGATTCAGACTTAACCGTGGCTTTGTTTCCATAAAATCATTAGTAATGTTCTCAAAATGGAAGTAGCGTAACTGCTGAAGGGACTTTCTGATCCGGAGCACGGATAACAAACGCACCAGGAAAATGACAGTAATAACCGCAAGTGCTATAAGAAGGTATAAGTTTGATTGCTGCATTAAGTTTACATTTTCCATTCAATAATTTAATATAATGGAGCAAATATTTTTACAACTTTTGAACAATAGATGTTTTAGTATTAATTTTTGGATAAATAATTTACAGGATTACGGATGTTCAGTTATCAATATCAGATCAAATTCAGCGACTGCGACCCGGCAGGAATTTTGTTCTTCGGAAATATCTTTAAAATATGCCACGATGCATTTGAAGACCTGCTATTGAATGAGGAAATCTCTCAAGTGTATTTCTCAAGAAGAGATCATCTTTTCCCTGTCTATACGGCGAAATCAGTATTCGTTAAAAAAATGGAATTGCATAAGCAAATTTATATTTTGATACGCTGTGAAGATCTTAGGGAAAACTCATTTTCACTGGTTCATTTAATAGTTGACGCGGAGGGAAATGAACTTGCTTCTGTTGAGACCGTACACATATCATTAGACTCGAAGAACGGTTCTAAATCAGCAATTCCTCAGTACCTTATTGATGTTTTGAAGAGATATCAGAATTAATCATTTTTTTAATATCTCCCCTTTTGATTTTTCCTGTTTCGGTTCTGGGAAGGTTCTCCAGTATCAGAAATCTTTTGGGAACTTTCATCCTGTCTAAGTGCTTTGCTAAAAAAGAACGAAGATTTTTTTCTTCGAATTTAATGCCTTCTTTCAGCACAATCACCGCTACGATTTCTTCACCCCACCGCTCCTCTGTCCGTCCTGTAACACATACATCCGCAATGTAACCAGACTTAAGAATCTGCTCTTCAATTTCAGAGGGATTAATATTCACTCCACCGCTTACTATCAGGTCCGTCCTTCTCATTAAAATGTGAAGAAAACCCTCCTCATCAATTCTGGCAATATCCCCGGTGTTAAACCATCCATTATGAAATTTCTCCCGGGTTCTTTCGTTGTGTTCGTAATATTCTTCAATCAATGAAGGACTACTCACCTGTAATTCATCTGTAAGCGGGTCTGTTTCAAGCAGGACATTTCGCATCGGAAGCCCCGCCGAATCAACTTTATCAGGCCTTGTTTTTACATCAAGTACACTGATAAATGTAAATGTTTCTGTTGATCCGTAAACCTTAAAAACAGGCCACTCAGCCTCCACCGCGGAAAGGATTAATTTAGAATTTGCGGGCCCTCCTCCAACCAGCAGGGCTTTCATAGAATCAGATGGGGAAATTTTTCGATCCATCACTTCTTTTAACTGAGGTGTTACAAACGAAGCGTGCGTTACTCCGAACCTCGTCATCGCATCTGAAATATCATGCATCTTCAGAGATTTCGGTATGACGAGGGTCAGGCCATTAAATAATGAACGGCAGATTATTCCCAGACCGCTGACATGATGAATCGGCAGACTTAAGAGCCACCGGTCTTCGCTTCCGAACTGAAAGTATTCACCGCATATCTTTAAATGCTCGGTAATTGACTTGAAAGGTATACTCGCTGCTGAGGGAACTCCTTCACTTCCTGATGTTCTGATTATCGCAGCTTTAGGATTAGTATCAGCTTCCGAAAAGTCTGGAACTTCAGCCTTCGAAACAAGACTAGGATGCTGGTCTTTGATTAAATCCCAATATACTTCAAGTTTATAATTGTCCCTGATCATTTGTAATTCTTCCTGCCTTATAGCAGAAGAAACGAGAAAAGGGCTTTTTCCTGCTTTCCAAAGTGCAATTATCAGCAATATTGACTGAAGCGAGTTTTCCGCGGGAAGGATTACTGTATTATGATTAAAATTGGGAGCTTTTTTGATTTCACGAGCAATACCATCTGTTAAGCTGTTTAATTCACGATAGCTTATTGATCGGAAGCCTCCCCCGACCTCGGAGGCTACAGGTAAGTATTCTGAAAGTGTAACGAGATTATCCCCGGGAAATATTATCGCAGCTTTGGCGGATGAGTCAATACTCAACATTTTCCTGATCCGTCAGATTATCGGCTGAGTGATAGTTATCTTTCCTTCGACTACGGGGTACACATCCTCTGCTAAGTCTGCTTCAAAAAACTGCGTAGTATCTAAACCACATGCACGGTCAGAGTCCAGCCTGGTAGCAGCAAGAACTGAAATTCTTTTTCCGATACAGGAATCCATTGATGTCGTAACAATCACAGGTGTACCTTGAACCTTACATCGATCGATTATCTTTATAGAATTCAGTAATCCGCCGGCAGGGATCGGTTTGAGTATGAGGTAATCTGCGGTACCTTCCGATAAGATTGTTTCCAGTTCATTTAATCCTCTGAATGATTCGTCGGCAGCGATCGGGGTTTTTACTCTTGATTTCAGAAATTCAAATTCATTAAGATCCCTGACCGGTTGTTCCATATATTCAATATTTATGTCCTCGAATGCTTTCAGAACTTCAACCGCTTGGGTCTTTGTCCATTTTCCGTTAGCGTCACCGCGCAGGATTACCTTATCTCCAAATTCCTTACGGACAGCCATAAAAACTTTCAGGTCCTGGAAAGTTTTTTCTCTTCCGCACTTTATTTTAATTGTCTTTCTGCCGGCTTCCAGTAATCTTCCAACTTCCCTGATAACCTCAGTTACATCACCTAACCCCACAACACCATTAACCCTAAGCAGCTTCCTTGAATCATTCCCGGGCAGATGAGGAAAAGTTTTATCTTCTGAGGAGGAGCATAACGAGAGGATAGCCTGTTCGATACCTGAATGTGTCGCGGGATATTCACCGAATAGATTTTTAATTTTGTCCAAAATTTCTTCAGGATTATCAGAGTCACCACTCTCCCAAAAGGACGAAAGCCTGGATAACTGTTCTCCGGCACTTTGGAATGATTCAGTCCCAAAATATTCAAAAGGTTCAATCGTTCCCATACCTATTCTTCCCCTATCATCTGACAGTTTGAGCAAAAAACCTTCTTTATGTGTTAGAGTATTATTCCCGAAGCGAAAAGGTGTCCTTAGCTTTAAAAGAAAATGCTCAAAGAAGGCTTTCGATATTTTCATAAAATAAATCCGAGTGCAAAAAGGAGTCCGTAGAGTGCGGAAAACTTAGCTGTAAGTTCAAGAGTCGAATTTAACTGAGGTCCGGTATACTGATTTAACATTCTGATAAGCCTTAGTCCCAGAGGCAGGGTAAGGTATGGCAGAAGTATCCACAATCCCTGCTTACCGACAAAATAGATCAGTACAGGTGTTATAAATGATGTGAGAATCAGAAAAATATATTCGTACCTCGTATTCTTTTTGCCAATCCTGACCGCAAGAGTGATCTTCCCTGCTATTTTGTCCTGATCAATATCGCGGTAATTATTTACCACCAGGATGTTAGTGATCAGTGCGCCCACAGGAATAGATGCGAGTATGGGAATCATCGTAACTGATAAAGTATTAATGTAATAGGTGCCCACGGTGGCTACGAATCCAAAAAAAATAAAAACGAAAATATCTCCCAAACCTTTGTATGCTAGAGGGAACGGACCTGCGGTATAAGCATACCCGGCTAATAACGAAGCAACGCCGATCATCAATACAGGTACTCCCCCTTTGTCTACGAGTATGAGTCCGATAAAAAACGATATACTGAAAACGATAGCGATAGCAATCCTCATCTGTTTAACGGAGACCAAACCGGCATTCAGCACCCTCACCGGCCCCACTCGTTTTTTAGTGTCTGCGCCTTTCAGATGATCATAAAGATCATTCACGAAATTGGTGCCAATTTGAATCAGCACCGCGCAGACAAGTGCTATAAATGTTGAGATATAATCTATTTTACCTTCAGAGGCCGCAATTGCCGCACCTACCGTCACAGGAACAAGGGCTGCTAACAAAGTCTTTGGACGGCTTGCTAGTGTCCATATCTTAACAGGATTCATCTTCTCAGGGTAGTTTTGGATATTTTTTAAAATCAGGCTTCCTCTTTTCAAGGTAAGCTTTCTTACCTTCCTGTGCTTCTTCACTCATATAATAAAGCAATGTCGCGTTGCCGGCAAGTTCCTGGATTCCGGACTGGCCGTCAAGTTCAGCGTTAAACGCACTCTTAAGAACTCTGATCGCCATGGGAGATTTCTCTAATATCTCTTTAGCCCAGATTATTCCCTCTTCTTCAAGTTTTTCAACAGGGACCACTTTGTTCACAAGCCCCATCGCCAAAGCTTCGTCCGCGTTGTACTGTCTGCAAAGATACCATATCTCGCGTGCCTTTTTCTGTCCGACAAGGCGGGCAAGGTAACTTGATCCGAATCCGCCATCAAAACTTCCAACTTTTGGTCCGGTCTGCCCGAAAATTGCGTTATCAGCCGCGATAGTTAAATCGCAAATAACATGGAGCACGTGTCCTCCGCCGATCGCATATCCTGCTACGAGAGCAATTACAGGGATTGGCATAGACCTGATGAGTTTCTGCAAATCCAGTACATTCAGCCTCATTACGCCGTCTTTTCCTTTATATCCTTTGTCTCCTCTTATTCGCTGATCACCCCCTGAGCAGAATGCATATTTCCCATCCGCGGCAGGGCCTTTGCCGGTGAATAAAACGACACCAATTTTTTGATCTTCCCTTGCGTCTGCGAACGCATCGTATAATTCCATAACGGTCTCAGGCCTGAAAGCATTTCTTACTTCAGGACGATTAATGGTTATTTTCGCAATACCATTCATTTTTTCATAAATGATATCGTTATACTTTTTAGCTGTTTTCCATTTTTCTTTCATAATCAATATTAATTTTATCTAAAAAACTATTTATTAATAAACTAAATTCTAAAGGTTGTTCAAGATGAATATTGTGCCCGCAATTTCCGACAATTCTCCACTCTGCGGAAATAATGTTCTCCTCCATCTTCTTCGTAATCGAAGAGTATTTAATGTCCTCTTCTCCTGATATGAGAAGTACCGGATATTCGATATTTCTCAGGAAACCCCACAAGGGACTCATAATCCCGGTTCCAAATTCTTTAAGATAGTTTATTAGTACCGAGGGACTGTTATTACTTTTTTTTGTCACAAGTGCAACATATTTCTCGCCGGACAAAATATTTCTTAACCTTCTGAAAAGCTCGGTTTCCATCCACCGCTCTATAAAAACCCGGATGCCTTCTTCCTCCAGAACCTTAATCCATTCTTTATCG
>JABWCL010000015.1 GCA_013360295.1 Ignavibacteriaceae bacterium | reverse complement strand
CGAAGAGGAATTCGGCGCTCCTGAAATACGAAAAGGCCTTGAAGATCATATCCTTACGAGCGGAATATACATTTACAAACTTGAGATAAGGGACAGCGAAAGCGGACACCCGGTGTTTAATGAGAGTAAGAAAATGTTGTACGTGAAATAATTAAGAATTAAAAATTAAGAATTAAGAATTCTTTGAATAAGAAGATCAAATGAATCGAATAGCATTTTTTGCAGTTGTTTTTTTATTGCTTACTGCAAAATGTTATACACAGAGTTATTGGCAGCAAACTAATGGGCCATATTTAGGAAATATCAGTTCAATGGCAATAAATTCACAAGGACAAATTTTTGCCGGAACTTATGAAAGCGGCCTCTATCGCTCGACTGACGACGGATACAGCTGGACTCAGATAAATAACGGTTTAACGACCGGTTATATCTATTCACTCGCAATCAATAGGCACAGTGGGCATATTTTTGCGGGAACTTATTTAGGCGGCGTCTATCGCTCAACAGATAACGGAAGCTGCTGGACCCAGATAAATAATGGTTTAATTGACACCTTTGTCTTGTCCCTGACAATTAATCCCATTAACGGTCATATTTTTGCGGGAACTTATAATGGCGGCATCTATCGTTCCGCAGATAACGGAAACAACTGGGTAAATATAGGTTTGGCATACAGCGGAGTCTATTCAATTGCAATCAATCTGCTCAATCAGGATGTTTTTGCGGGAACTTATAATGGCGGCGTATATCGCTCATCAGATAACGGAAGCAGTTGGACCCAGATTAATAACGGTTTAACAGACAGGGATGTTATATCGCTTGCAATAAACTCAAGCGGACATATTTTTGCGGGGACTGATTTTGGCGGCGCCTACCGCTCTATTGACAACGGAAACAGCTGGACTCTTATGAATACCGGTTCAGTAACTTTTGGTTTCCAAACATTGGCAATCAACTCAATCGGTCACGTTTTTGCAGGAACCGGGTGGTTCGGTATCCTCCGCTCAACTGATAATGGAGTCAGTTGGGTGCAAATTAATAGCGGCTTATCAATTAATGATATCAGGGCGCTGGCAATCAATTCAAACGATGATATTTTTTCGGGAACAAATTGGATGGGCGTTTATCGCTCCACGGATAACGGAAACAACTGGACTCAGGCAAATAATGGCTTGTCAGCCAGTATTATCAAGTCGTTGGCAATTAATTCAAGCGGCCATATTTTTGCAGGGGCTGATCGTAGCGGTGTTTTGCGCTCAACAGACAACGGAAGCAGCTGGGTACGACTTGATTTAACGAGTTACGATTTATTACTTGAAGTAAATTCAAACGGGCATATCTTTGCCGGGACCACAAATGGCGTCTATCGCTCGACCGATAATGGAGACAACTGGATACAGATTGGGTTAACAACCAGCAAGATTTTATCACTCGCTATAAATTCAAGCGGCCATATCTTTGCCGGGACTTTATACGGTGTCTATCGCTCAACCAATAGCGGGAGCAACTGGGCACAAATTGGTTTAATAAACGGTAATGATTTGTTACTTTCAGTCAGTCCAAATGATAATATTTATGCTTGGGCCGAGACAGGCTTCTTTCGCTCAACAGATAATGGAAATAATTGGATTCACTTGAACAACGGTTTTAGCAGCGTCCCAAAATCTATGGCGATAAATTCTAACGAACATATTTTTATGGGGACGTTAAACGGCGTCTATCACTCAACGGATAATGGAAACAACTGGTAAAGCATATTAAGTCTACCAGACATCCGGGCTAATTCACTGAAAATAAATACAGACGGCCATATTTTTGCGGCAACTAACGGAAACGGAGTTTATCTCTCAACAGATAATGGCGATAGCTGGAAACAAATAAATGATGGATTGGAAACCGGCTACACCTTGTCACTGGCAATCAATTCCGGCGGGTATATCTTTACCGGAACCAAGGGCGGCGGTGTATATAAAAGCATAAACTCAACCACTAGTCTGGAAAATGAAGAAAAGCTGCCAATAAGTTTTGCACTTTATCAGAATTATCCTAATCCTTTTGGACGAGACATACATTCGCATCACCCTTCTACCGCAATAAAGTACACCATACCAAATGCCAACCGCGTACTATTAACCATATACAATGTGCTTGGCAAAGAAGTCGCTACGCTGGTTAACGAAGAAAAACCCGCGGGAAGTTATGAAGTATCTTTCAGCGCGGAAGGCCTGGCGGGAGGAATTTATTTCTACCGGTTGCAGGCGGGCAACTACAGCGAGACGAAGAAAATTGTGCTACTGAAATGATTTTGGAGTGTTCATGAATAGTATTCAACACCATACGCTCTAACGCATAATTACTTTTCATTCTATTAGAAACTGAATGTAAGTTACGCTGCCTTGCAAAAGCGTGAAAAGCAGGAGCTGTTAATTTCCGCATTAGACCAATGTAATTTGATAGCTGAGACCATGGTTTGTTGTTTGGCAATATTTGCCAACTATCAATCGACTCTGTTGCGAGATATTATTTGATTAGAGGCTGTGATTGTTAAGAAAATTATATTTTGTTTAATTAAAACTAATGTATAATTTTATATATAGGTAAAACAGTTACTTGGCTCTCTTTTTACGTTCTTGATAATTATTAACATGGTAATGAAAAGAGTAGGAATTGATCTTGTGCTAATAAATACAGTCAGCGATCCGGGATAATCATAAATGAGCCTGGGTTTAACTTTGCATCCCTTGTTTTACTCCCTTCACGCGAGAAAGAGTTTCTTGTGTGTAAAAATATTCCCGCTACTACTCTTTATATTTATCTCACTCCTTTTAGTTCTTCGACCAGCGATTCCGTTTGAAATCTTTTGCTTAAAAATTTGATTGCGAATAATAACTGCTTTATGAACTAATAAAACACAATTATTATAAAAAGCCAAAAACCAGATAAAAAAGGATATATACTGAATAAATGGGAGCATTTGATCTGACGCATAATAATAAGATAAAAATTTGCGCTGATGACAACAGGCATAAATTGCTTGCTAAGGCCTTTTATACTGCATTCGTCATCTTATCTGTTTTGTTGTATAGCTGCGAGGAAAGTGTTGACCCCCCTGAGGAGTCGTACGGAAAGCTCGAAGGCAGAATACTCAATCAAACAGATTCGTTTCCACTCGCAGGCGTTATGTTTTCCACCCGCCCTCTAACAGATTCCGCATTCTCAGACTCTTCAGGTGTGTTCTTAATTAATTATATCAAACCGGGCACATATTCTCTTTATGCAAATAAATTCTCTTTCCAGATAGACTCAACCACCTTCTCCATAAAGGCCGGGGAAACCAAAAAAACCCTTCTCTATGCAAAAGAAATCTTCCAGATTAACAGTTTTTTAATCACAGGCAAAAAAATTACCGCCCTCGACAGATTAAACAAAAAATTATTTGATTATACCGCTAAATCGGAGTTTACAGTCGCGATTATTCAGGATATAAATGGTGACGGGTTGAATGAGCTGATCGCGGGCACTCATCGAGATGGCGCTGATAAGGGGGTCGTTTACGTCTTCAATAAATCAGGTGCGGTTTTATGGCAATATAAAACCAGTCAGAACCTTTGGAGCACCGGGGATGATATGTTCGTTTATTCAATCAGAGCCGGGGATGTTAATGGTGACGGTAAACAAGAAGTTGTCACCCTATCGGGGCACTATAACTGGTTCCCCGAAAGATTATGCGTATTAAGCGCAAGTACCGGAATTTTAATGGGTAGTTATGGTAATGCAGGCAGGGCAAGCAGCGAAAACTCTTTGCTTCTTTTTGACTTTGATAATTTTGGCGGGGAAGAAATTATTGTTGGATCGGGCAATAATAACCTTGGAAATTCTGCGGTTGTTTATTGTTTCCTGGGAAGCAATGTCTCCGGCTATTCTTATCCCGAAACAAACGGCTCCCATATTTGGTACACCGATCTTGGCCAGCCCGCATCCGGGTCATATCCGTATGTCACCTGGCTCGAAATTGTTGTCGACAGAAACGGAGACGGATTTAAAGATATAAAATGCGGAGGAGGAACAAAAACATCCCCCACATATATTCGATATCTGAGCGGAGTTAGCGGACAAGTGATCAATTAACCTGATCAATTTTTGATACACGAGGATATAAACTTAATAAGGTAATATTTACAAAATTCATTAAAAGGAGCGAGTTATGAAAAGCTTTTCAACTTTCCGGTCATTACTGATTATATGTATGTTTTATGTTTTATGCGTAAGTAGTGAACTTATCGCACAAAACTGGCAGCAACAAACAAGTAATACAACTGACTTACTACGATGTATAGTTCCTATTGACCAAAATAATGTCTGGGTTTCTACAACAGGTGGAAATATACTAAGAACAACTAATGGTGGAACTAATTGGGTTGTTCAAACTAAACCCAAAGCTAATTATGAAGCTTACTCAATGTATGCCTTAAATAGCAGTACTGCCTGGGTCTCTCTTACTAATTCATCTCAGCTTGATTGGAGAATATCAAAAACCACTAACGGTGGTTCTACGTGGACAGAACAATCAATTAACGCAAATTCATTCGGAAGTCTGATTCACTTTAAAAATCTAAATGACGGAATAGTAATTGGAGATCCTGCAACAAATAATCCAACAAAATGGATTATCAAAAAAACCACAAATGGCGGCGGGACTTATACCGATATTCCGAGCAACAACATTCCAGATGCGGATGAATCATTTGGTGAATATAGCCCTTCTAATTCCGGTGTAGTTTTAGGGGAGAATCTGTTCTTCCCCACCCGTGGAAACTCGGCGCAGTTTATTCCCAAAATATATAAGTCAACAAATTATGGTGACAGCTGGATATCAAGTCCAATTTATTCTTTCGCTGGCCTGGGAAACAGAGCGCTGTATCTTGCCTTTAAAGATTCCATGAATGGAATCGCTGTAAATACAGTCGGGGCAGTTACGAAAACCACTGATGGTGGAAACACTTGGTCAGAGATGGAAATAGTAAATACAAATGGCTTCTATTCCGCTCATTACATTAACAACAATACTTATGTAATAGGAGGTGGTTCTAGTTCACAGGGAGTATTTTATATATCCGTTGACGGAGGAAATAGTTGGAAAAAACAAAACTTACCAGACGGTTTTCCAGCAGTATATTCAATAAAGTTTGCAAATAATAGTGTAGGCTGGATCGCTTGCCATTCAGGTAAAATAGCAAAGTGGATTGGCGGTGATATAACTTTGAACCCGGGGAGTGTGCAAGTCCTATTCAAAATTAATATGAAGTTTCAAATGAGAAGAAATAAATTTCGTCCACAAAACGGAGATAATCTCTATATAAGAGGTACATTTAATCAATGGTCGGGTGCAGATGAAATGACCGATGAAGACGGAGATTCAATCTATACGAAACTTGTTACTTTTGATTTTAATTACAGGCAGGAGTTTAAGTTTATGTATAGAAGAGGGAGTACCGATGTATGGGAGGATGGAACAAACCGCGGTTATATATTTAACCAAAGTTATACCGAGTTTAATGGGGGATTCTTTAATAACGACTTATTCTTTGAACAGCTTGCTTGTGCCGGGGCAGTGCCAATTAACAATGGACAATTTCTATATACTCAATCAACTGAAGAGTTGGCCAATAATGTTAACAGGTATAGCGAAATAACAGATTATTCGACAGGAAGCTATACTGGTGGAGAGAAAATCTATAAGCTTGTAGTAACAGATAGTTGCAGAATTATTGCAAGTTTACTTAATAAATCAAATAGCAATTTGCATGTATTTATTAAATCCGAGTGTAGCCCGTATGCAATTGGTTCTTATGGTGAAAGTAAAGCTGTGTTTGCAGATGGAAAACCGGGCATTTATTATATAATTGTTGATGGATGGAACGGTGCTCAAGGCATTTTTAACATTACGGTGCAGTGTCAGCCAGGTAAACCGAATGAAGGTATTGTATGGTTTGAAGATTTTGAGGTTATTGCAAATGAACGCTGGTTTGTAACTGAACAAGAATGGCAAATTGGAGAGCTAGGATTTAATCCATGGAGGCCGGCATTTGGTACAAAGTGTGCAGCGACAAACTTAACAGGTAATTATAGCAATGCTAGAAGAACTTATTTGGTTAAGCAAGAAGTGTTTGTGGTCCCACCCAAACTGATTAATCCACAATTAGAGTTCTGGCATTGGTATAGTTTTGCATGTGATGATTATGGACAGGTTCGTGTTAGGGTTGCTAGAGGTAATAATATTTTTAGCGAGTGGAAAAATATTTCCCAGCAGTATAGAAATAGAAATAGTAGTGATGTTTGGACTCGAACTATTTTGGACCTTTCAGACTATTCTGATTCAACGATACAAATCGCATTCTATTTCCAATCAGATGGTTGTTCCTTCGGTACTTATGAGGATGCCGGGTGGGCGATTGATAATGTTTTAATCAAAACCAGTGATTATAGATTTAGAAATCCGGAAAATTTTGATGATGGTTTATTACACAGTTGGAGTATGGAAGGTTGCTGGGAAATAGGGGTCCCTGTCTATGGTTCTCAGGGGGCCTATTCCGTGCTTAATTGTGCAGCCACTAAACTGACAGGAAATTATTTTAATGGAATGCGCGATTATTTAATAAGCCCATATATCATGATTCCATCATCAAGTTTAAATCCCCTGTTAAGATTTTGTCACTTTTATAGATTCGAGTGTGGTGATTTTGGGCAGATTAAAATAAGAGAATTAGGGCAAACTAGTTGGAATGATTTACCAACTGCACGATATGAAGGTCTGGCATCTGCTTGGACACATCCGTATCATAGTCTTCTAGGTTATGCTGGTAAAACAGTACAAATTGCTTTTTATTTCCAATCAGATGGTTGTTCTTTCGGGACTCATGACGATGCCGGTTGGTACATTGACGATATAGTAATTGAGCCGACACAATATATTGTTGTTACCTCACCTAAAGGAAAAGAGGTCTGGAGTGCAGGCAGTGTAAAAGAAATAACATGGTATAGCAACCAGGTAAATAATGTAAATATAAGTTATTCAACAAATAACGGTGCTGCGTGGCAAACTGTAGCTACAGATGTACCTGCCTCTCCGGCAAAATACCAATGGACAATACCCGGCACAATAACAAATGAAGCATTAATTAAAATATCTGATGCGGGTAATTCATCTATATCAGATGTAAGCGATACAACATTTACCATCACTCCGGTTATTCAGTGGTCTTCCTATCTAAGCGTTAAGGAAAACGGGAACGCACAAAAATCACTTAACTTCGGGATGTCAAACAACGCCACGTCTGGATTAGACCCACTCTTTAATGAATATGAACTGCCCCCAGCGCCACCCACAAGTGTATTTGATGCCAGATTTAAACTTCCTGGGTCTCCGGCAGTATATTCACCGTCAGATTTTCGAGATACACTTGATCAGAATATTGAGTGGACGATTAATTTTCAAGCAGGTTCAGCCGGTTATCCGGTTAATTTCACTTGGAATATATCTTCACTACCTGAAGGCACTTTCTATCTTCAGGATAATGTGAGCGGCGGTATTGTGAACATTAACATGAAATCTCAGAACAGTTATTCGCTCACTAACTCGGCAATAACATCTCTGCGTATCGTTTATAAAAAACAAAGATGCAATGCAATTCTGCTTTCTGCCGGATGGAACCTGGCGTCATTACCTGTGCTTGTTTCAAACAATAATGCAAGTGTGGTTTTCCCGAATACCAGCACCTATATTTTTGGATTCTCACCGCAAACCGGTTATACATCTGAAAACCAAATTCAGAACGGAAAGGGTTATTGGCTTAAGTATAATACCGGCAATAATCTATCATTCTGCGGCAGCGCGGTAGGATCACTGAATATTCCTGTTTTAGCCGGATGGAACCTTATCGGGCCATACAGCGACAGTGTTTTAGTATCCGGAATCACCGGTTCGGGCACTTCCATCAGTTCGTCATTTTATGGATTTAACGGCGGATATTATGATGTCTCTGTTCTAAAAAGCGGTTTTGGATACTGGATTAAAGTATCAGCAGATGGGCAGTTGGTTCTCCCCCCAGCCTCGGTAATTACAAAAAGCAATTTGATCGCCACTAAGTACAATTCAAATTGGGGCCGCCTTATTCTTACCGATAGAATCGGCACTTCGGCGGGATTATATTTCTCTTCTGATAAGTTGGATATCTCCAAATATGAACTTCCCCCTATACCGCCGGCAGATATCTTTGATGCCAGGTTTGAAACCCAGGCAAATGTGACGACCATTTCACCCAACCCTCAGATAATATTCCTGAACGGAGGAGTTTATCCGATCCGAATGAATACCGAAAAAATAGCGGTTTTAGTACAAGATCAAGCAACTGAAGGAAAGGTATTCTCAAAACTGATACGGCCGGGGGAGACGGTAGAATTGGATAACAATGGAATTAATTCACTGCTTGTTTCAGCGGCTGAGCTTCCTGACAAGATTGTTCTTGAGCAGAATTTCCCAAATCCTTTTAACCCTGCAACAATTATCAGGTTCTATTTGCCCGAAAA
This sequence comes from Ignavibacteriaceae bacterium, assembly GCA_013360295.1. Taxonomy (GTDB): domain Bacteria; phylum Bacteroidota; class Ignavibacteria; order Ignavibacteriales; family Ignavibacteriaceae; genus JABWCL01. Next base: position 80,588 of record JABWCL010000015.1, on the reverse strand, counting down.
ACTTCAGGCTGAACTTATCGTATATAATACTTTAGGTGAAAAAGTAACGGAACTTGTAAATGAAATACTTGAACCGGGTTATCATGTGTATGAATTTAATGCTGGTGATTTAACCAGCGGTATTTATTACTATTCTCTAAAAACCGAGGATAATACTCAGGTTAAAAAACTTCTCCTTATGAAGTAATACCAAGATAAAAAAAAGAAGGATACTGGAGATGAAACTTATAAAACGATTATTTTCGTCGGGTATAATTGTTCTAATCATTCATACGAATGTTGCCGGGCAACCAGCAGTTTTAAAGGAGGCCCCGATTAAGGTTGAGGAAGCAGGTAGAATTCAACCTTCAGCACAGCCATACTACAGTCCAAGTTTCGCTCCAAATGCAGCCAACTGGATTGCGGTTGATACGATGTTTAATGCCTATGGTACGGCAATGAGCGAAATTAATCCTATTGCTTATGATCCGTGGGCAAATGTTTTAGCATATGTACATAGGGGTAATACCAACTATTCAACAGGATCGGGCACAATCTGGTATAATATCTCAACTGATCAGGGCTTAACGTGGAGGAGAGTTGGACAAGTGAACGCGAACACCTCTCAAAAATACGGCAGATATCCAAGCATGGTGATTTCAAATCCATTAAAAAGCAGTGCACTTGCCGATCTGACAGCAGGTTTCTCCTGGCCGGAACTTACCCCTTCCGACTTTGGTTTTATGGGCTACGGTAAAGACCAACCCTTAGGGGCAAATATGCCATTCAGTGCGTTGAATATTGGCAATCCTGCATTTGCTACTCGTGTAATCTGCTGGTCCGGATCGAATTCTGATTGGATATTCTGGGGAGCAGACAATTTGGTGGATCGCTCCATAAGGATTTATCGAACACAGAATTATACAACACTCGACAGCTTTGTTATTGCGAGTTCAGTCTTTAATGATGTAGGGGAAATTATTTGTGGCGGGGCTTCCGGTAACGGTGTATCGTACACTCTTATTCTCGGCACATATCCTGATCCAAATCCGGCTAATCCAATAGCATCGGGTTGGTATCCCGGAATATTTAAAACAACAGACAATGGAATAACATGGACGGGTCCTGAGGTTATTGATTTCCGGACAATTCCTGGTTTAACTTCATATGACCGGTTGTTTGATTTTAAAAAAAATGACGCTTATGTCTCTTATTGTGCCGATATCAACGTTGACAGGGATGGTAATCCGCATTTATTATTGGTGGTCACAGATACTGGCGCCACAAAAGATGTTGGTATTAATGCTATAATAGAAATATATAAAATGGGGAACAGCTGGGCTGGCAACATTGTATATAGTGGAATTCCCGATGATGCATTTGGGGTTGATGGTATTGGCCTGGGACAGATGGGGCCGTCTCCCTATCTGGCTGTTAATAAGGATGGTAATGTTTTCTGTGCACAATGGGTTAGCACGCCGAGCGCTAGCGATCCTCTCAGGGATATATATCAATCGTACCGTTATATAAATGGCACATGGTCGCCACCAACAAACATCACCAATACCACGGATATGGATGAGAATAGTTCTCACCTGGCGCCTGTATTGAAGGGTAGCGGAACGAGTTACACAGCCTTCTCCGGTTATACTTACCCTGTTGGATATTTCGGACCCAGTCCTAATCCAGACCAGCCTGCACTGTTCAGTATTGCGGCGGTTTCCTTTAACGTTGATATAAATCAAAATCTTCCCACGGCGCCGGTATTATACTTTCCGGGAAATAATACCTCCGGCGTGCCAGTCGATTCACGCCTGATATGGTCTCGAGTAAATGATGCTACAAATTATCACATTCAAGTAGCAACAGACCAGAATTTTTCAACAATAATAATAAATGATTCCACGCTTATAGATACATCAAAGCAATTAAATATTTTCCAGCCCGGTATAAAATATTATTGGAAAGTCAGAGCGAAAAACAATTTTGGTTACAGCTCCTTCTCGGGTGTTTTTAATTTTTCAACAATTAGCGCACCGCCATCGCCGCCATCATTAGTTGCTCCATTGAATTATTCGGTTAATATATCAACAAGTCCTACGGTATCGTGGTCCCCCGTTTCCGGAGCGATCAGGTATTCATTCCAACTTTCCACTGATCCGGGTTTTACTAATGTGCTTCTTTCTGAGGATACCCTTACTTCAACATCTCGACAGATCGCATCACTTTCGGGAAGCACTCTATATTATTGGAGAGTTAGAGCATACAATAATCAAGGCTGGGGCAACTATTCCACGATTTGGAATTTCTCAACGGCACAACCTGCTCCGGGAGTACCGCAATTAGTTTCTCCGCTTTCGAATACACAATATCTCCCCACTACCGTAAATGTGTCATGGAGCCCCGTATACGGCGCTGATAAATATCGTTTGCAAGTTGCCAAAGATAGTATGTTCGCTATTATTACATTTCAGGATACTAATGTATATTCTTCTTCAGCTACCCTTTCATCGCTTCTTTCAAATACGAAATATTATTGGAGGGTAAAATCACAAAACAGCAGCGGGCAGAGCGCCTGGTCCGCTGTCTGGAACTTCAAAACTAAAGCCGGGCTCAACGGACTGATCGTCAATTTGCCATTGATAGTGAAAGATAATTCTGGGCTAAGCAAAACACTTAATTTCGGTTTAGTTCAAAGCGCCACGGATAGTCTTGACCCTGATTTCGAAAATGAAATCCCGCCGGTACCGCCTGCCGGTATTCTTGATGCCCGGTTTAACATAGCCAACAATATTTCTGTTTGGAATGACTACAGGAGCGGCAATGAAAATATTGTCGCCGCCAGAATTCATGAAATTCAGTTTCAGCCGGGCGCCGGGAATTCTATAACAATTGCATGGAATCTGCCGGAAAACATCTCCGGCAGGCTGCAGGATATCGTGACGGGAAGTATTATAGATGTGCAAATGGACGGGGTTGACAGCCTTGTCGTTGCGAATCCCGGAGCAATCAACAGATTAAAAATGACTGTTGAGTATAAATTGGGAATTCCATTAGCCCCGGCGCTTTATCAACCCATTAATAATACTGTTCATCAACTTGTCTCGCCTGTTCTCAAATGGTCCTCGCGGCTTAAAGCCACACATTACAAACTGGAAGTTGCTACTGATTCTCTTTTTAACCTGATCGTTTTTTCCGATTCTTTAATTGCGGATACCACAAAACAGTTACCTGCGCTCAGCTATTTGAAAAAATATTTTTGGAGAGTTTATGCGCGGAACAGTCTCGGCATAAGCAGGAGATCAGCTATCTGGAACTTTACGACCATTATTCAAAAACCCGAAAAACCCATCCTCTCGAGTCCATCGAATAATACAATTGGGCTGGACCGTCCTGTAACTCTATTCTGGAATAGTTCTCTGAGGGCCGAGAGATATATATTGGAGGTCAGTACAGTTAGTAATTTTGGAACATTAGTAATAAGAGATACCTCTTTAACGGATACTTTTAAGTCATTATTAAATCTTAATGCACTCACACAATACTACTGGAGAGTTTACTCACGAAACATCGGCGGAATAAGTGATACCTCAACTGTATGGAACTTCAAAACTATCGGGCCTCCGACTATCGTAACTTTGTATTCCCCTTTAAATTTTGCTGTTAATCAAGCGATTTCAGGAACGTTATTTAATTGGAGCAAAGCCACCGATCAAAAAGTGATTTCCAACTATTGGTTTGAAGTCAAGACAGATCCGGGAAATACTCTGAGTCTATTAATTGATTCAACTCTCACCGATACATTTAAAGTGCTAAATCAGCCTGTATTGAATTATTTAACCTCATATTACTGGCGGGTCAAAGCGAAAAATCAGGTTGGCTGGGGTGAGTTCAGTTCCCGGAGTAAGTTCACAACCATTATTGAACGTCCTTCAAAACCGGCGTCTTTATTTCCTGCTAATAACAGCCTGGGTATAGTACAGCCAGCTACTATCAGATGGAGCAAGTCGCTTCGAGTTGAAAGATACACATTACAAGTTTCAACAGATGCCGCCTTTACAAATCTTGCTTATCAGGATACAAGCATCTCAGACACCGTAAAAGTTCTTCCATTGCTGGCAAATTATACCAAATACTACTGGCGGGTATTTGCAAAGAATATCGGTGGCACCAGTGATACGAGCGATGTGTGGAACTTCAAAACTCTCGGCGCCCCATATTCGGTTAATTTACTCCTGCCCTTAAACAACTCGATAAATCAACCGGTAAATAACCTGCTGTTCAGATGGAATAAAGCATCTGAGAGAATTGAGGCGATACTCAAATACCAAATCCAGATATCACCTGATTCATTGTTCACAAATTATATTATTAACGACACCAGTTTAACTGATACCTTTACGACGGTAAATGGTCTCGGTTTTCTAACGAATTACTTTTGGCGGGTTCGGGCAACTAACGAAACGGGCTGGGGTGACTGGTCACAAACAAGGAAATTCCGGACGGTTCCACAATCCCCCGTTGTGCCGGTGTTATTATCACCCAATAATAACAGCATTGGCTTGGTTCAGCCGGTACAGTTGAAATGGTACGGTTCACTAAGAGCGGACAAATACCTTATACAGTTATCTTTGGATCCGAATTTTTCAACTGTAGCTTATTCAGATTCACACTTTGTAGATACCACAAAAAATCTTCCTGTTCTGAACTATTACACCATCTACTACTGGCGTGTCAAAGCAAGGAACGAAGGCGGAGAAAGCGATTGGAGTTCTGTGTGGAATTTCAAAACGCACGGACCCCCTACGGTACCTACACTTGTTTATCCCGCTCATCTCGCGATTAATCTGCCTGTTTCCCTCGATTTTAGATGGAGGCGGGTTTCTAATCTTGAATCAACATTTATTTATAACTTTGAATTATGTACCGATACTACCGGAATTCCGCTGATTAAAGATACCACGCTTACCGATACTATGAAGGCAGTGGCCGGTTTGCAAAACAATAAAGATTATTTCTGGCGCATAAGGGCAAAGAACCTGGCTGGCTGGGGTGAATATTCGCAGTGGTCTGCTTTCAGAACAATCGTCCCATTGCCTGCCACCCCCGTTTTAATTGCTCCGGTAAACAATGCCTCGGCAACTTCATTAACGCCGGTATTAATATGGAATACCTCCGCTTATGCCTCTTGGTATCACCTGCAGGTCGCTTCCGATTCTGGGTTCAGCGTTATGGTTTATAACGACAGTGCATTAACAGACACTTCAAAAGCGCTTGACTCGCTTCAGTACAAAACTAATTACTATTGGCGGGTGAGGGGTAAAAATATATCCGGTTACAGTATTTATTCTGCTTTCCGGCGTTTCACTACCAAAGTTAAACCGATAATAGCGCCATCCGGTTTAGTTGCAAACAACGCACTCGCCGGACAGGTTTCTCTTAACTGGAATGATAATTCAGATAATGAAGACGGTTTTCTCGTTTTACGCAAAGACGGTGACAGCCTTTCAGCTAATCAATTGATGATACTGGACACTTTATCTGCTAATAGCACCACTTATATTGATACCACCGTATCAGATTCAACTCAGTACAGCTATTTGATTTATGCGTTTAACTTGGATACTGTATCAGGATTCAGTAATTATTCAGTGATAACCACATTAACAGATATTTTTTCCGCGGAAAATTCCGGGTTGCCGATGGAATTTGGTATATATCAAAACTATCCAAATCCCTTTAATCCGTCAACGGTTATCAAGTACGATATCCCTAAAAGCAGTTATGTACGATTAATTGTATATAATGCTCTTGGCAAAGAAGTAGCCCAACTCGTGAGCGAAGAAAAACCCGCGGGAAGTTATGAAGTATCATTTAACGCGGAAGGCCTGGCGGGAGGAATTTATTTCTACCGGTTGCAGGCGGGCAACTACAGCGAGACAAAGAAATTTGTGTTGCTGAAATGATTTTTTCGAAAGGCGGCCTTAGCACAGCCGCCTTTTTTTTATATAGTTTCCGGTTGTTTTTATTTATCTCAAAGTTCATTATTTTACCCTGTAAACAATTTCGTTCATCTGCAGGAAAGGTTACCGGCATGAAACTTTTTTTACGTTTATTTGCTCTTATTCTCATCATCTCCACAAACACCTATTCCCAGGTATTTGACTGGGAATGGCAAAACCCCAAACCTACGGGCGCGGACCATAACTTCGCCCTGATTTTATCACCATCTGATTATATGCTCTTCGGAAACGGCGGCGCTGTTTCACGCTCCTCAAACGGAGGCGAGGCCTGGATGACGCTTTATATTGACTCCCTCTCGCGGAATATTAACGCGGCATCTTTTCCGACTGCTACTACCGGATATGTCGCCGGAACGAGCGGTATGATAATGAAAACCACCGACGGCGGCCTGACCTGGAACTACCAGGTTTCGAATACCACCCAGACTATCTGGGGCATTTTCTTCCTGAATGCTGATACCGGTTTTGCAACAAGCGGAGGAGGCGGTCTCCTTAAAACCTATGACGGCGGCAATACATGGACAGCAGGCTCATATGGCACGGTCACAAACTACTGCATCTACTTCCTCAATTCCTCTACCGGTTTCCTCGGCTCAAGCTCGGCTACCACCGGAAGGCTTGTTAAAACTACCGACGGCGGTACAAGCTGGACGGATATATCTTCACTTTTAACCGGCAACAGCGGTACTGTACGCAGTATCACTTTTGTAAACGCAAATACAGGATTTGTGAGCACTTCATCAGGACTGATCTATAAAACTACCGACGCTGGGCTTTCCTGGACTCAGGTTTTCACGATCGGTTCAACGACAACTATTATATATAATCTCGCCTTCGGCGATCCGCAGAACGGGCTCGCGGCTACTACACTCGGGCGCGTCGTCAGAACAACCGACGGAGGAGCCACCTGGTCACTCGTGCAGCTGACAACCGCGAAAGGATTATATTCCGTGGCGGCACTCGGTACAGGCGCGGTAGCGGCAGGCGACGCGGGAACAATTTATACGACCGCGGATTACGGAGCGACATTTGTAAAGCGTACTAACGCGCCTTCGCAGGAGCAACTCCAGAGAGCCTCTTTCCCTTCTGCTACAACCGGTTATGTGGTCGGCGGCAGCATTTCCACCGGCAACTCCTTCGGCGATGTGCTTAAAACAACCGACGGCGGCGCCACCTGGGTAAAAACATCTTTTACCTCATCTACCCGCGTTTACTCCGTATGCTTTTTAACTGAGCAGTTAGGCTACGTGGGCGTTGAAGGGCCAACAGGATTACATAAAACCACTGACGGCGGCGCAACCTGGACTGCCCTGAATACCGGAACCGGCGTATCAACCAGCATAATTTACGATATTGATATGACTGAAAGCGGAGTTGGCTACGCGGCCTACTCAAGCGGGCATATCGCGAAAACCACAAACGGCGGAGATACCTGGACGGCTCTGCCGGCCGGCTGGTCAGGCGCCGCTTGCTATGATATTTTTATTGTAAATCCATCCGTAATTTATGCTCTCGGTCCCGGCGGCAGGATAAGCAAATCAGTTGACGGAGGCGCAACATTCGGGCAGCTCCCTTCGCTCGGCACCACCACGCTCTATTCAATGCACTTCTTCTCTCCCGATACCGGGTTTGTCGTTGGAAGCAGCGGCAAGATACTCAGAACCACAGACGGCGGCGGTACTTTTTCCGAAATCACCAGCCCGGTTACTACCACCATTTATGTGGTCAGGTTCCTTAACAGGCAGACCGGCTGGTTTGGGGCTTCCGGCGGTGATGTATACTATACGCTCGACGGTGGCGCGACCTGGATTAAATCAAAAATCCGGATCGGCTCGTCACAGTCAACACGGGATATTCAATTTAAAGATGGTATTCTCTGGCTTATCGGTACGGACGGAATGATTATGCGCGGCTACGCTGACCCGCTTATTCCCGTTGAACTCACCTCTTTCACCGCAGCAGTTGACGGTAAAGATGTGATACTCAAATGGACAACCGGTACTGAAACCAATAACCTCCGCTTTGATATCGAACGCGCTGATGGTAACCGCGGAAACTGGCGGCATATAGGGTCTGTGGACGGGCGCGGAAATTCCGTCACGCCGCAGGCTTATAACTTTGTGGATGCAAACATCGCCGCGGGCAGTTATTCTTACCGCCTGAAACAGGTGGACTATGACGGATCATTTACTTATTCGAAAACACTTAATGTCGAAGCGGAAATCCCCGCGGAGTTTTCTCTCGGGAATAATTACCCTAATCCTTTTAATCCCTCGACCGTGATCAAATACAGCCTTCCAATGATCAATGATCAAAAATCACCGATCAAAGTGACATTAAAGGTTTTTGACATCCTTGGCAGAGATGTTGCGACGCTGGTTAACGGGGAACAGGAGCCGGGCTCATATCAGGTTGAATTTAACACTTCCGGGATAAATACACCTGGTTACGGCAGCGGTGTTTATTATTATCAGCTTCGCGCGGAAGTTTCTTCAGGAGGCGGAAGTTTCGTCTCAACAAAGAAAATGCTGCTGGTCAAATAGCTCTGTTTTTCAGCGAAATGAGGGATGCCGGAGAGTTCGGGCATCCCTTTTTCTTCATTAATATATGATCTCCGCCGCTGAAATTCCCGTCAAAAATCCTTATTTTCTCTTAAATATTTTTTCACACTTTTTAATTAGCCCTGATTACGCCCTGATGATCTCTGTAATTAATTATAAAACCGATGACCTCACTCCGATTGAAGATGCCCTTAAACAACTCGGGGCCGAATACAAAGTCACCGCCGTTGAAACTGAAATCTGCGCCGCGGACAAGATCATTTTCCCCGGCACGAAAGACGCCAGGTCCGCGATAAAAAAGGTACATCTGCTGAACCTTTTCAGTATGCTCAGGATGATAAAAAAACCAATACTTGGTATTGGGCTCGGGATGCAGCTATTGTGCGAGTTTTCGTGCGAAGGAAATGTAGCCTGCCTCGGCCACTTCCCCGTAAGGGTTTCTCCGTTCGAGGCTCCCGGAATGAGGATCCCCAACCTTGGATCGTTTAATATCACCCCTGTCAGGGACTGTCTTTTGTACAAAGGTGTTGATACAACCAAGCCGTTTTCTTTTCATAATTCTTTTTTTGTGGGAGTTAATGATTATACCACCGCAACAAGCGAGAATGGAATACTATTCTCCGCTTCCATAAAGAAGGATAACTGTTTCGGAGTCCAGTTCCACCCCGAACTTTCAGGGGAAGAGGGGATAAAAGTACTTAAGAACTTTATTGAATATGCGTGATTTATATATATTAATTAATTAAATTTAAAATCAATTAATTTTAATGGAAGCAGCTGTCTGTGAACAAAAATAAAAACACCCTCGTATTATTTGCGTTTTATATTATCACTGTTTTTTCCGCCATAAGCTGTGAGAGCAGCACCGAACCTGTTACATCGGGTACCGGCGGAGGTTCTTCCTCGACTAATCTTACAGTCGTCGGCACAGTTAAAGATGCCTCATCGGGCAACGCGATTGACAGCGCGTTAATCAGGATCATTTACACCGGCGGGACAAAAACCACTTATACAAACACTTCAGGCACATACTCGGCGAGCTTTAACATAGACATTTCGCAGGTCATAACTGTAATCATTTCAAAAGTAAATTACAAGACGGATACATCAAGCGCGTTTGTAACAAAAAACGCGATAAACAACCTCGCCCCGGTTTCGCTTTCCAAGGTTACTACCGGTTCCGGAAGCACTACGACGGGCCCTGCATCGGCGATATACCTCCTCTCACAGACATCAACATCCATCGGTGTGCGCGCGGGTGGTTCTCCTGAAACAGGCAAGGTGACTTTTGTTGTTGTTGATTCCGCGGGGAACCCGATATCTTTTTCAAATTCCGCCCTGGTAAAATTTACTCTCGCGGCAAGCCCGAACGGCGGCGAGTTTATTTATCCCAATTTTGTATATACAGATACAGCCGGCAAGGCTTCGGTATTTTTAACCTCCGGAACTAAAGCGGGGGTCGTTCAGATTCAGGCTGAAATTGATATGGGCGGCAAGAAGATCATTTCTCAGCCGGTCAGTTATACAATTCACGGAGGGCTGCCGGATTTTGACCACTTCGGACTCGCCAGCCAGTTTCTTAATTTCGCTGGATATAATATTTTTGGTTTGACGAACGGTGTTACTGCTTACGTCGGCGATAAGTACGGAAACCCGGTCCGCCCGGGAACTTCTGTATACTTTACCACAACCGGGGGGCTGATTCCCGGCTCGCAGGTAACAAATGAAATCGGGCTTTCAAGTGTAAACCTGATGTCCGCCGAACCACGGCCCACGCACCCGACACGCGGCCCCGGATTCGCTATTATCACCGCGCATACTGCTGATGAGAACAATAATACTATTACAAAAGATATCGAAGTACTTTTTTCGGGTGTTCCTACAATAATTGCCACCCCTTCATCGTTTAATATTCCAAACGGCGGTTCGCAGGTTTTTAATTACGAAGTAAAAGATCAGAACGGTAATCCTCTCGCGCCCGCCACGCAGATCACCGTTGCCGTGGAAGGTGAAGGAGTAAAAGCGAGCGGTGATCTCACCATTGAAATGCCTGATACTCAATCGAAATCTTATACCCGCTTTTCATTCATAGTTTCAGACGCGGTTGATACAACGGATAAGGTTGAAAATGTATATATTAAAATAAACACATCCGGCCCCAACGGCAGGAGTTACTACTCATTCTCCGGCACTGCCAGATAAAAGGATGCAAAAAGCAAAATAAATCATTAATCATCAATAGAAAGGATCATTTGATGAATAAAAAACTGTTCTTTTTTGTATTAGCATTTTCCGTCATTGCCCTTTCACAACCCACCAACTGGGAGTGGGTCGCCACACGCCCAACCGGCAACAGCATTAACGATATCGCAGCCTTGCCGGGCGGTAAAGTCTTATTCGTTGGCGACAACAACACAGTGCTTACTACCACCGACAACGGAACCAACTGGAATGTAATTTATCCCGATGCAGTTAACCGGTCCCGGGATATTTACGAGGTTGATTTTGTTAATGCGCAGGTTGGTTACGCTTCAGGAACTAACGGTTTACTTTTCAAGACCACCGACGGCGGAGTGACCTGGGACACCCTTTCAACCGGACTTGCAATAACCTTTTGGTATCTCGATTTTATTGATGCTGATACCGGTTACGTAGTAGGATCCTCTGCAAAGGCACTTAAGACTACAAACGGCGGCGCCACATTTACCGAAATCCCCATCGGAAGCACGTCGGCTGTTATTTATGATGTTAGGGTCGTACGTCCCGATCTTATTTATCTGGGAACTTCCTCGGCAACTCCGGGCAGGCTGCTTAAAAGCACCGATTACGGCACAACATTTTTACCGGTCGCAGGATACACTTCAACTCAAACTGTACGCGAAATTCTGTTTGTAAATGATAACCTCGGCTTTACCGGCACTTCAGGTTACACAATTAACAGGACAACGGACGGCGGCGCAACCTGGACAGAGCAGGATTTAGGAACGGGCACCATCTACGATATCGTTTTCTTCGATACACTCAACGGTGCCGCGGCAGGAGCTGACGGAAATGTTTTTGTTACATCTGACGGTGGCGTCACGTGGAATATTTTGCAGACAGGACTTGGAGCGGGCGCTAATGTTTACGCTATTTTTAAGGGCACCAATCCAAATGAATTATTCGCCGGAACATACGGAGGAAGGATTGCAAGAAGCACAGACAAGGGACTGACCTGGACAATATTAAGCCAAAGCCTTACCCTCGAAGAGATCAGGAATGTTGAATACCTTAATGGTAAACTTTATCTCTGCGGCGGCTCTACTACTGCCGCGGATTCCCTCGGCGAGGTATTCCGTTCTGACAACGAAGGAGCAACGTGGACAAAACTTCCGTTTAATCCAAAGTACAGGATTTACACGATGGACTGGATTAATGATAACGTGGCCTACTTCGGTGTCCGCAGTGGTACAGGTATTTACAAAACCACGGACGGAGGAGTTACCGCAACGGCTCTCTCCCCCGGCATTATGTCCTCAACCGGAATCTGGTATGATATACAGTTCCTTAACGAAAGTGTCGGCTACGCGGCGGGAAGCAGCGGCGTGATGGTTAAAACAACCGACGGCGGCGCCACCTGGACAGAAGTGGTCGACCCCTTCGGCACTTCCGCCATTTATAAGATGGACATTACCGACGGACAGACCATCTTTATTGTGGGGAGCAGCGGAAAAATCGCCAAATCCACGGACAGCGGCGCAACCTGGGCGCTACAAACTTCCGGCACCACTTCAACCCTGTACGACGTAGATTTTGTTAATACAAATATTGGTTTCATCTGCGGTTCATCCGGCAGGGTTCTTCAGACTACCGACGGAGGCACAACCTGGACTTCGGCTGTAACTAATTCCACGATGACTCTTTACAGTGTCAGGGCGTTCGATTCGAGCCGGGTCATTGTCGGAGGCTCAAGCGGAGAAATTCTTTACACTTATGACGGCGGCGCTAACTGGTCGAAAGTAGCCAACCGTATCGCCGGTAATACTTTTTACGCTGCCGAATTCGTCAGCGCGAATGTTTACCTTGTAGGTTCCGGAGGAAATGTAATCAAAGGCCTCTTTGACCCGTCAATACCGGTTGAATTAACTTCTTTTTCTGCTGACGCAAGCGGTCAGGAGGTTGTGCTTAACTGGACAACCGCGACCGAAACCAACAACCTTCGCTTCGAAATCGAGAGAAAACCTTCCGTCGGCAACTGGAGCAAGATCGGCGAAGTAGAAGGCAGCGGAAATTCACTTTCTCCACGCTCATATGCATTTGCCGATAAAAATGTTCAGCCGGGCGCTTATTCTTACCGCCTGAAGCAGGTTGATTATGACGGAACTTTCTCTTATTCCGGTACAGTAACGGTTAACACGGGCGTTCCGGAAGAGTATACCCTCGCCCAGAATTACCCGAATCCGTTCAACCCCGCAACGGTTATCAGTTACACCATACCTGTTAGCGGAAATGCTTCCCTTAAGGTCTATGATATGCTTGGCAATGTAGTTGCGACGCTCGTTAATGAGTTCAGGCAGGCTGGATCTTACAGCATTACTTTCAATGCTGACCGTCTCTCAAGCGGTGTCTATTATTATTCACTTTCATCCGGCGGAAAGAATATAACCCGCAAGATGATGCTTGTGAAATAAACTAATATAATTAATGTAGTGCAGCTCGCGAGCTGCGCGAAAGAAATGAAGGGCGGGTCGCGGACTCGCCCTTTTTATTTTCTAATCCTTTATCTCGCAAGTAAAGTCAGATTTACCTTATAAATAATTACATTTATCAAATTACCTTCCGTTTTCCAGCCCGGAGCGCGCGCATTAAAACCTCAGCCATTTATTAATGTTCATTCGTCAATTTTATCTTCCATCGAATAATAGCTCAATAAATAAAATTTCTATATTCACATAATTTCAATAATTCAGAACAGTGGTTTTTATGTTTGAAAGCCTTTTCCGGATTGAGCAGTACTCACAGAGGCTTACCCGCCATTCCGGAATCACAGAAAATCTTTATAAAGCATACTTGGCTGAATTCCCGTGTTATTCTGATACTTCCCTTTTGTATAAGTTTCATAATCCCCCTCTATGGAGTGATAATAAATCTGGCATATTTCAACACCTGCATAAATGATTACCGGCTGAACGCAGAATATCTCAAGCGTCCAGTAACCGGAAAAACCAACATCACCGAATCCCGCGGTTACGTGGACAAAAATTCCCAGCCGGCCGATGGATGATCTCCCCTCAAGCATAGGAACATATTTATCCGTCTTTGTATATTCAATTGTCCTGCCGAGGTAAAGCTTCCCGGGCTGAAGGGTCAAACCGCTTTCCGGAATGGTCAGGCTCCTTGTGGGGTTCGGCTTTTTCATATCGAGCACAGCGTCATTATATATCAGCATTTCCTCTGAAAGCCGGAGGTTATAACTGTTGGGATTGAGCCGCTTTTCATCAAACGGATCAATTAATATTTCTCCTCCCAGCCTGCTTTTTATCTCTTTACCGGAAAGTATCATCTTCGCTCCGTGGTCATAATTATTAAAATAAACTCTTAACCGGAATATATATTTTTACAACAGCATTTCCTTCCGCTCATCCTCCCTTTTTTCATCTCATTTTATTTTCCCTCCGCTCAAACTAATTGAATCATAAAGCAATAAATTTTTCCGCAATATATGACTCAAAATCTCAGTTACTGATGTTCAACGACAAAATACATAAATTAACAAACAGCAACCTGGACTCCTTCGCCCAACCCGGCGATAACTATATTGTTCATTCCCTCCTCGCGGGAGTGAATGAAAAAATTGACAACGCACGGGTTTCCGTCAAGGCTGGCATAAGCCGTACCGAAAATTATTTCTTTGACGGCAGGGCTTTTGCAGTGAGGCGCGGGACATTCCTTGTAGTGGATGAAGGAAGGAACTACGGATGTGAAATTCCCGGGGGTAAACCGGCGGAGGGTGTATGTATTTATTTTTCAAAAGCGGTTCTTAATGACGCGAAGAGAGAAGCACTTGGATACTCCCCGGTTGATTATTATGCGGAAAATGAGATCAGTCTGCCCCTCTTCGAGAGGCTCTATTCAATGGGAGAGAACAGGCTGGGCATAATTGTGGGCATCCTCATCGAAAAAGTCCGCTCAGGTGCGGCGGTTTACGACAACGGAATTTTCTTTGACGTGGCGTATGAACTTTTCCGGTGCGGCAACAGGGATATCGGCTATTCTTCAAAAGCGCCGGCTTACAGGGAGTCAACCCGCAGGGAACTATACCGCAGGGTGGCAACCGCAAAAAGTATTATTGATGAAAGTTTCCGGGAAAAAACTGAGATCACCTCGCTTGCCGCGATGTGCTCGCTATCTCCGTACTATTTTATTCGTGTCTTCAGGGCTGTGTACGGTGTCACGCCTTATCAATACTTGCTTGAAAGAAGGCTCCGCCACTCAGCGCGCCTGCTGCGTGAGAAACGGTTATCAGTCTCAGAAACTGCAGAGAAATCCGGTTTCCCCGATATTTATTCGTTCAGTTCATCGTTCAAAAAAAGGTTTGGCGTCAGCCCGTCTTCGTTTATAATAAAAAACTGATCCCATCCCCAGGTGGGGACGGGACCTAATATGATGAATTAAGAATTCTTCAAAATGTACGGACGCTGAGTATCCCAATAACTATCGGAAGTATCGAAGCGCCCCCCAATTTCAAACAGTAAATCTTATTTTTTTAATAAATAAAGTTTTTTTGCCGCAGCAATATGCGAGACTTTATTCAATGATTCTTTTCCGATATACAAACCATTAATCGTATATGTTGCGTGTGTGGTATCGGGCGCCCAGTCTTTGTTCGCATCCTGCCCGGGGGCAGTTGTTAAAAGCAGGGCGGCAATATCTGCCGATGCCGGATTACCAATAGAAGCACGCGGTATCTTCATTTCAGAAAAACTGCTGTTGGCCTGTAATTCCAGGGAAACCAGGTTCTCATGCCGTTTCCAGGATGAATCCGCCTGGTTCCACTTGTAAAGCGCGTTATCTTCAAAACCGCAGATCATCATATAATCGGCGCCTATATCGTTCGGGGCATAACCAAATGGAACCGATGAACTAAGCCCGGTATTTTTGTTCCTGTCGGTATCCAGAAAAACCGCGAACGAGATCCCCTCCGCGACGAGGTATGGGTTAACCCAGTTCCCGTAGCACTCCACGCGTGTTTCGAGATGAGTGGTGCTGCTCCGGATTAACAGGCGGTTAATATCAGGGGCCCACAAATTATCGTTATCCGTTATAAGCTCATACCACTTGTATGATACGCTGACAGTATCTGACACAACCACACTCCCGCTCTTATCCGTGGCTTTTGCCGTCAGTTTATAAACACGCCCGATTTGCGGTGAAGAAGGCACCCATTTATACTCAAAATTTGTGGATGCAAGCGCGGTACCGAGTTGCACTCCATCAAGCTGATATTCAACTTTATCCACCGCGTTTGGCTCCTGCAGCGTAACCTTAAGCATAACGGAATCACCGATCACGGAATTATTCAGCGGGAAAGAAATGGAAACAGAATTGTTTTTGTTCGGCGGCCCCGTTTCCTCTTCGGTGCAAGCCATAAAAATAAATGAAAACAGAATCGTTGTTAAAAGTGCTAAATATATTTTCATCTCTATAGTCCTTTCCGCTACTTTACAATAATCATTTTTTTAATCTGGCTGAACGATCCCGCCCGCAGTTGGTAAAAATAAACTCCGCTTGCCAAACCGGTGGAATTAAACTGTACATTATGATACCCTGCGGTTTTTGCTGAGTTTACCAAATCAGCCACTTCGTTGCCGAGGATATCATAAATTTTAAGTGACACTTCTGAAGCAACTGGAATGCTGAAACCTATCACCGTAACGGGATTGAACGGATTGGGATAATTATCTCCGAGAGAAAATCCTTCTCCGTTAATGTTGCTGTTCGCCCCGGGCAAACCAGTTCGGGTGAAGTTATCGTTATAGAATTCTTTTATATAAGTAATATTATCTTTAAGCACATTCACCGAATTAAGTGATGCTGTTGAATGCCTTCCGACACTGTAAGCGCCTATTATATCTACTTTTTTATTTCTTACTAAGGTAAATGGGCCGGTATTTACCAGCATTCTTTGGTCAACACCGGTATTATTCAACCACCCGGTGGATGTGACCGGGTCGCCGGAATAGAAATACTCCGGATTCACCAGCGCGCAGTTTGCCGGCGGATAAACAGACCCAAAAGACCAGGTACAGGGATTTATTCTCTGTCCGAATTTATCTCTTCCGCCCAACAGATAATTTCTTAACTCGGTTTTTGTATTCGGGTCTCCGTTTGTCGGGTGTGAACTCATATAATGCTGAAACGATGTCATCTTCAAATTTTCAGCACCGGGGAAAGCATCACGCGATAAATATTTTCCCTTATGATTAAAAGCGGTATCAAGCGGAGTATCAGAACCATGATCATATATTCCGTTCCCGTTTACGTCCGTGAATGTTTTCCCGGGTATATAAGCCGGCGGACCCTGTAACACAGCAATACCAAAAGCCGGACAATTATTTCCAAAAACGTCATCAGGCCCGGAATTATATACATATCCGAGGTTCAACAATGAATCAGAACCAACCAGGTCGTCAGCATAATCCCCTAAATCGGGATCGCTTGCAAATGAAAAGTAAACACTGTCAAATTTTTCGTATGATCCGCTCTTGTTGATTAACGAATACCTGACAAACATTGAATTACTAAGAGGAGTACCGGGGGCGCTCCACCCAAAGATTGTTTGCTGAATTTCAATTCCCATTGGGTCTACGTTGGAAAACCGTCTTAAACCGGAAGGAATACCGTCGTTAAAGACACACCAGGCGGTGAAGTCACCGATCAAATCGGGGCGGTCTTCATTAGTGTCCCAAACACTGTTATTATTGAGATCAACCGGGTTATATATTGCATCCCCGTTCCCATCATAAAAGGAAGCGCCGTCCGCAACCGCATAACGCCAATCCTGCCACGATTTACTGAAAGGCGCATCACTTGCCTTTACAATAAATATTGAATTAAATCCGGGATATTCGCGGACCGGGCCGGTTGAATAATCCTGGATACGGGACGCGGACATTACGCCATTAGCCCAGTCATTGATCCCGGCAAGCCCTGAAAGGAAAAACCCGGAAGAGAAAAGAAAAACACTATTATCATATTTGCCTCCGGCCCCCGCCCCGGTATCTAAATCCGCGATTATTCCGTCATTTGAAAAAGGTATATATAAATTGTTTGAATTAAAAAGCCCCGCATTTACCGGAGTATAATTTGCAAGGAAGAGCTGTGAAGCAGAAGAATTAACTATTGCCCCGGAACTGTTTGAGACTGATAACGTGTAACCCATAATTACGGTGCCTTGGTTAATTGGATTAACAATACCGCCGTTAACACCCCCAAATATTCCATCGCCGGCAAGAGAATCTGAATGATTCCCGTCATCATAAAGCGCGAGTTTAAACCCCTTCCCTGTGTTCTGATAAAATTCCGCGGTTACAACAGTTGACGAGTCGCCTATTATCTGACATTGTAATACCCAGGGGCTTTTAACGATCAAATCGCCGACTATGCGGTCTCGAACAAGAACGGGGGGCGGAGTCTCATCAGTTGAAACTCCAACGGTTCCATAATAAGCCTGCGCAAAACCCTTATAATGGCGCCAGCCATCGCCAAGTAAAGAACCCTCTAGCGTGGAACCACGTTCACTTAAAAACGAAATATTGATCTTATTGTTATACGGATCCACGTTGAACTCCGAGTCCATACCTTTGTATCTCGTAACTTTATTTTCACTGCTCCAGGCGCCTCCGTCATTTACGCTGGTCCTGTAACAGATATCATAGTTAACCAGGGAACTCAGTCCGTAAGCGGTGGAATCAGAAAATATGTTATAGATAAGTGTAAGCTCGCCGGAAGAATTTGTGACAAGCCGGTGAAAAAGTATTCTTCCGTTTAACCATTCCACGGGCGCGGACCAGGTAACTCCGTTATCGGAGCTTGAAACAGAGTGTATTGAATAGATTTGGGAAACCGCATCCCAGGCCCTGAAACTGCATATCCACTTTCCGCCGGGTTGAAGGACAAGAGACGGTTCGAATATTTTTTTGTTGGTCAGTGAAGTTGGAATATTAATATAAGGAGACCAGACCGTATCCGAGTTGGCTAATGTTAAATAACTAAGCCTTGTGTTCTGGAAAGAAAATATATAAACAAGCGGCTGGCCGGCGGCCTGAAAAAACGAACCCATTGACTGGCTTCTGTGGGTAATGCTTGAGGTTCCGATCCGGAAATAGTAATTTGAAGAAAAATTCCACGATTCTCCGCCGTTGTCAGAGTACGCATAATATGTATATCCGCCGCGGTAAGTGAGGAAGATCCTCCCGGACGCGGTCCGAAACGCGGAAAGATTGTAGTTATTCATAAGATCTTCCGATAGTTGTAACAGCAAAGATGGCTCCTTCCACGAATTACCGCCGTCAGTGCTTCTAATACTGAAAAGATTCCTGCTGTAATCAACATAGAAAAACAAAAAGGTGCTGTTATCAAGTTGTAATATTTGCGTGGCAAGATAATTCTGGTTTTTGAAAGCAAGAGGCACCTGCCTGAAATTCCCCGTTTGTGCCGAAATGTTTGCCGCTAAGAAAAACGGCAGAAAAATTACAAGTAGCTTTTTCATATTGTAACCTTATTATGAGTGTGTTCAACAAATATACAAAAAAAAAAAAACGAAAATGCAACGCGCTTTCCCCGTTACTTTACTATAACCATTTTTTTGATCTGTGTGAACTCTCCTGCTTTTATCCGGTAAAAATAAATTCCGCTCGCCAATCCCGAGGAATTGAACTGAACCTTGTGGTATCCCGAGGTTTTATGCTCGTTAACCAGATCCGCAATTTCCCTTCCGAGAATATCAAACACTTTTAACGAAACATCTGATGCAATCGGAATGCTGAAACCAATCACTGTAACAGGATTGAACGGATTTGGATAATTATCTCCGAGAGAGAATCCCACTCCTCTTTTGCTGCTGTTCGTTTCGGGCAAACCTGACTGCGTGAAGTTATCATTATAAAAACCGGTTAAATACCTGATATTATTTTTAAGTTCATCTACTGAGGCAAGAGTGTTGGAGGAGTGCCGCCCCACACTGTAAGCGGAAATAATATCTACCGTTTCGTTCCGAAATAGTGTAAAAGGCCCTGAATTAACCCAGTCACGTACATCTATTTTTATTGAGCTTAACCAACCCGTACTGTCAACAGGATTCCCTGATAACGGAAAAACTCTGTTTGCTGAGGAACAGGTTTCTGGCGGATTGAATATCCAGAAATTGGAATTGCATAAATCAAACAGTGATCCCCCAATCAGCATACCTCCCAATTGATAGTATCGGACGGATTCTATTTGATACGGATCGCCGTGGGTTGGATGAGAGCGGAAAATTGGCTGAAAAGAAGTCATTGCCAGATTTACCGCGCCCGGTAATATATTCTTTCCGATGTATTTTCCGTTGTGATTAAAGGCGGAATCAAGGGGTATATCGGTACCGTGCTGATATTTCCCGTCACCGTTAACATCAGTAAAAGTAATGCCGGGTAAAAACACTGCCGGCCCCTGCACAAGCGCGGCTCCCGAGGATGCGCCCACCGCCCAATAAGGAGTATCCGGCGAAGCATCATAAGCATACCCAAGGTTTAGTAAAGTATCACAGCCCTGAAGGTCATTACTATAATTCCCGAGATCCAGGTCTGTGGCAATTGTAAAATATACACTGTCAAGCCTTTCGTAGTTTTTGCTTTTATTAATAATGCGGTAACGAATAAATAAACTGTTCTCCAGCGGCGTTCCGGTTCCACTCCATCCAAAAAGGGTTTGCTGAACTTCAATACCGAGTGGATAAGAATTGCTGAATCTGCGGTCCCGGGGGAGCCTTCCGTCATTCATAACCGTCCAGGCGGTAAAATCGCCGATCAGATCGGGGCGGTCTTCATCAGAATCCCACGAGCCGTTGGTGTTTTTATCGAAAGGGCTATAAATACCATCATTGTCGCCGTCATAAAACGAAGCGCCGTCTGCAACGGCAAGTCTCCATTCCTGCCAGCTTTTACTAAAAGGAGGATCTGACGAACGCAGTATAAACAGGGACCCGGAACCCGGATAATCCCTGACCGGCCCGGGGATATAGTCTTCCGTCAATGCGGGAGATAATAGTCCGTTCGCCCATAGACTGCCGTTAGCCATCCCCGATAGATAAAAGCCGCAATTAAAAATAACAGAAACACTGTCATACAGCCATCCGTCACCGGTAAACACATCGTGCCGGAGAGGAACATAAAGGTTGTTTATGTCGAACGAAGCTGATTTAACCGGTGTGACCCCCGAGAAATTCAAATAACTCAATTCGCCGCTGAGAGCCGTTGCAGAGTGGCGGCTCACCGAAATTTTATAACCGCCCTGTATACTTGCGGAACCGAAGGGATAGATAATTCCGCCGGCCACATTCCCGTAAATGCCGTCGCCTGCCAGCGAGTCGTGGTGCAGTCCGTCGTCATAGAGCGGCAATGTAATTGTTTTTCCCGCGCTCTGAATAATGGTTCCGTTTACAACATAATTGGAGTCGCCCACGACCTGCGCCTGAAAGATAAACGGGCTTTTAACGGAGTCCGCCCTGACGCACCTCTCCCGTATCAGTATTGGGGGATAGTCTGTGTCAGGTGTAACGCTCAGGATACCGCGATAAACCCCGGGGCGATATATATAGTGCTTCCACCCGTCTGCAAGCGTACTGGCACTATATATGCTGTCCCTCAGACTCGCGAAAACGAAGTTAATATTATCATTGAAACGGCTCACGCAGAAATTAAAATCCGTGTATGGGTAGCGGGTAATCTTCGTTTCCGCGCTCCAGGTGGCGCCGTCATCGGTGCTTGCGCGGTAATAAATATCGTGATTATGCAGGATTCTTGAGCCCGCGATAATTGAATCAGTTATTTTTGTATATAGTAAATATAATTGACCGTCCGGTTTGTTTATCAGCCGATGGAACGATATCTCTTCCGTAAATACGGGAGAAGGGTTCGGCCAGGTGGCGCCGTTGTCGGTACTCGACAACAGGTATACCGAATGATTGTTGGCGATCGTGTCATACGCCCTGAAACTGCAAATCCACTTTCCGGAGGGTTGTATTACCAGGCCAGGCTCTTTTATTTTCTTCCCCGGCCAGGAGGTTATTATATTAACATAGGGCGCCCACACCGTATCGGCGTTTTGAGATATAGTATAACTTAGGCGCGTTAAGTTGTAAGAAAAAATATAAATCAAAGGCGATCCGGAAGATTGAAACAAAACACCGGAGGATGGAAGGGTGTGAGATGCCCTTGTGGTTGTACCGATCCTGAAGTACTGATCGTTTTTATATTGCCACGTTTCCCCCTCGTCATCCGAGTAACGGTACCTTGTATAGTCTAAACGATAAGCGAGAAATATTCTGCCGGTTTTTGCTTTGTAAGCCGAGAAATTTGAGGCGTCATATGGGTGATCTATCCGTCCAAAATCAATAAATTTGGGCACACTCCAACTATTGCCTCCGTCTGTGCTTTTAGTCTGATATATTTGGTTATCGGATGTCAGGTAGAAAAACAGGTGTGTGCTTTCTGAGAGTTGAAGAAACTGTGTTGCCATAAAGTCGTGTTCGTATTGGAACCGGGGAATAAGCATTTTGGTAAACCCCGAGGGCTGCGATTGCAGGGACAACGGGAATAGCGCCAATAAGAGAAACAGTTTATTCATCTAAGTTTTTCCAAATTATTTGTTTAATAACTCAAGAACAGTAACTGTGCCGGCTTGCCGTCCGCGGGATAACTTTATTATGTTTCTTCTCTCCAACCTCCGCGGCAAGCGTATAGCAAATTTAGTAACTTCCAGCACAATTATCAATGAAAAGTCATCACAAAGCGGACTTGTGATTCGGATCGCTGAGTCCCTTTAGTTTAATTTAGAGGCCCTCACAAATTCTGCGGCTGAAAAGGAGAAAAGAATTTTACGGCAACCAAGGTTGCCCGGGAGTTTAACTTAGCAAAAATTTATAAACATCTCTCCCCGCTATTCTTTATATTTCTGTTTTGAAATATTTCATAACAGGTTAGGCTTTATGTCCGGCATATTAAGAACATCGTTATTAATACTTTTCATTTCTCTGATTCTCTCCCCTGATACCTACTCCCAGGAGATGCGCAGAACCGGCGTGCTAGGGGCGCAGTTGTCGCCACTTAGTGATTCCCTTGCAAAAGCATCGGGTGTGAACATTAACGCGGGAATGGTTATCGCCCGCACAGTAGAAGGAGCCACCGCTGATAAATGCGGACTCAAAGCCGGTGATATCATTACGGAAATAAACGGCGCTGTAATAGGCGGCAACAACAAGCTTCAGAAAGCAATCCGCAAACTCAGGGAAGGCGATGATATTACAGTTAAATATCAGCGTGAAGGGAAGGCGGGCACGGCAAAAGGTAAAGTCACGGGGAAACAATTTGAAAAGTCAGATAAGTTTGAAGTGATCTATGATAAAGTCCCTTTCCGCGGCGGTTGGCTGCGTTCAATAGTTACAAAACCCTTCGGAAAAGAAAAACTGCCCGCGATACTTTTAATACAGGGTTACACCTGCACAACCGTTGACGGGCTCTCGCCGCTTCATCCTTACAAACAACTGACGGATACGCTTACACTAAAAGGATACGCGGTAATGCGGGTGGAGAAACCCGGAGTCGGTGACTGCATTAATACTCCCGACTGCTTCACAATGGACATCCTGACCGAAACAGAAGCATTCGGAGCGGCATTTGAGTATATGAAAAAATATTCATTTGTAGACAGTAATAACGCGTTTATATTCGGCCACTCGATGGGCGGGATTGTCGCGCCTCTTATTGCCGAAAAAACAAATATAAAAGGGGTTATAGTTTACGGTACCGATCATCTCCCCTGGTTTGAATACCTTATAAAGATGCTCCGGTTCCAGAATCCGGGTTTTGGAGTTGATTATATTGAATCAGAAAATGACATAAAGATATACCACCGGCTGTTATTCGAAATGCTGATTGAGAAGAAAAATATAAAGCAACTTACCGCGAATCCGGAATACAAACGCCTTCTTGAGCGGGATTTTATGCTGGATGAAGACGGAATGCTCTTCACCCGGAGCCTTGAGTTCCAGCAGTCTCTGCAGGATCTTAATATGACGGAATCTTGGAGCAGGACAAGAGGTTACGTTCTCTCCATATTCGGTGAAGGTGATTTTGAAGTGATGGATTCATTCGGGCACGAAACGATAGTTGATATTGTTAACACATATAACCCCGGCAAAGCGGAGTACATTTTCCTCCCCGGCACAAACCATAGTATGCTCTTAACCGGCAATATGAAAGAGAGTTTTGAAGTCCAGAACAAAGGATTGACCGTTCAGTATTTTAGTAAATTTAATTTCAGATTGACGGATGAGATTGACAAGTGGATCAAAAAAATAATTAAAAATTAAGAATGAAGAATTAATAATTATTCAGAGAAATTAAATTACCAAGCCCGGCAATTTAACCGGTTACCATTACTGACACTAATCCCTGTTCTCTGAATTAGTTACACGCGGAGAATGATATTTCCCGCTACGAAATGAAACTTTGATCATTGGTCATTGATCATTGTTCATTGATTAAGCCGGCGCGTTCCAGGTTTCGTGAATGAATTTCTTATCTCTCTCGAGTAAATTTTTAATATCTTTTACCCGCAGTGCGGTGCGGTTCAGTATTCCGTAAACGTTTCCGAAATAGTTGTTAAGTTCCTCCACGTTGGTTGTATCAGGTTTCGCGTGGATGGCCTCAAGCATATCGGAATATATTCCATTAAGTATCTTGATTTCTTCTTCAAATTTTATTTCTTTTGGAGTCAGGGACATAAATTTTCCTGTATTATGAATAAAAACACAATTAAAAATAAAAAAAGAATTTCACATTTTAAGGGTGATAAACAGTCACAAAAGCCTTCTCCGCGGGAACGTATAAATACTCCGCCGGAAAGCTAAAGTCGTTCCTGTTGCCGCTGAAATACTTCTCCCCTTTGAACTGGTTTAACCACCCCTCAATCTCCCTGTACTTACCTGCAGCGTCTTCAAAACTTAAATCCCCGGCTGACATATACCACTCAATTATATTCCGCTCACTAAGGTCATCCGGAACAAACTCAATATTTATAAACTCGTAATTCCGGGCAATCGCTTCGTAAACTCCGCCGAAAGGGTAGCCTCCCCATTCATCTTCAAAATCAGTTACGCTTAACTGATAACTGTCTTTAAAATATTCTCCGTTTTGATCCAGAAACCGGTACTCAATCAGGAAATCGTCCCCGTCTCTGGTCACATTAAACTCACACTTTTGCCCTGGATCATTCTCAAGGAACATTACCGGTTTCTCCCAGGTCAGGCTTCCCGACATACTTCTTAAGCGCCCGGTGTTTTCGGATATTGACTTATGCAGTGAGGTGAGGAATTGTATGTTTTTCCTGTCAGTATCATTAAGCACATTATCGCTGTAGGAGTCATTAACTTTATACCACTCCTGTTTTTCAAATTCAGCCTGTACTTTCGGGTCTTCAAATTTCTTTCCGTACCGCGCGGATATAAAATGAATGTAAAAGTAAATTTTTGACGTAGCTTCTGAGTACAGATGCCGTTTCCCCATTAATTTGGATTCTGGTTCATATACTTCCTGAGCATTTAAAGCAAAGGAAATCAGCAGGAACAGGACAAATGGTTTCATATTACTCAATAATTATGAAAAAATCCGGAGAAAATTTCCGGTAATCTAATTACTGGCCTGCTGGTTTTCAATTCAAATCGGAAGAGGGAATTTCTGAATATCCCCGATTAATCGCCCACACAAAAATCAACGTTTTAATTATATTTGCATTGAATGATAAAGAAAAAAAAAGATGATTAAAAAAGAACTGCTTGATATACTCTGCTGCCCCGAAACCAAAGCCGATCTGGTGCTGGAAGGAAATTTCCTCATCTCCACCGACAGGAACACCAGGCGTAAATATCGCATCGACGACGACATCCCCGTGATGCTTATAGACGAATCAGAAGTGATGGATATAAACGAGTGGGAAAACGTAATGAAAAAACACGGAAGATTGTAATTAAAATTAAGAATTAAAAATTAAGAATTAAAAACTCCCAATAAAATATAGTCTCTCAGAATATCCACATTCATTTTAATTCTTCATTCTTAATTTTTAATTCATAAGCGAGGTTAGTTTGATGACCGCGAGTTTGGCGGCTTCGAAGTCGGGGTTTACTTCAAGCGCCCGGTAATAATATTCCCGCGCTTCCCACCACATCCCCTTTAATTCGTATACTCGGCCAAGATTAAAATACGGGTAGTGCCTCGGCTCGTACCTTTCCGCGCTGATCGCCTTCTCAAGCCAGGTGATCGCCTCATCGTATTCATCAAGGCTCATCAGGTAACTGCCGATGTCATTATACGGATTGCCGTAACCGGGATCAAGTTCGATCGCCTGCATACATTCACTTATCGCTTCGCGATAGTGCCCGTTCATGCTGTAAGCCCATCCGAGATAAGTATGCGCTTCCGGAGTCGGGAAGAGGCTGATGGAGGTTTTGTACAAATCGATCGCTTCTTCAATTTGTCCGTCCATCTGTTTCTCATACGCCCGGCGGAATATTTTATATGCTGTCTGGGATCCATTCATGATTTAATAAATGAGTAATTATGTATACCACTAAAGATTAAATAAAATTTCAGTAATTAACAAATTAATTTTTGAGTATAGCAGAAAATGATCCCCGCTTTCCGGCCGCTAAAATCCGCTGCGGGATTCATCCCGCTGAGCATCCGGCCGCGGGCGGATTAAGCCCGTGTCCGTCGGCAAAAAGCGTGCCAAAATAATTTTGGTTTACGGATTTTTTTTATTGACATTTTTATATAAAGTAAGTATGTTAAAAAGATAAACGATTATTTTCTTATAGAGATTTACTAACTCAATATAATAAATCAACGAGGGTTAATTCCCTCTTCACAATTAACTATCTTAAGGAGATCTTTAATGAAGCACTTTACTTCTTTTCTTCTGTCATTCCTTGTTCTTACAGCCGTTGTTTTTGGTATGCCCGAGAAGGTCAAACACCCATCGATAAGCAGAGTTGTTAACTTTGTTGAGACCGGTATCTGGGTTGACCAGGCATCCGGATTCGCGACCGCATCCCGCGGTATCAATTATATGAAAGCTGTTGATGCGAATGTCTGCTGGGGCGCCGCTTATAACGGAACCTCAACCACGACCTACATCGTTGAATACACCCGCACTATTAACGGCGGTACACTCTGGACAGCCGGGACAATCTCAGGTTATGCTTCGGGTTGGGGTTCTTCTATGATCTACGCAACAAGCGGATCGAAAGCATGGATGCCTGTTTTTAACGCTTCTTCCGGCGGCGGAAGAATTCTCGCGACTACCGATGGCGGCACAACCTGGACCCACCAGTCCACAGCCACATTTGCAGGTCCTGCCGGTTTCCCAAATGTTGTTCATTTCTGGAACGATAACGACGGATTCTGTATGGGCGATCCTAACGGCGGTTACTTCGAACTCTACACCACAACCAATGGCGGCACAAACTGGACACGCGTTCCAACCGGAAACATCCCCGCTCCTGCTGCCGCGGATGAGTATGGCGTTGTTGGTTATTATTCAGTTGTCGGCAATACTGTCTGGTTCACAACCAACTATGGTAGAATATTCAAATCAACCGATAAAGGACTCAACTGGACGGTTTCCACCACACCGATGGGCAACAACCAGTTTAAGATCGTTATGAAGGATGCTCTTTACGGAATCATCCAGAATCCTTCAACCGGCGCGGCTTACCGCACAACTGACGGCGGCGCAAATTGGGTTACACTCATTGCTAATGGTCCTTTCTATACAAACGATTATTGCTATGTCCCCGGCTCTTTTAACACCTGGGTCAGCACCGGCGCCGCAACCGGAATGTCAGGCGCATCTTACAGCTTCGACGGCGGACTTACCTGGACAGACTTCGCTAATACTTCAGGAACTCAGTTCCTTAACGTTGACTTCGCGGGAACCACATCAGGCTGGGCTGGCGCTTTCAATACCAGCGCTACTGTTGGCGGCGTAAGGAAATATATCGGCGATCTTATCCCGGTTGAACTCACTTCATTTACCGCGATGCAGAATGGAAATAACGTTGACCTTAAATGGACAACCGCTACCGAAGTTAATAACCGCGGATTCGAAATTGAAAGAATGGCCGGCGAAGGCTCCTGGATCACTGTCGGATATAAGGCGGGATTCGGAACCACAACCGAAGCTAAATCCTATTATTTCAGCGATGATATTTCCGCGCTCAGCGCTTCTTCAGTTTCATATCGTCTGAAACAGATCGACTTTGACGGCAGAAACACATACAGCAAGGCAGTACTTGTAGATTATATTGCCCCTGTATCATTTGACCTTGCGCAGAACTATCCAAATCCGTTCAATCCTGAAACAAAGATCTCCTTCTCGCTCCCCTCACAGGAAAACGTTGTCATAAAATTATATGATATGACAGGCAGGGAAGTCAGTACTCTTGTTAACTCGAAAATGGACGCGGGTGTTCACTCATTAACACTCAGCGCTGAAGGACTTTCAAGCGGCGTTTATCTCTATAAGATGACCGCCGGAAGTTTCACCTCAACAAAGAAACTTTCTGTTCTCAAATAACAAATTTTTGTAGCGCAGGTCGCGACCTGCGCTACAGTTTTATTTTACACGTGGCGCCTGCACTACAGTTTTATTTTACATCCGGCGCCTGCGCCACATTTTTATTTTATACACGGCGCCTGCACTACAGTTTTATTTTGACCCCGGGTTTTACGCCGGGGTTTTTTATTAAATTAAGTTCAATTATAGATTTTTTGTTCAGTTATTCTTAAATTTGAACGTGTTACTTATAACCCTCAATATTTTTTCAATTGATTTCCTTAATGAATAAACCACTGGCCGGATTATTTCTTTTTATTGTCATTTTGCTGTCCGTGTTTTGCGAGGATAACTACGCCGGAGACAAGGTCAGGTTTTTGGTAAAATCGTGGAATATCGAAAACGGTCTTCCGCAGAATACCGTGAAAAGCCTTGTTCAGTCTTCGGACGGATATATATGGATCGGTACGTTCGGCGGTGTCGCACGGTTCGACGGAGTAGAATTCACACACTTCAATACGTCAAATACACCCGAGATGAACACCGACAGGGTGCTGACTATGTCCGAAATTAATGGCGAATTGTGGATTGGGTTTGAAGGCGGGGGAATTGTAGTTTACAAGAATGATAACTTCAGGAGGGTAAAGATTAAAGGCATACCTGATAACGAGTCTATCCTCGCTATAATGAAAGATTCGGAAAACGCCGTATGGATACAAACATTATCGGGAGCATTGATCCGGTTGAATGGCAAAGAAGAACAGATTTTTAATAACGTCACCGGAGCGGAGAAAAACTATTATCTCTTCAAAGACAAAAATGAAAACATTTTCGTTGCGTCGGGGAGTGTCTGCCTGAAATTTAACGGACGGGCTTTTATTCTTTCAGGTTTTGATTTCTCCGCGGGGAATGAACTTGCTATTGCACCGTTCTTTGATAAAGATAATAATCTCTGGGTATGCCGAAGGGATTATAACATACAATACTTTCCGGGCAACTCAAAAGAAAAACAATTCCCAAAAATCAAGCTCCTTTCTTACTGGGTCAGGAGAATCAACCAGGACTCGAACGGCAATATTTGGTTTGCTACTGACAAAGGAATAAATATTTTCGACGGTCAAACTGTACATAATTACACCAGGGGAGACGAGCTTTCAGACAATGAAATTTTTACTTTCTTGGAAGACAGAGAAGGAAATTATTGGCTCGGGACAAAAACTTCAGGCCTGATGCAGCTTCGGAAGAGCCGTATCAACACTTTTAGGAATACTCACCCTTCTTCAATCAACAACTTCACATCCGTTCTACTTACACGAAACGGCAGCCTCCTCTCAGGTATTAATTGCGGCGGTATAAGCATTATTGATAAAGGAAATAATCATCGAACACTGATCGCCGCCCCATCACTCCCGAACGAATGTGTTTGGTCGCTATATGAGGATTCAAACGGAGATCTCTGGATAGGCACCTGGGGAGGCGGTGTGTACCTGTTAAGAGACTGGAAAAACACCACCCGAAGCGGCAGGATAAAGATCATAAATGTAAAGGAAATCGCCGCAAAGGTTGTACTCGCAATAACTGAGGCGGGCGGAAGTATCTGGTTTGGTTCGCTGGCAAACGGGATTTACGAACTGACAGAACGCGGATCAGTTAACCGGTATGATACATCCTCAGGATTAAAGAGTAATGAGATAAGATCATTTTTATTATCGCGTGACGGGTCACTGTGGGTGGGCACCGGAGGAGGGTTATCAAAAATCCGCGGGGGAAAGGTTATTGATTTCCCCGGTTCAGAGTCAATACCTTCAAAAACAGTGCGGGCTCTTTACGAGGATGATGAGAATAATTTATGGATCGGCACTTACGGGGCTGGGCTTGCAAGGCTAAGTAACGGCATTGTTTCCGTGATTACCACAAAAGGAGGGCTCTACGATAACCTTGTTTCACACATATTGGAAGATGATTACGGCAGGCTTTGGATGGGATGCAACAGGGGTATCTTTGCCGTTACAAAAAATAGTTTAGAGAGTTTTTTTGATGGAAAAGAGAAATACATCACATCTCTGATTTTCACCGCGGGCAGCGGGATGATAAACAGCGAGACTAACGGGGGATTCTCCCCTAACTCGGCATTTTCGCCCGACGGAAGAGTTTGGTTCCCCACCGTAAACGGCATCGCCTCCATTAATACAAATGCAGTACGAGAAAACCGGGTTCCACCTCCCGTTAAAATATCCGGAGTCTGGCATAACAATGAACCTGTAAGCCACACAGGTATTCTTGAACTGCCCTATAATCACCGCAGCCTTCTGGTTGCGTTCACGGCATTAAGTTTTACCGAACCATTAAAAAACAGGTATAGTTATAAGTTGGCAGGCTCAGACGATGAATGGATAAATATTGGCGGCAGGCGCGAAATTGTTTTTGAAAAACTCCCTCCTGGAGAATATACGCTACTAATAAGAGCGGCAAATAACAGCGGTGTCTGGAGCGAGGTCCCGGCACAGCTTGGGATTATTATCTTTCCTCCGTTCTGGCTTTCGAACTGGTTCATCGCCCTTGTAGTTTTCATATTTATATTATCTGGCCCAAGTTTTTATTTTTGGCGTGTCAGAATTTTTAAGAAAAAGGCGCGTCAGAGAGAAGAGCTGGCAAGACAACTGATCGAATCGCAGGAAAGTGAAAGGAAAAGGATCGCGGGAGAGATTCACGACAGCCTCGCGCAGAATTTGTTGCTCATAAAGAACTACGCGCTCATCGCGCTGCGCGATAACAAACAGGCTGACGACTCCGCCGGACACCTGACCGAGATCTCAACTCTCGCGGGGGAAGCGCTTGACGA
This sequence comes from Ignavibacteriaceae bacterium, assembly GCA_013360295.1. GTDB lineage: Bacteria > Bacteroidota > Ignavibacteria > Ignavibacteriales > Ignavibacteriaceae > JABWCL01. Next base: position 49,332 of record JABWCL010000015.1, on the reverse strand, counting down.
ATCACGGAAGATCGCGCAGAACCTGAGGCCTGTTCAGCTTGACCGTCTCGGATTGACGGAGACACTTAAACAGCTGATGTCAAACGTTCAGAAAGCAACTGAAATGAAGATTGAGCACGAGATTAATCCAATAGACGGCCTGGTGGAGAAGGATAACGAAATTCTTATTTTCAGGATCGTTCAGGAGATAATGAACAATGTGATAAAACACTCCGGGGCGGAACTTATTACCGTGATTATCTCGCGCGAGGAGGATTTCATTAATCTGCTTGTCAAAGATAACGGGAAGGGATTTGATGCTAAACTGGTTTTGGAAAACAATACTGTCACAAAGGGAATGGGGCTGACGGGAATAATTGAACGGGCAAGAATTTTAAGGGGGGAATATCATATTAACTCCGCGATTAACGGCGGAACAACAATTCATATAAAAATTCCTGTTACGAAAGAGAAATTAAATGGAATACTCGATAATAATAGCTGATGACCACCCGATAGTCCGCCAGGGAATGAAATCACTGATCGCCGGATACCCGGGAATGATAATTACAGGTGAAGCCGGGGATGGTTTGGAAGCGCTCCGTTTGATAGAAAAAACCGAACCTGATCTGGCTCTGATAGACATCAATATGCCCGGACTCGGCGGCATCGAGATACTGAAAGAAATCGCGAAAAAGAAAACCGGCACCAGGATTATCATCAATACCGCTTACAAAGATGCTTCGTTGCTCAGCGCGGCGCTTGAATACGGAGCCGCGGGATTTCTTCTTAAAGATACCGCGCTTGTAGAAATAAAGCTATGCCTGGACAAAGTGTTATCCGGCGGTAAATACATCAGCAGTGAACTCTCAGACATTTTACTGAAAGACAAAGCTCCCGACTCAGGAATTTTATCATCGTCATTATCAGCACTAACGCTGACCGAAAGAAAGATCCTGAAATATGTAGCACTAAACAAAACCACAAAAGAGATCGCCGCGGAACTGTTCATCTCATACAGGACGGTAGAAAACCACCGAAACAATATTTGCAAAAAGCTTAACCTGTCCGGCGGCAATGCCCTCCTCCGCTTCGCGCTTGATAACAAAGAAAAACTTTAAGAATTAAAAATTAAGAATTATGAATTAAGAATTTCTTAACCTTAATTCCCCAGTTCCCAATTCCCTGCAAAAATAGCCGGGAATAATAGCTGTCCTTCAATCGGGGAGACCGCTCAAAAAAAAATTTGATCATTGATCGTTGTCCATTGATAATTGATCATTGAAAACCCTGGTCTCTGATCTCTGCTCCCTGATCCCTGATTCCCGCTTCACCTAGGTGGAACCACTTAGATAATTGAGTGGTTACACTCATTGTCCTCCATTAGGTCTCCTCTGTAATTTCATTTCGTTAATTTTTCGTTTTCACACATAAAGAGAGAATCAATATGAACTTAACCGGCAGGACCCTGCGCGAAGGATATTTTCCTGGCGCCAAGCACGTAACACTGAGGGGCAAAAAATCTTCCGTATCAGCGCCGAAATTTCTAATTGCAGGGTGGAGATGTGACTAAGATTCTCTCCGTTGACGATAATCCCAAATTAAGGAGAATGATCGCTTCAGTGCTGAAAAACCGGTATGATCTGTTTATTGAGGCAGAAGACGGGGAGGAAGCGTTTGAACTCTATAAATCAAACCACCCCGATTATGTGATTATGGATATTGAAATGAAGAAGGTTGACGGCTTGACCGCAACCAAAAACATAATCACCTATGATCCCCTTGCCAATGTGATAATTCTGACTGCTCACGATAAGAGCGTGTTCAGGGATGCCGCAATGTCCGCAGGAGCAAAGGCTTTTCTGGGCAAGGATGATCTGACGATGCTGATAAACTATGTTCATAAGCAATAAATAAAATGGGAATAATGAAATATTTGGATTACTCCAGAATTATTTAATGCAAATATAATTCTGACGGATAAATGGCCATAAAATCGATAACTGAAAAATATATTTATAATAATTAAAAGGAACATATATGAAAAATATACTTATCCCCCAATCAGGCTGGGATATTGCGAACGGTGATTATATCCCGGACGAGCCAAATTATGTAAAACAACACGAACTTGCGAAAAAAGAAAGGAAACGTGAAATCACGGGCATCTATGTTACGCTGGGCTTAATGGCCTTCGGGGCAATGTTCTTTTTTATGTTATTCGCGTCAAAGATTAAAATATAAGGTCACCAACTAAAGTTAAAATGGAAAGGAATTTTTTGGAACATAATCTGCAATTACACAACTGGAACATAAAGGACGGAGATTACATAAGGGACTCTGATTATGATCAGCTCTATATAGCCAAAAAAACGATAAAAGATAAAATAGCGAGACTCTTCTGGGCCGGCCTGGCAATGGCTGTGATCATAACTTTTAACTGGGCATTACTTTGATCGGCAAACATCCCGCTGAAAATTAATTATTACCAAAAGGAATCATTGATTGAAAAAATTAATAATATTTTTATCGCTTCTACCTATGTGGCTTTATTCTCAGACTTTCCTGGGAGTATCATACAAGAACGGTGATCCGTCGAACAGCACTTCAATTGAATTAATACAAAAAGTTACATTTTCCGGTTCAACGGTAACTTTCCTGCTTACCAATGCTACGAGCATAAACAAGCAGATGACCGATATAAACAAATTGTTTTTCGGTACCGAGGACGGCGGAAACCCGCTTCCGGTAGAGCTGGTCTATTTCACGGCACACAGAAAGGGACCTCATATTCTGTTAAAATGGAGCACGGCTACGGAGGTAAACAACTACGGATTTGAAATTGAAAAGCGTTCTGAGAAATCCGAGGAATGGAAAAAAGCCGGATTTGTACCCGGGAACGGAAACAGCAACAGCACAAAAGATTATTCGTTCACCGATCCGGTCACGGTAAAAGGGAAATTGTTCTACCGACTTAAACAGATAGATACAGATGGGACGTTCAGCTACAGCGATCCAGTCAGTATTTCGTCCGGCGCTCCGGAAAATTTTACTCTGCGTCAAAACTATCCAAACCCGTTTAATCCGTCAACAACGATCAGTTATTCGATTCCGGAGGATTCTTATACAAAGCTTATTGTGTATGATGCTCTGGGGCGTGAGGTGAGAAACCTTGTAAATTCAGAGCAGATTGCAGGAGATTACGAAATCAACTTCGACGGAGACGGACTCCCAAGCGGACTATATATTTGCCGGCTTTACGGTAAAGACTATTCTTCAACCATACAAATGTTATTAATAAAATAAAGGAAGGGAAATTGACAATGAAAAAAATCATTTTAATGTTTATACTATTGTTATGCTATACTTCAGTGTATTCACAGAATCATGTCAAAATAATCAAAGGGTCTGAATCGGTTTTCAGCCATACCTCGGATGTGGACTCTATTACATTTCATTCTTTTACCTGCGGCGATAAGGTGCTTTACGGAGGGGAAGTTTATCCTACTGTTTTAATCGGCTCACAATGCTGGTTTGCACGAAACCTGAATATCGGTACAAGAATAAATGGAAGTCAGAATGCAGCTGATAACGGCATTATAGAAAAATATTGTAATGGCGACAATGAGAACAATTGTAATACTTACGGCGGGCTCTATCAATGGAATGAAGCAATGCAGTATGTGACGACGTCAGGCGCTAAGGGAATATGCCCGACCGGCTGGCATATTCCCACGATTGCTGAAATTACAACATTATCAAATACTGCCGGCGGAGTAAGTACAGGCGGTAACGCATTAAAGGCTATAGGACAGGGTGTATATCAATCACCCTCACAAAATGGTGTCGGGACAAATACAAGCGGGTTCTCAGCCCTGTTGGGAGGCTACCGTCAACCCTACGTTGCGTATTACGGCAATATCGGCGCGAACGCTTACTTTTTAAGTTCATCGCAAATCAACTCTACTTTTACAAATTATATGAACCTGCAATTCAACTATAGTAATATCACTTTATCTCTCATAGAAAAGGATTATGGGTTCAGTGTGCGGTGTGTGAAAGATTGAGCATATCAAGCAATCAAATTTTATAAAAGTTATTTTTCTGTATGATGCAACAGTTTATTGCATATAATATTTTTTAAGGTCTCTTTGATGAGGTTTAATAATACATTTAAGAAACATACCCGCCGGAAGTAATTATTTGTTTTTGTAGGGCAGGTCGCGACCTGCTCTACACTCCCCACCTCGACCCGCACTACACTTCCAGCCTCGACCTACATTATAATTTTTTGATAGTCTTGTACAAACAAATATTTTAAATTATCATATCCGGATACGCATTAGTAACTTTACGAATACGCTAAAACCATCTGTCTTGCCGCCTCACCCCTCCCCATGTAACAATAAAATTTTCAGTTCTCACGCCGCTTTTTCTTGCTTTTATCCTCCCAAATAGGGATATTTAATTAGTAAAAAATCAGAAAATCTATAGCATTCATTTTATTATAATGGTCCCCCGGTTTTCCTCACATCACAAATCTATTATTCCCAGGAGTCATATATGGATAACAGCGAAGTACAGGCCCGAGTTAAAAAGGTTATTGCACGGGTCCTTAAAGTTAACGAAGAAACAATAGCAGATCACTCCAATTTTATTTTTGATCTCGGCGCCGACTCTCTCCAGAGCGTTGAACTTGTAGCCGCTTTTGAAGAAGAGTTCGACATTGAAATGGCTGAAGATAAAGCGCTCGAAGTTCAGACGGTAGCAGATGCAGTAAAATTTATATCTCAATACCTGAAATAACACAAACCAAAAACCCGGAGTAACGATGAATAACGATGTTTCCGAAAAAATAAAAAACATCGAAAGGATCTTTAACCCGCAGTCAATTGCGGTTCTCGGGGCAAACAACGTAAAGGGAACTGTTCCCAGCGACATTCTCACCAATATTCTCAAAGCTGAGTTCAAAGGGGTGGTCTATCCGGTCAATCCGCGCGAAAAACATATAGCTTCAATTAAAACATACAAATATGTGATCGATATTGAAGATCCCGTGGATCTTGCCGTAATCGTTTACCCGAGTTCCGTTATGCATATGGCGCTTGAGCAGTGCGGGCAGAAAGGGATCAAAGGAGCGATAATTATCTCCGCCGGCTTTAAGGAGGTTGGAGGGCAGGGTATAGAACGCGAGGAAACCATAAAGGAAATCGCTAAAAAATACGGTATGAACTTTATCGGCCCCAATTGCCTTGGTGTGATAAACACCGATCCCGCGGTTATGCTTGATGCATCCTTCGCGAGAAAGATGCCGGAAGAAGGAAACATCGCCTTCATTTCACAAAGCGGGGCGCTTTGTACCGCCGTTCTTGATTATGCCCAGGCTAAACACATCGGCTTCTCCAAATTCGTCAGTATCGGAAATAAGGCAGACATAAGTGAAATAGACCTTCTTTATTTCCTTAAAGATGACCCTAAAACGAAAGTTATTCTCATCTACCTCGAAGAGATCAGTGACGGCCCCGCGCTTGTGAAGGCGGCAAATACCGTGATACGCGAAACAGGCAAACCCGTGCTGGCGATAAAATCCGGACGGACACACGCCGGCGCCTCAGCCGCGGCCTCTCATACAGGCTCCCTCGCCGGAAGCGATGATGCGTGTGACGCCGCATTTAAGCAGGCGGGCATCATAAGGTGCGATGATATTGAAGAGATGTTCAATAAAGCAATTGCCTTTACCTATCAGCCTCTGCCAAAGGGAAACCGGGTTGCCATCATTACAAACGCGGGCGGGCCGGGTGTACTTACAACCGATGCCGCGATAAAATGCGGCCTTGACCTGCCCCGATTTAAACCGGAAACTACCGACATTCTGCGCAAAAGCCTTCCTAAAACCGCTAACATTAATAATCCCGTGGATGTTATCGGAGATGCACGCGCCGACCGGTATAATGTGGCCGTTTCAAGCATAATGAAGGATGAAAACATTGACGGTGTCTTTATTATTCTGACACCACAGTCAATGACCGAAATTGAAAGTATCGCCTCGGAGATCAGCCGCATTTCAAGCCAGTTCTCTAAACCAATATATACATCATTTATGGGCGAAGCCGATGTGGCTGCGGGTATAGATATTCTTCAGAGGAATAAAATCCCACACTACATCCTCCCTGAATCAATGCCCGTAGCGTTTGCATCCACTTATCAGTTTAAGAAGATGCTTGAGGAACAGCCACAGCCCGTGGGTTCGTTTTCTGATGTGGATACAAAAACGGCGTCGGCAATACTCGAGGAAGCAGTGAACGCGGGAAGAAAGTACCTGCCCGAAGAAGAAGCCGTGAAAGTGCTTGAGGCTTACAGGTTCCCTGTCCTGAAAAGCGGACTTGTAAAATCTAAAGAAGAGGCAGGCAAGCTTGCCGGGGAATTGGGCTATCCTGTCGTAATGAAAATTATGTCAGATGACATAGTTCATAAGTTTGATGTCGGCGGAGTGCTGCTGAACATTAATTCAAAAGAAGATGCCGAAAAGGGATACGTGCGGATTTTGGAAAACGTTCAGAAGCATAAACCGGAGGCACTAATCAAAGGGGTCTTTATAAGGAGAATGATCCCGCCGGGAGAGGAGGTCATTCTGGGCCTAAAGCGTGATACTACTTTCGGAGCCGTTGTAATGTTCGGACTCGGCGGAATCTTTGTTGAAATATATAAAGATGTCAACTTTGGCATTGCCCCGCTTGACGGTAAAACCGCCGGAGACCTTATAACCAGAACTAAGGCTTCAGAGATACTCTCCGGGGCAAGAGGCCGGCTGCCGCGTGATATTACTTCTGTTAAAGAATGCATCCAGCGGCTATCGCAGCTTGCAATAGACTGCCCGCAGATAAAAGAACTGGATATCAATCCCCTTATCGTCCTCGAGGACGGAAAGGGTTGTTTTGTAGCTGACACAAAAATAATGCTTTAATAATTTTTTTCGGAGTCTTAAATGAGAATTTTAATTTATGATAATTATCAGTCACTGAGTAAATGGGTCGCGCATTATATCGCAAGGAAAATCAACCTGGCTAAACCAACCCCTGAGAAGCCTTATGTCCTTGGCCTTCCTACAGGATCTTCTCCCATAGGCACCTACCGGGAACTCGTTGCCCTTTACAATGAAGGGAAGGTTTCATTTCAGAACGTCGTGACATTTAATATGGATGAGTATGTGGATATCTCCGAGAGCCATCCGCAGAGTTACCACTATTTTATGTGGCAGCATCTTTTCAGTCACGTTGATATTCCTAAAGAAAACGTAAATATACTTAACGGTAACGCGAAAGACCTTGATGAAGAATGTCGGCTCTATGAAGATAAGATAAAAGAGCACGGCGGAATAGATTTCTTTTTAGGCGGGATCGGGGCTGACGGGCACATCGCTTTCAACGAACCCGGTTCATCGCTCTCTTCGCGTACCAGGATAAAAACGCTTACATATGATACCCGCCTTGCTAACGCACGCTTCTTTGATAATGAAGTTAATAAAGTGCCAAGGACCGCGCTTACCGTTGGCGTGGGTACGGTAATGGATGCCAGGGAAGTTCTGATTATCGTTTCCGGGTTTAATAAAGCGCGGGCTCTCAGAAGCGCGGTTGAAGACGGCGTTAACCATATGTGGACGGTATCAATGCTTCAGCTTCACCCGCACGGGATTATCGCCTGTGATGAAGAGGCCACTCTGGAACTTAAAGTTGGTACCGTAAAATACTTTAAAGAAATCGAAGAACAGGCGCTTGCGAATTTACCGGTTTTGTGAATTAAGGATTAAAAGGATATCATTAAGAACTTTTAGAAACCTGTAAATATAGCCCGCATAATTCGCTGTGATGGACCACAGATTACGCAGATGCAACGGATGACCGCAGTTTTCTAAAAGTAGGGGAGCGGGCTTGCCCCTCCCGACGGTGTTAATGAGGCGTATGATTGATTAACCTCCGGAATTGTTAGTATAACGTAAAAACCTTTTTTCGGTTTCGTGCTATATTATTTATTAAAAGTTAAGATTCCCATTTTAATTCACATATATCTCTTTAAGCTTTTATGAAGAATTCTTTGCGGACTTGGCGTTGACTTCGCGTCTTTGCGTTAAATCAAAAATTATTTTCCTCCGCTGTGGAGAAAAGCATTAAATCAATTATAATTTTACCAAATTAGAATATATTAATTAAAAATCGATCATTCATTTTAATGAACTATAGAAATCTCACCTCTTCCGAAATATCTGCGCTTGAAAACAGCGGCTGCACATCACGCGACTGGAAAAACATCTCTGTTTCCGAAAATTTCTCTCCCGCGAAAATCCGAAATGTAAATTTTAACGGAGAAGTATTTCTCGGTGAAAATGTGGAGATTAATAATGTCTTCAATTTAGCCGGTTACCGTATAGAAGATAATGTAGCAATACGTAATGTTGACTCCCTTTCCGTAGATGGCGAGACAACATTCGGGAACGGAACAAAGATAAGTGTATTGAATGAGGGGGGTGGAAGAGAACTGATTATGTTCGACCGGCTCACTTCTCAAATTGCTTATATGCTGGTTACCTGCCGCCACGATAATGCCTTCGTTGAAACTGCGGAAAGGTTCATTCACGTATATTGTGAAAGTAAAAAATCTTCTACCGGACTTATCGGCAGGGGCACATCAATTTCACATTGCGGTATTATTAAAGATGTATGGATAGAAGGGCCCGCAAAAATTGAAGGAATATCCTGCCTTTCAACAGGAACAATATTAAGCTCACCTGAAGACCAGGTTAAGATAAGCACTGGAGTAACGGCGAAGCATTTTATAATACAGTCAGGAACTATTATAAGTGACGGAGCCTTGATAGACAATTGCTTCATCGGTCAGGGGGTAAGGATTGGTAAACAGTACTCGGCAGAGAATTCCGCCTTCTTTTCCAACTGCGAAGGCTTTCACGGAGAAGCGGTAAGTATTTTCGCGGGACCGTATACGGTAACTCATCATAAATCTTCCCTGCTTATTGCCGCGATGTTTTCTTTCTATAACGCCGGCAGCGGATCTAACCAGAGCAATCATATGTATAAACTTGGCCCTCTGCACCAGGGTATACTTGAGCGCGGATCAAAGACGGGTTCCTTTTCCTATATGCTTTGGCCTTCGAGAGTCGGCGCTTTCAGCGTGGTAATTGGAAAGCATTATACAAACTTCGATGCCGGTGATTTCCCGTTTTCTTACATCAACGAAGAGGACGGTAAAAGCCTGCTTACTCCCGCGATGAATATGTTCACAGTTGGCACAAGGCGCGACAGCCAGAAATGGCCTGCGCGTGACAGGAGAAAAGATCCCATCCGTTTTGACATTCTGAATTTTGATCTCTTTAATCCGTACATCATTGGAAAGATCATTAACGGCTCAAATATAATGAAGGAACTGCTTGAGAAGGCAAGCAAGGAACAGGAATATGTTACCTATAAAGGCCTCCATATCAAACGCCTTCTTCTTAAAACTTGCGGAAAATATTATGAAATGGCAATTAAAATCTTTATCGGACTGCAGGTTATTAAAAAGCTTGAACAATCTGACAAATCGCTCCCGGCTAAAGAAGCTTTGAAAGATAATCCTTCTCTTTTCTGTGAATCGTGGGTTGATGCAGCAGGAATGCTTATTCCAAAAGCGAACTATGATAATCTTATTAAAGAAGTTAAGGCCAAAAAAATAGATTCAATTGACGGGTTCATCACCGCGCTGAAAGAAACCGCCTCCGAATATGAGGAAAGCTCGTGGGCGTGGTGTGCCAATCTTATAAAGACCAGATTCGGCGCTGAACCTTCCGGACTATCGCGCGAACAGTTGGTGCAAATTATCAACGACTGGAAAGAAAACAGCATTAAACTCAACAATATGATCCTGAAAGACGCCGAGAAAGAGTTTGACCAGTCCAGTAAGATCGGGTTTGGCGTAGACGGCGGTGCAGATGAACGCGATGCTGATTTTAATAATGTCCGCGGCACATATGCTGATAATAAATTCGTGCTCGAGTTGAATAAAGAGTCAAAGGAGATTACTGATTTGGCGGAAAAGCTGATCGGGATACTTACCTGAGAGGGAAATTGTCCGGTTACCGAAAACTTAAATATTATTAATTATTTCCAACTATTAATTTAATGTTGTAATTAATTGCTTGTTCATAAAATTGTGAACATTCCTCAGTATATGAACATCTGTATGTCACAACCCATCACAGTATCCTCTGCCAAATTTGCGCATTCGTGCATTACTACTTAATTTAATTATTGTTTTCAGTGAGAATATTATTCTAAAACCGCTAACCGTTAATTTTATTATGAAGCAAAAACCCAAAAAAATCCGCATCCCTCTTCCGAAGCAAAAACCAAAAATCAAGGACAGCAGGAAGATTTACAGCCGGAAGAAGAAAACGAACGGTGAACAGGATTCCTGATGGCCCAAGACGGCTGCGATTTATCAGAAAATTGCGCTCCCGGGCTATTTCATTTATCCGCCGTGATCCGTTAAGTTACACTTAATAAATCAAATAATATTGACGCGATGAAAGATAAAGCTCATACCATAGAAGAGCGGATAAAGCCGTTCCGCGAGATTGATGTTGATTCCAAAGGGCGTGACGAGGTTCTGGATGATTTTATTCTCGCGCTTGACAGCAGCGATCTTGACAGCGCCGCGGCCGAGAAGTATTTAAAGAAGCGTTCTTTTACCGCTCTCTTTCTCCTTATCACCGGGGGCCTGCTCTCACTGCTGGCGGGTGTGATAATCTTAGTTCCCCTTCCGAAATTTCTTGAGGTTAAAACACTTTTCTATTTTAATCCGAATGACGGGATTACGGTTTCCGATATCGCCGGAGTGATAATTCTCTTAACCGGAATAATAATCGCCGTTACCGGGATATCCCTTCGCAGACAACTGTAGAGTTCTCCCCCCTTACTTCTTATGCTCCACGGGGAATACGTATTCATATAATCTGCCAATCTCCTTCTTAACTCTTCTTACGAAAGCTTTTCCGAGGCTGCCGTCTGCCATGAGCCTTCTGGCGCTGGTCCAGACACGCGCGCTGTTACTTTTGACCAGTTGAATTTTCCCGATATCAGCAAGTGTCATTGCCATCCAACCGTCTGACCACTTCGGGCGTGTTGTATTAAAACCTCCGACTTTCTTTCCGTCAGCAGTTCTGAAACCAAAATTTGCGCCCCCGACATTCAGGTACTGCCTGCGCCGGTTGCGAAGTGTGAACAGCGATTCGGCAATTATTTCGTGCACGCCTAGAGCGAATCTGCTTGTTCCCTCAGGGGGAATAAAGGAGTACCGCCCATAAGCACAGGTAACGGAATCATCTTCAAGCGCTTTAACCATAGTCTCTATCCAGTCCGGCGGATAAAATGAATCGGCGTCAGCGCAGAGATGATATTTCCCTTTAGCCCTCTCCAGCCCCGCCTGACGGGCAAAACTGATCCCCTGCTTTTCAACAAAGATGCTTACCGCGCCGCATTTATCGAGAAGTTCAGCGGTCCTGTCGGTCGAGTTGTTGTTTACAAAAACAATCTCAGTCCTTCTCTGCGTTGTCTGCTCGCTGAACGTGGAGATAGTCCGAACTATATTAGGTTCTTCATTCCAGCAGGGTATCATAACTGAAACCTCAGGATCTTCAGCGGTAAATTTTTTCATTTTATTTCTTATCTCTTCAAACCTGCTCTCACTTATTGTAAAAGGGGTGTCGGGGATATCCAGATGCTTCTGCAGCCAATCGGGGGAGCTGAACCTGTTTTTCATGTTTTCACCAAATCAAATTCCCGCGCTTTTGTTATCAGCGCGATTGCGACAAAAAATAATATATTTATGGGGTATTGTCCGATCGCTTCCTGCGGGAAATTTGCAACCACAAGCGAGAACAATACGGTTAACATTCCGAGAGAAATATTTTTTAAGAGCGGATCTCGTATCCTGAAATAATCGTGGATCCCCTGTTTAAACACAAGGAAAAGCAGAGTGCAGTAAAGTAAAAGTCCGAGCCACCCCTGCTCTACCGCAGTGCGAACGAAACCTGAATCAGGCGGAAAGTTTGCTAGTGGCGACCAGGGAGAGAACTTCTTCCCCCACTCACCCACACTGCCGAGCCCGCCGCCTAACGGGTGCTTCTGAATAAACGGTTGTATGAATGCCTGGTTTCTCGCGCGTGTCCGGTAAGAAGCGTCTTCTGTTGGATTAAAGGCACTCTGGAATCGGTAGAGGTTAGCATTGTTCGCCGGGATATTGAGTAATATAAGAAGCACAATACCCATTACTCCCCCGAAAATCAAAATATTTTTCTTAAAGGAAATTACCGCGTAGAAAAGAAATGCCGCCATCGGCAGCACAAAGGCGGTGCGGGTGCCGGAAAAAAGCATCGCGTACATCATAAGCACGCTAATTGTATATAACGATATCTTATAACCTTTTTTAATCGGCCCCTGTGCGAGTATGAAACAGAGAATACTGGTAACGGCCATCATAAAACCATACACGAGGGGATCCGAAAAATAAGAGAACTTCCGGAATTTCCCGGCCTGAAAGAGAAGTGCGTATCTTTCCTTCGTTGCCGTAGCCCAGCGCTCCTCAAAAGGCATAAGTCCGATATACTCCTGTATATAACCGTATATCATTGCGAGTATTGTCAGACTAATCCATATTTTTATCAGAAGGAAAAAGTAATTCCGGTTATCAATTGCATACATAAGCAGGTAGTACATTATCATTATCCCGGCGAAGGTGCGTACGGTATAAAACCACGCCAGCCGGGATTCGGCAGTTGGATTGACAAGCTGCAGAAGGTTATAGACTATCCAGGCGAGTATGACTTTATTAACCGCGTTATTCCTGATCTTCCAGTTACGCTCCTGTACCTGCTTTAATACCAATCCAAAAAACATTAACGCAATGAGGGCGTCAACAACCAGGCCAAGCTGGATATTTCCGACAGCTCGCTTAATGATCGAAAAAAAGAATGAAAACACTATAGTGAAAACCAGGGTAGCCTTAATATTATAAAGGCATAAAAGCACCATCGGCAAAGCCAGGGCAAGCGCAATCAACCCTATCCCTGCGGTGAGGCCTGCCTTTGTAACAACAAAAGCGATAAATATTGCCGCTAATGAAAGTATTGAGATACCGTAACCGCTCTCCAGCCTGGAGTCAATGAACTTTTCCCGGAAAAAAACCTTTATCCGTTCTTTTCCGTTTACCGGACGCGCGGCGCTAATATCTAATACAAAATCATTCAAACCGGAATTTCACTTTCAGGTGATTTGTGCCACTGAAGCGTTCTTGTGTAAACATCTATCTGTGTCAGCGCTTCTTCGTTTCTCTTCCCTTTAAGCTTCGCGATAAAAACATCTGTGTTGAATTTGAGCAGCCACAAATAAAGATAGAAAACCGTCCGAGCCCTGTATATAGGATAGACGTGTGAGGGATAGTTCTTGCGCAGGAACATATAAAAACTTTTATAATTCATTATGAACATCTCCGCGCGCCTCTGGCGTGAGGACGATTTCCCGTAGTGTATAATGTGAACTTCTGGCAGGAACACAGATTTATACCCCGCTTTCTTAACGCGCATAAAGAAATCCATCTCTTCCGCGTAAATGTAGTAACGGTCATCAAGTATCCCGACTTTATCATAGACTTCGCGGCTGAATAAAATCACCGCGCCGTAGGCCCAGTCAATTTCCCTCAGTTCATTATGATCCCAGTAGGACATAAACATCGAGCCGGAAAGACTGAAGTTCTGAAATATCTCCGCGAAAAACCTGTTCTCAAAGAATGAACGCCACAGGGAGAAAAAGTTGTTCACCGATTTCTGCAGCGTCATATCGTCATTAAGCAATTTACAGGTGACTGTCCCCGGCTTGTGCTCATACATATAGTCCAGCATCTTATCAATCGCGCCGTTAAGCACAACCGTGTCAGGATTCAGAAGTAAATAATTCTTAGCGTCTGCAACCCGCAGCGCCTGGTTATTAGCCGGTGCAAAGCCATTGTTCGTTTTGTTAGCGATAAGCTTGACTTCCGGAAACTCTTCAGCCACCATTCCGGCGGAATTATCCGGCGAATCATTATCAACGACCCAGATCTCAAATGTATATTTTTTAGTCTCATCATAGACTGATTTGAGGCACTTCCGTAAAAGGTCTTTTGTGTTCCAGCTAACAATTACGATAGCTACATCGGGCAACTGATTATTAAGTTTTTCTTCCATTTCCTGGTATACTTTAAATTATTAAAAACACTTCACTGTTTCAGAAAAATACTATCTTAAGGGCTATCCCGTAGATAACCGCGCCCACAAAGATCAGCGTGACCTTTTCAACCATTTTGCTGCGCGGATCCAGATCGTCCTCTGTTTGCTTGATCCTGATCTTATACATTTTTATTAACCTTTTCCCACTTACTTGTTTCGCTATTATACTGCTTTATTATTTTCGCTGGGTTACCAACTGCCACGGAATACGGCGGCACGTTTTTAGTCACAACACTTGCCGCCCCGATTACTGAATGCTTGCCTATCCGGACGCCGGCTGTAATCACAGCATTCGCTCCGATCCACACTTCATCCTCAACAACTATTTCCGCGGTACTTACTTTCTGAATACTCGGAGGCATTGATATATCTTCAAAGCCGTGATTCAATCCGGAAAGGACTATGTTCTGGGCAAACATCACATCACTACCGATAGTTACCGGACCGATTACCACGTTTCCCATTCCGATCCTTGTCCTCTCGCCGATCCGGATATCTCCCACCCCGTTATTCACCGTCGAGAAATCTTCAATCGTTGAATCACTTCCGATACTGCATTTATTGAAGGGAAGAATATCTATTCTTGTTCTGGGACGTATTGTCACTCTTTTACCGCGCTTTATAATTAACGGATGCATTAAAAGCTTTACCCATATTCTCGGACGCGCCTGGTTGACGGGCATCAGAAGCCACAGTAAAAATTTCTTTATTGCCGGGCTTGAACTTTTGAGTTTAGAAACTAATCCGCTCATTTAATTTTAACCTTGTTAAGATTTAGTAACTGTTTCGATTGCGGCGTAAATATCGCTCGTACTCTTCTCCCAAGTATGTTCGCGGGCAAACGCCTTACGCACTGATGCCAGTTCCGCGCTATTCTCTTCCTTAGCTTTTGCGATAAACCTGACATAATCATCATTGTTTTCCGCGAGATAAGTATGGCCTGCGAAAACGCTCATCGCTTCGGTTTTTGTCGCCACCACGGGTTTACCCATTGCGAGATACTCATCTATCTTACGTGGATAGTTCCCAATAGTAACAGGATTGATAACCTGAGGATTGATACATACATCGAAATACTTTATATAGCCGGGAAGTTGTGATGCATCCTTGCGTCCGAGGAAATAGACGTTTTTCATGTTGTGGAGAGAACTTTTCATAAAGTTATCATCCTCCGGCCCGACAAGAACCACACTCCAGTTTTCAAGTTTACCTGCGAAATACTCAATACATTTTATGTCAAGCCGTAAGCCGTTTAAAGCGCCGACATACCCAACTACCGGCCCGGTAATATTCTTCATATCCTCCGGTTTGTCCTTTATCTTATCTTCATCAAATATATCCAGTTCACATCCCTGCCCTACATAAAACGAATTAGGATTATACTTTCTGCAGTACTCCGCGAGGTAGGTTGAATTTGCAACGCATAAATCCGACTTGGCAATCAACAGGGGTTCGAGCCTTTCCCCGTGCAGTTTCCAGTAGTTCACTCCGACTAGATTATCGCGTGAATAGTAGACGGACAACGCGGGATTCAGATACTCCTTAAAATAAAGGGGCCGGAATATATCGTTATCATTAAACAGAATAACGTTTTTCATCCCAAGCCTGTTTATCCCGTCTTTTACTTCAGCGGCATATCTTTTATTATTAAACCTGTTGAGCCTGTCAAACATATCAGGGCTTTTGATCCAATTGATTGAAGCCAGGAGCCGCGCGGGTGTGAATGTATAAATGTTTTCAGCTACCTGCCGCAGATTATCCCTCCTGCCTCTTATCATTTCCCGGGTTTCTTTAGTGCGCGGGAGATGCCTTTCGCGAAGCAAAGTAATTATGTCAAGAGGATAATTAACGTATAGCACCCGGTTATGCTTAGCGAATTCATACGCGATATTTTTACAGTTGCTTCCGATATCAACATCCCACGCCTGCAGGCCGATGACAACAATATCTCTTCCGGAAATGAGGTTCATATCACTCAACGGGCTGGTCCTTTTAACTTGTTTGTTACTGTTGTAAAAGCTTTTTTATAAAAGTCCCACATATAAATAAATGTATGATGCGTCTTAGCGTTTATTTCCTTTTTCAGAATTACCTGCGTGGAGACGAAGAAAACCAACAGAGCTGAAGCCGTCCCGACTGCGGCGCCGATAGTACCAAATAAAGTTATGCAAGAATAGTTTGCGATAACATTAACGACGGAAATTATTATGAGCATCCTGAAATTGATCTTCGGTTTTCCAAGAGAGTCGAGAGCCGTGCCAAACTGTCTGATAAAAGGCCTGAAAAGCGCGACGACCATCAGCACTTGAAGTATCGGAACCGCCGCGAGATACTGCTCCCCGGCGATAATCATAATAATGGGTTTGGCAAGAAGGATGACTGCAATTACAGGCGGGACAAGTATCGCCAGCAGCAATCCAACTGAGCGTTCATACAGATACACTACTGCATCCGAACCTGATTCTTCCACCCTTTGAGCGCTCTTCGGAAAAACGATTGAAGCTACCGACGCCACCGGTATATCAACAAAATTGTTCATTCTTGTAGCCGTATTATATACCGCTACCTGCACCGGCATAAGCATCGCGCCAAGGATCACCTGATCTATGCTTGAAAAGATCATCGCGCTGATATTTGTACCGAACACAAACTTTCCGTAATTAAATAGTTTTTTGATCCATTCCCAGTGAAAAAGCAATCTCGGTTTATAATAGCCTCTCACATATCCGTAGCCGATTATCGTCCCTAACACTGCGCCTATTGCCTGGTATATAACCAGCATCTCGAGACTGATAATCATTCCGGAAAAAAAGTATATACAGATAACAACGAAATAACTTCCCTGGCGGACAAAATTACTGTAGAATATCCCTTTGAAATCCATTTTCGCCTGCTGTATGAAGGTAAACTGCGAAAAGAAGATAAGTATCAGATTGGTAGCCGTCGAGAGGTAGAACATCATTTCAATCTTCGGGCTGCTCCATAGCAGGCTGAGAGGATAGGCTAATCCGATGAGTATTACAATTGATAAGATTGTTACAAAAAAGTTGAGCGTGAATGAGGAATTAAGAATTATGGGTAATTCTTCCTCCTTCGCAGATGCGGCGAATTTGATCTGGGCGTTCTGCACCAGGCCGTTCCTGGCAACTTCAACCAGAGCAATAACCGTAGTGAATAACGCGAGAGTGCCAAACTGATCCTTCGGAAGTATCCTTACCAGAATCATAAATCCACCCAGGCCGAAGAGCAGCGCCGAGACTCTCTGGAGCAGGGTGTATAGACCGGACTTCATCCAGTAGGAGTCTTTAGCAAAACTCATTTGCGGCGCCCCTCTAAAATCTCTGTGTAAAGAACTTCATTTGCTTTTACAAGTTTCTTAAGATCGAAGTACTTAACAACTGTCTCGCGCGCGCTTTTACGAAGCCTGCCAGAAAGTTCTTTGTTATCATAAGCTGTTATGATCTGTTCGGCAAGCTCCCCGGGTTTCCCGGGATTAAACAGCAGGCCATTCTCATTGTGATTAAGAGCTTCGGTTGTTCCTTCTATTCTGGTAGCTATGCATATTTTTTCCATCGCCATCGCTTCAAGCATCGCAAGCGGAATTACCTCCCATAAAGACGGAAGGACAAAAACATCAACCGACGCAAGCACATCCCTCACATCCGTCCGGAACGGGGAAAAGATAATTGAATTATATACATTCAGCTTTTTTGCTTCAGCTATCACTTCGCCTTTAAGTTCCCCGTCGCCTATCATTACAATACGGATCTCCGGACGTTTCTCCAGCACACTCTTCACCGCCCTGACAAAAGTAAGGGGGTCTTTCTGAAAAGTTACACGCGCGATAAAACAAACCGTAAAGTCATCATTCTTAAGCCCGAGTTCGGACAATACTTTTTCATTCTTCGGCGCGGGGGTGTATTTATCCGAGTCAATACTATTATGGATGAGCCGGTAGTCGCCTGCCTTAAGGAGGCGCTTGCCGTTATTAATATCTGCCTCAGATCCGCAGACGGTTTTATTGCAAATGCGTACAAGAAATTTCTCCGCGAGAATCCTTCCCTTCTGAACTGACGCTGCCGTTCCCGTATGAAACGACCATCCGTGAACAGTGTAGATAACAGGTTTCCCTTTTAGCTTAGCAGGAATGAGTGTGTTTGTTCCCGCTCTGCTTCCGTGAAAGTGAACGATATCGGGATTCAATTCAGATATCAGTTTCATCACAGCCGGATATTTACGTATGTCAAACGGTGTTTCCGTTGGTATAACATAACATTCAATCCCCTCGCCTCTTAACCGCCTGATCATTTCACCGTCGGTAAAGGCGAGCACTACGGGTTCATATTTTGATTTATCAAGGTTCAGCACAAGGTTCATCAGGTAGGTTTCGCCGCCGCCTATGCTTCCCTGGCGAATCGTTTCGAGGATTTTAATCTTTTTATTTTCCGTCATTATCCTTCTCCCTGCCTGCCATTACATCTTCAATTGAAACAACTTTACTTTTAGTCGTAACGAGAAAATCCGTATTAGCTTTTTTAATTTTTAATAAAGCAAGCACCTGGTTAAACACAAACGCGGGAAGCCCGAAAAGCGCGTTCCAGATTTCCTTTTCCGCTTTCACAGCGATGAGCACAAGTAAAAAATTTAAAGAGAATAAAAAGCCTGCCGCGAACGTAGCGATCAAAAAAGGGACAGATATAAAGATATTCACCGTTAAAAACAGGACTCCGCCAAGCAGGAGCACTACCATAGGTGGGATGGACACAATCAGTCCGAAATAAAACCTGTTCCAGTCAAACTTAAACAACCCGGAAAGAATAAGTTTAAGCGATTCAACAAAATGCTTAAAGTACGAGTTCAGCCACCTTGTTCTCTGCCGTTCAAGCTGCTGCCCCGTTTCAATTTTTTCGTCATACACAATCGCGTTACGGGCATAGGCGATCCGCAACCCGCGCTCCACGATCTTATTCTGAAGCATTTTATCCTCAGCCACAATAACTTTCCCATCCACATTCTCAGCCTCAATTTCATCAAGTATTGACCTGTAAAGGGAGGTTTCAATCACCATTCCGGAGCCCGCTATAGGCGCGGATGATCCCAATAAAAAAGGCACATACCTCTGTGTGTGATTGTAGTAATGCTCACCAAGAGCATCGAGGCTGGCATAGCGGGAATCGAGATTCTTCGCGGCTCTTCTTCCCTGCACAGCCTTGTATCCCGCCGAACAATATCTGTTGAAAATGGAAAGTAGGCCAGGCACAGCGAGGTTATCCGGATCAAAGATCAGAGTATATTCGTGCGGACGGATATATGATTCCAGTCCCGTAATAATGGATTTTACTTTCGAGTTAAGATAGGGCTGAGGGTAAATAACCGTTAACCGTTCATCTTTAATAAACCCACTATCCGGCTCACAATGATCGGCAACAAGGTAGATGTGGTAATTACCGTAATCCTGGTTCAGCACTGATTTAATCAGCGGCAGGGTAATTTTAATATCTTTGTATGAAGTAATGATGATTCCGAAATCAGCCTCACTGACGGTCCCGGCAACAGGTTTTTCACGGAGGAAAAATCCAAGGAGAGTGTTGATAAACGGGAAGCAGAGATAGAAAAGGAAAATTCCGTTTACTGTTAAATAGGCGGACAGGATAAATTCATACATATCAGTCCGCCGAGATTTTCGTCCCGTTTTTAATCTGCCCTGATAAATTCCTTTTTACCAGTTTTTTGAAAAACTTTCTGGTACCGCTCCGCTTTTTCTCAATTTCACCGTAAAGCCCCTCCATATTTTCAGGCAGGACTTTATTCAGCACGGCTCCAAGGAATTTACTTTCATAAGACTTCAGATAAAGGAATGCATTAAGGTCGTCTTCCTGTATTGTTGAGTTTGCCGCGTAGACAAGAATCACGGCGTCACTTTCAGTGATAAGTTCTTTTGAATCAGAGTACTTCAGAAGCGCGGCGCCTTCAAGAAAAACATAGTCATAAGAAGCTTTTACCTCCGCGAGTATTTCACTGAAGGTTTTAGTTCCTCTTATTTCCGAAGGAGTCATATTCAATCCTTCGCAGCCGATTACATCAATATCATTAAGACTGGTATTGCTGATACTTTCATCAACCGAAACATTGCCCAATGCGGCAGCCTCAAGCGCGGGTTTCGCGTTGAATATTTTTGTTAGTCCCGGTGATTTCAGGTTTGTATCAATAAGCAGCACCTTTTTTCCTGTCAGCTTCAGCGAATATGCCAGGGATATCATCAGTATTGTTTTCCCTTCTTTGCCGTGATTACCAGTAAAGAGGATCACTCCCTTAGCCGGCGCCCTTTCCAAAAAGTGCTGGCGGAAAGTGCGAAGCAGATTCTGGAAAATTACTTCATCCTGGTTCTTGGGTTCACTGCCGAAGAGAGAGCGCAGGTCAAGTTTTTCCAATGTCAGTTTATTGATAATTCCCGCCAGTTCAAGTCCGCTCCTCTGAATAAACTGCTTTGGCGTCTTGATGGTCAGATCAAGATAGAGGAGAAGAATAATAACGACTATTGTAAACACAAAGCTTGCCAGTCCGGCAATTATTATAAGCAAAAGCCTTTTTGACGGTTCTGCTTTTTCAGGAGGCGTGGCACGCTGGGTTACCTGGACGCTCTCTCCCGCGTTTTCCGCCTCAAACCGCGCGAAGGTTAATTTATTCAGGATAACAAGATAAGCTTCCGCGATAACGTTTATCTCCCTGTCATAGGAAGAGATCATTGCTTCAGAGGGGGTATATCCCTCGACGATATTCTTCAAACGCCTGATTTCCTTATCAATGGATTCCACTGATTTGATCGCTATCTCCCTGTCAAGCTCATACGTTATTTTTTTAACGACCAGGTCCTGTTTCGGTACATTAGGGTCAACCAGCAGATTATCCGAGGCGTTTTTAACGATCTCGTACAGTTCGGATTTTGTTTTATTCAGAGAGTCTCTTGCTTTGTTATCCGTATAATTGGAGGAGATCAGCTGCATATTAAGCTCCGCGACCCTGTCCTTTAAGAGCGCGATCCTCTCATTAAATGGAATAAGCCCCGTCTCAATAAATGATTTTTCTTTTGAAGAGAAGCGTTTTTCAATTTCCTGTATTGCTTTTGTCAGAGCAGGGATCTTTTGATTTTCTCCTTCACGGATAATCTCAACATTCGCAATCTGGTTGACAATGGATTTCGTCTGCTCATAAAGATTGATAATTTTATTATCCATCTTATATCTTTTCAACTCTTCAACCTTAGCGTCGAGTTCGGCTTTCTTTTCACGCGCGAGCTTTTCAAAGAAATCAATGATCGCGGTATTCTTCTCACGCCTCAGATCAATATAGAACTTAAGAAACTGCTCGCACATAGTATTAGCTAGAAACGCTGCAAGCACGGCGCTTTCCGCTTCTGCTTCTATTTTAATAAAATCGCTGTTCGTTTCGCGATCAACTTTAATCGCCTTATCAACGGATTCCTCATCATACCTGAGTTCCCCTATCAGTTTGTTCGCGAGCCTTTCCACAGGCGTGCTCAGCCCTAATGACGCGCCCGATATCAGATATTTATCCATCAGTTCGATCAGCTGAGATTTTTCTTTGTCGCTGAGCGACGCGGACTGCTGTGGAGTTAATCTGAATGGATAATTATCAGTAAGGTCGTGATGCAGTAATTTATATGATATGAGATTATAAACCTTTTTTGATTCGATCAGCTCAATGAGGTTGCTGAACTTTGTCTGGACGGCATAACTGGATATTATCTCCTTAGTCGCGTCAAAACTCGCCTGTGTATCATCAACAATACCGGCGGCAAGCTGCGCGTTTGCATTATACACTTTGGGTATCTTTAAGGTTAGAAGATATGTGGCGATAACAGCCACAAGAGGCACAATAAGGAGGAGCCTCCATTTTTTAGCCAGTTCCCGTAAAAACCAGATCAGTTCCATAGTTACTTCACACTTTCCAGAGGAACACCGATGTATTCTTCAATCGCGGCTTTATAGAACAGCAAGTCTCCGGAAGAAGTCACCCGCAGTTCCTCATTGTTGGCAAGCGTATTCAATGCCTGGTTAAGCGTCTCAAGAGACACTTCTCCGTTGGCAAACCTCTTCTTAATAAGTTCAAGGCTTGATTCGGCGTTATTCACCGCTTTTGTTCTGATCTTCAGCCTTTCTACCGCGCTGATATAGTTCGAATAGCGTTTCCGGATTTCCGTGCGGATGAAGATTTTTTGTGTTTCTAAATTTGCGGCCGCAATCTTCAGCTCTTCTTCAGCCTGTGAAACCCTGCTCGGGGCAAGAACAATTGAACCAACATTAACCGACACCCCGATACCAAAGCGGGGGACGATAGACCCATCGTTCGGAGAAGATCCGAAGTTCGGATTGTACTGATAGGTCAGGTTCAGATTGTTCAGCCAGTTCCATTTTGTCTGTGTAAGATTTTGCTCCGCGATTGCTATGTGGCTCGAAAAAACTTTATTGTGGGGATAATTGTTCCACGCAAGCTCCACAAGCTTTTCAACAAATGCCTTCCCGGCGGAATCTGCGAGAACTTCCTCAAAAGTGAAATTCTGCGAGTAAACCGCCACCGGCAAAAGAAAGATGAGGAGCAGTTTTCTCATTTTATTCCGCCCCGGTACGCCTTACCACGGCGTTAAAAGTCTCAATAAGCATTTTGATATAGCCTTTATATGTCGGAAACTCCGAATATTCACCGAGATAATTATTTCCGGCCACAACGTTTTCATCCAGTACAGACTGGAATGAATCGTGTATTGCCCTCTCTTCCGCGGTAAGATTACTCCGCCCGCGCGCCTGCCAGAATCCGGCTATTCCGAGTTTTCCTTCAAACCTCAGCTGCGAAACATCCGTCAGGTCAATGCTCTCTTCTCCTTCACCCGCTTTCAATCCTTTTTCCAGCAGATGCTGCGCTTCATAAACCGGCAGTGCCCAGATACCAACCAGGCTCATACTTCCTTTAAGAACGTTCCAGAACAACGGAAGTTCATCTATCGAAGTTTTGCGGAGTATTCGTCCCACGCGTGTAACCCTGGGATCATTTTCAATTTTAATGAACGGGCCGGACTGATATTTATTCTTCAGTTCCTTCACCCTTCTGTCTGCATCAGTGTACATCGTTCTGAAGACGTAATACTTAACGGATTTTTCTTTATAATAGACATACCAATGCTTTCCTCGTTTTTCAATTGCGGGAGAGCGGAGGCGCTTGGAAATATAGAATACCGGGCCCGGCGAATCAAGTTTTATCAGAATGGCAGTGACAAGGAATAGAGGCGAAAGGAATAACAGAGCGAAAAAGCCAACTATCCTGTCAGTAATATTAATCAGGAACTGATCCAGTTTTACCCTAAACGGAACGATCCTGTGAACCTTAAGCACTTTGTCATCATCAATGTATGTGCCGAAGTTGTTCGGAACACTGAGATGATAATTTTTATTTACAACAGAGTCCTTTATTTCAATCCCCTTTCCGACCCAGGTATTATTAAGCACTACACTCTTAATTACGGAGACGCCTGATTCCAGGCACACCTCATCGCCAATAACAGCGGGGCCGGTAATCTCAACCCCTGAATTGATTTCAACATCTCTCCCGATAAGCACGGGGGCGGTGATCTTCTCAAGCGTTTTTTTGTCAATCTTCGTCGAAGGGTGTACAAATACCCCCTTCTTCAATTCCTCCCCTTTAAACTCATACCCGGGTACTTTTCCCTCAATAACATCAAGGTTCACCCGCCAGTAATCCATAAGTCCGCCGATGTCATCCCACGCGGCGTCTGTATGAAAGGCGTAGAAGGGAGTGTTAAGCTCGAGCAGTTTCGGGAATAACTGATGCCCGAAATCATACTCTTCTTTTGGAGGCACAAGATCAAGTATTTCCGGCTCGAGAATATAAATGCCAAGATTAATAAGGTTCGACTTTGCTTCTTCCTTTTTTGGTTTTTCCTGAAAACTTTTAATGGCGTTATTTTCATCCGTTACCACAACACCGTACCTCGAAGGGTCCTCCACCGGTTTGACGGCTATTGTCGCCTTCGCTCCCTTCTCGCGGTGGAATTTCAGCATCGCCGTAAGATCAATATTAGTCAGCCCGTCACCCATCAGAACAACGAAGGTCTCATCAAAAAAACTCTGAACCCTCTTTATTCCGCCGGCAGTACCCCAAAGTCTTTTTTCGATAGAGTAGGATATCTCCACCCCGAAATCTTCTCCGCCGCGGAAATAATGATCCACGGCTTCGGGAAGATGAAAGAGGTTCATTTTGATCTTGGTAATGTTATGGCGCTTGCAGAGGTCTATAATGTGTTCAAGCGAGGGTTTGTTCGCGATAGGAAGCATCGGTTTCGGAATGGTCAGGGTAAGCGGCATCAGCCGTGATCCCATTCCCGCCGCTAATATCATAGCTTTCAATTCACAGCCTCTTTAGGGAAATGCTTTCTTACTGAAAAAATATTTTTACCGGATTTTGTCCTGAAGTATTTCACGTCATTTGTAAGCGATGTGAGGAGCAGAAGCCCGAAGTGATCCGGAATTTCCAATTCTTCCGTCACTCCTCCGCCTGTTTTCTGCTTGGAGAACTCCAGGCAGGAATCACTGAGCACGTGGCAATTGACCACCTCGTCCTTGTCACGATATACAATGAAATTTGTGCCAAGCACAGAATCGGGATAGGGGAAGCGGATCTCAAGCCCCGGTTTGTCCTTAGGGCGCACTATGAATTCTTCACCGTTGGTCTCAATATCTATCGCCAGATAATTAAGTTTGAAGTAGATTATGATATCCACTTTCGACCCCGGTGAGTGCCGGACAGCGTTCGAATAAAGTTCATACATCATCAGCCTGCAGCTTTTTAATGTCTCGTCTTCACTGAGGACTTTGCCAGGCAGGAGCTTTAACCGGAGATAAGACTCCAGAGCATCCCCAACGAGATGAATGAACTTCATATCGCACGGAACTGTGATATGTATTTTATCAGTCACTTAAAAACTCTTTATTGCGTCTTGTTCGTTATCAAAAATCTCAAAGACTTTATATAATCTTGTAAGTTCAAACATTGCGCGTACAGGCGGCTGAAGCGATAATATTTTTATATCGCCCTTGTTGGCTGAGCATTTTTTTAATCCTGAAACAAGCGTGCCGAGGAATGAGCTGTCAGCAAAATCAACTTTGCCAAAATCAACTATCACCTTCTGTACGTTTTTATTGTCAATCAGGTCAAACAATACCGACTTAAACTCTTTCGAAACATCCGCGGTCGCGCGGGGTATTGCAATTCTGACAACATTAATGCCTGAAACCTCTTCAACAAGAAAATTCATAATGACTCCTGAATAAAATTAAAATTTATAGAACTATCTCTTCACCCGCTCCCATACCACGCTTTGTGAACCGCGGAGATATCTGATTAATCCGTGATACGCGGCATAATTCATCATCGCAAGTACGAAGGGGAAATAAAAAATCTTGACTTTCTTACGCTTTAACTCCAGCCGCCAGCCCGCCAGGGCAAACAGATAAAAAAAGCACTGCGCTAAAAAAATCAACAAATACAATAATGAATGTAGAAAAAAAGCCAAATATAAGTTAGTAAAAAATACGATCGGAAGCAGAAAAGGGACCAAAGCCCACCTCAGCACCCGGTGTGAAACGTACTGGAACGTGACAACTCCGTATTTGAAAGGATTAAGCAGTGACTTCAGCCAGACAATGGATTGAAATCCTCCTGCCGCGATCCTCTTCCGCCGGATCAGTTCCGCGTTTAAGTCCTGGGTTGGTTCCTCCTCAGCGTATGCGTCGGGCTCATATATTACCCTATATCCGTTCTCCGCGATTCTCATCGAAACCACAAAGTCTTCGATAATCGCGTTCGATTCAATGGAACCCGCCCACAGTTCTTTTCTCACTGCGAAAATCTCTCCGGCTGCTCCGACGGTTGTCCAGAGGTCCGAGTCAAGTTTTTTCAGGAATGATTCATATTTCCAGTATAATCCCTCCCCTTCGCCGCTGGTTGAACCTTCACTCTTTTTAACCCTCTTTTCGCCGGCAACACAGCCGACACTTGTATCATTAAAGTGGGTAACAATATTCTTAATTGAGTCACGGTTGAAAATTGAATTAGCGTCAGAGAAAACAATAATCTCCCCTTTTGCTTTTTCTACTGTCCTGTTAACCTGCGCGATCTTTCCCTTGCGCCTGATATCTTTTGTAACAAAAACCCTCAGCGGATCTTCCGATGCCGGAGCAGCGAGTTTTCCTTCGATAACATCCTTTGCACCGTCAGTAACCTGCGAGGAATCAAATGACATAGTGTATAACTGTTCTTCAAGCCTGTTGAGCGCTTCTTCAGACCTAAGGTTTTCTTCCCGGTCAAAATTCATAAACCGGACAAAAACCTCCTCATCGGTAGAGGTAACTTTTAAGGGAGCGGGTTCTGCGAGGAATTCGTCATAAAACGTGTCCAGGGTCTCGTCGGTCGGGGAAGAAGGGTCATAGGCTATCGCAAAGAACACTTCCAGTTTATCTTTAGGGTAATCAAGATTAACAGTATTTATTATTTTCTGCTTGATGATCTCACGTGATTCGCCCGAGGCAGAGATGATCAGGCTGACAAGAGGTTTATATTCTGAAGCATCTGCGCAGATCTTCCGGCTTTCTTTTCTGTTGCGCGGCTTCGGGAAGAGCAAACGGAGAAAGCTGATCTTTGAGATAAATACCAATAGTATCCCGTATCCCGCATAGGAGTAAAAAATTACAAGAAGCGAAAACCAGAATACTATTTCGGCAATACTCACTACATACGCCTGGCTATAGTTAATAAAGAAATGTCATCAGAGAAATTTCCGGCAGTAAATCCTGAAAATTCCTCTTTAAATTTAAGGAGAAAATCTTCATTTGCCGCATACTTTAAAAACACCTGCTTCAGGCGTTCCATACCAAACGTTTCATTATGGATATTGGAAGAATCAATTATCCCGTCCGTGAAGAGCACAATCCTGTCTCCCCTGTTGAAACTTATCCGGATATCATCATACTTGCCGTCGGCACGGGCTCCGAGTAAAATCCCCCCTGTACCATATTCTTTCACTTCGCCCGTTTCCCTAAGGTAGTGCAGCATCGGGAGGTCTCCGGCGCCCGAATAATCTATCTCTCCCTGGTCGGGGGAGAAGATAAGGATCGAAACCGCGGAAAAGATCTCTGAAATTTTCGCGTCGTTATAAATGGCAGAGTTGACTTTCCTGAGCAGTAACGCGGCGCTGTACTCAGTGGTTTCACCGCACACCACTCTTATTGAACTTCTTATGTAACTGATAAACGAAAAAGCATAAAACCAGGCGCCCCACTTCTTACCCATAATATCCCCGACCACCAGTATATACTTTTCGTCAGGCATTTCGATAAAGTCCATGAAATCACCGCCGGGGATATCCTTAAACGGCTGGTACCAGTGAGAAATTTTAAAGTCACCTTTCTCGTCAGGTATATCCGGCGTAAGGTCAAGGTGCATTTCAGAAGCGGCATCCTTCAGTTCACTCAGTGCCGCCAGCCTGTCCTGCTGGATTGATTTGATCATGTTTTTAACTTTTACCGCGACTATCTTCACGGGTGTATTCTTTATGATATAATCTTTAATATTAAGATTATAACCGTCCAGCACAACGCTTTCGTCTTCAATGGATGTGAGAAAAACGAACGGAATATCTTTAATCTTATTATCCGCAAGTATTTTCTTTCTGAGTTCAAACCCATTAATGCCGGGCATACTGTAATCGCACATAATAAGATCAGGCTGAAACTCATATATGGCCTGGATCGCCATAAACGGGTTTTCAATAATCTTGCATATCAGATGGTCTTTTTCCAGATAAAGGCGGAGTACTTCTGCGGAATCGGGCTGATCATCAACAATTAATACCCTGTTTGATTTTTCCGTATCAATGATCTGAGGCAGTCTCCTCCTACCGTAAGATTTATTGATCTCTATCCTTTTCAGCGAACTCTCAACCTTGGCGACAAACTCAGTCATGTTAAAAGGTTTTGATATAAAATTATCAGCGCCGAGTGAATACGCCTTTGCCTTTTCTTCCGTGGATGTGTGAGATGTAATAAAGATAAACGGTATCGAATTAAATCTTGATTTACTGCGGACCATGTTAAAGAACTCGTACCCGTTGAGTCCTGTCATTTCGATATCACATAGTATCAAATCCACCTCATTTTCCGTAAGGATCTGATAAGCATCATTACCGTTCTCAGCTTCGAGCGGGTTTAATCCTCTTTTGCTTAAATTGAAGCTGATGACCCTGCGGCTAAGCTGATCATCATCCACAACCAGTACTTTTTTCGGAACTTCCATTAGATACTAACTATTAAAACTATTTATCCAACAAAAATAACAAAATCCGATGTTACTAATAACAAAACTTCGCTAAATAAATAAAAAATAACAGCCTACTTGTCCGGGTAATAAAACCGGATTTTACTGTCCCATAGAGGGCGCCCATACCCGGGGAACCGGCAGGGGAAGAGTGCCCGGAAGTTACCGGACCCAGCGGGGAGAGCCCCCTGCCGAACAAAGCCGGAGCGGCTTTTCCCCTCTTTTTCCGCTTAACAAGGCATTTTTACCGGATATCCAAACTCCCTTTTACTGTATGCCAATTCTTTCAAAATTAACTGGCTTATTTTCCAAAATTCTATTTACCGGAGAACCCTATGAAAAAAATTATTGCCCTCTCTTTATTTGTTCTTCTCCTTTTTAACCCTGCCTTCCCGCAGGAAGGGATGTGGATGCTGAACCAGATCGGGCAGCTGAATCTGAAAAAGGAAGGACTGCAGTTAACCCCTGACCAGATTTTTAATACCCAAAAACCATCACTATATAACGCGATAGTACAACTTGGGGGAGGCTCGGCATCATTCGTCTCCAGCGAGGGGTTGCTCGTCACCAACCACCACGTTGCATTCACTGCCGTACAGAGAGCTTCAAACAAAGAAAATGATTACCTGGCCAACGGCTTCCTCGCACTTAACAACGAAGAGGAAATCCCAGCCCCCGGATACGCAGCCCGGGTGCTTACTGAGGTAAAAGATATTACCGCGATACTGGAAGCTGAAACCGCTTCCGGGAAAGACGCGATGGAAAAGAATAAACTGAGGGAGAAGAAAATAGCCGAAATCAAAAAAGGTTACGAGGAGGGTAAAAAAGATATTGAGGCAGCGGTTGCCGAAATGTATAACGGAAAACAATACTACCTTTACGTTTACAAAGTATTTAACGATGTGCGCCTGGTATATATCCCTCCAATGTCCATTGGCAACTACGGCGGGGAGATTGATAACTGGATGTGGCCGCGTCATACCGGCGACTTCTCATTCCTTCGCGTCTATTGTTCTAAAAACGGCGAAGGGAGTGAATTCAGCAAAGACAACGTTCCCTATAAACCAAAAGTCTGGCTGAAACCCGGCAAGGATTTTCTCCGCGAGGGCGACATTACATTTATTATGGGCTTCCCGGGATTTACCACCCGCTACAGGACTTCCACTTCAGTTGAATGGAATCTTAATAAAAACTACCCGTCATCCATAAAAAATTTCAAAGAGATTATTGAGATCTGTGAATCTATGACCAAAAATGACCGTGAAGGAGCGATCAAAGTATCGAATCTGGTAAAAGGTCTGGCAAATGCCATGAAGAACTACGAAGGAAAAGTAACCGCGATGAAACGGACTAACTTCCTCCAGAAGAAAATTGATTTCGAAAAGGAATTTCTCGCTTGGGTAAACAGCACGCCCGAACGCAAAGCAAAATATGGTGATGTGCTCGAAAGAGAAAAAGAACTATATGTACCGCTCGGAAAAACAAAAGAACGCGATGATATGCTGGGAAACCTGCAGGGCTTATCAGGAACGCTTAGCGGAGTCGCGGCAACCATTGTGGCTATTGTGAAGGAAAAAGAAAAGCCGGAAGGAGAACGCGCGCCCGGGTTTATGGAAGGGAGAATTAATGAGACAATTGAAGAACTAAAATACCAATACGCCGATTATTACGAACCCGTTGATAAAGTTTTATTCGCCCGCACTCTGAAACAACTCGCAGCGCTTCCGGAATCACAGCGCATCAGCGAACTAAACTATATATTAAAAGACGGCACAGACGCTATTGATAAGTTCACGAACGACGCATATATGAACAGCAAAATAAAAGATGAAAAGTTCGCCGCTTCTCTCTTCGAAAAGTCATCTGCAGAGCTGGCAAAGCTGCAGGATCCGTTCATTGATATCGCGCTAAAAACCTATGACCTTTCCGATGAGATCAGAAAAGCCAACAGCCGGTTTGGCATTGAGGTCACTGCAATAAGGAAAGAATATCTCGATGCACTCTTTGCGTGGAAGGGAATGAATATGTATCCCGACGCCAACTCAACGATGAGATTCACCTACGGAAGAGTAAAAGGATACAAGCCTGCTGACGCGGTTACATACGCCCCGATTACTACGCTGAAAGGGGTGGTTGAAAAGAATACCGGAGAAGATCCGTTTGACGCCCCTGAAAAACTTGTCACACTCCATAAGAGTAAGGATTTCGGTGCGTGGAAAGATCCGTCAATCGGAGATGTGCCGATCGCGTTCACCCATACCTGCGATATAACCGGCGGCAACAGCGGCAGCCCCGTAATGAACGCTAAAGGAGAGATTGTCGGGCTTGCCTTCGACGGTAATTATGAAGCCCTGATCTCTGACTGGCAGTATGATCCTGAACTCCAGCGCACAATATCCGTAAGCTTTAAATATGTCTGCTTTATTCTGGATAAGTACGCAGGGGCGAAACATCTGCTTAAAGAGATGGGAATTTAGTTTTATTTATCTGATTTGTATATAAAAAAAGCGGCGGGGGCTATGCCCTTCGCCGCTGCCAATATTAGTCCTGCAGAATCTGCCTCCGCCGGCGCGGTCTTTACCGCCTGATAAACTCCTCCAGGAGGCTAAGCAGTTCGCCGCGAGTCTCCGGCTTAGGGCGCATACTCAGCGCGGGGTCTATCTCTTCCCCCTCCTGCAGCGCCGTATTCTGCGAGGGGAAAACAATAACAGGAAGATTACCCTTTCGGTTGTTTATTATTTTTAACACCTTCGCCTCGTTCATTCCCAGCGCCTGCCGGGATTCTGAAATAATAAGATCGTAGTTCTTCACCTGGAGAAGTTCAATAGCCGTCTTCCCGTCCGCCACGTGGTCAACCCTGAAATTTTCTTTCAGAAAACTCTCTTCCTGCGGATCTTTGAATGCCTGTTTGCCAATAAGCAGTATACGGGATTTTTGCTTCTGTCTTAATTCCTCTAAGGTGATGTTATCGGCGATTCCCGGGCTGCTCTGCTTCGCGTTCTCCGCTTTACGGGGGAAAAAGGCTTTGAATTCAGATCCTTCCCCGGGAGCGCTTTTCAGTTCAATGAACCCGTTGTGCAGTTCCGTAAACCTTTTCACCATACTTAAGCCCAGTCCGACTCCTTCGTACGGGCGGGAAATTCCCTCGCCAACCTGCCTGAAATCATCAAATATCGTGTCGTGCATTTCCGCCGGAATGCCTATTCCGGTATCTGATACCGTTATACAATCATATTTTGTTCCGAAGCGCGATTCGGTTGTAAGTAATACTGATACTGATCCTTCGTTAGTATATTTAACCGCGTTGCACAAAAGATTATTCAGTATCAGGTCAAACATTGGCGGGTCAATTGTACCGATGACTTCTTCTTTACGGGGGATAAATTCCAGTTTTACGTTTTTTATGGATGCCTGCGGTATGCAGGGTTGTATCAGATTCCTTATCCTCTCCACAAGATTAACGTGGACAAGGCGCGCTGACATCTTACCGGACTGGTAACTCGAAAGGCTGAGGATCGCTTCAAGTGTATCATTCAGCCGCATCGCTGATTTGTTGATCGCTTCAACGTAATCCTTCATTACGGGGTCCTCGAGTTCAGAGTGGAGTATTTCCGAAAAGCCAAGTATTCCGGACATCGGAGTTCTCAGTTCGTGGCTTATCAGGGCAAGGAAACTTGACTTCAGCCTGCTTGATTCTTCCGCTTTTTCACGGGCAACTATCAGTTCGGCGGTACGCTGTTCAACTTTCTTTTCCAGTTCCGCGTTAAGTTCCTTCAATTGTTTGCGGTACAAACTTAATGTGATATTGGTATATATCCTTGATTTCACTTCATCTATCTGGAACGGCTTTGTGATATAGTCAACCGCTCCCGCCTGAAAGCCCTTAACCTTATCCTCCACTTCGGATAATACCGAAAGGAAAATCACCGGAATATCTCCGGTGGCAGGATCCTTTTTCAGCCTCCTGCAAACCTCATAACCATCCATACCAGGCATTTTTATATCCAGGAGTACCAGGTCTATATTATTCGTTTTCGCGATTTCAAGCGCTTTCACCCCGCTCGTGGCTATCTTTAACCGGTATGAGGATAGGTATTCCCCTAAGATTGCAATATTTTCCGGGACATCGTCTACGACGAGTATTGTCTGATCTTCTGGTTTTATGTTCATCTATTCTTTATCCAAAATGTTTTTTAGTGAAAGTGTCTTTTCAAGGGCTTCGTCAAAATCAAACCCTTTAATGTCTTTAGTTATTTCCGAGATCTGTTCCCTGAATTTTCCGGCGCCGCTCAGACTGGAGATTCGTTCGATCTTTTTAACAGAGTCATAGGATGACTCCTCCAGCGACATAATCAATTCACTTATTAACTGAAGATATTCTTCATTATTGATTTCACCGCCATCTTCCTGTTTCTCCTGTGAGGACTGCGCAGAAAGCCACTCTGTAATCTCATCTAATACTTTTGTTAAAGCCTCCGAAAGTTCTTCGAGTGGGGGATTTATTCCGTCCGTCTCACCGTCTCTAAGCAGTTTTTCCATTTTAGCGCTTACGTTGTGAAGTTCTTTCGCCCCGAGATTACCGCTCACCCCTTTAAGTGTGTGCGCCAACCTTACCGCCAGTTCCATATCTTTCAGGAATACTGCATCCCTGATCTTATCCGGAAGACCTGTTTGTCCGGCTGCAAAACGCTCAAGCAGATTCTTAAATAAGTTCCGGTTGTTGTTCACCCTCGTCAGGCCGTCCTTCAGGTCAATATGTTTAAAGTCGGGAAACTCAATCGCCGTTTCTGTTTTCTTTTTAACAGGCAAGGCCGCGGTTTTTCCCGTACCTTTCGGTTTCACCCATTTTATCAACGCCCTGTAAACCTCCGCGGGATCAATTGGTTTGGAAACAAAATCCTGCATTCCAATTTCAAGGCATTTGTTCTTTACCCCCTCCATAACGTCCGCCGTCATCGCGACTATCGGCAGGTCATTGTACTCTTCCAGTTTACGTATCTCGATTGTGGCAGAGTATCCGTCCAGAACGGGCATTTGCAGATCCATCAGGATAAGATCGTACTTGCTTGGCAAACCGGACTTTTTCACCATCTCAACTGCCTCTGCCCCGTTATTTGCGACCTCAATAACCAACCCCTGCCCCTCCAGAAGTTCTGTTGCTACCTGCTGATTAATCTCGTTATCTTCAGCAAGCAGTATGGTGGAGCCCATAATGGTTTCAAAGTTCGGGTTCGCGACGCCTTCACCGGTAGTTGTTTCCACCCTCGAACCCTGCCCGCCGAATACTTCGATTATTGCATCGAACAAAGCGGAGTGTCCGACAGGTTTGCTAAGAAACGCCTTTATACCCGCTTCCCTCGCCTTCCTGGCTAATTCGTCGTGCGCATAAGCGGTAAGCATTATCACCGCCGGTGCTTTATCCCCGTGCTTTTCGTTAATGATTTTTACTGTTTCCAGTCCGTCGAGGGTTGGCATTTTCCAGTCCATTAACACAAGGTCAAACGGATCATCTTCTGCTTCGCTGATCACTTTTATAGCCTGCAGTCCGGAATCGACCGATACCGCCTTGAATGAAAAGAGCTTCAGCATTGAGGTGAGTATCTCACAGCTTGTCTGATTATCGTCAACCACCAAAACCTTAAGTCCGCGAAGGTCGGGTGATGGAATAAACTCTTTTTTCTTCTGCTGTTTACTAATACCAAACTCCGCGGAGAAGTAAAATGTACTCCCTTTCCCCTCTTCGCTTTCGAGCCAGGCGTCGCCGTTCATCAATTCGGCGAGCCTTTTACTGATCGCGAGCCCAAGCCCCGTTCCTCCGTACTTTCTTGTAGGGGAGGCATCAGCCTGCTGAAACGCGGAAAACAACTTTTCTTTCTGCTCGCGTGTTAGCCCGATACCGGTATCACGCACGGAAAACCTGAGTTTAATTGTATCCGCGGTACGTTTTATAATATCCGCCTTCACCGCTACATCGCCTGTTTCGGTGAACTTTACCGCGTTGCTGCAGTAGTTCGTTAATATCTGTCCGATCCTTAATGGGTCGCCGATAAGATTATGGGGAACTTCCGGTGAGATAAATACAGAGAATTCCAATCCTTTTTCATACGCCTTCTGAGAAATCAGTGTGGATACCGTTTCAAGAACTTTTTCTATATCAAACTCCACATTCTCTATATTCAGTTTCCCCGACTCAATTTTAGAGAAATCGAGTATGTCGTTGATGATACCCAAAAGTGACTGGGCAGACTTTTCAATCTTTGTCAGATAGTCTTTTTGTTTTTTATCCAGTTTCGTCTGAAGCGCGAGATGGGTAAGCCCGATAACGGCATTCATCGGGGTTCGTATTTCGTGAGACATAGTAGCGAGGAACTGTGTCTTGGCCACCGTTGCGGATTCGGCCGCCTCTTTTGCTGATGCAAGCTCTCTCTGAATCCGCTTAATGTCGGTAATATCAATGATTGAACCGACAAGGCACTCCTCTCCCCCAAACTCAATCGGAGTAAATGATACGATTGCATCGCGCACCTCCCTGGTCCTGAACCTTATGAACCTCACTTCTTCGCCTCTTAAAGAACCGTTTATTTTTAGTTTCCCCACCAGACGAACGCGGTCCTCGGGGTCATAGTACCACTGGGAAGATTTCATATCTTTAAAATCATCAGTTGTCAGCCCGTGAAATTCAGCCATTGCCAGATTAACCCTCTGAATCACCCCATCGCTTATCCTTGTAACCGCGGTTGGTATCGGCATCGAATCAACAATTCTTTCAGCCGCTTCTTTAGACAGAGCCAGTTCGGTTTCATACTTTCTAAGTTCAGTAATATCAATTAATGAACTAATTACGGCATCCGCCCCCTCGTATTGAATCGGGATGAGTGAAAGGAATACGTCTCTTAATTCAGGCGCCTTAAGGCTTCTGAATTTAACCTCCCGGTTTGTTACGATGCCCCTCTTTTCAAGTTCTAGAAATATTTTTTTCCTCTCCTCCGGATCAGCGTACCAGTCCCCGGCGGACGAATTTCTAAGATCATCAATGGTTGTACCTGCAAGCTCCGCAAGGGCAAAGTTCGGACGAAGAATTTTCGCGTCTGATAACCTGGTAATGACTATCGGTATAGGCAGAAAATCTATTATCTGGTTTAACGTCGTCACGTAACGCTCAAGCGCCTGCTCGATATTCTTCTGCTCGGTTACATCCTGAACCACCCCGACCAGCATCTTTGTTCCCTCCACATCCTGCACCTCTCCGACCGCGCGTGCCCATATTATGCTTCCGTCAACAATTTTCTTGATCCTGTTCAGGACATCAAATCTAGCCGCCTTCCCTTCCCCGATACTTTGAAAAGCTTCGAGGGCCTTGCGCCCTAATTCAGGCGACCCCTGCATTGTTGAACTTACAAGGTCATCAAGGCTGTACCAGCCGTCCTGGGTTAAGGGTAAGCCGTGTATCTGGGCGGCGCGTTCGGACTGGAAGAAGCGCTGGCTGCCGTCAAGCATTACGTACCAGAATCCCGCATTATTAAGCTGCAAAGCATTATCGGAAAGAACGAGCGATTTCTTTAACTCGGTTTCTAACCTTTTCCTTTCCGATATATCGGTGAAACTGATCACCGCGCCGATCACTGCATCGTTCTTAGTTATCGGGCTGGAAAGGTATTCCACGGGAATTGATGTCCCGTCTTTTCTCCAGTATACTTCATTTTCAATCTTCGCGGTGTAATTATCCCTCATACTGAAGTATATAGGACAATTCTTGGCCGGATATTCTTTCCCGTCAGAATAATGATGATGAAAAAGTTGGTGCGCGTTCCTGCCAATCACTTCATCGTTTTCAAATCCAAGTATCTTGGTAACACCCGGATTTGCAAAAGTGATATTGCCCTTGCTGTCTATTCCGAAGATACCGTTTTCAATCGAACTGAGAATGGTTCTGCTTTTCTCCTCCGCGTATGCAAGCGCGGTCTCGGCTAACCTGCTGTCGGTTATGTCGCGGGCTATACCCATCAGTCCAAGTATGTTCCCCTCCGTATCATAGATCAGGAACTTCTTCATTTCAAGTAATACACGGCTGTCATCGGGGAATTTCACCCACGCTTCGGTCAAAACTACTTCTTTCCGGTCATACACTTTGCGGTCTTCAATAATATTTGTTTCCGCGATTTCCGCCGGGAAAACAGAGTAATCCGAGTGATTAACTATTTCTTCAAATGTTTTTCCCGTATATTGACAAAAAGCATTATTGCAGGATTTATAGTTCCCTTCAATGTCCTTGAAATATATAATATCAGGTATTGACTCGATCAGAGTTTTGAAAATAACAGTACTCTCTTCCTGTTTTTTCTTGGCGGTTATGTCAAAGCTTATTTTGAGGAATTCGCGTGAACCGCTGCTCTCGAAATTGATCGGAATAACAGCGGCATCCTCCCAGAAAAACGAACCGTCTTTTGCCCTCCCCTTCACTTCCCCTCTCCAGATCCTGCCGGATAAGAGTGTATTCCACCCTTCATTCCGGAATTCTTCAGAATGATTACCCTGATAAATACAGCCGTAGTGCTGCCCGACTAATTCTTCCGCTTTGTACTGCGAAGAATTGCAGAAGTTTTCGTTCACCCTGGTAAAAATTCTGTCTTCATTCAAAGCTACCGTCATAGCCGAGGCATCTATTGCCTTTGTCGTAAGTTCCAGTTCGGCGGTTCTCTCTTGTATTTTCGCCTCAAGAGACTCGTTAATGTGAAGTATCTCGTTTTCATAGTTTTTGAGTTCGGAAATATCAGATACGGTACCAACAATCCTGCCGGGATTGCCGTTCTGATCATACTCAGCAACCGTTCCTTTAAGCTTGACCCAAATTTTACTTCCGTCTTTCCTGGCCATCCTGAAAGCACCTTCATACCTGCCGTCTTTTTTGATCTGCTCTGGTATTATACTCACAGCATCTTTTTTCGTTTCCGGATCATTTAGCTTTTTCCACATTTCCGGCGTAGGATGGAATTCCGCGGGCTGATATCCAAGCATTGAATATAACCTGTCGCTGATAAAGATCTCTCCCGACTGAACCGACCAGTCAAATATCCCGTCGTTGGTTGCCTCAAAAGCCAAATTGAATCTTTGGTTTAATGTTTGAATTTCATTCTCCTTCTCCCTCAATTTCCCCACAAGCCGGTTGAACGCTTTTATCATTACTCCCGTTTCATCTTTGGTCGTAATTGCGATAGGTTCAAGTTTCTCGCTTTCGGATAATTTTTCAAGCTGCCGTGTTACCGCCTTGATAGGTCCGGCTATCTTGCCGGCAATAAAGAATGCGAGCAGCACTATGATGCCTAAGAATATTACCCCCTGGATTATTTCCCTGTTGATTACTTCTTCAATTCCCTCAAGCGCGTCATTCTCCGAAACCAAGGCGCAAACACTCCACCCGTTAAGGGAAACCGGGTAATAGTATGCCCAGGTGCTGCCGCTACCGTCCAAAGAACCTAACACCATTTTACCATTCTCTCCCGCAAGCATTTTTTCCCCGAGTTTCTGCCGGTCATCCTTACTTAAGACGGATAATGTATCGTCAAATACTGTTAATCCGTACTTGATCTTTCTTGAATGGTAAACATACCTTCCCTTTTCAGATAGTATCATATATCTGAATGATTTATAACCGGACTCTATTAAGAAATTATGAAGGCGGGACAGGTCAATCCGGACTTCCGATACCCCAATGAATTTCCCATCTTTAATTATAGGGCAACTAAATCTGCCGACATTAATTCCGGTTTCACGGTCACGGAATGGCTCC
Organism: Ignavibacteriaceae bacterium; assembly: GCA_013360295.1. Lineage (GTDB taxonomy): Bacteria > Bacteroidota > Ignavibacteria > Ignavibacteriales > Ignavibacteriaceae > JABWCL01. The sequence continues at coordinate 10,852 of JABWCL010000015.1, read as the reverse complement.
TGCCATATCCCCTTTAAGGTTCTTTTGGGGATTTGATACCATAATTCAGATTCTGCCGTGTAATCTATCAGGTTACTTATATCACCTTTTACTATTTTGTTATCAAGAATTGAAACCGATGGCAGTGTCTTTTTTCCGTCATTATAAGCCGGCTCAAACGCGAAACGCGAACCGAGTAAAATATTACTTTTTCCAAAGTTAGCCTCCAGCCAGCCAATGGCCTCTTCCCGTGTAACCTTCTCCGAAAACTGAACATATTCCGCGCCCAGGTAAGCGAGGGACTCAATGAGCTTCAATTCTCCGGCTATGGTCTCACTCATTGACATAGCCTCGTGGTTCATATAGTTGTTTACGTGCCAGGTAAGTACATCCCTTTCCTCGCTGATGCTGATTAAAATATCTATGGCAAGCACAAGGATTATCGGGAGAAGTGTAAATTTTAATATTTTGGTCTTAATTGAATTACTCATAGCTGTTCAGCCTGAAAAGTTTTGTTAATACTTAAAAAAGGATATGTCTGAATTTTTCGGACGTATCATTAAATAGGATTATGCATAGCCGGGGTAGATACTCAGTCATATACATAACCGGAGCAATAGTTGATTAAAGAGGTCACGTGCTAACTCAAATTATTTTAAGAAGCATTCGTTTTGGTACTTTTTCAAATACCGAATGTAAAATAGTTATTTTAGTTTAAATATCTGCTTCTAAGTAAGAATATCTTTTATTCATTTTATGAAAACCCCGGGAGCGGTCAAAATAAATTTATGGCGGCCTTCCGGACAATCCTTTCCTTTGTGATTTTTGAAAAGCCGGTTGGTGGCCGGTTATACTAATACCCTGCCTCCGGAACTCAAAAAATTTAACCCGGCGCCACCGGCAAGAGATGTCAGAAGCGCCGTTATAAAAATACACTATTCCGCCGCAGCAATTTCAGGTAGAACCGGTGTTGTCTCCATTTCAAGAGCCGTGGATTATCAATCAGGTGAAAAATTTGTGTATCTTACGTTAAACCAAAATTAATTTTAATGAATAATAAGGCTCCGGCATATTTATTCCTTTTTCCCGCGTTTCTTTTCCTCGGAATGTTTGCGCTGCTGCCGATGGCGCAGATAGCCTATTACAGCTTTTTTGAAGACAATCTGATAATTCCAAAGGTATTCGTAGGATTAGAAAACTACGCTGAACTGGTTTCGGACAGAAACTTCTGGAGCGTGCTTCTGAACTCTTTCATTTACCTACTCGTTACTCCGGTACTCATAATTATTTCACTGACGCTCGCTATCGCGGTAAGGGAAGAGACCAGGCTGAATAACTTTTTCCGGACTCTCTACTTCCTCCCGGTTATCACTCCGCTGGTAATCGCCGGCATAATGTGGCGGTGGATATTTACCGAAGATACCGGATTGTTAAATTATTTGCTGTCATTATTGGGGATCGGGAAGGTCAGCTGGCTGAGTGAATCTCCGCAGAATATGTTCTCGGTAATGATACTCACTGTATGGCGGGGTTTTGGTTACTATATGATGATATTCCTCGCGGGGCTTGCACTTGTTTCCAGGGAACTGGAAGAGGCTGCCGAACTTGACGGAGCCTCAAGGCTGCAAAAGGTATTCCATATCATACTTCCGCAGCTAAAACCTTCAATAACTCTCGTGTTCGTAATTTCATCCGCTTCCGCGCTTAAGATCTTCACCGAATTATACATTATGATCCCCGGTTCGCCGATGGCAAACAAAACACTGGTATATTACCTTTTCACGGAAGCATTTGAAAGATTTAATTTCGGGTACAGTTCCGCGGCGGGAGTCCTGCTTTTTATTCTTACACTCGGGTTCAGTTACGCGAACGTGAAAATTTCATCCGGGGCGGCAAAAGAATGAGCGGCAGAATATTACGATATACAATCATCCTGTTTTTCGGAGCGGCTGCCGCGATCCCTTTCCTGTGGCTTCTCAGCACCAGCCTTAAAGGAGCGGAAGAGATATTCGCCTTCCCCCCCTCTTTTATCCCGGACACGTTAAATACAGGGAATTATACCGGCGTGTGGGAAAGTATCAGTTTCGGCGTTTACACGCTTAACAGTATTATAGTAGTTTCCGTAACTGTTCTGCTGAACCTTTTACTGGCTTCGCTTGCCGGCTTCGCGCTCGCAAGGTTAAACTTCCCCGGCAAAAGTATCTTTTTCCTCCTCGTGCTCGCCGCGATGATGATACCCAAAGAAATAATTATTATCCCGTTATACAGCACAGTGCTTGCTCTCGGGCTTGATGATACGCTGGCGGGAGTCATACTTCCTTTTGCCGTCGAAGGGTTTTCGATATTCCTTATGCGGCAGGCATTCCTGCAGATCCCCAAAGAGATTGAAGAGGCGGCAATAATGGATGGCTGCTCGCTCCTCACGCTCTGGTACCGGGTTATGCTTCCGATGACAAAACCCGCAATCGGCACGCTTGTTATTTTTACATTCATCGGAACCTGGGGGGATTTCATCTGGCCGCTTGTGGTACTTAAAAACAGCGAAAACTACACACTGCAGGTCGGGCTTAGTTATATGACCGGAACGTTCGTGAACAACTACCGGTACGTGGCGGCGGGTTCCGTGCTCGCGCTGATACCGGTGCTTGTTGTTTTCCTGACTATGCAGAAACAGTTCCGCCGGGGCGTATTTGCCGGCACGGGTAAATAGCGCCATACTGCAGGGTTGAACATTTCTATAAAAAATCACTACATTTAAGAAGCCGTTTTTTGTATAATTTACGCTTCTACATAAGGAGTATTTATGTTTTTATGGCTGCTGTTGTCCGGGTTTCTCGTATCGGTTACCTGCGCCCTTATAGTGATCTTCATCTTCAGAAGTTCGCTCAGCAAAACCCTGGTCCGGGTAGTGGGGGAAGAACTAGCCGGCAGCTGGAAAAAATTTATCCAGTTCGCGCTGTTCGTGGTGGGTATTTCCGGCGGCGTAAAGCCCTGGAATATGGAGCGTTATCTGAGCCAGGCCGGGCAGGACACCAAACCGCTTATCCTGACGCAGGAGCGTTGGGTGCTTGAACTGTATATGGTGGTGATTGACACCATCGTCGCTATGTCCTGGATGTTGTTTGTATATTTTCTTTTTTCACTGATAACTATCGGTATTATCCGGATTTTCGAAATGAAATCCGGCAAACAGTAAATATTTTCCGTGGTGATTTATAGCACCGCACGGAGGAACGGGCTAATTATTAACCTGATTTTTACAATTAAAAATCAGATATTGCAAACACGATTTTATTATTTAGGCAGCATATATGACCCTTGTTGAAATATTGATCTTCACTTCAGGATTTTTGCTCTTCGCGATCCTCCTCTCCGTTTTCTATGGGATAAACGCGGAAAGAAAGAGCAAGCAGAAGTTAGAAGAACTGCATCATAAAGGGATAAAGGTTGTGAATGATCTGAAGCAACAGACCGCCGAAAAGACATCAGCAACTACCGACCCCGCGCGGTCACATACTATCGAAGAGATCAAGAGGCACATTGCTTCAGAACCGCCCGCTCCGCAGCCGCAACCACAGCCCCAGAGAACTCAGCACCGGCTTGAGAAATTTGAACCTGAGCAGGATCATAAGGAGCAGGCTAAAAAACCGCGGCGTAATTACCGCGATCTCTGGAAATAATCTGTCTTTGCGCCGGAAAAATGGAAGGAATAATCACACCGCTTAACTCCGCGCAAGACGGCGCCGCCTGCGCCGGCATAATGATCGCCAGCGAACCGTGGATTACCTTCCGCACGACTTACGATGAAGCGCTCTCTGTTATTAATGATCCGGATAATGAAACTTTTATTTTTAAGCTCAGCGACGGTACCGTTGCCGGGTTTGTTACCATAACTTTAAAGGGGAGCCTTCCCGGTTATATCAAACGTATCGCCGTATCCGGCAAGCACAGGTCAGTGGGAATGGGAAAAGAACTGATGATGTTCGCGGAGCAGAGAATCCTCCCGCGTACCAAAAACGTTTTTTTGTGCGTTTCGGATTTTAACCCCGGGGCGATTGATTATTATCTGAATCTCGGATATGAAAAGATCGGTGAAATAAAAGATTACCTGGTAAACGGGAAACGTGAATTTATAATGAGGAAAACCGCGGGGCCGCTGAAGGAGATTTTATAAGGATCACCGGGAAGTAAGGGGACTACTTCCCGGAATCCGCTTCCCCCAAAATGGTAGTAACCACTTTAAATCCCCCACTGAAAATTATGGTTTTATTCGGCCACTTACATCCGTACTTAATACCGCGAGGGGGAGGGTTTATAGGTATTCATTGCAGAGAGCCGCGATTAATCGAGTAATTATTAACATATTAGACATTTATTATGCAAACCAACACAGGAAATATGATCCGGATAATGGTGGTCGACGACCACAAACTCTTCCGTTCGGGCTTAATCTCCCTGCTTCAGACCCAGCAGAATCTGTTCGTGGTGGGGGAAGCTTCTGACGGAGAAGAATGCGAGGATATATATTTTACCCTCAACCCGGACATTCTGCTCATTGATATCGAAATGCCGAAGCGCAACGGGATAGAAACAATCAGGAGCATAAAAGAACTTGACAAAAACGTGAAGGCAATTGTTCTCACTCAGCACGAAAACGAGTCGGTTATAGCTCGGGCTTTCGAGGCAGGGGCGATGGGTTATATGAATAAGGACATCATCCTCGGAGAGCTTCTCTACGCGATCAATACCGTACTTTCAGGCAATATCTATTTCGGGCCGGCTTATACCCGGGCACGCCTCGAGGAACTGGTGATAAGATTAAATGAACTGGAAGAAATGTATGATCCCGAATCATATAAACTTACACCCCGCGAAATTGAGGTTATACTGCTCATTGCAACCGGACTCACCAGTCTTGAAATCGCTGATTCCCTTAACATTAAAAAGCGGACTGTAGATTCAATAAGGAAAAACATTTCGGATAAGTGTAATTTCAGCGGCGGGCATCAGCTGCTAAAGTTCGCGGTATGGTACAAAAAGAACCGGCATCTCTTTAAACAATAATCGGATCAATATTTTTTTACCGGGGGAATAGTTACATTTAGGTATCTCTTTTTAAATTTCATCGTGAAGGTATCATGGTAAAATATTACATATATATTTCACTCTTACTTTTCTCCGTCAGTTCATTTTCCCAGACAGCGCGCGACGAACTGGTGCCGGTTAAACAACTGATCGCCGACATCGTTATTGATCTTAAATATAACACGACGGACAATTTCACTTCACAAAAACTATACACTACCGATGAAGCCTATCTCGCGAGCGGAGCGGTGGTCAGGTTAAAGGTAGTGCAGGACAGCCTCAAACGAATTCTCACTCACAACGGTATATCATATCCGCAGGGATTAGGGCTTAAGATATACGACGGTTACCGTCCCAGGTCAGTTCAGTACCTTATGTTTGAGATATTTCCTAATCCCATCTATGTCGCCGATCCCGCTTCCGGTTCCATCCATAACCGCGGCGGAGCGGTGGATGTTTCTTTGGTGAACCTTGCAACCGGCGAAGAACTTCCGATGCCCACTAAGTTCGACCATTTTGGAATCGAGGCGAGCCACGATTATATGAATCTCCCCCCTAACATTATTGCGAACAGGACTCTGCTCCGGGATATGATGACCCAGGTTGCCGGCTTCAGCATCTATGTTTCTGAGTGGTGGCATTATACCTACGCCCCATCATCATCTTATCCATTACTTGATTTCCAGTTAAGATAGGAGGCTGACAATGAAAAAACTTTTAATTTTACCGGCGCTCTTTATAATCTTTATCTCTGCCGCATCGGCGCAGACCGAAACACTTGTAAATACATTCACCGATTCCACGCAGAAGTTTCCCGCGATTGCCCGCGATGCTGCCGGGAATTTTTTGGTCGTCTGGGCAACAGTGAGGACGGCGCCTCAGCCCGATAAAGGTGATATCGTAATGCAGAAATTTGACGCCGCCGGCGTAAAGTCCGGCAGCGAGATCACGGTAAATACCTATGCCGCCGGAGAACAGGAACGCCCCGTTCTCGCGATGAACAGCGCAGGCAGGGCGGTCATTGCCTGGGCGTCCTATATTGACACCGGAAGCATTTTTGATATCCGCTGCAGGGTCTTCGACGGCAACACTCCCGTTACCCCTGAGCTGGAAGTGACCTCTACAATTGCATATACACAAAATAATCCGGCGGCGGCGATAAGAGAGGACGGCTCTTTTGTTGTTGTCTGGGATTCCTGGTACCAGGACGGCGGAGACAGAGGCATCTACGCGCAGCGATTTGATGCCGCGGGGAACAAGACGGGATCTGAATTCCGGATTAACACTACTACCGCCTACAGCCAGGCACGCCCGCGGGTTAAGTATATGAGCGACGGAAAGTTCATTGTAACCTGGGAATCATTTAAGCAGGATAACGAAACAATGTCCGGTTATTCTGTCTATATGAGATTATTTAACACCGACGCTTCACCCGCAACCCCGGAGATACGTGTTAATACATACACTAAGGATTACCAGTGGCTCAGCGATCTGACCGTCTTTGATGATAATACTTTCGCGGTTGTCTGGTGCAGCTGGGAACAGGATGGTGACGACGGCGGAATTTATATCCAGCGCTTTAACGCTGACGGAAGTAAATCCGGCAATGAAACCCGCGTTAATAAGACCACCGGGCAATATCAGTGGTTTCCGCGTATACATAAACTTCCCGGAAAGAAAGTCGCTGTTGCCTGGTCAAGCTGGAAGCAGGATGGCGACCGCGAAGGAGTTTACGCGATATTTCTGGATGAGAACAATACCGCTTACACATTTGAAACACGATTGAACAGCTATGTCTCTTCTTTCCAGTGGGAACCTGATTTTTTCCCCGTGGATGAAAAACGTATCCGTGCAGTCTGGTCAACCTGGGAGCAGTTCGGAAATGATTATGATATCGTAACAAGGGTTGTTGAACCTGTTGTCCCCTATGGTATCTTCGGCGTTTCAAGTTATCAGCACACCTCGGGTACGTCAACCGGCAAAATTTTTGTGCACGCGGTTGATTCAATGCAATATACCGGCCATCAGTACGAAGTAAGCTTTGATACAACAGCAAACATCGACTCGCTGTATGCCACGATTAAAGACCTGAGCACTAACACGGTAAAGGTGCAGTCTTTCCCGCTGAATAAAGGGAAGAGCGTCTTTTATATTACTCCTGTTTTTGATGGCTGTGCTGTGGAATTTATTCCCGATTACCGGCTCGCCGTTGATGACGCGGGTTCATACTTCAGGAAAAACACAAACACCAATCTGAACTTTACTACCGGAATCGCGCTTACAGGGGTAAAGAAGATCGCGCCGGTGGACATTATACTTATATGGGGCAGCTGTGATACTCTTGCCAACGGGCAGTACGCAACGCCTCTTGATACGGCGCTTGCCACCAGCGGGCAAAAAAATATCATCGTTCCTTTCCGCGCGTGGGACATAACCCAAAACCAAAAAGTAACCACGCTTGTCAAGGAACCAGCTTCAACAAGGAACAATAAATGGGATCCGGGCGAAGATATTGTATTCCTTACTCCCCCGCCTTACCAGGTAACGGGATTCAACACTCACGCGCAGCTTGTAACAGTAATGCCGGGATCTCCGGTAATTATGCCGGGACCCGGAGACACAAACTTTGTGCTTACAACCCGCCCTGTCACTCCTCAGGATAAATTCAGGTTTACGCTGAACCCCGCGTTTATCGTTACCGGTTCTGAAGATGAGAGCACCGTTCCATACGAGTTCTCGCTTTCGCAGAACTACCCAAACCCGTTTAACCCCGCAACCCGCATTAAATTCTCACTCCCTTCTGACGGAATGGCGCGGCTTGCAGTTTACAATATTCTCGGCGAGCATACTGCCGAAGTGTTCAGGGGTGAGTTAAAGGCTGGAATTCATTCAGCGGTATTCAACGCGGGCGGCCTTGCGTCAGGCATTTATTTCTATGTACTGGAGCACCGCGGAAAATTTATCGCCCGTAAGATGCAATTAGTTAAGTAAGTAATTGATAATTGATAATAAAAATGTTCAAACTATTTCATATTCATAAATGGAAAAATCAATGATTATGTGATAATCAGTAGCGTAGCTGCGGTATATTAGCTGCAGCTCTTGAATTCAGAATTATATTTTTGTAATTTCACCAGTATAAATTACCGGAGGATTAAATTATGTTCCTAAGGTTCAAAATATTTTTTATTTCATTAATATTATCAACTGCGGCATTATGCCAGAGCCAATCAAGCTTTAATTCAGACAATATACATTGGAGCGCGTGGGGGTATCACAATACCGGCCTGCATAATCAACTTGGCTTCCGCACGGTGATGGAAAGGGCTATTCCTGAGACCCTTGCCGATAATACACGTCCATTGCCAAATGCACGGATTAATCTGAGCGATCTTTCTTTCTATGAAAATATTTTCGCTGTTAACAATAACGCCACTTCTGAAGGGAGAGGTTTTTATACTAACATCCCGACTGATTGGCTATACCTTCTTACCGGAGGATACTACAATGTGTTTTATGCATCACGAGCGGCTGACACTACAAACCAGTATGTAGTACTGAAGGAAGGGGAAGGATGGAACAGCCGGTTCGGAGTAGTAAAAACCATAAACGGAAAGGAGTATCTGTCATCGGGGAGTAACATTGATGACATTAATAAGATACTACTGCGAGGCCCTAATTACTACCAGCACAAGACATACGAGTTGTTTAATCAGATTTCATCGGACCAAATTATAAATTATAAAATACAATTTGAGATCAAACCCGGAGAGCCCGTAATTGCGGAAGGGAGCAGCCCCAACCTGCCGATGGTCGCTTGTTCGGTGCTTTATAAAGTACACATTAAAGAGCCACAGCCTGAGGACAGGGTTTACACACTCGAATCGCGAGTCAAAACCTACAATGAGCTAACAGCTTCAAATAATATTATTGAATTTAATTACAAATACAATCTCAGTGGCCTAGCATACACAATTGTCCCACCTAATGATCCCACCCCCTACGGCACGGAATATGTAATAAATTGGCTCGGCAATTATGAGATTTTAGCTCACAAGATTGAACTGTGGGATGTTGCGGTTTGGCAGCAACGCAAAATAGATTTTTTCCCTGTTTATATAGGAAAGGTTAACGAATACTTAGGTAAATTCCAAGCAGCTACGGGTTCCAGATTTTACAATAATTTACGCGGCTGGCTATCCTTAAATGAACCACACACAGTTGATTTGCTCCGACCGTTCAGGTTTGTGGACTCATTGTGCAAATACCAGTTTAATACCAGGCCAATGTTTACACAGTGGTATCCGAACTGAAACAATACAATAGACGGGACAGATTTTCTTAAACAGATAATGACAGTAGCACAGCCGAACCCTCTGTTCTATTGGTATTACCCGTTCGATTCGGGAGCTACGGATTTAAGCGGTATGTATAATTTTCACAGTTATATCCTTGAGCGTGCCGGAACTTTGATGGATGATCAGGAAGCGAATAAATATTACCCGTCACGTGATTTTTACTACACGGCACAGGCGTGGGGATATTGGGATAACGCAATGCAAAACTGGCGGAGGTGGAGGCAGCCATCCGGGGAAGCGTTGCGTGGTTCAATATTTATGGCTCTGGCATACGGGTGTAAAGGGGTGTATATCGAACCGTTATTATCATATCTTTCAGACGAAACCTGCCCTAGTTGTACAACGATGGGATTAACAAAGTATCCGCTTCCGGCAACAAACGAATTAAATCCTTTAGGAGAGTATGTACGGGGTAGTCTATCCCCGCGCATAACAGAAAAACTTGGCCCCAAATTAGCAAAGGTACAGCTTACAGATATGGGAGCGAACCGGCTTGTCTTGTATAAGAATCTTGGAACTGCGTGGCTCCGGCCGGGTGTTCCCACTCCGATAGATGTAACAGTCGCCAACAATAATGAGCTGACAATAACCGACCTTGAACAGAGCATAGACCCTGTGTTCTTTCTTGGTACGCTTCTCTCGCGTCAGCAGGGAAACATTTATTATGATAACTACTATAAAGTTATCTGCCTTGCCAATCTGATCACCGATGTGAATTTTGATCCTTCGAAAAGAGTAAGAATAAAAATATCAAACAGGACAGGCACAAACAATGCCGTCTTAAGGAACATAGAGTCCGGAGCAGATATTGTATTTGGGAATGAATATAGTTTTGAAGAAGTGTTTGAAAGAGGCGACGGCAGGTTTTATGAATTATCATCAGTACTGCACATAGGCGGGCCTCTGACAAACAGCGATACCATAAACAGTCCGATGAATCTGATAGAAAAGGACTTGGTAGTAAAGGCGGGCTCAAAGCTTGTTATCAATACAATGTATGAAGCAGAGAAAAATATAATAGTTGAAGGTGGCGGCGAGGTTGTAGTAAACGCCGCCGGGACACTCAAATTCAGTAAAGGAGCGAGGTTCCAGGCAGGGGGCAGGTTAAAAATAAATGGCGGGACAATAGACTTCACAGGAGACAGTATCGGAGTAATAACGGGAATAATCTGCTCGCCCGGCTCTGAAATAATAACAACAGGCGGGAACATAAGTAATGCGCAATACGGTATAGCATCCACAGGGAGCGGCAATATCAAACTGAACGGGACATCCTTTAATAATTGCGGAACGGGGATAAGCATAACCGATTTTGGCGGAGAGTTTCCTGAAATAATCAACTGCAATTTATCAGTTGGAACTCTTGGTATATCATTGATAGGTGGAATTAAAGCATTAGTCAGCGACAACACAATTACTACCATAGGCGG
>JABWCL010000014.1 GCA_013360295.1 Ignavibacteriaceae bacterium | reverse complement strand
TATTAATAATATAATTAATATAAAGGAGGTTTTAACTTGCAATGATCTGCGCAAATCAATATACATCCGCCTCATCTGCGTTCCATCTTTCGAAAACAAAAAAAGGCGCGTCCCCGCACGCAGTAAAATTATTACTTACAAACAATTATCAGTTATTTTTCGCTTCCCGTTACCGCGTCAATTTTTATCATAAATTACCGGCGCCGGATACAATCCTTCAAATATTATATTATCACAGAAACGCTTCCCCCTTTCATATTGTTCACGGCTTCTTACTGTCCACGCAAGCAAGGGGACTCCCAGGCTCTTCACGATACGTGTGGGAAGATTGGGGATGCAGTTAATATCATATCCGATAAAATCAGGGATGCTCAGCAGAGTGACGATAAGATATCGAAGTGCAAATAATCTTAATTTATCAACATCGTGATAATCAATCGCGGTTGCAAGCTGTCCTATACAAAAAGAAGGCTCATTGATCCTGAACCACCTTACAGAAAACGGATTAAAGGACTGCACCGCAAACTCCCCCCTGTATCCGTTAAGCATCGCCGCGGTGCGTTTTTCAGCTTCTCCCGGCCAACTGAAGTTTTTGAGTTCAACCAGTATAGGTACCTTTCCCCCTACCAGCTCCAGCACCTCCCCAAGGAGAGGGATTTTTTCTGAGGTATCACATAGGGAATAATCTTTAACTGAGAGGCTGTCCTGCGCCCTGATCAACCCATCTTTACCACACAACCGCGATAGGTTTTTATCGTGGAAAACAACAGGAGTGCCATCCCGCAGGAGCTGGACGTCAAGTTCAATGGGGTAATCATTTTCTATTGCCTTTTGAAAAGCCGCGAGGGAGTTTTCGGGAATCCCCTCTCCGTTATGCAGCCCCCTGTGAGCAATAGGCCTGCGTGTGAGCCATTCAGGCGATTTATTCTTAAAAATCATATCTACAATTTATAGCTTTAGGAAAGATATGGAAGTCAAAATAATCACACCCGGCAGCACGCCGCGGAATAAAAGCCCAGCCTTTTTCGCTGCCGGATCATCGCGGCTTTTGACAGGGAATGGACTCCCAAAGTTCGGGGAATTTCCGTATTTTGGGGAGTTTAAATTTTGAAATATTGAATCAAGGAGATTTTAATGGCTACTACCGCTGATTTCAGGCCGGGTATGGTAATAAGGTGGAATAATGAACTCTGGACTGTCGTAGAGTTCCAACACGTTAACCCGGGAAACTGGCGTGCGTTTGTGCGGGCGAAACTAAAAAATATGAAAACCGGAAGGGTGATTGAGAACAGGTTCAGGGCCGGTGAGTCCGTGGACCAGGTAAGGGTGGAAAGGAAAGTGTTTCAGTACCTATACCGTGAAGGCGCGGACTTTGTGGTAATGGATAACGAAACCTACGAACAGCTGAACATTGCCCCCGACCTTATTGGCGACGGTGAAAAATTCCTTAAGGAGAATATGAATCTTGAAATCCTCTTTGACGGAACAAAAATCCTTAACGTGGAAATTCCGATATTCGTGGAACTCGAAGTCACAATGACTGAACCCGGGTTGAAGGGAGATACTGTTTCAAACACTCTTAAACCGGCTACAGTAGAAACCGGCGCGACTGTGATGGTTCCCCTTTTTGTGAATCAGGGAGATAAACTGAAGATAGATACGCGCACCGGCTCTTACGTGGAACGCGTAAAGAATTAAATCGTCTTTTTATAGAAATCCTTTTTAATGCCCGGGTATCTGTTTAACGGATGCCCGGGTTTTTTATTTTAAACTATTTTACAGAGATACTGCTGTACCCCCAGGGAAAACCTATGTACCGTGAAAAAGCTGAGTGATGTCTTTATCTTTTTTCGCGGGCGAACCTGTGACAAGAGCTACATATTCGACCGCGAGAGACTGCTTGCCGGCGCCCATTACCGAACTGATCAGGCCAAGGGCTTCGGGATAGTCCGGTGGCTGAACTTTTTCTATGATCAACTGCCACAACACTTCCTCAAGAACGTTAAACGCAGTCTGTACCTCCTGCAATAAATACCCTTCACCGAATCTTTTCTTGGCTATTGATTCCGCGAATAACGTCATCGGAACAAGGTTTCGTAATTCAAGGCATTCCAGGCTTTTATCAAATAACGCGGTCAGCCTTTCCCTGTTAACATCCTCCGGGTTTCCGGAATAATGCTTAAGTGAAGAACGGGATAATTCCGCGAGAGAATCTTCAATTACATTTTGTCTGTGGGTTTTAACAACTTCCGTTAAATTCATACTGTGCTCAAATTCAAAAATTTCGATATGGTAAATTAAGAATTAATTTTCATATTGCTTTAGCTAATAATCCCACCTGCATGGCATTATTATAGCGCTGACAGCAACTCCCGGACCAGAATCCCAAGGGGATGGCATTATTATAACACTGACAGCAATACCCGTACCAGAATCCCGAAGGGATGACATTATTATAACACCAACAGTAATACCCGTACCAGAATCCCGAAGGGATGACATTATTATAACACCAACAGTAATACCCGCACCAGAATCCCGAAGGGATGACATTATTATAACACCAACAGTAATACCCGCACCAGAATCCCGAAGGGATGACATTATTATAACACCAACAATAATACCCGTACCAGAATCCCGAAGGGATGACATTATTATAACTCTGACAGCAACACCCGAACCGGAATCCCGAAGGGATGGCATTATCTTTTTTCCCCTCGGCATAATATCATCCCTTCGGGATTTTTGTGTTTTTGGTTGGGGTTTGGGTTATAATAATAACATCCCTTCGGGATTTTCTTGCAAGGGATCGTGAAACTTAATTGGCGTACCACGACAGTATTTCTTTATGGATGAGTTTTTATGTTATCATAGAATCATACATCTGGGGCTTTTCGTTACCAATCCCAACGGGATGACATTATTATAACTCTGACAGCAACACCCGGACCAGAATCCCGAAGGGATGGCATTATCTTTTTTCCCCTCGGCATTATATCATCCCTTCGGGATTTTTTATTTTTTGTTGGGGTCTGGGTTATAATAAGGGCATCCCTTCGGGATTATGTTTTTTCAATTAATTGCGGACAATTATCATTGCATTACTGCGGGATTTTGGTTTTATCGAGTTGACACGGTTAATCAATCGCCTCCAATTTTCACTGCCCACTCAGTAGGATAAACAACCCCAATTATTGTCTGGTATTTCCAGCTTTTATATATTATTTTAAATATGATTAATCCATACAGAAGCAGCTATGAAATGGTTTCTGATATATACATTTATTTTTCCGGCACTGTCTCTCTTAGCACAAAATCATTACTACAAGTTCTCCGCCCTTGAGGGTTTTACCGGGCAGAACAGGGATATCAGCCTTTTCTACAGGCTGAATTACACTGACAGCCAATCTCTTCCCCCTGATTATGAAAATTCCATCTATCACATAAACCTTACCACCGGCACCGATACGCTTTTCTTACGCGAGTTTCAGGCCGGCGAGCTGGCAGAAAGAGTTAATTCTGTTCGTTATTGGAACGGAAATCCATCTCAATATATTCACTGCGGAGCCAAAATCGGAATCGCTGTAACAGGTTACATCCAAAGGTACGACCATCAGCAGCCTTTTATCACCTTATCTCCTATCAGTGGAATCACCATTTCAAGAACAAACGACAGCTTGATATATGCCTGGGATCCGCTGATGCGGAGCACCGACGGCGGAAGATCGTGGACTACCGTAAACACAAACATTAATATTATTTCCGTATCACCATTTAACACGAACCTTATACTGGCAAGGGGTTCATCGGGAAATATGATCCGCTCAACCGACGGCGGGATTTCTTTTACTATTGTTGATACAAATAAAAGCATTCGGGATTTCCCCGAGGATTATTCCCCTGACGGCACCGGCATATTTGTTATCCGGCAAAACGTGAATGGATACAAACTGTTTGTTTCAGGCAATTCAGGCGCAGCTTTCTCGTGGACAAGTATTTTTGAATCGCAGTCTCCCATTATTTTCGCCCATAGGGAAAACGAGAACGGCAGATTCTATGTCGCGGCCGGCAGCAAAATATACACAAACGGCGCATCCCCGAATTCGCTGATTCTTTATCGTGAACTCCCGCGACACATAAAGGGATTATTTGCCCCCGCATCTACCGGTTTTCTTTACGCGGCAACCACCCATTCTATCCTGAAAGTAAATCAGGATACCATTATAACCGTTAAATCCATCATTCCTGACCCCGCGCTATTCAGTTATTTCCCACTGGAGATAAATTACAAATGGTTCTATAATGTACGTGAGTGGGACTGGAGTATTCCGCCCGTTTATCGTGAATATACAAGAAAGGCATTTGTCGAAAAGGATACTGTTATGGGCGTTGCCGGGAAATTTTTCAAAAAAGTTGTTTCTGTTCCTTATACTTTTGGATCCATAAACAACTATTACCGGATTGACAGCCTATCCGGATTACTATATTCGATTGCCCCGTCATATCAGGAAGAGTTTCCAATTCACGATTTCCTTACGGAGCCCGGAGACACCATACCTCTTACCTTTACCGGGATGCAGAATGAATTTACAAAAACTGTTTTCGATTCTGTCTATTCTTTGACACTTTTGGGAAACAATTATTTGATCAAATCATACCACGACATTTTCACTCTATTATCTTATGGGCAGGAACTGGCAGACAACCTGCGGATAATTTACTACAGATACGGTTATGATTTTGGAACAACAACAGGAACACTGAAAGGCGCGGTTATCAACGGAACTGTTTTTGGCGATACAACATTTACCGGTATTGAAGATGAAGCACCCCTTCCTGACGGTTACTCGCTTTCCCAGAATTATCCAAACCCGTTCAACCCTTCAACTGCTATTAGTTACCACTTGCCGGCCGCTTCCTCGGTTACTCTCACGCTGTTTGATATTCTCGGACGGAAAGTTGCCACTATTAGTGACAGAGTGCAGGAGGCGGGTACTCACAGCGTTACAATTAATACTGCTGATACGCGCACATTTGCGGATTTAAATGAATTACCGAGCGGTGTTTATTTTTTCAGGCTTCAGGCAGGAGAGTTTTCTTCTACCAGGAAGATGGTTTTGTCAAGATAAGTTATATGTCCCCAATGAATTCATCCATCGGGGACCATAATTTTTTACCGTTTATATCCCACAACGGTTATGCTGCATATTCCGCTTACTTTAGACTTATATTCCAGTACCCCGTCCGGTGAGAGATACTTCTTCAGAAGATCGTCGGGCAACTCGATGACCTTCGTCCTTTTCACTTCAGTGCTGATAAAGCCGGTATTCTGAATAATACCGAGGTATGCATCGCGGCTTAAGCCGCCTGACACACAGCCCGCGTACATTTCCGCGGATTTTTTCAGCGCTTCACTCATCTCTCCGACAATGACAATATCTGATACGCAAAAATGCCCGCCCGGTTTCAGGATGCGGTAAATCTCGGCAAAAGCTTTCGTTTTATCCGGAACGAGATTAAGAACACAGTTTGAAATAACTACATCAGCGGTATTAGCCTCAAGAGGGATGTTTTCAATTTCACCAAGCACAAACCTTATGTTCCCGAATTTCAGTTTATCAAGGTTCTTATTTGCCTTATCTATCATCTCCTGTGTAAAGTCAATCCCGATGACCTCCCCCTCATCTCCCGCCACCGCGCGGGCGACAAAAA
The DNA here is from genome assembly GCA_013360295.1 of Ignavibacteriaceae bacterium. Classification (GTDB taxonomy): domain Bacteria; phylum Bacteroidota; class Ignavibacteria; order Ignavibacteriales; family Ignavibacteriaceae; genus JABWCL01. The sequence goes on along the minus strand of JABWCL010000014.1, from coordinate 89,257 downwards.
CATCATTGCCGGCACCGGAGCCAAGGTCAACAACCACATCTCCTTTTTTAATTTCCGCGAGGTCCGTAGGAACACCGCAGCCGAGCCCGAGATCCGCTTCAGGCACGTAGCCTTCCTTACCGGAGTAGTCATCCTGGAACATTGTATATGGAACAACCTTACTGCCTCCGCAGCAGCAGGACCCGGATTTCGCAACCGCGATTTCCGCGTATTTACTTTTTACTACTTCTTTAATTTCTTCCTGATTCTGCATCAAATTCCTTTCACAAATAAATTCAAATATGATTATCCGCTATGGATTGCCTGCCCCATTAATTAAGCCATACAACCGCATATCAAAGAAATGCTTAGTATTACCATTCGGGGCATCAGAATAACGTCCATTGAAATTTCGTAATTATCCCGGGCATCAGCAAAATAGGATACTCCGCATTGAAACCGAACCCATATCTATCTGTTCGGTAAAGAACGCGAACCTGTCCTTATGATCCCTTACCCCTTGTGTGTATATCAACGGTATGTAGTGATCGTTCGTCGGATGGGCGGCCCCTGCGAGTGAGCCAAGTGAAAGATAATTCACAAGGGCTTCAGAGTCATCATTCTCAATTGATTTCGCCACAAAAGCATCAAACTCGATCGCCCAGTCAAATGGTAGAGGATCGGGTGACCAGTTGATCCGGCGGAGGTTGTGCACAACATTACCACTCCCGATTATCATTACCCCCCTCTCCCTGAGGAATGAAAGCTCCCCGGCTAATTTAAAATGATATTCGAGAGGTTGATTATAATCAATGCTTAACTGATAAACAGGGATATCAGCGCCGGGGAAAAGGTGCATAAGCACACACCAGGCGCCGTGGTCCAGCCCCCAGTCGGAACTGGGGAGTACAGGAACGGATTTCACTTCCTTTATTGTGGCTTCCGCATATTCCACCGCGCCTGGTGCCGAATAATAAAGCTTGTATAGTTCTTCCGGGAAGCCATAAAAATCGTGAATTGTCTTTGGCTGCGGATTCACCGTAACGGCTGTACCCCGGGTAAGCCAGTGCGCGCTCACGACCATAATCGCGCGTGGCCTTGGCAGGCTCTTACCAACCTCAATCCACGCTTTTCTGAACTCATTATTAGTGACAACATTCATCGGATTACCGTGACCGATTAATAATGCCGGCTGCCGGTCTGTCATTTTAAGCCCTGCAGAATGTTCCAGGAGAGTTTTAAGCGCCGTTTTCAAATTCGCAATTCCTTATAAATTTTATCTATTAAATTGTTATTTTTGATTTAATAATACTTTACAAATATCAAAATAAACTATACGGTATAAAATGAAAAAGTTATTCATACTAATAATACTCGCATTCTTCTCCGCCACACTTATCCCGCAGGTAAAAAACAAAGCTGTATATGCTGATCCTCAGACCGGTTACTTCGATGTTATACGGGAAAACATAGCCGAATTCAACCAAAAACCGGTGGAGAAAAAGAAACGTTTCAAGATGGATTATGAGGGGATTGATATCCCAAAGTCAAAAAACGATTTTAAGAATTTCTGGCATAATGACCCCGTGAACCAGGGAATGACCGGAACCTGCTGGTCTTTTTCAACCACTTCAATGCTCGAATCGGAGATATTCCGTATTCACGGTAAAAAGATAAAGCTATCGGAGATCCATACCGCCTACTGGGAATATATTGAAAAGACAAAAGGATTTATCAGATCGAGAGGAACAACGCATTTCGGAGAGGGTTCTCAGGCGAACGCAGTAATAAGGGCGTGGAAGAACTACGGTATAGTTCCGCTTGAGGCCTATTCTGGTTTACTGCCGGGACAAAAGTCACACGACCACAGCATAATGTTTGACGAAATGACTTCTTACCTGCAGTCGGTTAAGGAACGGAACGCGTGGAATGAAACCGAAGCAGTTGCAACTATCAAAGCAATTATGAATACATACATCCAGGCTCCCCCGGAAACTTTTACATATAACGGAAAAACTTACACACCGAAAGATTTTCTTGCCAAAGAGGTGAATCTTAATCTCGATGATTATGTTGCGCTTGTTTCATTCACTCACGAACCATACGGCACAATGGTTGAATACAGAGTGCCGGATAACTGGTGGCACAGCAAGGAATACAATAACGTAGCGCTAGATGAATATATGGCTAAACTTAAAAAGGCTGTTCGCAATGGTTATACGGCAGTATTATTCGGCGATGTATCGGAGCCCGGGATGGATTCATACGTTAAAGCGGCGATGGTTCCTTCTTTTGATATTCCCGCTGATTATATTAATGAAGATTCAAGGCAGTTCCGCTTTGAGAATAAAACCTCCGGCGATGATCACGGGATACACTGCATCGGTTATCTGACAAAAGACGGTAAAGACTGGTTCCTTATCAAAGATTCAGGCGCGGGTTCATTCAACACCGGCGACAAAGGTTACTACTTTTATCACGAAGACTACGTAAAACTTAAAATGCTCGGGTATTTTATACACAAGAGCGCACTTTAAAGTTAATGTTCCAGCACCGGCCATTTACAATTTATAATTAACGACCGGACAATAAATAATTGATACTGTGGGGCGGATTAAACATCCGCCCCGCAAATTATTTCAGCACTCCTTCGTGATCCATCTGGCGAAAAATGTCAGAGAGCATTTCAATATATATCTCTTCATTTTTCATGTCTTCCGTCGCAAAAGGGTAGATGGGAACAAGTAATACCTGGTACCAGGTTGTCACGCTTGCCTGACGGTTGTACTTTGCTGCTACGTCGCGTTCTTTATTTATGACGCTCACATTGACAGTGTAATCCCACGAATACGGCATAGGAATCAGTGTCGCGGATACGGTACTGACCATCCCGGCTAAAAAGTGTGTAATGAATGATTTTGTTCTCTGAATCTCAACTTTAACCGTATAATCCGCGCGAAGAACCGCCGAATCTCTCTTCTGGAGCCTTGCTCTATCTGAGATGTCATCGGACCTGTTGGTAAATGTCTCGAATTCCGAAATGTTTGTGAGGTTCTTGAAAGCTTCCTTAAATATGTCATCATAGTCGGGAATGGCTGCCCTGTAAAGAAGTTTGGGAATAACATCCAGTCCGACATCTTTTTTGTAGTGGTAAAAATCGAAAAACACTTTTACCGGTTTCTTTTTAACATACGCGTACTGTTCTTTATATAATCCTTCAACATCACTGCGCATTGATACGCAGCCGGTGAGTGAAAGTGATATAAGCAAAATGATAAGAAGTCCTGCTAACTTTTGCATATAAAATCCTTGTAAGATAAACTATGGAACTTAGTTCCGGATAATGTTTTATTCCGGCAAGAAAATTAGGAAATTAAATATTTCTGACCAAACCGCGGGATTACCTTAGCCACTTTTCAAGTTTATTTTCAACCAATCCGGGAGTAAGTTCTCTTATACATTTATACTGAACATCTTCCCGGCTGCAGGAGAGGGGTTTAGGCGAGTAGAAGAAACAGGGGGCACACTCCAGATTGAGCGAGGCTATAATGTGTTCCGTATTCCAGGGGTAAATATAGTTTGTATTAGTCGGGCCGATTATCGCGAGAGTTCTCACCTTCATCGCGGAGGCGACGTGCATCAGACTTGAGTCGTTGGTTACGAAGAAACTGCACTTTGCGATCAGCGCCGCGGATGCTGACAGCGAAGGGGAGCTAACGATTTTTATTTCCGTCGAGCTGGCCATCCCTTTAATCTGCGCTTTCAATTCATCCTCTTCAGGGCCGCCAAAGAGCAAGACGCGGGCCTTATACTTTTTAACGAGCTGTTCAGCCAGCAGCGCAAACTTTTCCGGTTCCCATCTTCTCATAATATGATTCTTAAGTGTGGAACAGCCCGGGTGCATACCCACCACAAGCGTGTTATCACCGGGTGAAATATTATCTCTATAATAGTTTTCAGCCCATTCCGCATCCCCCGCGGATGGTTTGAAAATCAGGTCCGGCATCACGGCAGTGCCAATGTCAAACATTTTTTTTACCAGTGCAATATTGGTTTCAACATTATGCCGCGTATCGCTTTCCTCAATAGTAATAGTATTCAGAAATCCAAGATTAGATTTATTAGCGCGGATATATTCCACTGCCCCCCTGTGCTTAGCGCCGGTAAGGAAACTGATAATATTATACTCTTTACGGTTGGAAGGGTAAACATTTATTGAGTGAGTATATCGCCCTAAAAGTGACGCCATAAACATCAGTGATTTGACCGCGCCCGCATTAAGGAAGTCAAAACGGATAACCTTATCAGCTAAACCGGTACTTTTCACTATTTCTTCCGAGCCTCCGTACATTGTGATTATATCAATTTGAGCGGAAGGGAGATTATCACGCAGCACCTTAAGAGCAGGAGTAAACATCAGGGCATCACCGATCCCGGAAAGCGCGAAGACTACGATTTTGAATTTTTTATCTGCCGGCATAAAAATAAAAAGAGGTTAATCCCACGGGGGACTAACCTCCAAATAACCTCTATTTAATTATTTCGCGGTATCAGCGGGAACCCCGGCTCCCATTTTTACCTTATACTCGTCGATTTTGGCTTTTAACGAAGGATCGTTTGGATACTTCAGCTGAAGCCTTTCGAGGAGTCTGACCGCCTTATCATACTTCGCTGTGTTTTCGTAAGTCTCGAGCAGCAGCCTGTACGGATTATAGAATGACTGTACGTCATCAGGATTCAGTTCCAGCTGCCTCTCGGCGGCTTTTATGACTTCTTCGGCTATTGAAGCGTATTGCTTTTCGCCGCCTGCCGACTTATACAACTGCCCCACGTCAAAGAGCAGTCTGTAATCAATCTTCATAATTGCTCTTGGGATCTTCTTTTCCATTTCATCCAGAGCCTTCATCGCTTCTTCGTTATTCCCCTTGCCGATATAATACAGCGCGAGCCTGATAAACGCGTTACGATAATTCTGTGATAGCCTCTGATGGTTTTCATCAAAGAAGATATTCGGATCATTCAAACCGCGGAATTTAAATCCGGGCATATAATCTTTACTGTATCCCGGGTTCTCATTGTAGACCTGTTTGCGAAGCACGTCTTCTTCAATCAACTCAACACCCTGCTGTCTGCGGTTAGGCACAACGCGAAGCGCCATACCTTCCATCCGGAGGTACTCGCCGATACCGATCTTGCTGTCTTCACTGCAGGTAACGGCAAAATATACCGGGCGGTCCCAGAGATTTGATTCGATGATTTCACGTACAAGTATATCCTGAACACGGATAGCGCTGATGTTGCCAAACTGGACGGAAGCCGGCATTTTGAATGTAATGCTTGTCAGCGTTGAGTCAGCGATATTAAATTTATTCCTTGCCTCAGCAGAAACCGGAAGCGTTATATCCGTTTCCTGGAATTGCACAGGACGGATATCGTTTATCTGCGCGTCCGAGAGGCGCATTTTTACTTTCATCGCGCCGTACGGTTCTAGGTTTTTCAGCTGTTTAATATACCACGGTGTATTTAAGAGGCTAAGGTTAGCCACCCTGACATCCCTTCGCACTCCCTCAACATCCTGTAAGTACCAGAGGGGGAATGTATCATTATCGCCGTTTGTAAATAGTATGGCATTCGGCGCGCAGCTTTGCAGGAGGTTGTAAGAATAATCCCACGGAACCCAGTTGCTCGATCTGTCGTGTTTGTGGTAGTTGGCATAAGCCATACGTACCGGCACAAAAACTATGCCAAGAAGAAGTATTAGCGAGAATGCTATTTTATACTGACCTGCATTCTTAATTTTCTCGGCAGCGGTTTCAAGCAACCCTTTAACGCCGAACGCTATCCAGATCGAGAAGACAAAGAAAGCGCCCACGTAGAAATAATCCCTTTCGCGCGGCTGGGGCTGCTGCTGGTTCTGATAAAACGCAGTGAGATAACCCATAAAGATAAACAGCACCATAAAAACAAACGCCATTTTCCAGTCCCGCCTGAAGTGGAAATAGATGCCGAGCAGGCCGAGAAGAAGTGGTATACCATATAGCGAGTCGTGCGGTGTTCCGTCGAAGCGAACACCAAGAAGTTTACCAAAGACATTTCCGACTGCATTAAGCGGCCATATATTAACGCCGGCATCCTGATCCCACGATTCACGTCCCGCGTAATTCCAGAGCAGGTAACGGGTCATCATATGGTTCATCTGGTAGCGCCACCAGAAATCAAGATCACTTGAGTATCCTGTATATACAATAGTCTGATGCGATTCGCTGGAGAATCTTCTCTTAAAAGTGGGGAAATCGCCGTACTGTTCGCGGTTGAGGTACGAAACAAGTTCGGAAATTGTTTTGGGTTCATTTTCATTCATTGGCGGATCCTGGTTCGCCCTGATAATTACTAGGGCGTATGTGGAGAAGCCAAGGAAAATGAAGATAAGGGACATAAAGACAACGTGAAGCGTGTTCTTTTTATTCTGGATAGTCCAGTAAACAGCATAAGAAATACCGCCAAGAATAACAGCGAGAATAAGAAGAGCTGTAGTTGTGTTATCGCCGCTAACTGACTTAAGAAGGTTTGGTAAGTACTTAACAATACCGGGGTATGTGACAAACAGCGCGAGACCGCCGATTATAAATCCCATATAAACAGAGTTACGTGTAAGGAGTTGTTTGCGGAAAGCAAGCAGGACAACCACGCTTATTCCGGCAGCGATCATTTTAAACTTACCGTCAAAAGCGTCATACTCCTCCGGTGAAGGAGCGCTGCCTGATGTTTGTCCGCCCCACATCGCGAAAGCTATAACAAGTATAACAGCCGCGTGGCCGAGGAAAATATAAATAGATTTCTTCAGAGCCTCTTCATCATCAAGGTATTTCCTGAAGAGAATCACCATCACAACAGAGATAATTGCCAGCACGCTCATAAGGTGCACACCGGTTGAAAGCCCTATCAGGTACCCGATCATAAGGATATATTTTTCATTATCCTTTTCATCAGCTTTTTCATTCCAGAGCATCATAAGATAAGTGATAAGAGCGAACAGGAACGTGGACGCGGCATAAACTTCAGCTTCTACAGCGCTGAACCAAAAGGTGTCGCTGAATGAGAATGAAAGAGCGCCGATAGCGGCGGCAATATAAGTGCCAATCCCGTCTAAAATATTCTTTGGTTCCCTTCCGCGGTAGTTTTCAAAAAGCTTAACCGCGATCAGGTAAAGGAAAAGAACCGAAAGGGAGCTGGAGAATACGGAAAGCATATTTACACGATACGCAATGTTCTCACCGAAGGGGATGAAAGAAAAAAGTTTGCCTATAAGAAGAAAGAACGGGGCTCCCGGGGGGTGCGGTACCTGCAGATAGTAGGAAGCCGCGATAAACTCACCGCAATCCCAGAATGATACGCTCGGCTGAACAGTAAAGATAAACACAAGGGTTGAAATAAAGAACACAACCCCGGCAGTTACCCTGTGGAATAATTTATAATTCATATTCTCCTCGTAAAAACCTTCTATTGATTTTCTGTTTTTGGTTTAAAGAATTTGTCAAAATCGCTTTTATTTTTTGTTTTGTAATACCTGGAGTGGAGGGCTTTCAGTTTAGCCATTGAAACCGTGTCGAAATCCTCATCATCCTTTTGACGCTTGATAAACATTTTGTACTCATCTTTATCCTGGGGCGTCATTACTCTTTCAAATGATTTTAGCTCGTCAATAAGCTTTTGCTGGTCCCGGAAGGACATTGGGTACTCCTGATACCTTAATTTCAAAACATTAAATTTAAGAAATTTCGCTCAATTTTTAAGGAAAAATCAATTTGGGGGAGGGGACAAAGTTTTGCACTCAAAACAGTGTCAGTATCAGGGTCCGGGGCAAGGTCGGGGACGAGGATAAAGGTAAGGGGGAAGAGTCCGTGAGGAGTTGGTTGAATTGATGGTTTTGGAGAGCGGAAACTGCTTTTTAGGGGGTAGTAGAGGGACAGTGGGGCATTAATGCAGTTCTGTAAGAATTAATCGGAGAAATATCGGTTATCCGCTATCCATTATCAAAAGTGTGCGGTTCGATGTGGACCAGAACATCAACAATTTTGGAGTTCGAACTGCAGATGGAGTCTTTCACTTTATGCCCGATCTCGTGTCCTTCCCTTACGGAGACATCACCATTAACCACAACGTGAAGGTCAACATAATATTCCAACCCCATTTTTCGGACAAAACATTTATCCAGTTCTATTACTCCCTCCACTGCGCCGGCAATCGCCCTTACGGACTTTTCAATTTCCGGTGAGGGAGCAATATCCATAATTTCATCCAGCGCAGGCTTAAATAATTTGAAGGCATTATATAAGATAATAACGGACGCAAAGAGAGCCGCATAGTCATCAGCGCTTGCGTATTTTTCTCCTCCTATTAACGCGATACTTATTCCGATGAAAGCCGCGGCGGAAGTTATCGCGTCACTGCGGTGGTGCCAGGCATCGGTTTTAACCGCGGTGCTGTGCACTTCTTCCCCTATCTTAATTATATAGCGGAACAGAATCTCTTTCACAACAATAACAACGCCTAAAACAATTAACGTATACGGAGCAGGAGAATGGTGCGGGGTAATAATCTCAACGACACTATGAATAGCGATTGAAAATGCCGCGGCGAACAAAGCTATTGAAACAACAATAGCTGCAAGGGGTTCCGCTTTACCGTGACCGTAAGGGTGGTTATGATCACGGGGAATAGAGGCTACTTTCAGTCCCCCCCATACTATGGTTGAACTGAACACGTCGGAAGCAGATTCAATGGCATCAGCAATTAAGGCATAAGAATTACCCAGATACCCGGTAACACCCTTAACCAGAGCTAATGCAGCATTAACAAAAATACCAAAAAGGGTGCTTTTCAACCCTCTTTCAATCCGTTTATGTGGTTTATGCATTACTCATTTGAAATAGACAGTAAAAATTAACAATCTAAATCAACTAAACAAAAACCCCTGCCCCGTTTTCCGAAGCAGGGGTTAAAATGACAAGTATGATTCTTTAGAACCTGATGCCCAGCGAGACCCTCTGTACGTTAGGGAGTATATCATAAATTGAATATGAATAATCAAACCTGACCGTTGATTCTCCGAACGGGAAATTAGCTCCCGCGCCGAACGCGAACTTCTGATCATCGTAATTGAATTTATATCCGCCCCTAAGATAGAGCCTGTCAAAGAAACCAAATTCAGTTCCAAAGTTGACCCGCTCCACATTATCATTTGGATGCGTGGCGTCAAGGCCTGCCCTGACTTTGAAATAATCATCAGAATAAAGATCCATCGCCACACCTACCTGGAAGTGGAGAGGGAGTGAATAAGGCTCAGTACGCAGCCCGGCAGGGGTTAGCCTGCTGACCGGGTAATTTTCATCCTTCTGATGAATAACATCAAGATCCGGCCCGTCGAACTGCAGTTCCGGCCCGAAGTTTGACATACTCATTGCTATGGTGAGCGCGTTAAAGTCAAGCCTGTACTGTGTTCCGACATCAAAGACAACGCCGTCGGCTGTTTCATTCCAAATTCGCTGATATATATATTTTACGCTAATGCCGGCTTTAAATCTGTCGGTAAAATAGCGCGAGTACGTCAGCCCCATCATAAGGTCCTCGGAATCAAAGAACCGTCCTGTCCCGTTTGGCGATTCCTCGGTGGTTATTTCCATTTTCTCGGTTGTGAAAGAAATAAGGCTCACCCCCAGCACTCCGGCGTCGCCGAGATTATATGCAAGCGCCAGCGCGTTCAGATCGAAGAGTTCAAACCAGTTAAGATAAGAAAAATGGATGTCGTAGTTCTGCACGGAAGCAAGCCCTGCCGGATTCCAGAACGCGGATGAAGCGTCATCAACAGAAGCGATAACCGCTCCGCCCAACCCTTCAGCCGAAGCCGCGACGGGGATCTGAAGAAACTGAGCTCCGGCGGTTCCGAGATTGGAGTACTGCGCCAGTGTTATTGTGCTTACAAATATAATTGATAATAATATCTTTTTCATTGTTATACTCCTCGTCCTTACTTAATTACGGCAAATTTATTAATGTACTCAGAGTCCTTCGTCTTCACGACGTAGATATACATTCCCGGGGCAATTTCCCTGCCGCCGTCGGTCCGGAGATCCCAGTATGCCGTTCCGGCCGTGGAACTGTGATAAAGAGTTTTTATCAGATCCGCGTCCAGAGTAAAAATATATATCGTGCAATCGGAGGGCAAATTAATAAACTGCAACTGCCTCAACGGTTCGCGCCTCAATTCACCAAACTCAGGCTCATATAGGGAAGAAACCAGGTAAGGATTAGGAACGACTTTTATATTCTTAAGCATGCTCTCTGTTATCTTTGGCTGCACCTGCGCGCTGTTAAGAGTGATCTTATATCTATCCTTCAGGTTAGGTATCTGCGGTTTTACTATCTCCACCGAGTAAGCATTCCCTGCCGCGGGCGCTGAAGAAGATTTAAAGTCTATCAATCCTCTGATTCCGTCAAACTCGAAAGTGCCGAAATTATAGAGAGTATCAAGCTTAAGTATCCTGTTTGTATCAATGCCGTTTGCAGAATCAACGTAAACGGAAACAAAAGGCGCTCCGCCGGCGTCAGTACCTTTTCCGGTCACTCGGACTATGTACAAAAGTGATTTCACAAGAGCCTCGTCAGAAAGAGTGAAGGTGAATACCACATTATCAGTCCCGCCGACCTTTGAAACATTCTTAATAATTTCCGGCTTGGAAACGGTAAATGTTACACCATCTGATGTTGCCTGCGGTTTTTCGTAAGTGAGCGGACGGGGATAAATAACCGTGTCTGTTGCGTTCCTTACGGCGTGGGTACTGAAGTTTACTGAAATATAGTCGCCGGCTTTCGGGAGATACGCTGGATTGCCGGCAGTAGTTGTATCCTGAAGTTTGATACGCATTCCGGCGTTGATGGAATAAGTGGCGCCGGAAGCATAGCTCTGGTTTTCCTTTATAAAATCACCGGTTGCCAGATCAATTATATTGAATTTATTTGGCGCCAGGAACTGGATACCGTAGTTTTTACCTTCAGTCTTTGTCGAATCATTGATAAGAACAGTTACCGCGGTCTGCAAACTGCCTTTATCATAGCGCAGCGTATACCCGAATCCGATGTCATAATAGTTGTTTTTTATCGAATCAGCATCAACCGGCATTACTAAAAAATCATAATTTGATTTCCCGCCGGCACCGTGTTCAATGCTCTGAACGCCGAGTGGTGTTCTGCCGGCTGCAGAAGAAACAGGTATAAGTGCAACGGTGTTGAGCGTACTCAGGTTTTTGCCTATGGGGCTCTCAAGTGATTCGATCAGCGAATCGCCCTTGTCATAGGCTGTTACACTGTACCAGTACTCGAATCCGTTTGTTACGACTGTATCCACATAGCTGTACTGGATTCCGCGGTCGAGGCCGGACTGGTTAACAACATCAAAATCATTTAACAGTGTCCACGATAAACCTTTATCCACGCTCCTGTAAATCCTGTATCCCTCGAAGTCATACAGCCCGGTAAATCGGTCGAGTGATTTTTCAGCCTTATCATCCCAGAAGAGAATATTTTTCTTATCTCCCGCGTAACCTGAGAGTCTTGGCGTCTGGGGCGGTTTGGCGATTTCAAAATCAAACTGCAGTATTTTATATGCTTCATTCAGAGTGGCGTTTGTTTCCGTAAGAGTATTCCCCGCAATGATTGCCGTTACAAATTCAAGTGTATCTCCGGGGGCAATAGTGTATGGTCCGGAGGAGATCGTAGCCACCAGGTCAAGCCCTCCGGCTGGGATTGTTGATGTATCATCATAGTTAAGCGAAGTGTTCGTGCCAAGATGGAAATATTTACTCCCAAGGCTTGAATTGTAAAGGTTCGGGCTGCTTGCCATCAGGCCGTACTGAATTGAATCAACATCGCGGTCATCATTATAAAGATTATAATGCATATCAGTTATGCCCAATTCAACACCACCGACTTTCGGTGTCTTCAGGAACGCGATACCAAAATAACCTGATTTCTGATCAGGCCATTCCGATGAAAAACCCTTTGCGTCATAGAAGTAAAGGAAATTCTTTTCTTTATTAAAACCGATTTTGTCGTCGTTGTACTCAGCAATACCACCGCTTACATTTCCGACATCAATATCATTATACAAGCCAAAATAAAGATTATTGTGCGTGGTAGTACTTGTATTCGTAATGGTAAAAACATAGAAGATAATATTCTGAGCGAACTTCACGCCGTAAGTATAGCCGCGCTGCCCAACCTTTATCCCCAGCGGGCTGACAGTATTCTTTGCGTCATCATAAGCGCAGTAGCTGTCCTGATCGGATTTAATAATCGGCTTTCCCTCAGAATCCTTAAATGGCCAGCCATTGACGGGGTGCCAGGTTGCCGGTTCGTTGCTTAGGGCGATCCTGCTCAGCTCATTATTGTGATAACCGCCGACTGCCTCCCACTCTTCATTGGTGGTGTATCTTCCCTGGATAACGTTCCCGGGTACGCCAACCATTGGGTTGATACGGTATATATAGTGCTTGCCGCTGTTGATCGGGAACTCTCCCGACGGGCCCTGTGATAAGCGCCGCGGATAAAGCTTGCCCCTGTTTTCGAAGAACAAACCGATGTTGCTGCCGTTATGAGTGCCTCCTGCCCTGTCAGCAAAGCCAAGCATCTTCTGAAGCTGCGCTTCAGTATAGTCTCTGTCTTTCTCCCTCTCCTGGGCAAAACCGCTGACTGAAAGAATCACAAAAAGTATTAATATTAATTTTTTCATGGTGTATTCCGTAATTGCTTTTCTTATCACTTAAAATTTCACACTGGCGCCGATGCGTATGCTGCGGGGCGGCCCGTAATTAGACGGATCACGCATTCCTTCCGGCGAGGCGTCTCCAACGTAAGTGAAATCAGGTTCTCCTGTATCCGGGTAAACATAGAGCACATTCCTGCGATCGGTAAGGTTCAGCACTTCCGCGAATAATCTTACTCTCGCGTGGTTCATAATCCTGAATTCCTTTCCTATAACAAGGTCAATCGCGTAAGTCGCCGGCTGGCGCAGTGAATTCCTCACTACAAACCCGACATCCCTGCCGCCGGGTGTATAGGGATACCCGGAAGAGGCCTTTACAATAAAACTGAAATCCATATCATCGAAAAAATTCAGGCCGAACATTTCAATACTTTCCCCTTCGGGAATAGTGTAAGTAACCGAAGCATTGAAGACGTGTGTCTTGTCGAAATCGAGATAATAAAGCTGCGTGGATTCCTGTGTCCCCGGGTACTGCTCCGTTTCGGAAGAAGCACTCCCCTTCGCTACTGAATAGGTGTATGTAAAGCCGCCAGCGAAGTTTTTATATGGGCGCATATCCAGGTTAACTTCGAAACCGCGCATATTCGCGTAATCTTCATTAACGTATAGAGTGTAGCCGACATACCTTCCCTCAAAGTAGGGGAAGAAATACCGGGTGCCGATAAGGCCCGTCACATCTTTATAATACGCCACAATATTGAGCGCCGTAAAGTCATTGAACTGGTGCGCGAGGCCCACTTCATAGGCAATCGTTCTTTGCGCGTCCAGGCTTGGCTGACCGAAGATCGGTTCCCTTACATTCAGATCGTACTGCTGATTATCAAACAGGAACTGATATTCCGGATTCTGAAAGAAATGTCCGTATGCAAAATGAAGTTTTGTCTTATCTGAGATCGGATGCGCTATACCGACACGGGGGCTTATCTGAGACCTTGCTTTCGCGGATCCAACGGAGAATGTATCCAGGGGATTGAGCCTGAATTTTGCGTTTGCGTCCATATAGTCGAAACGTAATCCGAGGTTAATAATAAGATAAGGAAGTTCTATCTTATCCTGAATATACCCTGCTGCTTCGTACGGGCTCGCGGAATAATTATTTATGTAAGGATAATCTCTTTTAGGATCATATATATAGAATAACTTCAGATCGTGTTTTTTAAACTGAAGTCCGAATTTCGTTTCATTTGTTTTGTCAAACTGCCATACCGCGTCAAATTTAATATCGGTTGTGCTTGTCCTGCTGTCTGTAATTTCCGGCGGATCAGAACGGGAATAAAACTCAAAACCGTTTCCTATATCGTCAAAATAACTTGCCTGATTTATAGGAATATATTCTGAGGTGTCCTTGTTAAGTCCAGAATAGTAACTTTGATCAAAGTATGAAACGCGAAAATCATAAAAGAAATTCGGAGCCACTGTGTGTGTGGCAGTAATTGTTCCCTGCTTGCTGTCCGTGCTCCTTTTCAGGTACTGATCCGGGATGTATTTATAGGAGTGGCTATAACCTTGCCTGTCACCGGCGGTTGCCCTGCCCGAAAGAGTTAACTTAAGTCCCTGAAGCGCGAATGATGATAGCTTAAGAAACCCTGATTTCTCGCGGTTATAACCGAAGGGGAGATAACTTCCGCGTTTATCCTGTTCCATCGAAACAAAAAACCGGATAGCATCAAGATAAAGCGGGCCTTCCAGGCTTATGTTCGCGCGCGACTCGTGCAGTTTACTGTACTTCTCTATCCCGAACTCGCTTGTCCTGTACTCGATTTTTCCTCCTAACTTATCCGCTCCCTCGCGTGTAACGATATTAACCACGCCGCTAAGCGCGTTACCATACTCAGCATTGAAGGTACCGCTCAGAAGGCTCATCTCCTGTATAGCGTCATTGTTGAGGGAAGTAGCAAGTCCGCCGAGCAGCGGATCGCTGACGTACATCCCGTCGATCAGGTATGCTACTTCATTTGACCTGCCGCCTCTTATGTGGAGGTTTGAGCCGCTTCCCACAACGCCTGCCTGCAACGAAAGCAGGTCGGTAAAAGAACTAACCGGCAAGGCCTCGATTTTCTCGCGGTCGATTACGCTGATACTGCTCGTCAGATCCTTCTGAATCATACCGCTCTTGGCGGTAACGACAACTTCCCCCATCTCAACCGATTGGGGTGCAAGCTCGATTTCAAGCCGGGTTGTGCGGTCGACTATGATTCCGACATTTTCAATTACAACGGTCTCATAACCGAGGAAGCTTGCCCGCACCCGGTAGGTGCCAGGGGGAATGTTAAGCACCACGAAATTACCGTTTACATCAGCGGCGGCGCCGAGTTTTGTTCCTTCAATTGAAATGTTTGCCATCGGCAGCGGCGCGCCGGTCTGCTTATCCGTGATTTTGCCGGCTAATTTTCCGGTAACTCCGGCAAATAGATATCCGGTGAACATCAGTAATATTAATAAGGACCTGATCATATATATATATATCCGATAATATTAATTAAAATTTTTACTCTGTGTAACTATTCTCCACCCCTTTTAAGAGGCTTATCATCACCCTTGCTTTTTCTTTATTTTTCCTGCCGCATTCGGTCACGATCGTATTAATCAGTACGGCAATACCGGTAAGCGCGTTTGTATACAAAAGATTCTCCGAACTAACCAGAAGCTGATGATCCGTGAACCTGGTGATTGGCGCGGTCGGCTTGTTTGTTATCGCGGCGCTCCGTAAGCCAAGGGTGTGCGCGAGTTCGGCCGCTTCTATCGTCTCCTTCGAATAAGGCGGAAACGAGAAATAGACGATAAAATCATTTTTTTTGATGAAGGGGATCTGTTCTGTCAGAAGCATCGAATCGTGACGCAGATTATCAGCATTAACCGCCACCTGGTTCAACTGGTAAGCCAGAACTTCCGACATATAGTATGAAACACCCAGCCCGGCTGTGTAGACTTTATCTGCTTTTAAAATAGATTTAACCACTTGCGACAGAGATGCCCTGTCCAGGCTTTGAAGCGTTGAATTGATATTCTTAATTTCAATTCCGGCGATCGAGGAAAAAAGATCCGTCTTGGGATTCAGGGCTTCGGAAGGATTAAATATATCCCCGTTACTGATCTTGTTCTGCAGGATACTGGAAACATCTTCACGAAGTTCGCTGTAACCGGAATACCCGATTTGCTGCGCAAACCTGACCACAGAGGCAACGCTTGCCTTAACCTCGAGTGAAAGTTCCTGAACGCTGAGGAAAGGGACCTTCTCCATATTAGCAAGAAAGTAATCCGCTATCCGTTTGTGATTTTTCGTCAGATCCGGATAGCTTGCCTGTATTACTTCCTTAAGGTGCCTGTAACTAACCATCCTTAATCAACAGTCCCGGCATCCCAAAAGGGATGCCGGGGGACTCCTGTTTAGTAAATTATACTATTTGAGTATGGTCATTTTTCGTGTCATGTTCACACCTTCGGAACGGAGCGTATAGAAATATGTTCCGTTTGAAAGATTAGACGCGTCAAAATTATAGCTGTGAACTCCGGCATTGTTAACACCTTTGAATAATGTCACTATTTCGTTGCCCAGCAAGTCATAAACCTTCAGTTCAACAAAAGCTTCTTTAGGCTGATTATATGCTATCACCGTTGATGGATTGAAGGGGTTCGGGTAATTCTGCAATAATTCAAAGTCAGAAGGATTAAAAACAACATCCTTAATTGAAGTCGGGAAGCGCTCGTTATACTTTGCCTGTGCTTCCGTTATCCCGAGATCCATAGTTTGCTTTGTTGTTCCGTAAGAAATTCCTACGTACATATAAGCTGTATCGCCTGTATTAAGGGATTTTTTATGCTGAGAAAATAAAGCTACACCGCCGTCTCCGCCGGTTTGGAGGAATGTATCTACGCGGGTAAGGGTAAGCCAGTTGAAATAGGAGGTATCCACTTCGTAACCAGTATACCAATCTATAAGGGAAACGCTGTTATAATTAGCATTCAGTATCTTATATCCGACGTAGTGAGTATCACGATGGGTATAAACTGTTTTGGTTACATTATCATATCTCAGTATCTCGAGCCCGTAAGCGCCCCCTAACTGCGGGATAACTTCCATACCAAGAATGGCGCTGAAGGAGGCGGTTTCGTTACTGATAACAGCAAACCTTGCAATTGCAAAGTTTTTCGAATTCCATCCAAAGACGTCTATGTTAGCAGTTACGGCAGGAGGAAGGTTTGAATAAGTGTTGTTAATCTTTACATTAATCTGGTGATCTCCCCAGGTTGAAGGGGATATAACTGATTCAGGAACTTCGTTTTCAGCATCCTGTTTATAATCGAAGGTTTCCGTCTGGCTCTTAACGACGAGGAGTGAAGAACGGTCAATCTGACGGTCGACATCACCGGGGGCTCCGACGCGGACACGGCCATAGTTGTTTAGCGTTATGCCTATCTGTCCGGTATTAAAAATTGCCTGCGCGGGAACAATTATGGAAAGCGCGAAGAACAGCATAAAGAATCTTGTAACGGTTTTGTACATTGCTTTGTACTCCTTTAGATAATTAATTAATGATAATTGATAAAATATGGCGGAATTAATAAAAGTAACGCTAATATAAAAAAGTAAATTTGCGCCCACAGCATCCATCTTGCCCAGGTACTCCACTGAATACCCGCGAGCCCGAGCACTCCCATCGTAACTCCTGAGGTTGGAAGTATCGGATTGATCCATCCCTCTCCGAACTGAAAAGCAAGCACGGCAGTCTGCCTGGAAATCCCCGTCACATCAGCCAGCGGCGCCATAATAGGCATTGTTAAAGCCGCCTGCCCTGAACCGGAGTGGACGAAGAAATTAATTGTCCCCTGAACAACAAACATTGCCTGCGAACCGATTACAGGATGAAGCCCTGATATTACCCCGGCAAAATTATAAAGCATCGAATCAAGGATTTTACCATCCTGCGCGACTACGAGAAGCGCCTTTGCACAGGCAATGATCAGCGCCACCCCCATCATATCTTTGGCGCCATTCTTGAATCCCTCGGCTATGTCATATGATTTAAGCCCGCCAATATAGCCGGTAACTATTCCTATGCCAAGGAAGAAGCCGGCGATCTCATTAATAAACCAGCCCAGGCTTAAAATTCCATAAACAAGGAAAATTATTCCGCCGACAAAAACTGTAATTATTATCTTATGCCTTCGAGTGAGAATTGCCTCATCGTGATTATGAATTTCTATGCGGTTGCTCCTGGCAAGATCAATCTCATAAACGGGGCTTTTCTTCGGATCCTTTTTTATACGCGCCGCATAGATCATCACAAAAGCGATCATTGAAATGGTGCTTATAACCCACACAACGATGCGATATTCAAGCCCGGAATACAGCGGCAGCTCCGCTATACTCTGAGCGATCCCGACGGTAAACGGATTTAATGTTGAACCCGCGAATCCTGCCGCTGCGCCGAGGAACGGTATCGCGGTTCCGACTAACGAATCATATCCGAGCGATATGGCAAGCGGAATAAATATAAGCACGAACGGCATTGTCTCTTCACACATACCGAATATCGAACCTGCCGCCGAAAAAATTAGCATTGTGACAGGTATAAAAAATTTCTGAAGGTGTGGATGAGAAGAAAACTTTATGGCGAGGTATTTTATGGAGTTAGTCAGAGCACCGGTCTTTTCCAGTATATAGAATGTTCCGCCAATCAGCAGTACAAATATGATTATCTCCGCTGCTTTTGCAAATCCTTTGATCGGAGCAATAAGGACTTTATCCAAACCCTGGGGATGGCTTTCCACATACTTGAAGGAAGCCGGATCAACCAATGTCCTTCCGTTCTTTACGATGCGCTCATATTCACCGCCGGGTACAACCCAGGTAAGCACCGCCGCCATAATCACGACAAGATAAATCAGAACAAGGGTGTGGAGCTGAAATTTCTTTTTGGCTTCTGTCATTTTGATAACCTGAACTTGTCACCCGATTTATAAATATCGAGTTTCATTCCCTGACCGGAAAGGTTTCCGTTTTTGTCTGTTGAAATATTTTTCACGTTCCTCGCGTCATATACAAGGATAAGGCTCTCACCAAGGACTTCATATTTTCTTCCGGGCGCCACAATCAGCGCGGTTGATTCATCAATTGCTATGCCGGTTTTAACTTTCGACTCGAGCATTAAGGAGATCAGCCTGTTATGCCTCTTACGTACAACAAAATGCTGGTCAATGATTATTTCCGGCAGGAAACCGAACCCTTCTTTCGTTTCAACGTTTCCTTTCAGTATCTGCCAGAAAATCCTTGTGCTGTCTTTATTAATAAGTTCGTCGCCGGTGATCATTACTTTACTCATCACCGCCGCACCGGCACTAGTCCCTGATACTACGCCTCCTCGCTTATACACATTCCAGACCGCCTCATAGGCTTTTGTGCCATTGAGTTCTTTAGTAAGTTTTACCTGGTCGCCGCCGCCGAAGAAAACAACTGTCGCGTTCTTAACCAGATCAACAATATCTTTGCGGTTAAGTGTATCGCCGGTAACATAAATAACATCCACAGAAGCGGGACCGAAAAGTTCAAACTGCTGACGATGACGATCGCCAGATTCAAAAGGATAACTGGAAGCGTTAGGAAAGATAACAACACGTGCCTTATCGCCTCCGCCGAGTTCAACTATCTTCTTCTTGATTTCCGCGAGTTTCTCCCCGCCTCCGATGATAACGAGGTGCCCCTCTGCAAAAACACCCGAAGAAAAAACAAATAAAAAAAGAACTGTAAGTAATCTTGCATAAATATTCATTTTACTATTTCCTGATAAGTTTCGATGCTATTTCAGCGGCTTTGTACAGATCTTCGATAAGAATAAACTCATCATCACCGTGAGGATTCTGGGCGCCTATACCAATGTTTACGGATTCTATTCCGCGTGCATTCAGCGAATTCGCGTCACTGCCGCCAAGCGACCTGACCGGCTGTACCTCAAGCCCGGTTTCTGCTATGGCGCTGTATATCCGCTTGTATGTAGGGGAAACCTCGGGGAGCACAAACGGCTCAAAATCCCACCTGTCATCTATAATATACTGCGCCTTCATATGTTCGCTAAGTTTTATGATAGTAGTGCGGATATCGCCCATCACTTTTTCAACTTTGTCTTTATCAAACGACCTCACCTCCCCTTCAAATACGGTAACGGGGCTGACAACGTTCGTGGCTTCGCCACCCTGGATGGTTCCGATATTAACTGTGGTCTCTTCGTCGATTCTTCCCTGGCTTATATTCGCGATAATTGCAGATGCAACCGCAATGGAGTTAATTCCTTTCTCAGGAAAGATACCCGCGTGGGATGCCTTCCCGATAATTTTAACCTTGAAATACATCGCGCCGCAAGCGGCGTAAATAAATTTGCCGGGGCGGTACTGCGAATCAAAAATAATTCCTCCCCTGATCTGTTCCGGCAGCATAATCGTCCGCGAACCAAGCATTGTAGTTTCCTCACAGACTGTAAAGCCGATAGTGAAATCCTTGAGCGCGGCATTTTCCCTTACAGCCTTTTCAACCGCGTAGAGTATGACTGAAATGCCGGCGCGGTCGTCCCCTCCGAGTATGGTGTCACCGGAAGAGGTAATGCGGTCTTCAGAAACAATCGCTATGAGATTTTTCGTGGGTCGCGCTGTATCCATATGAGAAAGGAGCGCGAAGTCGCCTCCCGTTCCAACTTTGCATATAAGATTGCCGGTGTTGCTTCCGGTTAATTCTGTTGTTGTATCTTCAACTGCGGTAATCCCAAGGTTTGCGAGGAATTTTTTAATGTAATCTGCTACGGGTTTTTCGTTCTGTGAGAGCGCATCTATAGCGGTAAGTTCAAGGAAAATATCTATCAGGCGCCGGTCTTGCATAAAATCTGTAATTTATGTTACAAGGTTAAGAAATGTGAAATATTTATTACAGAAATACTAAAATTCCGCGTTAATGTCAAGAAAAAAATAAAAAAAATTTCGTTTATCAGGGGTGCCGGATGGTCATACGTCACATACATTCTTCTTCCCGAAAACAGGCGTCTTCTCCTTTTGCAGAATTAACAAGCGGAAACAAATTACTTTGAAGACCCAAGCAATATAGCCTGTTTAATTTGCAGCAATGGACCACAGCTCACTCAGATGCAACGGATGATCGCAGATATACTAATAACAATCCAAACGAGAAGCGCTATCACCTCAACAGCAGCATTTTTATTCCCGCTTTGTAACCCGAGCCTCTTACAATAAAATAATAAACACCGCTGCTAACTCCCGAAGCATCCCACATAACCTTATACTGCCCTGATTCCATTATTCCGTCAGAGAACACATATATTTCCTCGCCATTTACATTCAGAACAGAAGCCCTGTAATAACCCGAGTGAGGGAGAGAATAAGTTATTGTTGTGTTCCCGGTGAATGGATTGGGAAAGTTTGGTTCCAGTTCCACGCTGTTGACTGTGGGGATATAAACTTCAACCAGATCGCTGTATGAGAATTTGCCGTCATAATCAGTCTGCTTGATACGATATGCATATTTATAGCCAGTCGCGGGTTCATCGGCATACTCATAATTATGCGGTTCAGTTGATGTTCCGGCACCGCGAAGAAAGGCTACGGTCGCCCAGGAGTTACCCACTTCAATCCCTGACTCCGCTAATTTACGCTGCACCTCGAAACCCCTGTTGTTAAGCTCCGTTGCCGTACTCCATTTTAAGACCACTTTTCCGGCTGTATACTCTGCGGTGAATGACTTGAACTCAACCGGAAGCCCCGCCGCATACGTTTTATAAATAACTCCATTTCCCCCAACGATATAACCAATTGATGAATCAGGAAAACACAAATCATACAAGTTATGATATGGGTAAAGTTTAAGATTCATAGAGCTTAACCCCGAAACGGGATAAAACACTTCAACCGCACCTCCCTCACCGATTAAAACTGTATGGTTGTATCGCACATACTTAATGCCGGTCATATATTTACCTGATGTGCTATAAAAACTTGAATTCCAGGTGGTTCCACCGTCTGCTGACAGATAGTGTATGGGATTACTGTTTGCATTTTTTACCGCAATTGCGCGAATTTCCCAATCGTCAACAAAGTCAACTGCCGCAAAAGGTACAGGCGCAGTCCGGTAACCCCACGATCCGCCCCCGTTTGTTGTAAATAAAATCTTATCTCCGGTCGTTGAACAATACGCTTTCTGCTGACTTGTAAAATGTATCTTTCTGATATACACGCCGGCAGGAATGGGAAACGGTTTCTCCGTCCACGCTGAGCCGCCGTTTGTGGTAAAATATAATTTATTCACTCCATCTCCTGTTGAATTTGACGCGGTAATCCAATAATTATTTGCATCACGCATTTCAACTGAAAATATCCGCAAAGGTGTGGGAGAGGGAATTGTATCCCATTGCAGGCCTCCATTGGTGGTTTTAGCTATTAGCCCCCGGATTGCCGAGCCGCTGCCGCTATACCCTACCGCTATTCCGATTGTATCGTTCAGGGTCTTCACCATATTAAATGCTACATTGATAAAAAGGGGTTGTTTTTTCCAGTTATCGTATTGAGGGGCAGCAAGCCCCTTTGTGTAGAAATGACCATAATTTCCGCCGACAAAAATTTTCCCGGTGTAGCCGTGTATGGAAATGATGTTGTGCTTATGCAGTTCATTTGTGCGTTCCACTACCCAGGAAGATCCGGAATTATTCGAGTACAACAGTGCGCCCCCGTCACCGCAAACCAAAATCACCGTCCCGGTAATGCCTATTGAGGAGAAATTGCTCTGAACAGGAACATTTATCTGACTCCAGGTCGTTCCGCCGTCGGTTGTATTTAGAATGCTGCTGTTATCACCAACCGTCCAGCCTTGCGAGGAAGAATTAAAAACAACAGCCCTCAACGCACTCTGAACTCCGGTTGACTGGGGTATCCAGTTCAGCCCCTGATTGGTGGATCGCAATATTACTCCCCCCTCACCGCAAATCCAAAGATTAGTGTTGTGGTGATTATACAGCACGCCATAAAGGTTTCCGCTGACTCCAGAATTCACTAATGACCAACTTACACCCTGGTTCGTGCTGCGCAGAATATATCCGTTTCTCCCGACAGCAATGAGGATTCCCTCATTCGTAGACGCAATGCCATAAACATCAATGGTACTTATTCCTGATTGTACATTGCTCCAGTTCAGTCCTCCATTCGTCGTCTTTTTGAGCAGTGCAGAGTCACCGTAAATAAATCCGGTTGTACTGCTTATGAAATGAATACCCCTCACAGTCCTTGAATCCTTAAATTCCAGATCAGTCCATAACTCCCCAGAATTGGTTGACCGAAAGAGCATCCCTTGTTTACCCCCGGCAAACATAGTCGCATTTACATATTGGTGGGGAACAATTGCAGTTATTTCCTCCTTTACAACCGGATACTGATAATCCCAGGAAATACCACCGTCAGTAGTTTTTGAAATCACTCCATAATCTCCGGCCGTCCATCCTGTGTTTGAATTATTAAAATGTACAGAATAAAGATTGCCGGGGATATTAGTTGAGAGGGGGAGCCAGGGTTGCTGGGGATAAATGATTGACGCGAAAACAAGAATTGGTAAAATTTTGCGAAACATATTTGCTTGCCTTAATACCTAAAAATGGTTGCCTGACTTCAATGTCAGGCTTCAGTTATATCAGCTTTAATACGCGCGATGCATACTATGGGTATCTGCCCGGCTTATAATGCAGTAATTTTTATTATGGTAAAATTACCAAAGATTCTGCTGACATCAAATAAAATTCTTATTAACATATAAGTGTAGGTAATTTATAACAGATGAGTCTACAGTCGCTAAGTATCCCGCAAGTTTTCGTGAGTATCAAGGCGCCATCACTTCGCAGGATTATACCGGCTCGCAAGCGTAAATAATTAAATTTACTGCTATTGTATACCCGGGAAAAATCCCGAATATTACCGCAATTAATTGAAAATTTTTCAGCAACAACAGCAATATTAGATGAATCACAAGACTGCAACAGTAATAGGCGCAACAGGACTTATCGGCTCTCACCTGGTCAGATTACTTTCTGATGATGAGCACTTTAGTGCGGTGAACATCATAAGCAGGCGCCCGCTGAATTTATCCGCACAGAAAATAAAAGTATATGTTATTGATTTTTCTGACCCGGAAGCTTTTGAAAAGGCAATCGCCGGAAGTGAGTCGGTTTTTGTGGCGGTGGGTACAACTCAGTCAAAAGTGAAAGGAGATAAAGAAGCATACCGCAAGGTAGATTATGATATTCCCGTGAACGCAGCACGTCTAAGTGCCGATGCGGGGACTAACAATTTCGTCCTTGTCTCTTCCGTCGGGGCAAACAGCAAAAGCAATAACTTTTACTTAAATCTGAAAGGGGAGGTTGAGGATGAGGTTGCAAAGGCTGCCATCCCATCTGTTTCAATTTTCCGCCCGTCACTTCTTCTCGGACAGAGAAATGAATCCCGTTTCGGTGAGAGTTTCGCGCAGCTGTCCGCGCCACTCTTTTCCTTCCTTATACCCTCCGTTTATAAACCGGTCTCAGGTGAAAATGTGGCAAAAGCAATGTTAACAGTATCAAAAGAGAGGAACCCGGGAGTAAAAGTTTATCATTATACAGAAATAATGCGGCTTTGCTGGGAAAGAAAGTAAACTATTTCCGTGGTTTTAGTAGCCGTTTCGTATCTGAATTCGGCTGAAAATGTTATACAAAATTCTCCTTTTTCATTATCTTAGAGGCTCATTTTCTAACCGTGTTACAAACTTAAAAGGATAATTATGGTAAATAACGCAAAATTACTTAACTGGATCGACGAGATGGTGCATCTTTGCCAGCCTGACACAATTCACTGGTGTGACGGCAGCGAGGAGGAGTTCAACCATATGGCTAATCAGCTTGTGAAGCGGGGAAGCTTCATCAGGCTCAATCCGGAAAAACATCCTAATAGTTATTTTGCGATTACCGACCCGACAGACGTTGCGCGTGTGGAAGACAGGACATATATCTGCTCTCTGAAACAGGAAGACGCGGGGCCCAACAATAACTGGCTTGATCCGAAAGAAATGAAGGAGACTCTGCGCGGGCTTTTCACGGGATGTATGAAGGGGCGTACAATGTATATCATCCCTTTCAGTATGGGTCCTCTTGGTTCACCTATCTCACAAATCGGTATTGAACTCACCGATTCCCCCTATGTGGTTTGCAATATGAAGATAATGACGAGAATAGGCGAAAAGGTTCTTGATTCCCTCGGTGAAACCGGCGATTTCGTTCCGTGCCTTCACACTGTGGGTTCCCCTCTCGAAGACGGACAGCAGGACGTTGCCTGGCCCTGCAGTAAAACCAAATACATAGTTCACTTCCCCGAAGAAAGAGCTATCTGGTCATACGGAAGCGGGTATGGCGGCAACGCGCTGCTGGGTAAGAAGTGTTTCGCGTTACGCATTGCCTCAGTAATGGCGCGAGATGAAGGCTGGCTCGCGGAGCATATGCTTATTGTCGGGGTTACAAATCCGGAGGGAGAAAAGAAATATATTGCAGCTGCGTTCCCGAGCGCCTGTGGTAAGACTAATCTGGCAATGATGCTTCCCACTCTTCCGGGATGGAAAGTTGAAACTGTGGGTGATGATATCGCGTGGATGAAATTCGGAAAAGACGGAAGGCTCTACGCGATCAATCCTGAAGCAGGGTTCTTCGGAGTTGCCCCGGGCACATCAATGAAAACAAATCCGAACGCGCTGATCGCAGCATCCAAAAATACAATATTCACAAACGTTGCCCTCTCGGATGAACACGATGTATGGTGGGAAGGGTTGACCGACGAACAACCGAAACATTTAATGGATTGGTTAAGACGGGACTGGAAGCCCGGTTTCCACCGGCCGGCCGCACACCCAAATTCCAGATTCACGGCTCCCGCAAATCAGTGCCCCTCTATTGATCCTGCCTGGGAAAATCCCGAAGGTGTTCCGATCTCAGCTATACTTTTCGGTGGAAGAAGAGCCTCTTTCATTCCTCTTGTTTACGAAGCGCACAACTGGCAGCACGGAACATTTTTAGGCGCAAGTGTTGCCTCAGAGATGACGGCTGCAGCGTTTGGCGCGATCGGCCAGCTTCGCCACGATCCTTTCGCGATGCTCCCCTTCTGCGGATACAATATGGCCGATTATATGAAACATTGGCTCGAAACCGGCAAGAAAGCGGATGAGTCGAAACTACCTAAAATCTTTTTCGTTAACTGGTTCCGCAAAGACGAGAACGGGAAATTTATCTGGCCGGGTTACGGAGATAACATAAGAGTTCTTAAATGGATATTTGAACGGCTTGACGGAAAGAATAATTATACGGAAAGCGCGCTTGGGCACATTCCCGCCGAAGGCGCGGTTGACATTACCGGACTAAACCTTACAAATGACGATATGAAAAAATTATTTGCTCTTACAAAGGAAGAAGGCCTGAACGAAGTAAAAAGCCTACGCGAGTACTTCGAACGCTTTGGCGCTCGCCTGCCGAAAGAAATCACCGAAGAACTTAATGCTCTTGAAGAAAGAGTGAATAAGTTATAATAAGGGGGAATAAGAACCCATAATTATACTTAAATATTTTAGTATTATTAAGTAAATTTGGGTTTATGATTGAGAAAGTTGTTAAATCATCAAATAAAACCGACGGAATACCAATTTCGATTAATGACGCAAGCGCCCGTGGTAAGAGCGTTTAGAAGCCGCAGAGGCGATTAGCAAAGAATATTACCACCAGGTCTGCGGCCTGACCGGAAATTTCATAAGGTTTTCATAATCATCAACAGGGAGGGATAAAATAATATGCCCGCATATTTATGTGGTAACTCACCCGGCTAAATTCTATAATTTTCTTTTCCGGGGATGAAAAATATGTTACAATATTCCGCAAAGTACTATTAAGGAATTGACACTAAATGCATAACATCGGAATACTCAGAGATCTTGTTGTAATACTGCTGGTTTCAATGCCGGTTTTACTTCTGTTCAACCGGTTTAAATTACCGGCTATTACCGGGTACCTTTTCACCGGAGTGTTAATCGGCCCCTATGCCCTGGGGCTGGTTAAAGGCGGTGAAGAGATTAAAATAATGGCAGAGATCGGCGTCATTCTGCTTATGTTTACCATTGGAATTGAGTTCTCAATTTCCAAACTTATCAAAATGAAAAACCTGCTTCTCTTTTCCGGAGGAATGCAGGTCTCGCTAACAATTTTTATTTCCGGCCTGGTCTTTTACTTTGTCGGGCAAACTCTCACCCAAAGTATTTTCCTTGGCATGCTTATTTCTCTCTCAAGCACCGTTATAGTATTAAAAATGCTGGTAGATAAAAACGAGCTTGACACGCCTCACGGAAAAATAAGCGTTGGTATCGCGATCTTTCAGGATATGGCCATAGTGCCTATGCTTATTCTCCTGCCGATTCTTGCCTCAAGAGAAGAGTTCAGCATAGCGGGAGTTGCGGGAAGAATAGTTGCTTCATTCGGAGCGGTAGCCGCCATACTTATCGCCGCGAAGGTCATTATGCCCCGTTTTATTCTCCTCATCGCCCGCCTGCGCAGCCGTGAAGCTTTCACAATGGGTGTACTTCTGATTGCTCTGGGAGTCGGATACATAACCGGGCTGTTTGGCCTGTCTTTCAGTATCGGAGCGTTTATTGCGGGAGTAATAATTTCGGAGTCCGAATTCAGCCATGAGATTACCGCGGAAATCCTTCCCTTCAAGGATGTCTTCAATAGCATCTTTTTCGTTTCCGTCGGGTTGCTGCTTAATGTTGATTTCCTCCTGGAGCATAGCATTCTTATAACATCCGTCGTGTTAGGGATTGTGTCGGTTAAATCTCTGATTATTGTCGCTATTGTATTGCTTATGAAATATCCTTTAAGAATAGGAATTGTTTCGGGAGTGGCGCTTGCGCAGATCGGAGAGTTTTCATTCGTGCTTATACAGGAAGGTATAAATCTGGAACTTATCTCCGGATTTTATTTCAATGTTTTTCTCGCCTCCACAATTTTTACGCTGATACTCACACCTTTCCTCACTCAGTTTACTCATTACGCAACCATACGCATTACCAACGCTCTTGATAAGCGTAAGGATAAAAAAGCTGAGACTGATGAAGTAGGAAAGGTAAAACTCAGCGGGCACGTGGTGATAGCCGGATTTGGTGTGAACGGTAAAAATCTTGCCCGCACTCTTAAAGAAGCGGGAATACCCTATATTGTAATTGAAATGAATCCTGATTCCGTACTCCATTATAAATCGCAGGGGGAAAGTATCATTTACGGCGACATAACCAGGAAAGAGATCCACCATGCGGTGAATATGGAAAAAGCAAGAGTCGTAGTACTTGCCATATCCGACCCCGCATCCACCCAAACCGCGACCAGGCTGATCAAATCAGATTTTCCGAAAGCGCATCTTATCGCCCGGACCCGTTACCTGAGCGAAATAGAAACACTCCGAAACCTCGGAGCGGATGAGGTGATCCCTGAAGAGTTTGAAACATCCCTGCAGATATTCAGCAGGGTGATGCACAAATATCATATTCCCATAAATATTATAATGAGGCAGGTCGCCCTGTTAAGGGGGGAATCATACAGTATGATGCGCCGCGATACTGAGGAGGCTCCGCAGCTTATTCATCTTGATGAGATCCTCGCACAGGGACTTACGGAGGTTTATTATATGAATCCCGCCAACATCCTTGCCGGTAAAAGCATTAAAGAACTTGATCTGCGAGCCAGGACAAAGGCCACTATAATAGCGCTTATTCGCAATGACGTGGTTCTTACAAATCCATCCGGGAGTGAAAATATCATGCCGGGTGATTCTGTGGTGATAACCGGAACACACCAGGCGGTTGATCTGGCAATTGACCTGCTTGATGACGGCCTTCCCGCTAAAAGTCATTAACCCCAATAGGCTACAAAACAAATCATTTTATGAAGAAAATCATCAGCTTTCTCTCCGCGTTATTAATTATAAGCGCATTGTTTCCTTTGGTTTACACTCCAAAGAATTTTAAATCGAATAAGAAATTCATCCCCTCGGAATGGTTTTCCGTACAAAGAATGAATGATAAAGGCGATTTACCATACGATAAATATTATGAAGCAGTTACCCGTATTTCTTCTATGCGCGCTGCTGAAAGGAAATATAATGCGGCCTGGACTGACGCAGGCCCCTTTAACGTCGGCGGAAGGATAACTGCCCTGACCGTTAACCCGCAGAACACAAATATTATTTGCGCCGGTTTTGCCGCGGGCGGAGTTTTTAAGAGCACGAATAAAGGAATTACGTGGACGGATAAAACACCTGATTTTCCCTCCCTCTCAATCGGCGCGCTTGAAATGGATCCTAATAACAGCAATATACTTTACTGCGGAACCGGTGAAGCTAATATCAGTACAGACAGCTACGCGGGATTCGGATTATTAAAATCAACGGACGCGGGAGAGACCTGGAACCTTATCGGGCTGGATTCGACACGGCACATCGCGGAAATAGAAATACATCCGCTTAATTCCAATATATTATATGTCGCTGCATCAGGAGGATTGTACTCTAAGTCTCCGCACCGCGGTATATATAAGTCAACTGATGCCGGTCTTACCTGGAGCAATGTCCTCTACCTTAATGATTCAACAAGCGCCATTGATGTGGCAGTGGACCCGCAGGACGTTAACCGTGTCTACGCTGCTATGTGGGAGCGGCTACGCGGGCCGACATTCAGAAAAGCAGCCGGTATTGCATCAGGTATTTTCCTTTCCACAAACGGTGGCTCTTCCTGGAACAGGGTTTCAGGCGGGCTCCCGGCTCAGGCTGCTACTATTGGAAGGATAAGTATTGCTGTGGCGCCAAGCAATCCCAACTATATTTATGCGTTATATAAAAAAGCATCTTCACCGAATGGTTCAAACAACTCTTTTATGGCTTTTTACAGATCAACTAACAAAGGAGTAACCTGGACTGAAATGCCGGGCTCTTACCTGTCATCAGAATTTTATGATTTTGGGTGGTACTTCGGAACCATAGAGGTTTCACCGGTTAATCATTTGCACGTTTATGTCGGCGAAATTGATTTTCACTTTTCCTCCGACGGCGGCAGCAATTGGATGAACATCTCTAATTCCTATTCCGGTTCGTTTGATCAGCAGCACCCGGACCAGCACGCGCTCTGGATAGATCCCGCGAATCCGCAGCACCTGTACTGCGGTAATGACGGCGGTGTATTTTTATCCGCAAATAATGGTTCATCCTGGACAAAATCATACGACCTTCCTGCAACCCAGTTTTACGCCTCGACGGTTGACTACCTCAACCCGGCGCGGCTTTATGGCGGTACTCAGGATAATGGCACAGTCGGTACGCAAACCGGAGCGCTTTATGACTGGCAGTTCTTCTACGGCGGAGATGGGTTCCACACTCTCGTTGATTATACAAATTCAGATATTATCTATGCAGAGTATCAGTTCGGCGGGATAAGCAGAAGCACAGATGGCGGACAAACTTTTAACTTCATAGCAGATGGTATTGACTTCGCCCGCACAAACTGGTCAACCCCTTACATACTCGATCCTGTTAATCCGGCGATATTATACCTTGGCACTTACAAACTCCACAAAACAACTAACCGCGGAAATCTTTGGTCCCCGATTAGTCCCGACCTGACAAGGGGGCCAAACGGCAGGCTTGGCACTATTACGGCCATTTCAGCCGGAGTCGCGGAAAACAATCTGTCTCGAATTCTCTATGTTGCTACCGATGACGCAAAGATGTCTGTTTCAACTAACGACGGCTCTTCCTGGACTGACATAACCGGAAATCTTCCCCGCCGTTATATGACTGATGTTGTATGTGATACTTCAAATCCCGCGGTTGCTTATGTTACACTGAGTGGTTATAATCTTGACGAACCAAACGCGCACGTTTTCCGCACGACCGACAATGGCTCTTCCTGGCAAAACATAACCGGAAATATGCCTGACATTCCGGTGAATTCCCTCATCATTGATTATGATTATGATTCAACTTTGTATGTGGGAACAGACGCGGGTGTGTTTTACACTGAGGATCTTGGCTCATCCTGGTCGTCGCTGGGGGTGCTGCCTAACTCACCGGTGTTCGATCTGAACTTTCATCAGCCTTCACGGAAATTATTTGCCGGTACACACGGCCGTTCGATGTTTATGTATCAACTGCCTTCCGTAACAGGTATTGAAAAATCGGAAAAGGCTGCTCAGAGTTATGCCATAAAAAACAATTATCCTAATCCGGTAAGAGAATCATCAACTTTTGAAATCCATTTGCCGATTCCTTCGATGGTTATTGTATCGCTTTATGACAATAGCGGTAAATTTGTTGCCGAATTTACAAATGAACAAAAACCGGCGGGGGCTCACAGCATAGTGATTGACGCTTCAAAGCTTAAATTGGCCTCCGGAGTTTACTACTGCTCATTCACCATAAACGATAAGCGAACCGTACATAAGGTATTGGTAATAAAATAGCCCGTTGAAAACATAGTGCGCCGGATGATAAGCTTCCCTCCGGCGCCCTTCCTATTCCAAACTTCCTTACCCGGCATAGCTCCTTCACATTAGAATTCGACTTTTTTGCACGGTATTGCAAAAAAGTCTTGACTTTTTTGCACGATTGTGCTAATTTTACGCTATGGAACGCTATTTACAAGCACAATTACTGAAGGACCTCCGGAAAAAAATGGTTTTCCTGACAGGTCCGCGCCAGGTCGGTAAAACTTATCTGTCGAAACAGATAATGAGCAGTTTTAAGAAACCCGTGTATCTGAATTATGATAATATTAATGATAACAGGATCATAAAAAAGATGCTGTGGCCTGAAGACACGGACTTAATTATCTTTGATGAAATCCACAAAATGAGGGGGTGGAAGAATTTTATTAAAGGAGTATTCGATACCAGGCCGGAACACCAGGCTATTCTGGTTACAGGCAGCGCAAGATTTGACACCTTTCGTAAAACCGGTGACTCTCTTTCAGGCAGATATCTTAGTCTGCGCCTTAACCCACTTTCCCCAAAGGAAATTATCAGCGAAACAATATCTCCTTATTCAGCCGCTGAGTCACTTATAAAGTTTGGCGGATTTCCCGAACCGATGATATCAGGATTAAATTTCCCGGAAGATGATGCATTAATTGAAGCCTCAAGGTGGAGAAATCAATACTTTACCGATCTGGTGAGGGAAGATATTTTTGATATTAGCAGGATTGAGGAAGTAAAAACAATGAGGCTCCTGCTTGATCTTCTTAGAGGGCGAGTCGGCGCGCCTCTGTCATTTAATAATATTGCCGGAGATCTTCAGATATCTCCGAACACGGTTAAGAAATATATCGGAGTACTGGAAAGCCTTTACACAGTATTCTTAATTCACCCGTTTAATAAGAACATATCCCGCAGCCTGCTTCAAACTCCTAAAATGTATTTTTATGATACCGGTTACGTTGATGGCGACGCAGGCATTAAACTGGAAAATGTTGTGGCGCTGAGTTTGCTTAAGCTCACTCAGTATCTGTTTGACGTTAAAGGGGTACGCTCTGAATTATTTTACATTAGAACAAAAGATAAAAAAGAGGTTGATTTCGCCATTGCGATTGACGGTACTTTAAAAACAATTATCGAGGTTAAGATGAGTGAGGCCGAAGTGTCACCCAATCTTAAGTATTTCGCTGACAGATTCCCGGCAATTGAAGCGATACAACTCGTTCATAATTTGAGGCAAAACGAACAAGCCGGAAGAATCAAGATACTCCGGCTTGGTGAATGGCTCGCGGAACTGGAAGTATGAACGCAGCCGGATCTAAGCGCTATCTATTTATAATGCACCCGCAGTTTTACGGGTTCAATCCGTTTCTTTCTTGTCGCCCGAAGGTTCAGCAATTCAACAAAAAATGAGAACGCCATTCCGAAATAGATATAACCTTTTGGCACGTGCTGATCGAAGCCCTCAAGTATTAGTGTAAAGCCGATGAGCAGAAGAAAACTTAAAGCGAGCATTTTGATTGTCGGGCGGTGATTAACAAAATCGCTTATCTTACCCGAGAACGCGAGCATAAATATCACCGCGACAATAACGGCAGTAATCATTACCCACAACTGGCCTACCATCCCCACCGCTGTGATAACCGAATCAAGAGAAAAGACGAGATCAAGCAATAATATCTGAAATATTACGGAACCAAACTTTGCCGCGCCGTTTGTCTTCTGTTCGTGCTCTTCGCCTTCCAGTTTTTTGTGTATTTCGCGGGTACTTTTTGCGAGCAGAAAAAGCCCGCCTATTATCAGTATCATATCCCTTCCGGAAATTTCATTACCCCACACGTTAAAGACGGGAGCAGTGAGCTTCATAATGAGGGTGATTGAAAACAGCAGTGCGATCCTTGTTATTATCGTAAGCGACAGCCTGGTAACTCCTGCCCTGTTCTGCTGCTCCTGCGGCAGTTTACCGGAAAGAATAGAAATAGAAATCACATTATCAATGCCCAGCACAATCTCAAGCGCGACTAGTGTTAAAAGCTCTATGACCGCTTCAGTTGTATATATTTTACATATATCCTTTTTATTTAGTTACATTATTTCTTTTTACTTTTTACTAAGGTCCCTCTCGCGTCAATTATCCAGGCAGAGTTATGCTTAGCAAATCCTATTTTGGGATAATAATCCACAGCAGCAGGCGCGGCGAGAAGGACAATCTTCGCGTTTTCACCAAGCTGCTTTTGGGTTTCTTCTATCAGCAACAATCCCACACCCGACTTCTGGAATTCTTTATCCACGGCAAGGTCGGCCAGATAGCAAATGTAGCCAAAGTCAGTAAGCGAGCGGGAGATACCAATATACCTTTCCCCTATTCTGGCCGTTACGGTAAGATTAGCGTTCGCGATCATCTGCGCGAAGACTTCGCTGCTCCCAACAGGGCGGCGTTCGGCGAGTCCTGACCTAATATATATTTCCTTCACCGCCTCAAGTGGGGGTAATTTGTTTACTTCACAAATGATTTCGTGTTCCATCTTTCAGATTAAATTAATTTTCGGCATAAAAATAATGATTGCAGGCAATTATCAGTCATCTCTCCTGAAATAAATTTATATTTTCTTTTTACTTCTGAATCGGTTAGCTTTGTAAATAACATTTATTTACTTTGTGAGCAGTATGACCCGCACAGATATATATGACCCTCATCTCACCGGAGAAATTACGATCCCTTCCATAAGCCAAATTGAAGCGGTTACAGTCAGCCTTCCGTTTGTGACGCCATTCTCCATCAGTTCTTATACCTGGGACTGCAAGGAAGCTCTTCTGATTCGTATTGATTCGGGTGAGTTCAGCGGATGGGGCGAATGTGTGGCGGATCCGGACCCATTCTACAGTCCGGAAACAACTACTTCCTGCCTGCACATAATAAAGGAGTTTATCGTTCCTCTGATCAGGGAGGGAAAATCTTTTACTGATTTTCTTAGGGAAATGGATCATATCCGCGGAAATAAAATGGCGAAAGCGGCGATTGAGAACGCGCTGCTCGATCTGATAGCCAGAATGCGGGAGGTACCCCTACACGCACTGCTTGGATTGGAGAAGAAAATGATTATGTCAGGAATCAGTATCGGTATAAAAGACACTGTTGATGAATTACTTGACTCGGTGGCTGAGGCAGTTGAAAAACGTTATCACCGTGTAAAGATGAAAATCAAGAGAGGAAAAGATGTTGAGTGGGTCGCCGCGGTAAGAGAGAGATTCCCTTTTATCCAGCTTATGGCGGACGCAAACGGAGACTACAGTATTAATGACATAAATCATTTAAAGGAACTTGATGTTTTCAACCTTTTAATGATTGAACAGCCCCTTTCATACAGCGATATTTATTTTCATTCAAAGCTTCAAAAAGAGATTGACACGCCGGTCTGCCTGGATGAATCCATTCATTCGCTTGATGATGCGATCACGGCAGTCGAACTCGGAAGCTGCAGGATAATAAACATAAAAGAAGGGCGTGTGGGAGGAATAATTGAAGCTTTGAGAATCGCTAACTACGCGCAGTCAAGAGGGATTCCGGTCTGGTCGGGCGGAATGGATGAAACCGGTATTGGACGGGCATTTAACATACACCTTCAGACCGCTCCCGCCTTTACGATACCGGGCGATACTTCGGAGACGCTTCGTTACTTTAAGGAGGACATAGTTTCTCCGATTGTAACTCTTGATGATGAAGGTTTTATTTCCATTCCGGAAGGAAGCGGCACCGGTGTGAGGATTGAAACCGATAAATTAAAAAAATATACCCTGAGGAGTGAAAACCTCACAGGACTCTTAAAGAAATAGACTCTCTCTTATTCGTTATAGTGGCTGAGGAGTTCATCCCTGTAACGGGTAAAAATGCTGGACTTTGAAACAAAGCCTGCATACTTTCCGTCTTTCTGCACGGGAATGTTCCACGATCCGGTATCGTCAAACAGTTTCATAACCTTACTCATTTCGTCGTAGTAGTTTACAACTCCTCTTGGTTTATCAATCAGTTCTATAACAAGCAGGTCGCCGAATTCATCAAGGTTAAATAGAATTTCCCTGATATTTGCAAGTGAAATTGTTCCCAGCAGCGCCCCCTCATTGTTAACGACGGGATAAATATTCCTGCGGGAAGAGGCGATCACCTCCTGAAGCTCCCTGAGTGTCGCGGTGTTTTTTACGGTTAAAAAATCAGTTTCAATGATATCCTCAACTTTTAAGAGGGCAAGAACCGTCTTATCCCTGTTCCCCGTAATGAGTTCACCCTTCGCGGCCAGTTCTTTAGTATCCATCGAATAAGGTTCAAAGTGTCTTACAATGGCATAAGCCGATACAGAAACGATCATAAGCGGCAGCATCAGTTCATATCCGCCGGTCACCTCAGCAATCAGAAATATTCCGGTAAGCGGGGCATACATTACGCCGCTGAGAATACCTGCCATACCGACGAGCGTAAAATTGGCTTCGGGGAGATTCGCGATTTTAAGTGTGTTTAAAAGCCTCGCCACAAAAAAACCAAGGAAGGCGCCAACAAAAAGCGATGGGGCAAAGTTACCGCCGTTTCCGCCGCTTCCGAGTGTAAATGCCGTGGCAATTACTTTTATCACGGCGATCAATCCGATGATTGATAAAAGATACCATTCATTGCTGCTGAGGCTTCCGAGCATAGTCTCCGATATGAGCCTGGTGAGATTACCTTCAGCAAGAAGTTTAATACTGGTATACCCTTCTCCAAAGAGCGGCGGGAAAAGAAAGATCAGAGTAGCCACAATTAATCCTCCCGCCAGCGCTTTTTGATATGATCTTATTTCTAACGGCTTAAATAGTCCCTCGATTTTTTTAAACATCCTGGCGTAGTAGAGCGAGAACAATCCCGCGATCACTCCAAGCAGAATGTAGTAAGGGACATTCATATAATCAAAAGGCGAAGTTAGATGAAAACTGAGAAGTATCCCCTCCTGCAAAATTATTTTTGAGCAGAGCGCACCGGTTGCGGATGCAATTATCAGAGGAACAAAAGCTGAAATTGTCACCTCAGAAATTAAGACTTCTATCGCGAACATTAATCCGGCAATAGGCGCGTTGAAAACCGCTGCGATGCCCGCTGCTGATCCGCAAGCCAACAACAGAGTGCGTTCCCGGTAATCAGTCTCAGCGGATTTACCTATATTTGAACCAATCGCTGCGCCCGTCACTACAATCGGAGCCTCCAGCCCTGCGGACCCGCCGAATCCCACAGTTAAAGCGCTTGTTACCATGTGCGAGTACATTGTCGGTTTCTCAATTATGCTTAGCTTCCGCGAAATATAATAGAGGATGTGAGCAGCGCCTTTACCAAAACGGCCCTTAAGAACATATTTTATAAAAGTAACTGTCAGGAGTATACCCGTTAAAGGGAATAACAGGTAGAGGTATTCGTGCCTGCGGATGTGGATTCCGCTTGTCAGGAAGTAACTGATATTATGAACAGAGACCTTAAGAAGTACAGCCGCTATACCCGAAACAAGTCCGACAATTATGCTGAACAGAATAAGATACTGGCGGTGACTGAGTTTGTTTCTAAGAAATGACTTAAACGTCTCTAATTTTTTTGTAAATTTCATCAGTAGTTTTAAGCAGTATGTTCAAATTTACGAATTTTTAACGTAAATATGTCCGGAAATCCGAATATGCTGATTACTAAACAATCATTTTAATAATTAATCCCGGAGCTGAAATGAAGATACCCGCCGTTTTGAGCCTGTTAGTTTTTTTGTCCCTCCCGCTCTCTGCCCAGCGCTTTTATTCAGTAAAATATGAGAGTCAAGCTGACGTAAAGGTCTTTGTAGTTGATTATGAAAGCCGGGCTGATTTATGCGTCTATAAAGTAAAGTACGAAAGTCAGGCAGGGAAAAATGACGGGAAATGGTTTTTCGTTAAATATGAAAGTTAGGCAGATAAAAAGATATTTTTCACTGACTACGAAAGCCAGGCGGAATTGAAAATATTTTTCGTCAAATACGAGAGCCAGGCGGGCTGGAAAGACGCCTCAAAAAAACACCTGATGTATTAGAATTGAATTAAAATGATATTACAAAGAACTTTGAGATACCTGCAAATATAGTCTGTTTAATTTGTTGCGATGGACCACAGATTACGCAGATTCAACGGGTGACCGCAGATTTGTAAAGTAGGAGAGCGGGGTTGCCCCTCCCGCCGCTGTTATTGAGGCGTATGATTGATTAACCTCTGGAATTGTTGTTATAACAGAAAAACCCCTTTTGGGGTTCGTGCTATATAGGTAGTATTATTCTTTTTTCTTTCCTAACATCTGATAAACATACGCGCTGAATATCAGGGTCATCATCACCTGCACCATAATAGGAGTTGAGACCAGGGACCCTCCCAGTAACGCGCTGCTGAGCAGAACGGCTTTTACCGCGTAGTAGAATAGTTTGCTAACCAGAATACTGAGGAAAGCCGCCACCGCAATTTCTTTCAATTTTTTACTCAGCCATACAAAAACTAAAACATTCACCAGCAGCTCAACCGATATCAGGGAAGCTTTCAAAAAAACCGGATGTGAGGAGATAAAAAAGGAGAAAGCCGGAAGAGTAAGAGACATAATTACGGCATTGGTACGGTTCGTGTGCACAAGCCCTAGAACAACCATAAGCCTCATCGGTTCAAGATAATAAACCGGCGCGGCAAAAAAATGTGAGAGAGTCGGGGCCAAATATACAAACGCGATTCCAACGATATTCAACAGGACACTGCGTGTAACCATATTCTGTCTTGGTAGTGCCATTTCCATTTTACACTCTTCCTTGGTAATTAATATTCAAACAAAGTGAAATTTAACGATTTTTGAATTTATAAAAAACACAACAAGGCATATCAAAGAGGGTCAATTTAGCGCCTTGCTTTTTTTATAAAATCTGTGATGATCCTTAAAAATCTGTGTTCTCTGCGTTCCATTCAACTTCAGTACAACCGGGGCATTACACTAACTCATCCCCAGGAAGCGATTAATAATTTCAGCCGATTCACCCGGCTTCTCAAAGGGGACAAAGTGACCGCACTCATTAATTATATTCAATTCAAAAAGATTATTTTCCGCTACGGCGCGGGCAGCAACCTCTTTGAGATTATGGTCTTTATGTATAAGCGGATGAGGTATAAGAGCATCATTGGCACCATAAATAACGGATGCTGGTACATTTATCTCCTTTAGTCGCGCGAAAACAGGTGCTTCCACTAATCCGTGAAGAGAGTTTGCCACGACCTCACAGTATTGCGGAAAGTTTTTATAACCTGTCATCTTAATCCGGTCCTGAAGCATTGATTCCATATCAGCGGGCACGCGGAAAAAATTCGAGTTATAGGCATTCCTAAGTTGTGTTTCATCAGGGAGGGAGTAAGTCTGGGCCGTATAGTTCTTCCTGATCCACGCCGTTTCCTCCGGAGTGAAGGTCTCAAAACCAGCCGGAGCGAACAGCACCATTTTTTTGAAGATTCCGGGATGCTCAAGCGCAGCTGACAGAACTACTTGTCCTCCCATAGAGTGGCCAACGCCAATAACATTCTTTAACTCCAAAGTGTCAATTAATTTTTTAAGCACATCCGAATAATATTTCTGTGTACCCGGATGAACTCCTCCTGTTGATTTGCCATATCCGGGGAGGTCGATTGTTATGCATCTGAAGTTGTTTTCGAAGAAGGGGATCAGCTTAAACCAGGCTTTCATATAACTTGCAAGCCCGTGAACAAATAATAACACGGTCTCCCCGGAACCGGCTTCACAGGCGGCGACCGTATTATTATCTTCTAACTTAATCAGCCTGAACGGGAAATCATATTCTAATTCAGGAAACTGCATTTGATTTATTTTACAAAATCCTTAACCGCATTAATGAATGCTTCCGGCTTTTCGATCTGAAGCATATGCCCGCATTCATCAATTTCAACCAGTTTGCAGTCCGGGATCTGTGAAGCGCCCCAGGTAAAAACATCCGCGGTGAAACCGGGATTTAAATATGGATTCGGGATCAGTCCGTCATATTTTCCATATACAATCATTGTCGGGACTTTTATACTTTTAAGTTTATTGAACGTCGGTTCATCAAGCATCGCGTTCACACAGCGGGTAACCGTGTAGCAGAAGTCTTCAAAGTCAGAAGCCTTTGCCATTCTGACTCTTTCTTCAACCATCCACTCCCATTTACTATCCCAGGTATAGAAGTTATTTGCGAGGTTGCGGCGGATACCTTCCTCCGGAGTTGTCTTAACGCCTTTAATGGTAATAACGCTTCTCAGCCAGTCACCTTCCCCCCGCTCAAATTCTTCAACTCCTGCAGGTGCGGCAAGGACAAGTTTCTCAAGCATTTGGGGATATTTCAGGGCAAAGATCAATCCGATCTGTCCCCCCATCGAATGCCCCGCATATACAAATTTCTTTATTCCAAGATGGTCTGCAAGTCGCTTAACCTGTTCCGCGTAAAATGATAAAGTGAAAGAGTAAGGTTCTTTGGATGATTTACCGTAGCCGGGCAGATCAACAACTATAACCCTGTACTGTTTCGAAAGTTCCGGGATGACATAACGCCAGAACCCCGCGTTGCTCGCGAGGCCGTGAACAAGTATCAGTGTTTCTTTTCCGCTTCCTTCATCTATATAAGCTATAGTCGGGCTCTGCAAGGCTTTCTTTACAGGGAATCCGTAATCAATCTGATCAAACTCCAGTCCCGGCATATCAGTATATAAATAGCCGCTGCAACCGGAGAACGTCAATAATACTGCAAATACTAAAAATATCTTTTTCATTGTTTCCTCCTAAAACATCAGCCAGCTTAAAGTTGTAAAGAATACCCAGGGATCTTTCGGCCGTTGACCGTTGTCCGTGGTATTAGGTGAATTATAAAAGTCACCAAGAGTCAGATAGCCGGCGCTTGCGGAGAGCGTCAGAAATACTTTCAGGTTATACTTAACTTCGGCATTAATTTCTGTTCCGATATAGCTCCCGCCATTGGAAGGAGTTGAATTCGATAAGGCTGACGCGATACCCAGTTTTGCACTAAGTTTATTTGGTATGAAGTCTTTATGCAGATTAATAAATCCTGCGGTCACTCCGTATCCCATATTTGATATATCGTGCACAGCTGAATAATATCTGTTAACCACCTGCGGATCAGGGAAAAGAAGCAATGCTTTATGACTGCTGTATATTCCAACAGGCGAGCCGTAAATATTTCCGGTTAAAACACTGTTTAAAGTTCCGTCTGAAATCGAGTTGTTATCTCCGGAAGTGTACTGAAACTCAACTGCAATTTTATCATTCTGGGTCATACCGTATTTATAGTTAAGAGCAGCATTTACGCCAATCGCAAAGACGTCAGCTATTTTAGATTTATCAACTAACCCGGTATCAATTTTCCCAAGGTTCAGCATAACATAAGCATCAGCCCACCAGCGTGATGCCATAAAATCACGATTATAAGAAGCGTGACCGCCTATCCAAAACAGATCAGCTTCGTATTTACTTAATCCGGCAGGGAGTATTACTCTGGTCGCTCCGTTATATTCGGCAAGTGCGCTGTTTATTCCCTGTCCCAGTACGGATATACCCCCCGATCCTTTACCACGATCATAAACATACCATAAATTGCCTCCGACTTCCCACAAAGGAGTCACTCGTCCCTCGAGATCCAACATCCACAGGGCAACATCATCATCCTGTCTTATTTCGTTCTCCCAAAGCTGAAAGTATCCGAGTCTTCCCTTAAGAGTGGGAGTGATATTCTTGTAAAGGCTTATACCAACTGCCTGGGTCCCCCAGTAAGAAAGCTTGTATCCGCTTGTTTGTGCGGTTTGTAACGTATTAATATTAGGATCCCGCACGTTATCAAAAAGCCTTTGCAGGCCCAGGACAACGTTCCACTCTGCTCCCGGAGGACGAATATCTACATTTGCCATAAGAGTTTGCAGGTTTATCTGACCGCCGTTCAATCCGCCGCCACGATTATTGCCCACGCCATAAGCCTGGTCACCCCAGGTATAATCAATTTTGAATAAGCCTCTGAAAACCGCGTAACCGTCAAGGATTGATGGGGTATAAATAAACATCGGCACAAACCGCTGTTCGGCATATACCGCTGTTTGCGGAATTGTATTAGTCGAATTTCTGCCAAAAAGCCGCCCGATAACCTGTCCCTGCAAAATATCGTTCGTAGGAGAAACATTTGAACCGGTCATTCTTGTGAAAGAATATCCGATAAACTGAAGCTCCTTAGGGGCAGGTTCTTTGATCCGCTCAGGCTCCTGGGTATATAAATAGCCCGCAAACAGAAATCCGAGGAAAAACGTAACTAATATTGATCTCATTATTATCCTGCTGTTTAAGATTTAATGAAAATTGATCAGTGTTAGTAAGTGTGGCATCGCATTGAATTATTAGCCGGTTGTATTTAATATCCTGTCAGCCTTTTAATATTCCGCATAAGAGAATACTAAATACCTTCGGCTAGTCATGGGACACTGACCAAAGCGGCGGGCAGCTT
This sequence comes from Ignavibacteriaceae bacterium, assembly GCA_013360295.1. GTDB lineage: Bacteria > Bacteroidota > Ignavibacteria > Ignavibacteriales > Ignavibacteriaceae > JABWCL01. Next base: position 47,348 of record JABWCL010000014.1, on the reverse strand, counting down.
TTTCTGCTGCCCGCCGTTGTGTTGTTCAAGTTTAACAGTTATAGAATATTATTGTTTAACATACATCTGTATCCAGGTAGCGCCAAGCGGGAAGCCATTATAAGCCGTGCTTCCGAATCCTGCCGCCGCAGTCGGAGCAGTGAATCCCGCAATAGCCGGTGTCGTTTGAAGCACCTCGTAGTAAAGCACTCCGCTTGCAGTCATCTGGTAAATTCCGGTTGATGTAACTGAAGTAGGAACAGTTTGATTCAAAACGATATTTCTGATCGAGGAATTTGTAACTGCTGTTGTTGTGTAAGTTCCGGAATAGGTTACATTTGAGTTTGAACTGTCAGTTGCGATCACGGTATAGGTGTTGTTAGCGTTGAATGTGGCAACTATTTTCTTGGTCTTTAATGTTGCTTTGAGTCCCGGAGCGACATTAGCGCCTTCAGAAACCCAGGTGGCGGCTATAACCTCTGATGCCGGGGTAGCCGGAACATATTTTTGTATCCAGGTGGCGCCAAGCTTAAAGCCGTTATATGCTGTACTTCCAAATCCGCTGTCAGCTACAGGAGCCGTAAAACCCGCAATTGCAGGAGTGGTCTGAAGAACTTCATAAAACAAATCTTTATTCGCATTTACCTCATAAATACCGGTTGAAGTAACAGACGTCGGAACGGTCTGAGTCAGAACAATATTACGAATATTTCCTTTGCCGGCTGTCGTAGCATAAGTTCCCGAATAAATTACACTTGCGTTGGTACTGTCATATGCAGTTACAGTATAAGTGTTGTTTTTCTCGAAAGTGGCGATGATCTTTTTGGTCTTAAGTGTAGCCTTAAGGCCGGGAGCGACATCAATATTTTCTGATATCCAGACTCCGACAATTGGATCCTGTGTCGGGATTGGGGTAGGATTGGTTGAACTGTCTTCATCCTTGCATCCGGTGAAGAATAATGTTGCAGCCGCGGCTGCGATTAAGAGCAGGCGTTTCATATGAACTCCATTCTTGATTGTGAGTAATTTGTTATTTGGTTATTGGTTAATTAATTGATTATGTATCTCTGAAAGTTTAATCTTATTTATCTTTCCCGCGTCAGTTTTCGGGATTTCATTTACAAATGAAAAATGTTTTGGTATTTTATACTTCGCCAGCCCGGCGCGGCAGAAATCACGAATAGCTTCCTCGCTTAATTCCGATTTTTCTTTAACTACTATATACGCCTTCCCGACTTCACCCCATCGCTCGTCAGGCACTCCGATTACGGCTACTTCTTTCACCGCCTCGTTTGTATAAATAAATTTTTCAATCTCCGCGGGATATACATTTTCTCCCCCGCTAATAAACATATTCTTTTTGCGATCAACTACGTAGTAAAAGCCTTCGCTGTCTCTGCGTACAAGGTCGCCGGTATGGAAGAAACCATCCGTGACGGATTCTTTCGTTTCCTTCTCTTTCCGCCAGTAACCGGGAGTGACCACAGGCGAGCGGAGCCACAGTTCGCCGGTCTCATCAGTACCGCATTCTTTTCCGGCATCGCCCATTATTTTTGCTTCGATATAAAAATTCGGAAAACCTATGCTCCCCTTTTTACGTATAGCATCATCCTGGTGAAGCGAAAAGCAGTTAGGTCCAACTTCAGTCAAACCAAAACCCTGCCTGATCGCCACGCCTTTTTCGTGCCATAAATTTATAAGCGGGATTGGCATCGGAGCGCCTCCGACAATTGCGTACCTCAGACTCGACAGATCAGCCTGCCTGAAATATTCAAGGTCAGACATCATCTGAAGCATCGTCGGCACTCCGAATAAGATTGTCGTTTTTTCACTCTCCATTAAACGGAGAATTACTTCGGCATCAAAACTTTGCAAAATAGTATGCGAGGCGCCGTGAAGTAAAAACGGAGTGAATAACACATTCCATCCGCCAGTGTGAAAGAAGGGAGCATAACTCTGCGTATGGTCGGCGGAATTAAGGTCTAATCTCAGTCCTGTGTTCACCGCGTTCCAGAATAACATACGGTGGCTTATCATCACACCCTTGGAAAGCCCGGTTGTTCCCGCGGTGTAAAGGATCATCACTATATCATCTTCTGTAAACAACCTGTGCGGAGTGAATTCCGTGTGCACTACCGGTGAAAGTAAAAATTTTGTTATGTCATCAACCGGAATAAGCGCACGGACAGACTTGACAGATTCAAGTTTTTTTACCTGTTCAGCGTAATCCTCTTCATAAAAGACAATCGCCGGGTCTGCATCTTTTAATAATATATCAAGTTCGCGAGGCGTTAGCCTGAAATTCAGGGGTACTAAGATTGCGCCAATCTTAATGCAGGCGAGGAACAACTGAACATATTCTGTGCGGTTCTTTGAGTAGACCGCTATCCGTTCTCCTTCGGCAACTTTCAGCTCATTACGAAGATACAGGGCAAGAGCGCGTGTGCGGTTTTCAAAGTCTGAATAGGACCACTCCGCCTTGCGGTTATACTCTCTCAGAAAAAGTTTGTTCGGAGTGTATAACGCCCACTTCGCTAGCCAGTCTGTCTGAAAGTTATGCATTCACTTTCTCCCGGCTTAAATAGTAAACCGTAAATCCTACAATGACTGAAGCGAGAATTGCCATTGAAGCGGCAACACCGGGATTTTCGCCGGTAGCTTTTGTAAAAGGCACTCCCAGCTTTCCGTAGTACATTGTAAAATGTACACCTATTGCGGTGACGGACGCCGCAATAGGTGCAACTTTGGGCACGCTCTTTATGAACAAACCCATTAAAATCGGAACAAACGCTGCTGAGAAGTAAGCGTAAACACCGTTCTGCGCGAATATCCCCACGCTGAGTTTCGGATTGGTTAATTGTTCGTGTGAAAGATAAACAGCAATTATCCCAAACACCGCTATCATTATTTTATTTACAGTTATAAGGCTTTTGCCGCGTCTCACTTCATCGGCCGGAAGATATTTTCCGAAGAGCCTTTCAAAAATATCTACTGTGGCTGTGGTCGAGATAGATTGTATAAGCCCCTCTAATGTTGATATGCCCGCGGAGATTAGTCCGAGTACGACGAGAATTCCAAAATAGACGGGGAACTCCTGAACCACGTAGGTTGGTATTACGCTGTCAAGATTAATTGGTTTCCCGTTGAAAGTCAGGTCAGGGAACATAATCCTTGCATACAGTCCTGTAAAAACAACAAAGAAAAATATTATCTGCGAAATCACCGCGACCGTAAGAAATCTTTTAACGCCGCTGTCAGATTTGATTAACATAGACTTCGTTATTATGTGCGGCTGGCAAACAATTGCTATTCCTACAATCACCTGGGTAAAGATTATTTCAAAATAATCCCTGAATAGAAAGCTGCTGTCATTTGTTGACTGCACTAATTTGGGATCAATTGCTTTTAGTTTTTCGATAAATCCGTTCACCCCGCCGCTGAAGTGTTCATAGCCTGAACCAAGCAGTATAACAGCGACAATCAGCATAAGTATTGCCTGAATGGTATTAGTATATACCATCGAGTTCGCCCCGCCAAACATCATATAGCCGAAAATGAAAACCACTATCCCGATCAGCACGTTCATCTCACTCACATCAAGCGCGTGCGCGAGTACTTTTGTTAAGCCAACGCAGATGAGCACGATAAATGTTATCAGCAAAAGTGAGAGAAACGCGAAAAACAGTTTATACCCGTCGCTGTTATAACGTGTACCCATCCACTGCGCCATTGTCTGCGCCTTAACGGCGATACCGTGACGGCGGTAACTGTAAGTAAGAAAGATTAGCGATCCCATCGCCGCTAAGGGAAGCACAATCGCGAAGGAGAGAACCGCTGAGAGTCCGTAGTAGGCTATGAAGCCCGGATTGATAATAAATGTGGCAGCGCTGGTCATTGCGGCTGAGAGAGCCAGGCCTACCGCAAAAGGAGGGAATGTAACATTCCCAAGCGCGTAGTCGGATATGCTTTTAGTTTTTAGCGCGCCCCTGATCACGAACCCCAATGTAATTAACATATAAATACCAATTACTATTCTTGTAACCAGTACCATATCTGCTGATGCCGTGTTCATTATCTATCCTTCAATTACATTCTGTAGAGTACATTTGCGAAAGCGAGCCCGCCGCCCGAACCCATAAAGCACATTATTTCGCCCGGCTTCACTTTCCCTTCTGCTCTCGCTATCGCGAATGCCATCGGTATGCAGGCTGAACCGGTGTAACCATACCTGTCCATAATGGTATGAGCCTTTTCCCTGCCGGCTTTCAGATTATCGAGCGTCTCCCAAATCGAATTTATATTTATCTGTGTAAAGAAAAAGTGGCTGATATCCTCCGGCTTTATTCCGGATTTATCGCAGGAATCTTTTATCATTTCCGTCCATTTAGTCGGATTAATTTCCTTCGGGAATTTTTTGACGAATTTCAGCAAATGATCTTTTTTACTTACAACCTCATCATTTACAGGATGTTTTGTTCCGCCGGCGTATATTCCCATCCATTCCGCGTACTGGCCTTCGGTGTGCAACGATCCTGTCAGGTAGCCTTCGCTTTCAGCGGCTGAAAGCACAACCGCGCCAGCGCCGTCCGCGAAGAGCGTAACCGTTTTCTTGTCCTTCAGGTCAAGATACTTGCTCATTGCGTATGCCCCGATAACCAGAATGTGGCCATACTGCTCATCTGACTTAATAAATTTATGTGCCGTATCCAGCGCGGTTACAAAACCCGCGCAGGCAGTATTCATATCGAACGTCCCCGCGTTAATTGCCCCAAGCCTGTACTGCAGAACCGACGCTGTTGAAGGAGAGATGAATTCAGGAGTATCCGTGGCAACGATGATCAGATTTAACTGTTCCGCTTTTATACCCGCGTCTGCTAAAGCATTATTCGCGGCCGCAAAACAAAGATCGGCAGTGGATTCATTTTCCCCGCACCATCTTCTTTCCCTGATTGTCAGGTTTTCTCTCAGCCAGGTATCAACATCTTCGCCAAGTTGTTCGTTGAACCACTGATTTGTTACTATCTTTTCGGGAGCGTAAAATCCGCTGCCTGTTATTTTCGATGTTCTCATATTATGTTTACTGAACTAATCCACCGTCCACGCTTAATACTGTACCGTTAATGAAGTCAGCCTCTTCTGATGCAAGGAACACGTAAGCATTCGCGATGTCTTCCGGTTTACCCAGCCTGCCGAGCGGTGTTCTTTCTTTCAGTCCGTTAAGTATGTTCTCAGGAACGGTTGTAACCATTTCTGTTGCAATAAATCCGGGCGCTACGGCATTTACATTAATTCCTTTTCTTCCAAGTTCGCGCGCCCATACTTTCGTCATACCGATCACGCCGGATTTCGTCGCGACATAATTGGTTTGTCCGAAGTTTCCATACAGCCCTACCACCGAGGATGTGTTGATTATCCTGCCGCTTTTTTGTTCAACCATCACGGGGGCAACTGCTTTTGTACAGTTAAATACACCGCTTAGGTTAACATCAATGACTTTCTGCCACTGCTCATAAGTCATTTTCAGGAATGAAGCGTCTTTGGTGATACCGGCATTATTAACCAGCACATCGATCCTGCCAAATTCGCTTACAACTTTTTTAGCTGCTTCGCTAACAGAGTCAGCGTTTGTGATATCTACTTTTACAAAAATCGCTTTGCCTCCGTTATCCGTAAGCTGTTTTACAAGTTCAATACCCGCCTGCTCCGCGACATCCCATACTGCAACCGCGGCGCCTTCGGAGGCAAATTTAACTGAGGCTGCTTTACCGATACCGGCAGCGCCTCCTGTTATGATCACAACTTTATTCTCAAATCTTTTCATCTTTACTCCGTACTTAACGTTTGAAAAATATCAAACGATCATTTAAAAATACAACTGACTGCCGCTTATGGCGGAGTCACGATACCATTAATTTACTTCTTTTACCTTCCCATTCGGAAAGGAAATTCCTGTAGTGCTTTTCCATCAACTGGTAAAATGCTTCCATTTCTATCATCCTTAGATGGAGCACTTCCAGTTGTTCTCCCTTTTTCACGGACGCAACCTTATTCTTTAACTGGGTTGCGAGCCGGGTATTATTCTTAATTAATTCAAGATTATTTCTGAACGCATTTTCGAATATCTCCGGTTCGATCTCATAGAAGTCTTTCCGGTTATCTTCCGGCGACCACGCTTTACGCACAAGTTTATGATCGCGCAGCCTCCGGAGTATCTGGCTTACCGGGCCCTTGCTTCTGCCAAGCAGCCTGGCGATCTCAGTCAGCGATAATGGTTCCGGCGCGTAAATTAACAGGGCAACTACGTGCCCCATTAATTTATTAAGCCCGAAAGATTTGTAAGCATCGCCAAATCTCTGAATTAATTCTTTTCTTATTCTCTCTTCGGAACTGGTCATATATTGATTAGTATTTTTTGACTATGACCGCGGAGGCCTCTCCCCCGCCGATGCATAGTGATGCCAGCCCGTGAGCCGCGTTTTGTTTTTTCATTTCATATAAAAGTGTTGTGAGTATCCTCGCGCCGCTTGCTCCTATAGGGTGGCCAAGAGCGACCGCGCCGCCATTGAGGTTAATCTTTTTAGGATCCAGCCCGAGTATCTTATTCACCGCTAACGAAACTACCGCGAAGGCTTCATTGATTTCAAAAACATCAATGTCATCTTTTGATAAGCCGGCTTTTTTGAGCACTTTCGCTATTGCATCGGCAGGAGCAGTCGTAAACTGTATCGGTGCTTTTGCCGCTGAACTCTGCGCTACTATCTCCGCCATCGGTGCAAATCCCAGTTCCTTAGCTTTTTCTTCTGACATAATGATCAGCGCTGAGGCGCCGTCATTAAGTTTGGAGGAATTAGCCGCGGTAACAATACCGTTTTTGTCAAATGCAGGTTTGAGAGTCGGGATCTTATCAAACTTGACGTTTGCCGGTTCCTCGTCATTCGTTACAACGGTTTCGCCGGAGCGTGATTTAATTGTAACCGGAACGATCTCATCGCTGAACTTACCGGCTTTTTGCGCGGCAATAGCACGGTTGTATGATTCGACAGCGAATGCGTCAAGTTCCTCGCGCGTCATAGAATAATCCTTCGCGCACGATTCCGCGCAGTTACCCATATGCACCTGGTTATAAACATCGGTAAGCCCGTCAACCAGTATTGAGTCAAGCAGCTGACCGTTGCCAAGCCTGTAGCCTCCTCGCGCATTCGGTAATAGATAAGGGGCGTTTGACATACTTTCCATACCCCCCGCTATGATGATATCAGCGTCGCCTGCAAGAATCGCCTGCTGCGCGAGCATAACGGCTTTCAGTCCGCTGCCGCACATTTTATTGATAGTCATACATTCCGTTTTTTCAGGAAGCCCCGCATAGAGAGCAGCCTGACGCGCGGGCGCCTGCCCCTGTCCCGCGGAGATTACGTTTCCCATAATCACTTCATCCACAAGTTCGGGTTTTAATCCTGATTCATTTAACAATGCTTTAATTACTATGCTGCCCAACTGAGGCGCTGAGAGGGAAGCAAGAGCTCCGTTAAAAGCTCCGATCGGGGTACGCTTAGCGTGAGTAATAACTACTTTTTTCATATAGGTTGATCTTTCTAAACGTTTGGAAAATTTCAAACATTCCAAAAATAGAAAATCTTCAAATACGGCGCAAGTAAAAAAATAAAAAATGTTGGGCGGGCTACCGGTTTGCACTGGGTTATGAGCCGAGCGGGATAACTTATTTAACTAGAAATTCAAACCAAATTGCCGGAGAAATCGCGCGGCAGCGTTATAAATCATGCTGCGCGCCGCTTATTCCTAACCCTCGTTAAAATGATAGCGCACGAAATTAATAAACTGTTCTATGATGAACGGCGAAAGCGCCAGAATGGTAAAGCCCAAATATACATTTCCCTTCCTGTTTTCAATCTCCCCGTAAGCTATCTCAGCTAACCTGACTTCAAGGGTATCCCCCATATAATACTGGCCGCGGACCACTGTGTCTACAGGGATATACTTCGCGCCCGGCGGGTTGAAAGTATATAAATATTTCGAATGAACACTGAATACCTGGGCGATCGGTGAAGCAGTATCACCGTGTATTACCTCCGGTTTTATGCCAGGAATCAGTTGACGGCTTACGTAAAAAATATTATCCTTATGTATATTAATTGCGTTCCCGTTCTCATCAACACCCCTTAAAACATTTGTCGCCGCGTCAAAGTAACAGGTTCCGGCTGATGCCCTCCTGTATGTACCCGATTTAAGCACAATCTCAACTATCTCCGCGGCATTAACCTCAGTGACCCGCATCATTTCCGGGTATTCTTTCCTGTATTCTTTAATTTCAGTCAAAGGGATGAATTTAATTGTACTGTCAGCCATCGTTCCCCGGATCCCTTCAGGCTTCATATATATAGAGCCGCCGTTTCCCAGAAAAGCAATATTTCTGCCGTCATAAAGATACAACTCTTTTATCGGAGGTGTTTTTGCGTCAATCTCGAATGTTTCAATACGCATGGTAAAACAACCCGCATAGATAAAAGTTAACGCCAGAAGCAGTAAATGTAAACCTGTCTTTCTCTTCATTGCTAAGCCTTAAAACATTTTTCATTTGTTATGGTGTAACGTACAAAATCAGGAGGTGAAAGTTGTCATTCAATTGTAAAAATTATGGTACGCTGTTAAGGTCCGCTCATTCTCAGGGCTCCGTTGATTTTTATTTTTCATGCTGAGTTTAGACATCTATCATAACGATGAGTTTTCCGTGATTATTTTTTTACGGCTTGCCCAGGGGTTGACTTGGCAAGTCACCCTACAAATCTCAGATTTTTCTTCGTTCTAAATTCATTTCTTGCTATTTTTAAGTAAAAGAATTCATTAATTAAAAACAGAGGCGGCCCCTCATTTGTCTCCTCCTGGCTTGAATGAACCTGAAACCAGGTATTCACTGATAAATCCTCAAATGGAAAAGGCGGGCTGGAATCTGGCTGACCATACGCAGGTCGGGTTTGAAATTCCGGTTCTGAATTATGATAAGTCCCTGGTAACGGGATTTACCGATTACTGCCTTTACCGCGCCAACGGCGAAGTGCTCGCTGTCGTGGAAGCAAAGCGCACCAGCCGTGATCCCCGAGTCGGGAAAGAACAAGTCTATCAGTATATAACCGAAATTGAGAAGAAACAGTCTTTCTGTCCTTTTGCATTTATGGCAAACGGAGAGGACATCTTTTTCTGGGATTCCGAAACTTACTCTGAACGCCACGTTGCCGGCTTCTTCTCCCGTAAAAACCTCGAACGCCTTCTATATCTTAAACAGCACAAGTTACCTCTCAACACAAGAAAGATAAATGAAATAATTGTCAACCGCGCCTATCAGGTTGAAGCGATACGCAGAGTTTCCGAACTGATTGACGTTAAGAAGAAGCGTAAAGCCCTGCTGGTAATGGCAACGGGGACGGGTAAAACGCGCACTACTATGGCTCTGATTGATGTACTTCTGAGAGCACACGCGGCGCAAAGAGTTTTGTTCCTCGCGGACAGGGACAGCCTTGTGGATCAGGCTTTGACGGATGGCTTTAAGGCTCACCTCCCGAACGAATCCAGGACAAGGATTCGCACTTATTCACTTTCAACTGATGCGCGGGTTTATGTTTCAACCCTTCAGACACTTGAACTATGTTACAATAAATTTTCTCCCGCTGACTTTGACGTAATAATTTCAGACGAGTGCCACCGTTCGATCTATAACAAATTTACGGATGTACTCGCTTACTTCGATGCCGTGCAAATCGGATTGACTGCCACTCCCGCTGAGTTTATTGATCGCGATACCTTTAAGTTTTTCGATTGCGACGGAAAGTCACCCACTTTTCTCTATACATTTGATGAGGCAGTCCGTGAAGAATATTTGGTTGACTTCAGTGTTTACGCGGCACAGACACGGTTCCAGAGAAAAGGTATTAAAGGAATTGACCTTACCGAAGAAGAAAAGAATATTCTCCGCTCAAACGGGATTGACCCTGAGGATATCAACTTCGAGGGCACTGACCTTGAGAAGAAGGTAACCAACCGCGATACACTCCGGGCACAGTGGGAAGAACTTATGGATAACTGCATTATGGATAAGTCCGGTCAGCTCCCCGGAAAGACAATCGTGTTCGCGGTTACTCATAACCACGCGATGCGTTTAATGGAAACATTTAATGAAATGTATCCGCAATATCCTGAACTCGTGCAGGTGATTGACTCAAAGATGGAACGCGCGCCCCGGCTTTTGGAAAAATTCAAAAAGGAAAACTACCCGCGGATTGCATTATCCGTTGATATGCTTGATACCGGAGTTGACCTTCCCGAAATTGTAAATCTTGCCTTTATGAAACCCGTCGCATCGCAGATAAAATTCTGGCAGATGATCGGTAGGGGCACACGTAACGATGAAGCCTGCAAGGTACGAGACTGGCTGCCAAACGGCAGGAAAGAAAATTTCCTTATCATAGACTATTGGGAAAACTTTGTGCAGGCAAAGGGAGAGGATAACAACAGGCAACTACCCGTTAAGGTTGTAATATTTAACACACGGCTTGCAAAACTGCAACTTTTCCTCGGTGATCAGAATTCCCCCGACGCTAAAAGGATAATCAAAGACCTCCGCGCGGATATCGCGGAGATACCTCTTGAATCATTTTCTGTTAAAAAAGTTTATAAAGAAGTGCGCGACGCCTGGCAGAATGAATTCTGGAATTACATCACACGCGATAAGATTGAATTCCTGCGGCTTAAGATTGCCCCGCTCCTTCGTTTTGTGCCGGGAATTAATAATGATATCGCTTTCTTTACCAGCAAAATGGAACGCTTCGGGCTTACTTTCCTTCAGAAGAAAGAACTTACTGTTTCGGTTGAAAACATAAAAGAAGAAATTTCCCTGCTCCCTACAAACCTGGCGCAGGTTGCGGTACATATTAGGGTCATTATGGAAATACTGAATCTTAATCAGTCTGATTACCCCGCATATTTTAATTCGCTTGAGAAGATAGACACTGTTAAGGAAGCTCTCGCTCCGGTGATGAAGTTCAAGAAAGAGAAACAATCTGCTGTCATTGAACTTGGACTTGATGATATTATAGAATCGCGTAAGTGGATAATCCTCCGCGAAGAGAATAAGCGGGTTTATGTTGAGGAATACCGGAAGAAAGTCGAAGAGAAAATTCTTGAACTTGCGGATAAACACCCTGCAATTATTAAACTGCGCGAGGGAATTGAACTTGATACTGACGATATGCTTGATCTTGAACTTACCTTAAGTAAGGAACTGAACTCAGCTGATATTTCGCTTGACGAAGAAAATTTGCTTAAGGCATTCGGAGTGAGAGTCGGAAACTTTGTGGACTTTCTTAAGCATACTCTGAATATTGAAAAAATACCCAGTTACGAAGATGTAGTAAAAAAAGCATTTGATACATTTATACTTGAGCACAATTACAACGCTAACCAGTCCCGTTTCCTCCGGGCAGTGCAGAGCGTTTTTGTGCAGAGACGCAAACTCGAACCCGCCGACCTTTACGAAGAACCATTTACTAATTTTGGAAATAATGCGGTGGAGAAGTTGTTTACGGTTGATGAATTAAGCGAAATAATAGCACTATTAAATAAATTCAACGGATAACTATGCGAGATATTGATTGGAAAAAAATTAGACCACTGAATGGCTCCCAAAATACTGGATTTGAAGAACTGGTATGTCAAATAGCTAAGAACGAAAACATTATTGGCAAATTTATGAGATTTGCCCCACCTGATGGTGGAATCGAAGCTGCTTGGGAACCTGATAATAAAGAGCTCTATGGCTGGCAAGCAAAATATTTCTTTTCTTTAGGACAAAGCCAGTTTGGACAAATGGAGAAATCTTTTAAGGATGCACTTAACAATTACCCGAAGCTGACCAAATATTATTTTTGCTTACCGATAAATAGAACATCCGGTGGGGGTTCTGCAGGCGATTCGCAAATGAAAAAATGGATTGAATTTGAAACGAAGTTGAGGCGTTATGCCACAAAGAAAAGGAGGGCAGTCGAGATAGTTTATTGGGGTGCACATGAAATCCACGGTCGCCTAATTGCCACTAAAAATAAAGGGCTTGTCGAGTATTGGTTCAGTAAACATGAATATTCAGATGATTGGTTTAAAGAAAGACTTACCCGCACAATCGCCGATCTTGGAGCAAGATATAGTCCAGAAATTAATTTCCCGTTAGATAAAACTCTGCTTTTTTCTGCTTTAACAATGTGTGAGGAACTGCGAAAATATTATTTAGAACAGAAGAATCGGGTTTTACGAATGACTCAAAAAACACTTGATCACCTTGGGAGAGAATTATCTTCCGAGGGCAATAAACTACTGAATGAATTTATCACTGATTATGATAGTATTAACTTCTCATCATTAGGAAAAGATTCATTTTTAAAATCAGTAGAAAGACTGCATTTGTTAGATATGTACTTTTCATCCACTCTGGAAAGGATAACAACTTATCCTGAGATTGTTGCAAATATAAGATCTGCTAATTTTTCTGACCCCATAAAACAAGACTTGCATAAAGCTAAATATGAGATCCAGAGTTTAATACAACTTCTTGGTGGTTTCTATTCCTCTCTCGCGATATCCCCTTATCTGATCATTTCCGGGGATGCCGGTGTCGGAAAATCACATTTGTTGGCAGATTTCGCTAAAAGCAGAGCTGAAATAAATAAACCAGTCCTATTTCTACTGGGACAATACTTCAGCAATAATGATAATATTTGGACGCAAATACTGAACAATATTTTACGTATAAATTGCGACGAAGATGAATTTCTAGGGGCATTGAGCGCAAAAGTATCAAATAGTGGCGAAAGATTTATTATAATAATTGACGCGATAAATGAATCTAAGAGCCAGGATATCTGGAAAAACAATATTGCTGGTTTTGTTAAATCAATTGAAAAGTATCCCAATTTAGGTTTAATTATTAGCATCAGAACTACTTTCAAAAAAAGTATTTTACCAGATTCCTTGGTTAAAATTGCAAAATTAACATCATACGAATTTCGGGGTTTTCAGGGTAAGGAAATAGAAGCTGCGAATTTCTTTTTTAGACACTATAAGATTCTATCACCAAATATACCTTTACTAATACCTGAATTTAGCAACCCTCTCTTTCTAAAGATTTATTGCGAAGGGTTATCATCTGGTTCACAATATAGAACATTAGATTACCCGTCCAGCTTTTCAGAAGTTATAAGCACATACCATAATGCAATAAATGAAAGAATTATTGATGAAGCCAATTTATCACATTCAATTGATTATCTAAAAAAATTCTTAAATGCTTTTCTAGAGTATTATTTTCAAAAGGATAAGCTCCCAAACTTTTCGGATGCTTGTAATATGTTAAATCATATTATACCAAATAAAGGATCCAACATATTAAATAAACTGGTAAATATTGGTGTCCTTAGGATCCAAAGGGACTTTTCCGATGATTCAAATGAAATAGTATATTTCTCATACGAAAGAGTATGGGATTATTACCGAGCAATATATATATGTGACGAGTATTTAAGAACCAAAAACGATATCGCTACTTTTAAGAAAGTATTTATTAGACACGAAAATGATCTTTATTGGCAACAGGGTTTGTTGGAAGCGTTATCAATTGTTGTGCCAGAAAGACTAAAAAAAGAATTATTTGAATTTTTACCGGAGTATTCAGCACATTCAACGATCATAAACTCTTTTATTGAGAGCATTCGCTGGCGTGATATGCCGATAATTAGTATGCCGATAAAAACTTTCTTAAAAAGCCAAGTATTCATAGAGAATCAATACGTTCACAAGTTATTTAACACAATTATGACTATTGCTTGGCGTGAAAGGCATTCTTTTAATGGTGTTTACATTCACAACATACTCAAACGTCACGATATGCCGAGTCGTGATTCTTTATGGAACTACTATTTATACCATAATTATTACATTAGCGAGGGCACCGAATTTTGCTCCATTGACAGTATAATTAGATGGGCATGGTCTGATACAGATAAATCAAAAATTAGCGATGAATCAATCAAACTTATTTCGATAATTCTTATCTGGTTTCTAACATCTACTAATCGTTTCCTACGTGATAGAGCTTCAAAAGCGCTTATATCATTGCTTAGCGAGCGAATTCACTTGATAAAGGAGTTGATAAATATCTTTCTCGACGTAGATGATGTTTACATAAAAGAGAGATTTATGGGTATTGCCTATGGCTGCACTTTACGTTCTTCTTCAAGTGAGGAAATCATTGAATTTGCAGCATATATCGAAAATTTAGTTTTTTATAGTAGAGAGGTTTTGCCCCATATCCTTCTTCGTGATTATGCTCGTGGAATAATCGAGCATGCTATTTCACATCATCAATTCACCCCACGCAATAACTTTTTTAAACCACCCTATATAAGCTCTTTCCCCACGAGATTTCCTTTTAAACGGGCTATAGACAAATTATTTAAACAGCCAGGTTCTAAAGATTTTCAGAAAGAGTATTATGCTCAGAATCCTCTAATACATTCAATGAGAACTGAATCAATGGGTGGTTATGGAGATTTTGGTCGATATGTCCTTGATTCAGCTTTCTACTATTGGCCAGATATAAAAACTGAAAAAATGTCGAATTGGATAATTAAAAAAATATTTCAGTTGGGATTTGATGTTAAAAAGCATGGTTTTTTCGATAGCTCACTCTCTAATTTAGGTAGGGGGACTCAAAAAACCGAGAGGATCGGAAAAAAGTATCAATGGATTGCTTTTCATGAATTATTAGCTCGAACTTCCGATAATCATAGTATTAGGGACGGATATTCAGGCACCATCCAAAAATATGAGGGGCCTTGGTTACCTTATTTGAGAGATTTTGAACCTACTTCACTTATTAAATCCACTAGTAAAACTTCTAAAGTTTCAAAAACCACCCATTGGTCAACACCCAAATTTACCCCAAATTGGGATGGAGAACAGGCCAAATGGATCAGAACAAAGACAGGTTTCCCAAATTGCAAGGACTTACTTTTAGTAAAAGATGATAAAGGTGATGAATGGTTCAATATGTTTTCCTACAATGATTGGGAGGAAAAGACTTATGAGGAAACATACTCGACGCAGACACCTCAAAAATATTTAAGTATGGATATACGTGCAATTATTATAGAAAAAAAAGATGTTAGTTCAATACTTAAATTGTTCAGTGACAACTATAAAATGATACATGAATTCCCCACATATTCAACGCATTATGAAATCTTTCTACGAGAATACTACTGGGCTCCTGCTTTTAAAAGTCTTGCTTATTCTGACAGAAAAATAATTACAATTGATAGAAAGCGATTTAATTGTATTGATACGGTATTAAACTACCTTTGGGAGGAGGAATATGACTGTTCAAAAGACGAAGCGATCAGTTTTTATATTCCCTCTAAAACTATTTTTGAGGAATTATGTATGAAACATGCAAAAAAGGATGGGTACTTTTTAAATCAAGAAGACGAATTGATCTGTTTTGATCCATCAATCTATGAAAACGGAATTTCCTCTTTATTGATCCGGAGAAGTTCGCTTGAACAATATTTAGAAAAAAACAACCTCACCATCCTTTGGAAAATAACGGGCGAAAAAAATATTCTCGGGTGGTCTACCGAGACGAAATATCTTGGACGAAATGAATATTACGGTTTATATTATTTACAAAACAATAGAATTCAAGGTAAACATAAAACAATGCTTAGTAAAAGATAACCAGAATGCTCGCTAATCTCACCACCTCAAAACGAAAAATAGACCCCCTCTGGGATAAGTTCTGGTCGGAATGATATGGAATCCGTTGACGACGACAGAAAAGATGTCTTGCCTCGTTTTAGTTAAACGGCTTGAGGATAACGACGACGCCTAATGGAGAAGTTATTCAGAGAGGATAGTGTCCGTGAATTGCTGGCATTGACACAGCGGTTGAGATAATTATAATTAAAAAGTTACACGGAGAACCGCGGAGTACACACGGAGTGACACGGAGAATTTAGAGTGATTTTAAATTAAGTGAACTGGATAAAAATTTAACCGGAGTATGAAATGGTTTATGAAGAGTTAACTAAGGCAATAATTGGATGCGCGATTGAGGTGCATAAAGAACTCGGTCCGGGCCTTTTGGAGTCAGCGTATGAAGAATGCCTTTCTTATGAATTATCAAAATCAGGGTATAAAATTGGAAGGCAAATACCCGTGCCGATAATTTATAAAGATATAAAACTTGAGTGCGGATATAGAATTGATCTGCTCGTGGAAGATAAAGTGATCATCGAATAAAAATCAGTCGAAGCTCTGAATGAAATTCATACCGCGCAGATTTTAACTTACTTGAAATTCGCTGATAAGAAGATCGGATTGCTGATCAATTTCAATGTTTTAAAACTAACATCCGGCTTAAAACGATACATTCGATGAATTGTATAATAATCTCCGTGGTTCTCCGTGATTGCTCCGTGCCTCTCCGTGTAACTCATTATCACACAGAGAAAATTTATCCATCACGGAAGTCAAGGTTGACCAACAACGGCTTTGTTCATTTACTCCGTGGTTCTCCGTGACTACTCCGCGGCTCTCCGTGTAACCTTCATTCTCACAACCCGGGCAATCTGCGCTGTTAATTTGTTTTGAATCGAATGGATTATTTACGAATTTTCCTTACGTTAACTATAATATTATATGCCAGTTCCGGAGTAATGATGTTTAAAAATTTTCATTTATTGTTTTTTGCTGTTCTGAGCTTTTCGCTTTACGCGCAGGTGGCGCCGGGCGACCCTAACGCGGTCCCGGTTGAGTTCCGCTTTACTCACCAGCTCGCGGCCACAGATTCAGGCGTAGGCGTGAACGGGAGTATGAATAACTGGCTCAATGGCGTTTTCAGAATGAGGGAAACTTCTCCGAACCTTTATAAAGTAACTCTCGATCTCCTTTCGCTTAACTATGAATATAAGTTTGTCACTTTTACCGATACTGTCGGTCAGGCGGGAGTGACAGGCTACTTTACCGATCCGCTTAACCCAAGAGTGAGCGGGCCGTTTAATAATTCCGTTATGGCGGTTAAAAGCCCGATGATCTACTACCTTCTTCCCAAACCGGGCGCGAGTATTACAGAAAAACGCCCTCACATCACCGCTAATGTATCCTGGGCTAATAACCGGCAGATTGACCCCGCTTCCTTTGAACTGAAAATTGATAACGTTGATATCCCAAACGCGAGTAATTACTTTAACGTTAATGAAAGGTTCTTCTCTTACCTTCCGGCAAATCCTTTTACCACAGGCTCTCATACAGTCTGGCTGAAGTGCAGCCTCACTAACGGCGATACTGTTTCTTTAACTTCAACTTTTACCGTTATCGAAGACAACTCTTCCAAGCCTTATACGTTTACATTCGACTCAAAAAGCCCCGGCTTTAATTTCCTCAGTCCTGTTACGCGCGTTGACATAAAGGGTTCGTTTAATCAGAACGGGCAGACGCCAATGACCGACCCCGACGGCGACGGAATATTTGCACACACAACCAATCTCATAATTAATGAACCGAATGAATACACAATAATAGTCAATACCGGCTCCTATATTAACGATCCCGATAACCCCCTGCTCTCGAATAATCACAGGACGGTGGCGGTAAGGAAGAAAAATCCTTACCCGTATTTCACCGAGATCTCACCTCAGCCGGGCGAATGGTATCTTTACCCCGATTCAACCACACTTACGATTACCGGTAAGATACTGAAGGGGGACAGCGTAATGACAGTGAATAACAGTTCCGTCAGGGCACTCTTTCAGGGAAGCCCGTTAACGCTGACTTTGTCCCCTGTAACGGATGGTTTTTCATTCAGGACTTCCGTCCCGATCTTCGGGCCAGGGCGTTATGTTGTTGAGTTCCAGGGGAAAGATATTTACGGCAACTCAGCGCGAAGTTTCTTTTACCATTTTGGAGTGAGGACTGCCGCGGGTACAAACGGATTTGTTTATTATGACGGTGAAAATGATGACCGGGGTAACGGCAATTACTTCCTGCCGCCGACTGTGGATACAGGAATCGTTGACCTGAGGAGCGTAAAGATAACTTCATCTCAGAACCGTGATTCGCTCTGGTTTGAAGTTGAAATGGAAAAGATTCACGACTATACACGCGTTGGATTTATGATAAGCCACGACCTGACTTCCGCGCCCGCTGAACTGCCGTTTGATGTCAAACTGCGTATCCCGGACTGGAAGAACAAAGGCGTCTTAATTGTATTAGCAAAACCAGCCTCCCAGTTTATTGACACAACCTGGGAAAACAGGCTGCTCCTTTCCCGCGATCCGATTACGCTGAGCCTGAAGCCGCTGATCGAGTTGACCGGCGCGGGTGGGAATACCTTCCGATTTTCTCTTCCTCTTGAAGTTTTAAGGCCGATACTCGGTTCGTATAACACCGATTGGTATTTCCACGCCTGGACGTATCTTCGTGGCCCTTCAGGAACAATCAAGGTCAGTCCGCTTATGGGCGGTGATGATTTCCCCGAAGCGACAAATGTCTTTGATATCGGGTTCATCAGTTCGAGTGCGCGGCAGGAAATTTTATTAAAGAACTACCGCTCATCTTCTCAAACAGGGGGCTCGCAGCTGGCGCTAATAGGTAAACCGGAGCGCGGCGCGGCAAGGGTAAATCCGGTTGTCATTCATCCGCTGCTTGGACAAACCCCGCTGATTGATCTTTACGCTACCGGCGGAGTCCTTTATACTGATTCTGTTACCATTTGGGGAAAGGCATACGTGCCGGCAGGAACGGTAATAACGATTAAAAATCTTGCGAACACATACACCGCGGTTACAGGAAGCGACAACCTTTTTTCAAAAAGGATACCGCTGCAGGAGGGGGTAAATTCAATTCACGCTGAATACCTGTCGCCAAACGGACTGTCACAAAGCTCCAACAT
Organism: Ignavibacteriaceae bacterium; assembly: GCA_013360295.1. Taxonomy (GTDB): domain Bacteria; phylum Bacteroidota; class Ignavibacteria; order Ignavibacteriales; family Ignavibacteriaceae; genus JABWCL01. Next base: position 28,363 of record JABWCL010000014.1, on the reverse strand, counting down.
CATTTATACTTATGAAAAGGATAAACGCCCTGTGGTGAAAGTCAGAGCCTCGGCTGCAGGGGGGACTGTCACGCTGAGCGCGGACAGTTCTTACAGTCCTGGGGGCGGGCCTTTATTCTATCAATGGCTGCAAAGCCCTAAGAATCCCGTACAGGTTTCTATGAGTTCGTCTATTTCCCCCACGGTCACCTTCCCTTCGCCGGGCGTGAGCGGCGAGTATTATTTTACGGTTGCCATTACAAATAACATCCAGCAGGTCTCTTATGCTTCCACGGTTATTACGGTTGCGGGCGGCATTGCTTCCGTTCCTGACTACGCGACCTGGCATCCGGCTTGGCTGGACACTTCCATAATTTATTCGATCTTCGTAAGGACATTCGACCAGTCCGGCACATTCACCGGAATTAAAAACAGGATGCTTGAATTAAAGGATCTCGGCGTTGATGTTCTCTGGCTTCTCCCTATTCATCCAACCACAGGAAATCTCGGCCCCGATAATCCCGGTTATGCAACGACCAACTATATGGATGTACTTCCTCAATACGGAACAAAAGAAGAATTCCGGCAAATGGTGGAAACAGCTCATAGCTACGGGATTAAGGTGATACTTGATCACGTAATCCAGCACACTTCAGATCTTCACCCGTTTATGAAAGACGCGAACAGGTACAAGCAGTATTCACCATACTACCCGTTCTATATGTGGGATGCAAACGGCAATTTTCAGTATTTGTTTACCTGGGTTGACCTTCCATCAATCAACTACTCTTCAAAAAACACTCGTGATTACCTGCTGAAAGTTGCAAAGTACTGGGTACACGACTTCGGAGTTGACGGGTTCCGCTGTGATGTTGCCTGGGCAATTAATGATCTGCGCCCCGAAGGGCCTGCGTACTGGCAAAACTGGAGGCGCGAGCTTAAAGGTATAAAACCGGATCTTTTCCTGATGGCAGAAGCGGACGCACGATTTGAAAGATACTTTGACGCGAAATTTGACGTTGCATACGACTGGAATCTATTCACCGCGATAAGAAGTCTTGTTTCGGGAACCACAACCATTGCTGCCGTGGATTCATCCGTACGGTATTTCCTCAATCCGCAGTTCCCGCAGCACGCACGCCCCTACAGGTTTCTCGAAAACCAGGATGAGCAGAGGTTCATTGAGGCATACGGCATTAGCAAAACAAAACTAGCCGCAACATTTCTCTTTTCTGTACCTGGTATACCTTCCCTCTACGCGGGGCAGGAAGTGGGAGAGATGACATTCCGCGGCAATATTCAGTGGAATGATCCTCTTTCGATGCGCCCGTTCTATAAAAAACTAATTTCGGTCCGGCGTTCAACACCCGCTCTCTTTGCCGGTGATTACAGGGTTGTTCCCAACAGCAAACCTAATGAAGTTTATACCGTTTTGCGGCGCAAGGGGAACAGCAACGTGATAATGAATTTCAATTTCAGCAATTCCGCGCAGACGGTAAACATTCAGGTGCCCATTGAACTCCTGGCTTTTGATTCGACCGCGCAATTCTATCTGAATGATGAAATAAACCGTATCTCTTACCAGGTAACGGGCACACAGCTGAGGAATTTCCAGTTAAACGTTCCCGGCAATTTCGCGCAGATATTCATCCTCTCGAATGAACCGCTAACTGAAATTAAAGAGGATATTGAGATAAGGCCTGAGAGTTTCGCCATAACACAAAACTACCCGAATCCGTTTAATCCGTCAACCTCATTCCGGTACTCCCTCCCTTCGGGATCGCACGTAAATGTGTCAGTATATAATATGCTGGGAGAAAAAATTGATGAACTAGTCAACGCAAGTCTGGGGGCGGGAATATATGAGGCGGTATGGAACGGCGGGAAATTCGCTTCGGGCGTTTACTTTATCACTATCGAAGCAAAGCCGGTAAACGGAGGCGAGGCATTCCGCTCAACAAGAAAGATGCTGATGATAAAATAAACCCGGTGATAATGGATCACACATCATTTGTTAAATTATAATTGATTATCGAATAATGCTTTAGCCGGAAACGAAAGAGACGTCTGACTGATCATTTCGTCTATTATTTCATCTGATGAATATTTCCGGGAATTATTTTTAATTTTAATTTTTTTTAGTTAATTATAGATTTGACCGCTTCATTATTTTGCGGTATAAGGGGATAATATTTTTAGTTTTAGCTTATTATACACATTAACAATTAGAAGAAATCTTATCCACAACAACAGAGTCACTATGCCGTACAATTTTTTAGTTAGTATTATTTCACTCTTATTATTCTTTTTAAGCAGCCTTCACTCTCAATCACCCGTGAATCACTTTTCAGCTACTAACAAAATTGAACAGCACAAACAATTCCTTGAGTTTATAAATGCACACAGCATAACAAAAAATAACTCCGGATATAAGCACAACAAAGGCGATAAAGAAATTCCAATAAATGTTCAAAAGGGATATAAGCCCGGAGAGAAGCAACTTGATATTGTCAGGAAAGTACTCACGGAAGATTTTCTCGTAAACGATGATACTTCCGGTGGCACGGAACAGAGATACCCTGCGATAGCGCTTGGTGAAGAAGGTAATTTTGTAGTTGTGTGGGAGGACAGGAGAGGAGGTAATTGGGATATATATTTTCAACGATATGATGTCAACGGAATAGCGCAGGGTGTGAATACTAAAGCTAACTATAATGATGGGGGTGATGTTGATCAGGGATATCCTTCAGTTGCAATGGATACCGCCGGTAATTTTATCATTGCGTGGACAGACTATAGAGATTCAGATTTGGGCATTTATTTTCAAAGGTATAACTACCAAGGAATGCCCTTGGGCATAAATACCAAAGCTGATGATGGCACTGGATCACCATATCTGTTACACTCCTCGGTAGCAATTGGCGAAAGTGGTGATTTTATCATTGCGTGGGACGATTTTAGAAGCGGAGATTTTGACATTTATTTTCAGAAGTTTAACGTTCACGGTATTTCTGTCGGAACGAACACTAAAGTAAACGATGACTCCGGTACTTCGGATCAGAGATACCCTTCACTCGTAATTGACGAAAGCGGTGGATTTCTGATAACCTGGGAAGATAAAAGAAGCGGTAATTCTGATATTTATTTTCAGATGTTCGGAAGTAATGGTGTACCATTAGGATTAAACACCAAGGTAAATGACGACGCGGGAACCGCAAATCAAAAATATCCTTCAGTTGTCACGGATGTTAACAGTAATTTCATTATCGCGTGGGAGGATACAAGAAATGGCAATTATGATATCTACTACCAGAAATACAAAAGCAACAGGACTCCGGATAGCGTGAACATTAAAGTAAACAGTGACGCCGGAACAGCGGATCAAAATTCCCCGACTATCACACTGGATGGAAGCGGAAACTTCATCATCACTTGGGAAGACAGGAGAAACGGGAATTATGATATCTATTGTCAAAAATATAATAGCAACGGATCGCCTGACAGTATAAATATAAAAATTAATGATGACGTCGGTTCTGTTTTACAAAGCAGCCCTTCGGCCGGGATGAATAGTAACGGAAAACTGGTTGTTGTCTGGTGTAGTGGCAGAAATGGAATTCCTGATATCTACTATCAGGTATATAGTGAAGTTTTTATGCCTCTTGGCGTTAATACTAAAGCTAACGATGATATGGGTTCTGCTGACCAGTATTTTTCATCAATTGCAATGGATGGGGAGGGGAACTTTATTGTCGTTTGGATGGATGAGCGGAACGGTAAAGTGGACGTATATTTTCAGAGATATACTAATTTGGGAACGGCAATTGGTATAAATACAAAAGTTAATGAAGACTCCGGATTTCCCGCTCAATGGTATCCTTCCATCGCGATGGATCGAAGCGGAAATTTTATTATAGTCTGGGGCGATTCAAGAAATCTATGGCCTGATATTTATTTTCAAAGATATAACAGCAGCGGACTGCCGGTCGGCATCAATACAAAAGTTAATGATGATTCTGGTTTGAATCTTCAATTATCCCCCCGGGTTGCGATGGATGGAATGGGAAATTTCGTCATTGTATGGCGGGATCGAAGAAGTGGGAATTTTGATGTTTATTCTCAACGCTACAATAATGATGGCATACGGGTAGGCTCGAATTCAAAAGTTAATGATGATGCAGGGTCAGCAGACCAGCATTTCCCCTCTATTGCAATGAATGGAGAAGGCAAATTTGTTATTGTTTGGGGGGATTCACGGAATGTAAGTGTTGATATTTATTTTCAAAGATATAGTGCCGAAGGTATTTCCATCGGATCAAACACTAAAGTTAACGATGCCCTCGGTTACCCCGGGTACCCATCAGTTGCAATGGACGGAACCGGGAAGTTCGTGATTGCGTGGGAAGATTTTCGAAATAGCAATTGGGACGTTTATTGCCAACGATATGACAGTGAGGGCGTACCGGCAGATGCGAATAAAAAAGTTAATGATGATGAAGGGTCAGCTTATCAGTACAGCGCCTGGATTGCAATGGATGATACCGGAAAATTTGTTATCGTGTGGGAGGATCATCGTTTTGGTCTCAGTAATGCGGATGTCATCGCACAAAGGTTTTTCTCAAATGGAGCCATAAATGGCAGTAATTACAAAATTGTACGGGATGGCACAAACTACGGACAGGAATGGCCGGCCGTTGCTGCAAACAATAGCACCATAATTTTTTCCTGGGATGATAACCGACGCTTAAAAGGGTACGATGTATATGCAAAAAGAGTTGGTTGGGATTGGAGCGGAGTTGTTTCGGTTCCTGAAGGAGAAGAATTAATATCATCTTTTCAGTTGTTACAAAATTATCCTAACCCTTTTAACCCAAATACGAGAATCAGATGGAGTGTTCCGAATGCCTGCTATCAGACACTAAGGGTCTACGATGTTCTTGGGAGGGAAATTGCAACGTTAGTCGATGAATACAGAAATGCAGGAAGTTATGATACTGAATTTGACGCAGGCAAACTCTCAAGCGGAATATATTTATATAAACTTCAAGCTGGCAATTTGATCCAGACAAAGAAAATGGTTGTATCAAAATAAAATCATCCGCCATTAAAGAATGCATAAAAACGGAGCAATGTTCCGTTTTAATGCATTCGATTATTGCTTTACAGAGAGATATTAGTTCTTATATAAATTCACGTCTCCGGCTAATTTAATCTGGATTTCAACTCCCTGATATCAATTTTCGTAGGTATTCCCTCCTGCCTCCAGTGCTTTTTGCATCCGCTGGAGTTCAGCAGCACACACTGAGCAGGAACGTTATATCTTTTTAATTCCCATCCTCCTTCAACCAGAGTGGTAACGCAGGCGCTGGCAACAACACCTCTCGCCGGTTCCCCCTCCTTCGGCGACCACAACGAAAGGTCCGAAGCGTGCGGAATAATGTAAGTTTCATAATTCTGTTTCTTCCCCATCTCCCGGATCCTGTTTACATTACATTCCGGCTTGCATCCTTTACATATAAGCCCCTCTTTCACTCTTTCCGCTTCGCACTCGCCTTCAGGAAGCAACCGCATACAGCCCGGTAAAAGGACGGCTTTTCGTTCTGTTTTTTCAAATTCTCTTTTGAACGCACGGTTCATAAGTTCCGCGCCCGCCATATTCAGGTGATATTCGAGCCTTGTGCGTGTGCAGGATATCCTGTCCTCCCGCCAGAGATACCTGTTTTTTGTATCAGTAAGAAACGATTCTACATTTTTTGTATAACTTCCTAATACCTCATTCGCCCTTGACTCAAACCAGGAAGTAAAAGCGCGGATCGAGCGGAAGAGCTCCTTCAATTCATTATCTTCTTTCATTCCCCAAAATGCCCGCCACAGGACAAACCTGAGTGCCTGCTCGCGAAACTCACCGGTTGCTTCAAACCACTTGCAGGCGTGATCTATATTTTCAAGAGTAGGTTCAGCCTGTTTCCTTTTTTTATCGCTCCATGGGAGAAGGAAAAGCGTAATAAATATTCCGCGCGCAAAATCAATTGCGCTTTTATATCTCCTGTGCTTTTTGCGCCATTCGGCAAAGTATGCCATTGTAATAAACGGAGCGATCCGGGTGGAAACGGCAGCGGAAGAATAAACCCGCCAAAGCACGCCGAAACTCAGCAATTCAAGCAGGTATTCTTCATCTTCGCGGGGTTTTTCGAGGTTATATAGAGATAAAAATGCTTTAAACTCTTTAACAAGCAGGCCAAGTTCACCCTTCGATTGCTCAATAATTTCATCGCAGAAAACGCTGACAGACCGGTAATATTCGTTTACACCTGATGAGTTTTCACCAAGTGAGTAAGTGGAAGAATCCATAATGAATGATTAGTTTATCCTGAAAAATATCGTTTGCGAAAACACTACCTCTGCGTCGATATTTTTACACCAGCAGTTCACAGTTAGAGTGAATTCGCTCCCGAAAACTAACTAAAAGAATTAAATGATTTATTATATATTACATAATCGCACAAAAAATTTGTTCAACGGTCTGATTGAATTCTAAAATATTTTTAATTGCCTTCATTTTCTGCTTTTCCGTTGCCGTCCCCGGAGCGCAGGACACTCTCATCACATTTACCGAGGTTATGTTCCACGAACCCGCGGGCAATAATGAGTTTGTAGAGGTATTTAATTTAAGTTACACCGAATCGGTTGACCTGGCCGGTTATTCAATAAGATATTTTTCCGCCCCTCCAGACACAATCATAAACGCGGGTTCCGGCACTATCCTCCCTCCCAGAAGTTACGCGGTCATCTTTGAATCGGATTATAATCTGCTGATCGGCATCTATGCTTCCATCGTGCCCCCGACTGCCCTTGTGCTGAAGATAAAGAACACTATGTTCGGGCAGACCGGTATGTCCAATCATAATAGCCGCGGAATACAATTACTCAATGCGCGGGGGGACACCGTTGATCAGTACCTCTATACAGCCAATAATGAAGCAGGCTTTTCCGATGAAAAAATATATTTAACCTCCGGTATCAACCCGAATAACTGGGCGAACGCGCTATCCTACCTCAGTACTCCGGGGAAGCGGAATTCAAATTTCATTGTTCAGCTTGATGCCGCGGTAACTTCCGTAAGTGTTTCCCCAAATCCGGTAATGACCACTGAGCCGATCGTGGTAAGCGCAACCTTAAAGAATCTCGGACATATTGACGCGGAAAGAATAATCTATGAAATCTATCACGACAGAAACTGGGACGGAATACCTAATCCTTCTGAACTGATCTTTGATTCGCTTATTGTAATGATCCGCCAGGCAGATTCAACCGCACTGACCACCGTACTCCCTCCGTTTGCCCGCTCGCACCATCAGCTCATTGCCAGGGCTGCCATCGAATGGGATGACGTGCCTTCAAATAACACGGCCGCCACACGATTCAGTTCTATCGCGAGAACAACTGTTTATAATGACATTGTATTAAATGAAATTATGTACAATCCCGTTGACGGAAAACCGGAGTGGATTGAGGTTTTTAATCATTCCGGCGGAGGCATTAACCTTAAGAAATGGATTGTGGGCGATAAGAAGCCTTTGGCGATACTTCCCGCGGGAAATGTAATCGTTTACCCTAATGAATTTCTTGTTATCGCGGGCGACTCATCATTCGCGAATAACTATCCCGGGGTTAACAATTTTGTGATCGCGAAGTTTCAGCCGCTGAACAACAGCGGTGATATTATCGCGCTTCGCGATTCCTCAGGATTTATTATAGACAGCCTGGTATTTTCCGCCGCCTGGGGCGGATCCCCGGGAAGATCTCTCGAAAGAATTAAGGCGGGCAACCCGACTTACGATTCAACAAACTGGAACACGTGCCGCATATTATCATCACCGGGTGTTGTTAACACTGTATCGCCAAAGATTTTTGATGTCGGGCTCGGCGGTTACGAAATTAATCCTACTCTGCCGGCTTACGGGGAGCCTGTCGGCCTTAATATCTGGGCGAAAAATCTTGGCAGCAGCGCTTCTGAATTTGAGATTGGGGTTTTTGAAGATACAAACAATGATTCGATTCCTGATATAGAGCTGGTGATATCGGATCGTATGAACCTGGAGGGGTTTGATTCATTAGAGTATTCATTCGGAAGAGTGCTGAGCGCGGTTTACGGGACCACACATCTTATTGTAAAGGTGATTTACTCGCTCGACCAGGATTCACTTAACAATAAAATGTACATAACGCTCAGCGTTTATCCCCCCACGAATTCGATAAAGGTTAACGAAATAATGTACTCCCCGACCGGCGGAATGCCTGAGTGGGTGGAACTTTATAACCATTCCCTCCAGACGATCAGTTTCGAGGGCTGGAATATTTATACAAACTCAACCCCCGCTCCTCTTACCTTTTCCTCTTCTCTCACTATGCCGCCGGGCTCCTATCTTGTACTTGCAAGTGATAGTACCGTTAAACAGTATTTCAGAGAGGGGAATTTCAATTTTCTCCGTTTTAGCCTTCCGCCTCTCGGTGACCTGACTGACGGGATTTTCATCCGCGATAATTTCGGGAGGATCATTGATTCGGTAACTTATAATCCGGGTTTCGGCGGAGACAGCGGTTATTCCACCGAAAGAGTCAATCCCGCGTTCGCTCCGATCCCGTCCAACTGGAAAGAAAGCATTTACCGTGAGAGAGGGACTCCCGGAAGAATAAACAGCGTATTCCCTAAATCAAATGATATTGAGGTGACAGGGATAAGCATCAATCCGCGCTTTCCGGAAATCAATTCTCCCGTATTCCTCTCAGTCACATTAGCACAGAACGGTACCCTTTCCGGCGGAAGCGCCACGGTTATTGCATATAAAGACTCAGTTAATTCACAAAGCGTGATTGACTCCGTTAGTGTCTCCTTACCTCCGGGTACATTCTCCGCGGTTGTATCAACAAAAATGTTTCCGTTTGAAGGGTCATTTAACTCCATTGTTTCCGCGAGTGTATCAGGCGACCAGGATAATTACAATAATTATCTCGAGCAGTATTTTGTATCCGGTTCATCCGCGGGAAGCATACGTATCAGCGAAGTAATGCACACCCCCGCGCCGGGTGACAGCCGCTGGATCGAACTTCACAACACACGAACCGACCCGGTAAATTTATTCAACTGGAGTATTAATGGCGTTTTCTTTAATGATTCTTCTGTCTCCATTTTACCCGGTGGTTATATTACGGTGAGTCCGGATTCGCAGCTCAACAGCCGCTACGGCAGGAATGTAAATCTTCATATTAATAACCTGCCCGTTATGGTGCCCGGGAGCAATCTCGTTCTCAGGGATAACCGGAACGCCCCGATAGATACATTCATAGTGAATGAAATTCCTTTTTACTACAGATGGCATTCGCAGGAACGCTCCTTTAACCATTACGCGAATAACTTTTACTATCCTTCTCTCGATACGATGCTTGGCACTCCCGGTATGGCAAACTCAATTGATTTTATTTCCACTCCCGGCAATAATATTGCAATAAATGAGATAATGTTTGAGCCGGCGGCGGGACAGTCTGAATTCATCGAGCTTTACAATTTTGGCAATGATACCATAAGCGCCGCTCACCTGAACATTACTGTGAATCAGCAGCAGCGTTTTTATCTCTCCCCGGTAAATAAACCTGTTACGCCCGGCGCATTTATATTAATTGCTCAGGACAGCAGCATCTTCACAACTTTCCCTGAGCTTACAGGTAATCCATCCGTTATAGTCCACGAAAATTTTTACAGGCTTGCTGAAAGCGGCGCGTTTATTGTGCTCACGGATTTCTTTGGAAATATTGTGGATTCGGTCTTTTATCATCCCCGTTGGTATGGTCCCGTTTCCCGCTCCGCAGGAAACCGCTCGCTGGAAAAGATAAACGCCGTACTTGCCGCAAACGATCCCAAAAACTGGACGGGAAGCACCGCGTCAAACGGAGGAACTCCCCTGGGTGTAAACAGCATTTACGCTTCAATGACGGATAAAACCGCGGCGATCAGCATAAGCCCCAATCCATTTTCCCCTGACGGTGACGGCTTTGAAGACCACGCGATCATTTCCTACAACCTGGGCAACAGCACAAACCTTGTTACCATAAAGGTATTTGACGGATCAGGCAGGGAAGTCCGGACAATTCTGAGCGATCAATATTCAGAAGCATCAGGCGATATTGTCTTTGACGGTCTCGATGATTATAAGCGTCCTCTCCCGATGGGAATATATATAATTTATCTCGAGGCAAAAGGAGTCAGCAGCGGCTTCTCACAAAAGCTGAAAGCAGTGGTTGTATCAGCAAGAAAACTATAATTTTGGTATGATCACCGTCGGAGGTCTATCCGCCGCCGCGCGCAGAATTTAATCCTGAAACCGGATAAAATTAACGCAAACCAGCGAACGGATGATTTCACGAACCAATAAAAAACCACTATAAAATCCGGCTTCCTTTCTGTAATTTTGCAAATAAACAAAATCTCAATAACCAGACATTAGCATAAGCGAGTAGACTTTCAGTGAAAATCCTGTTCAGAGCCATTCTCCTGCATACTATGTTCTTTAGCCGGATACTCCTCCCACAGCCGGATTCAACCATCACTTTTTCCGAGATAATGTTTTTCGCCCCGTCCGGCAACAATGAATTCATTGAACTGTTTAATCTGAGTTACACTACGCCCGTCAACCTGTCCGGATACGCCATTAAATATTATACGTCAAATCCCGATACAATTGTAAATGCCGGCTTCGGCACCGTTCTTATGCCTCGCAGTTACGCTGTTATCTTCGAAGGCGATTATAATATTGATACCGGAGCATACGCGGGGAGGATTCCGCCGGAAGCGCTGAAACTTAAAATAAAAGATAACGCCTTCGGCAGCACCGGAATGTCTAATACCACGGACCGGACTCTGATATTATTCACTCCTTCGGGCGCCACAGATACGTACACATACACAGTCGCGGGAAACAGCCACGGGATATCTGACGAAAAGATAAATCTCTTTTTTGATCCGAATCCGCTTAACTGGGGCAACTCCCGTTTTTATCTCGGCACGCCCGGATATACTAACTCAGTCGCACCTCTTGCCCGTGACGGCGCAATTACTGACTTTACGATTTTCCCCAATCCCGCGTCGCTGCTTGATGATCCGGTTATCAAAACAACGGTTAAAAATCTCGGTATCGTTGATATTGATGAAGCTTTCTTATATATATACTTCGATAGCAACCGCGATAGCGCAGTCTCCCCTGACGAACTTATCATTGATCTCCCCGTGCAAAACCTGGCTTCAGGCGACTCTGTTGAATTTTACCGTTATCTCGGCGTGTATGATCCGGGTGACCACAGATTCTTCGGAGTACTGAGCCTGGAGGATGATGACAACACGGATAATAATGTTGCCGTCACCGAACTTTACATTCTTCCTCCGCCTCTCATTTATAATGATATTATTATAAACGAGGTAATGTATGCTCCATCGGGCGGTGCCCCTGAGTGGATCGAGATTTATAACCGAACTGATTCGACGATCAACCTCAGGCGATGGAAAATAAACGACCGGGTGCAGTCTTCCTCATTGCCGGATAAAGACATCCTCATTTTACCGGGCGGTTACGCGGTCATCGCGGATGACTCAACCATCTATAACTATTTCCCCGGCGTGAAAAATGTAACCATAATTAATCTCCCGTCGCTGAATAACGATACCGACGCGATTACATTAAAAGACTCCTACGGTTACAGGATTGACAGTCTTTTTTACAGGAGTTCCTGGGGAGGCGCTTCAGGAAAATCACTCGAAAGAATATATCCCGATTCTTCCACGCAGGATTCAACCAACTGGAAAACCTCTCTCATTTTTGCCACGCCAGGGAGCCCGAATTCAGTTTCTCCTAAACAAAGGGATGTCATCGTCTCCGCGGTGCGAAGCATTCCCCACCAGCCCCTTCGGGGAGATAATGTTTCTTTGTATGTATATGCAAAAAATATCGGCACTGTTAACGCGCTTGTTGATATCTATGTGTATCACGATATTAACCGCGATTCAGTCCCGGACGTTCTCCTTTCACAGTCATCAATGATCGCCCTGGCACCGGGTGATTCAATCGTCGAGTTTTATCCTGACATTATTCCCGCCATCACCACGGATCACGTGCTGATAATAAAAGCGGTCGTCCCCTTCGATGAGGATACGACAAATAACCGGATAAGCACAATCGTCCGAGTCAACGAGAGCCACAAGACAATTATGGTGAACGAAGTTATGTATGCCCCCACTTCAGGCGCGCCGGAATGGATAGAAGTTTTTAACCGTTCAGGCACTTTGATCAATCTGCGGAAGTGGAAGATAAGCGACGGGTCACAGTCTGTATCCCTGCCGGACAAGGATATCTTTTTGCCGCTGCTGAATTTGTTGGTTATCGCTGATGATTCGTCATTCTTCGAATATTACCCCGGTACACCTAACGTGATTATCACCAGTCTTCCATCATTAAATAACAGCGGAGATGCTGTTGTGGTTATGGATTCACTGGGACGCGTATCCGACAGTCTCTATTATTATCCCCGGTGGGGCGGCAGTGACGGAAGGTCGCTTGAGAGGATTGATGCCGAACTTCCCACACTTGATTCGGCAAACTGGCGAAGTTCAAGGATAGATGCCACTCCGGGATTTATCAACACAGCTTCGGCGAAGGTATTTGACATTTCCGTCGAAGGCGTCTTGATTGCTCCCCTCTACCCTTCACCGGGAGATTCGGTATCCGCGTCAGTCTTCTGCAGGAACTATGGCTCAGCTTCAGCTTCCTTCGAGATAGTTGTATATGCAGATACAAACAAAGATTCTGTCCCCGATCAGTTCCTCGCGCGGTCCCCCCTGCTTTTCCTTCCTTCGCGGGACTCGGTCAGTTATTTATTTAATAATATAATCGGTAATCTCAGCAGTGAATTAAACTTCTGGGTTAGCGCCGTATTTGCCCCGGATCAGGATACGTCAAATAATATTATGATCATCCCGTTAAAAATGTTTGCTCCGGCAGCGTCCATAGTAATAAACGAAATAATGTATTCACCGGTGAACGGAATGCCGGAGTGGATAGAACTATATAACAACTCTTCTCTGCCGGCAGACCTTTCCGGCTGGAAGATCAGGGATGCATTTACAACCCCTGCATCAGTAACTCTTCCTAATGGGACACAAATACAGCCGGGCGGATACCTGGTAATCGCGGAGGACAGCCTCATCACTACTTATTTCCGCGAGAATAACTATCCGCTGGCAGTTATTAATCTCCCGCCTCTTAATAATGACAGGGAAGGTTTAGTGTTGATTGATAAATCAGGGAGAGTAATTGATACTGTTTATTACACGTCTTCTTTTGGTGGAAGCGGCGGCTATTCTCTCGAACGGATTACTCCGGGCGCGGCAGTTACCGGTATTAACTGGCGGGAGTGTGGTTATCGCGAAAAGGGAACGCCCGGCAGGATTAACTCCGTAACACCAAAAGCTATAGATCCGGAAGTTAAATCATTAACCATTTCGCCTCAGTATCCTGATCTTAACGATACAGTATCGGCAGTAATTACAGTCCGTAATAACGGAGTTTACCCATCTGCCGCGGGGTTGCTCAATGTTTATATTGATTCGGTAAGCCCTTCAAAACTGCACGACCTGATAATCATCAATCCGGTCGCACCCGCTGATTCGGTTATCATCGCAGTAAGGCCGTATGTATTTAACAGCGGGTTTCGTTTTATTGCGTCGCTGACTTCAACCGGTGACGCGGACACATATAATAATGTTCTCCACGAATTGGTTATCCCCGGCGCGGAGAAGAAGAGAGTGATCATCAGCGAGGTAATGCCCAATCCCGCCACGGGAGAGAAAGAATGGATTGAGTTATATAATAACAGCGACAAACCATTTACCCTGAGCGGATGGAGCCTGGGGAATATCTCTATTACAAATCCGGCTGCAGTCATTCCGGCATACAGTTATCTTGTTGTATCTTCCGACACATCGCTTTCCGCTAAATATGGCAGTGAGTTCCAGACAATATACGGAAATGTCTCGGGGCTGGCCGCGGGAGATATTATTGTACTTCGCGATCACCGCAGCGCCCCGATAGATTCATTTGTTATAGGCTCGTTTCCCTCTCTTTACAGCCGTCACTCAATTGAAAAAATTTCCGGTGGTAATTCTTCTGATTTCTATCATCCCTCTATTGATACACTCCTTGCCACTCCCGGCAAAGTGAATTCATTAGCCGAAGTAGACACAAATAAAACAGGAGCTGTGGTAAATGAAATTATGTTTGAAGTTGACGGCGGACTCTCTGAATATATTGAAATCTATAATCAGGGGAGAGATACTCTCAATACGGCATTGATGAAGATATCGATCAGCAACTCTGCTCCAATACCCCTCAGCCCTGTTACCCGTCCTCTGCTGCCGGGCGGATATGTTGTTATTGCAAATGATTCATCATTTTATAATATGTTCTCCGATCTTGCTGGTAATAAAAATGCGGTAATTTCCAAAAACGGTTTTACGCTTTCCAATGACGGCGGTACGGTCAGGCTGACAAATATCTTTGGAGGTGTTTATGACTCGGCCGCATACAATCCAAACTGGTACGGAAAGCTTTACGGAATTACGAGGAACCGCTCGCTTGAAAAAATCAATCCGGCGCTTCCCGGGATTACACAAGGCAACTGGGCAGGTACCGCTGATCCCTCAGGAGGAACTCCCGCGAGGATCAACAGCGTCTTTACCGGCCTACTCCCCTCATCATCGGCGATAAGTGTTAATCCTAATCCTTTCTCGCCTGATTATGACGGGTATGAGGATCAGGCAATAATCAGCTATAACCTGGTGAACAGTTCAAACCTTGTTACGATAAAAATATTCGACGGATCCGGAAGAGAAGTCCGGACTCTGCACGAGAATCTCCCCTCAGGCGCGTCCGGCAGCACAGCCTTCGACGGGCTTGACGCAAGCGGTAAGCCGCTCCCCATCGGTATATACATTATTTACCTTGAAGCCCGCGGCACATCGGGAAGCTTTTCACAAAAACTAAAAACAGTAGTTGTCTCCGCAAGAAAATTATAAGGAATTATTCAATGACTCTCGACTTCTTCGAATCATACAGCAGTAACCTGAAAGGGGTTACAAGTGATATTAAATGGGAAAATAACTTATGCTTTATGGTCAAAGAGAAAATATTTCTGCTGGTTTCCCTTGATGACCGCCCGCACGGCGCAGCGATAAAGGTAAGTAAAGAGGATTTTTATGAACTGACAAACCGCGACGGTATTACCCAGGCGCCCCACTTTGCTAAAGAGCAGTGGATAAAGGTAACGGATCCGAGATCCCTGACAAAAAAAGAGTGGGAAGTATATATAAAAAAGTCTTACGACCTTGTGGCCGAAAAACTTCCGGCAAAAATCAGAAAAGAATTGGGAAAATAATCCGTTACCCGGATAGTTCTTTTTATTTCTGCCGGAAGTTCAGACAATTTAATTTACTACATACCGGTATTAATGCTGTTCCGCGGTTTTCCTTTTCCACGCAAGGCGAACCAGGAAAAACAACCCGAGGCATATCAGGAGCATAAGAATTCTCGCTCCCCAGATATACGGCACATTTTCCGGCGCGGCGTTTTCGAGAAGAAGTATCGGTATCGCGTCATTTATGAACCACCACCCCATTACCACCATCAGTACTAACGGAGTAACAAACTTCATTATATAGTAGAATACACGGGGAATTTGTATGTCTCCCCCTTCGTTCATCTCTTCCCACGCTTTTCTGCTGTCGAATACCCACATAAACAGAATCGTTTCCATCAGAGCGAAAACAACCAGGCCGAACGTGCCAGCCCAGTAATCCATCTCATCCAGGAATCCGTACTTCAGGAAGAATACGACGAAATGCACTGCCACGAATACAGTGACCGCGAGTAGTGTTACCGCACGCTTTCTTGACATTCCCAGTTCATCCTCAAGAAAAGCGACCACGGGCTGACCCATTGCTACTGATGATGTAATGCCCGCGAAGAAAAGGAGCAGGAACCAGATAAATCCAAAGAACTGACCAAAAGGTATTTGTCCGAATATCAGCGACATCGAAACGAAACCCAGATCAAAAGCGCCTCCAAGCGCGATTTGTGTTGTCATTGCAACTCCGAAGAAAGCCACAGCGGCAGGGATTGCAATGGAGCCGCCAAGCACAACTTCCGCGAATTCATTTGTCGTGGATGTTGCCAGCGCCGAGAGCGCGATATCGTCTTTTGGTTTCAGGTAACTCGCGTACGCGTGGATCGTTCCCATTCCCACAGACAAGGTAAAGAATATCTGTCCTGCGGCTGCCAGCCAGATTGAAGGATCCGCGAGCATCGCGAAGTTGGGATTCCAGATAAACGCGAAACCGTTCATCACGGAGTTTTCGGGTTTGGATGGATCCGGAACTCCGAGAGTGATCACGCGAATGGCGAGAACTATGGCGAAAATAAATAACAGCGGCATTGCTATTTTCGCAAGTTTCTCTATCCCTTTTGAGATTCCGCGGTAGAGCACCCAGAAATTGATCGCGAAAGTTATTAAGAGAAAGATATAAGATACACCGACCGAAGAGAACTGCGCGGGGAACCTTCCCTGGTAACTGTAGAGGAAGTTCTTCATTGAATCGAAAGAAGCTTCGCCGAAGTACATCTTTGTAAGTGAAAAGAAACTGAAGCCGAGGGTCCACGACTCGATATAAGTATAATAGATCATTATCACAAGCGAGATAAAAAGCCCGAGCGTGCCGAGATACTTGGCCGCCGGGTTATTCCACAGCCTCTCAAACATTCCCGGCGCGCTGCCGTGCCCGTACTTTCCGCCGTGCCTCCCTATTCCCCACTCGATCCACATCAGTGGTATCCCCAGTAAAAGGAAAAATAAAAAATAGGGTATCATAAAAGCTCCCCCGCCGTTTTGCGCGGCCTGCACGGGGAAGCGGAGAAAATTGCCAAGTCCGACAGCATTGCCTGCTACGGCTAAAATAAGTCCGATTTTACTTCCCCATTCTTCTCGGTTGTTGTTTTCCGTCATTCATTCCTCGGATTAATTGTAAGTGGGAGAATATGTGTACAGGTTTTTGTCATTCGGTTTATAGCGGGGGAAGCAGGCTTCCCCCCTCTATTAAAATCAGAATACGCCCATTATTTTAAGTCCGGTCACTGCCAGACCCACGGCCATAATTATGATCAGTGCAAGCAGGTAGTTCCAGGAACCTTCGTCTTTTTTCTGTTCGTTGTTCATTTGTTTGCCTTTCAAAATGTATAATTATAAATAATAAACCAACCGCGCCACGGAACGGGCACGGCGCAGCACGGGGAAAGGAGGCTTTCTCCGCTGTGATGAATAATTATGATTTGATTAGGCTTGCGGGGGCGCTTTATTTGAGGGTTTTTGCAAGCAGTCACGGGAGACATAAGCAACAGATGCTGCTCCTGTGAAAGGAGTTATTACTAAAGGCTGATAATAATCGTGAGAAGGATTTGAAATTAAGTCGGGTGCGCTCTCGAAATTTAAATTGGGCGCCAGATGCTTTTGCAGCCTCTGGTTTGTGAGGAAGTGCTGTTTGGGGACACTCGGTTTATCTGATATACGGTTTTCCGCGCAGAACGAAATCCTCCCGTAACCGGAGAGCACCGTCCCGGAAAGGAGATAGACCAGTACCAGAATCAGATTTGACGATCTGAGCGCAAAATTAAAACTCATGTATATAATGTAATACTAACAAAATTAAAATGCAATCTCGGAAAATGTAGTCAAACGAATTTTAATGGAGATTTTCTGCTCCGGGATGCTGATAATGTTCTGCTTTTATCAGATTAACTTAAAGCTTCTTAAAGAAAAATATATGTAGAGTACAAAGGGAGGATTTCAACATTGATTCTTTTACACTTTAATTCCATACTCCGAAGATAAAAAAGATTCTGCCATCTTAAGAAATTCTTTTGCATTAGTCAACTGAATTTCTGCTTGCTGATTATCGACATAATACATATCAGCATAATCGCTATTATTTCTTTGTTCAAATGCTGATCTGATCATTTTTCCATATTCAGGATTTATTAACCCGGGTCTGATAAAATGCGCGGAAAAAAGATGAATTACCCCGGCATGTTTCTTCGATACCAGACCTTTTGCCGCCAAAAGGGCACGGGCAGCATGGAAAATCGCAAAGTACGAAGAACTTACACACGGGTTATACAGAGAATTAATAAAGCTCAGTTCCGAATTTTTAAGTTCTTCCTTTGCCTTCCTGATCCGGTATCTTATTATTTCTTCGCGTTTTTCCATCAGATTACAACACCCTCATTTTCAATGAAAACAAATAAATCAAGATGGTTTTTCCACTCATTATAATACGACGTTTCATAATAAATAATCGAAAACAAAAGACCCTTGTCAATTAAATAGCGGAAAACCAGATCAGAAATTGCTGATTTCTTCTCTGTATGAATTGGCTTAGTCAACAGGATAATAACATCAACATCCGACTCCGGATCATAATCGCCCCGCGCATACGAACCATAGAGAATTACTCTATCGAGATCTCCGCCTAATATAACCGCGGTTTCCTCCTTAAACTCTGTAACGAGGTTCCTGATCTCAACCGGTAATGATAAAGTCTCACTAAGAGAGGTCATGATGTTAAACTAAACAAAGGATAAATAATAAATAATAATCGATAAATTATAGCAAAATAAACATTGCAATAAAAGGAAAATTTCAGTTAAATATAATCATTATTCGGGTTACTGAAATTTGACATAAGTATATTACGGATACAATTATTTTCACTTTGCTTAGTGATTCACTTCGGCAGTTTACTTAAAATCTTTCCCGCGAGTTTTCCGGCCGCTCTTCTCATAAGTCTCTGCGGAAGCTTCCCTTTCTGAGCTGCATTTACATCGCCAAGTAACCTGGCGATGGTGTAGAGTATGGTTCGTAGTTTGCTGATGCTCATCGTCGATTAATTATACTTATTTGTTTGTTTAAATTTACTGAATTTGAGTGATAGTTGAATGATGGGAATTGGCTGTTGCTGTAATCTGAGTTCGTAAGTTTTGTTTCGATAACCCTCCCCTAACCCCTCCCTTTGTAAAAATTGGAGGGGAACTGGCTCCCGCCCCTTTTTGCACTTGTCCCTTAGGGAAAGATGAGGGATGGGCGGTGCACTGATCCCGATGCATCGGGACGAAGTGGAGGGGTTAGTATCAACTAATGCCGGGACAGAATAAAATTATGAATAATGGCTCTGTTCAATACCGGCACATCCGTCTTAACTATTTTATATCCCCCCTGCTTTGATCCCATCTCCTCAAACCATTTTGACCAGTACCTGTGCATAATATCATAATCTGACGCGTAATCACCCCGGGGAGCAAATTCCCACGCATAATTTTTCACTCCGGAAAGCTCGACACCCGCACTGATAAACCCGCACCTGTTTTGTCATTCCGCCACATTTATATTTACTGCGATTTCCGTTTCCTTATTCTTTTTCTTATCAAATGATTTCTCGAGATAAAAAGTAACTTTGGTTTTTTCTACACAATATTTTTTATTTCCCTTGAATTCACTCATTCTAAAAAAATAATCCGGTTGTGTTCCGGTTGATATAAAGCCGCTTTTACCGCTTGGCATTATCGTCTTAATTATACCGGACTTTATTTCTTTCCCGCTATACTTATTCTCCGCCCAATCCTTGGATAATTCCTTTATTAAAACTACTGAGTTCTGTGTTTGATCGAAGTTGACTTTTAATTCAAGGGCGAGTTCCTGCAACTTCGGAGGAATCTTCCATTCATGCTCGGTTCGTAAAAGCCCGGAGAGAAGACAGTACTTCTTTGCTTTATCTGAGTTATTATTTCTTTTGTGAATCTGCGCTATCATAAAATATAATTCCCACAAATTTTCCTGTTTGGGGTTTCTGATTGCGTGCAGACTGCTCTCATAGCAATACTTTAATGCGTTCTCCAGATCGTTCTTTTCATAATGAATGGAAGCTATATCCTTAAAAATGAACCACTCCTTTTTCCTTGAGGCAATGGACGTTAATAATTTCAACGACTCTTCATTCTGACCGAGATGATCCAAACATATCGCCCTGCGTCTGGTCAACCATACGTCATCGGGTAAAAACTCCAACGCTTGGTTAGTTAAATCAAGACATTCTTGGAAACGCGCAAGTTTTTCATACGCTTTTGTAACTTTTGAAAACCATTTCTCTTTTGGGGAAGGGAGCGCCACTCTCTTGCCATCAGGCAGAGTGTGATTATATTTCTCCGTATTTAATTTCTCCGGCGATAAATATTTAGACCACTCAAGAACATCATTCCACTTTCCGATCGCTTCAAGGTTGTCAATTATTTTGAGTACGGTTTCAATTCGAGCAAGATCCTCCGGTGTATTTCTTGTTAAATCAATTATCCCTTTTGCGTATTTAAGCAATTCCTCAATATTCCCTTTTTCAATGTCAAACTTATTTATATATAAATTATAGGCCGCCCATGCATAAGTGCTTATTATGTATTTGTTGGTTTTGGTTTTGCTGTAAACCTCTTTACAAATACTGAGCGCCTCCTCGAATCGCTTGAACTGATTCAGGCAGAAGGCATACACACCCTTGATATAATTAAAATTTTTATCAATCTTATAAACCTCTTTGCATACCTGCAATGCCATATCATATTTTTTGAAATGATTCAGGCACAAGGCATACCCCCAACCATCCCATTTAATATTATCTTTACTTTCGGTTTCTTTGCGGCTGTTCCATAGTTTTTCAAAAAGAGGATACGCGGAATCGTAATCTTTGCGCTTCCTAAAATCCATCGCTTTTTGTCTCATTTCGTTAAGGTCATTATTCATAAGGTCTCCAACAGAATATTTTGAACAATATCTAAAAGTTCCACGGAAGAACTTTCTTTTGTTATTCTGAAAAGTGAGGTCACGCAATTATGGGAGTTATAATATAAGTCCACACAAGCAAGATCATTTCCACGGAAGAATTTTAACTGCAATTTCCAATCGCTGCTATTTAACTCATACAAAAGGATTTTTTCCTTTTCCAGTGCAGCGCATGCCTTTTCAAGGGGTATAAATAAAAACAAAGACTTGTCGTTAAAGTCTGTTTCTGCCAGTATTCTCTTGACCGGATTGAAACCAAGCAATTTTTTGTTTACGATTGACCCTAAGATCATTTTTAATCTTAATGACAGATCATTTTCAATAACAATCCCCTTAGGCGGAATATAATTAATATTTGTTACCTGATTTTTCTTGTTATAATACACATCAAAGCAGTAAGAATTAATTTCATCAGTGATCAAATATCTTTCGCACCAATTCAGGTGTTCCACTTTAGTAATACTAAAGTTGGTGTCTTTGAGCGTATTTACAACCAACAAATAAAGTTTTCTCAAGAGGATATTATCCCCAGGGAATGCCAACAAAAGAGGATGAAAGTCAGGAGCGAATTCCGGAATGGTAATACCAAGCGGTTCTTTGGTATCCTGAAGCTGAATGGGGGCTTTATAATCCACGGCATTAACAGAATACAGCCTGAATTTCGCTCTCGTAACGGCGGTATATGCCCACCGGAAATACTGCCTGTTTAAGATTCCGGTATTTGAATAAAAGTCCACAATAACATTTTCCCATTCACCGCCCTGAGCTTTATGACAAGTTAGAGCGTATCCGTATTTAACTCTAAGTGCGTTAAAATAAGGGTCAGTCTTTATCTTATCCTTAAACTCCTGCGATTTTGGGTGAAGTTCCGGATTGGACATCTTGAAATTAATGTATAGGGCTTTGGTTTCATCAGACGATAATGACCTCTGATCTGAAGTTAAAATGTTCTCCAAGATCTTACAGGCAATATCAACTGGCGTCCCTTCAGAATCAGGAAATCGCAATACTGCATCACGAAATTTTAAATCAACTTTTATATTTTCCCCGTTGTTCCTGACAGGTACTAACTTAACCTCTATATTGGAAGATACCTCAACAACTTCACCGATGTCTCCGTTAAGCAATTCGATGGCGCGGTTATACGAATTAGCTGTTATTAAGATCTTATCTCCGGGTGTGATTTCCGCTTTACCTGGGAAAAGCCTGCTCCTTATTTCCATATTATAATCATAAACCTGCTTGTTTGTACCGGCCACTATCACGGTACTATTTTCACCGTAATTTTTGAGGTAAGTGTCCACGACAGATTCCGGGTTTATTTGAATAACATCCGGCTTTGCACAGTTGATGCTAAAATAATTGTAATTATTTAATGAGATTGATTCTCTTATCTTCGAAGCAATCTCAATAATACCAGAATTACCCACCTGTCGTACTACTTCCGTTAGTTCCCCGCTAACGCACTTAACATTATAAGTTGACTCTATGTAACTCTCGGATAGAGCAAATGAAAAATTAGTATTTACGGGAGGGAGCTGACAGTCATCACCGACAAAAATTATCTTTCGCTTAAGTCCAGGCGAATTGGTGTTACAATAATCGAAAAGATCTTTTAATAAATACCCTGACCCAAACCGGAAGAACTCTTCTTCAGTATATACATCCGAAATCATAGAGGCTTCATCTATTATATATATGCAATTCGAATTATCGTTGTTTACTCTGAGTTTATAGTAATACTTAAACGAGGAGTCTGCTGAGTCGGTTTGTGGGATTAATTCTGCCAGTTCTTCAAAGGAGTAAATGGACTTGTGGATGGTATATGCCTTAAACCCTGTTTTCTGCCTGATGACTTTAGCCGCCCTGCCGGTTGGCGCCATAAGGTAAAATTGCCTATCGTGTTTCTTTAAATTGTCACATAAAATTTTTATAAGGTAAGTTTTACCCGTACCCGCATAACCTTTTAATATAAAGACCTGTTTATCTGATCTAAGAAAGTCAGAAAAGGAATTAATAGCCGAATATTGAGAAGCAGTCAATTCCTTTTTTAGATGAACTAAATCAATTGTCATACCATCACGCCAAATAAATTAATCATAGTATTTCCTTCCATTTGAGATTTCAATTAGGAAAGCATCTTGCGCCCTGAATTTACCCTCTTTTGTCTTTCTCAGATTGTTAAAACTGGTGGTAAATCTTATCGAAATTTTATTGGTATCTACGAGAATAAATCTGTCGTGATTAACCCCTTTTGTTGGGGGATTAAATGCACGCATTTCAACATTTAGTTTTCCTCTGGCTAATTTTTTTAACTCAGATTGAACCTGTTTTTGCAGGATATTCAAAGGATTCGGCTCACAATGAATGACCACTTCGCTTAATTCGGGAATTGACTTGATGATCAATTTAACGAACTCAGCGTCATCATCGAATTTGGGATTCTTGAAGAGAAACAGATCGCAAAACTCGATTTTCCTTGAATTTCTGATAAAAGGAAGCAACCAGGAAAGATCGCTAAAAATATACCCTGGCTTTATATTTATGGTTTTGGGGATTCTGAATAATCTGCATTCGGGCGGATGTTCTGAGGAATTAAATGAGTTAATACTGTAAAATTTCCGAACACCTTCGTTATGATTTTTAAGTTCAAGCCCTATCTTATCCGGCGTAGAATCTGATAATGATTCTAATAGCTTCGAGTTGTCATTCAACCTGGCGGGAAAATATTTTATGTTTCTGGGTCCAAGTAAATCAGTAATCATCTTTTGAAGGTTCTGATCGGTAATGCGATTAATTATTTCCTTAAATCCCTCAAACCAGGATGATTTGCCATCAACTTGATCCACCGGAACAGAATGATACCGCTCAAGGTTTTCGATCATTTTGTGAAATTCCCGCTGAACCTTGTAATCCCCCCATTCGTTAATCACTGATCTGACAAGTTCCAGATCAAGGGCGATGGGTTGCAATATTAATTTCTCCTAATTTGCGCTTCCAGTAGTTTCATTGATAAATCCGCGGCTTCATCAAAGAACCCATTTGGCCAAGGGGTTATAAAATTTCCCAATTTATCAGTTTCAAGCTTGATCACTTTGGTTATGCCATCGTCTTTTTGATCAAAATAGTAAAAATGGTACACTCCAGGTTCATCATGTTTTTCTGCTATTCTAAGTTGAAATGCACGTATAATATGCTCGCTGTGGGTCTCTATAATATATCTCGGGGCAACCTCATATAAGAAGGGATCATCCTCACAGTA
Source organism: Ignavibacteriaceae bacterium (assembly GCA_013360295.1). Lineage (GTDB taxonomy): Bacteria > Bacteroidota > Ignavibacteria > Ignavibacteriales > Ignavibacteriaceae > JABWCL01. Next base: position 4,149 of record JABWCL010000014.1, on the reverse strand, counting down.
ATCTTCGGTAACTAAAATATTAGCTAGCTTAGCTTGTAGTTTAGGGTGCAAATGTAGTTCTGGCTGCTCAATGAATGAGATTTGGGGATTAATAGTTGGGTCTTTAACGGAGTCGGCAATGATTGGAAATAGTTGCGTTAAACCGCTACTGGCCTCTTTATAATTGAATTCCCCTCCATTTAAACCCACTATATATATATCGGTACCTTTTTTGTACACACCAATACACAACCTTAATTGAAACAGTTTTGCGAAGAGATTATAATGAAATGAAGTTCCAGAAAAATCTTTTTTTATTTCTCTTTGCTGATTTATATACTCTTCTGTCAGTAATATGCCCCGACCGTCTTTGTTGTGGCGAAAGTCTAGTTGACGAAGTTTGGGGAAAACTTTTACAAAATCCTCAAAAACCGATTTTTCAGGGATTAAATTGAAGTTATCCAAATAACGATTATTCATAATAGCTCTTTTGTTCCCCTCCTTTAACTTTAAGTCGTTCTTACGCAATGATGGAAAATGAATCATATCCAGATATTTCCTAAAAAGCGCTGGAAAATAAAGATAAATGCCACTCACCACCAAAAATAGTTTTGATAATATTTTATCTTTTTTCTTTTTAGGCAAACTGTTTAAATAATTCGACCTTGTAATAACGGAACCTATTTTATTTAGAAAAACTTTATCAGGGTAAGGACGTTTTAAGGTCCATGGTATGGCATTTATAATTTTGTTTAGAACGGGTTTAATATCTTCATCGATACTCAATATCCCATAATTTATCTTTGATCTCTGTTTTCCTCCGTAAAAATCATTATAGAATAATTTATCATCATTAGTGTTATTGGTGATTTCAAATATCTTCAAATTTTTATTGCCATCAAAAGAAGAGAATATTGCGGAGAGAGTTACATCAATTATATTATTGTGTTTTAAGTAAAATTTAGCCAACCTATTTGAACTACCAAAGACCTCATACAATTTCTTTATTAGCTCATCATTCAATTCCTTATCCAACTTCAGCTTAAAATTATCAATGCTTTTATAATCCCACAAACCAGATAAGTCATTTAAGGGGTAATATTTAAGATCATAAATAATATGTAATTCAAACACTATTTCTCTGTTTAATTCATTTTGTGTAACTATTTGTTCATAATTTCCAAGATCAAGATTTCTATCGATTTTATATATAGTGTTTGTTGGCACACTTGAAAATTTCCTATTCAAATTTACCCCAATAAACCTTAGTGCCTTCAACAGTGAAGACTTTCCCGCCCCATTAGGCCCCACTAAAATAGTTAATGGGGCTAACTCTATCTCAACATCCTCGAGACTTCTAAAATTTTTTATTTTAATTGTCGTTTTCATTTTATTTAAACTTTATGATACATCAAACATAATGGAAATATGAGCGGGTATTCCGTTCGCAACATTGCCGCAACGCTCAATCCCCCAACATAAATTTCCCCTTTTCAGCTCTTATCCCGTAAAACCGGTACCCCCTCCCGCCCGTGGCTGCGACTTCATAATTTGATGATATGCTTTCATTATTCACCGCATCACGAATTTTCTTATTCAGTTTGGAGATGTTCCCGCGGAAGGTGGTCATGGATAAACTTATATTGTTTTTCTTCATCTTAATAAGATCCATCCGGTTAGTATCAAGCGCGGGGAAGAGAGCTTCGTGAAGTTTGATAATCTTATCAAGGAAATGAGCCGGCGCCCATAAGCCGGAGATTTTCTCGTCGCCCAAACCTTCAAGAACACGCTCGGTAAAGTACATATAGTAAGATAACTCAATCGGCGAAAGCGGTACCTGCACATCGCCGATCTTCAGTCCGGGCTTGGTGAAACCAAGAGTGGCGGACGGGATCAGGTCTTTCTTAAGTGTGTCAACTTCTTCCTTCAGACGGATGATCTTCGGCAGCGCCGTATCTATCTTTACGGGAATATTCTCCGACTTCCCGAATTTCGGGTCGCGTACCTGGATGAGGTTTAATTTATTTGTTTCCGAGAAGTCTCCCGATTCCGCGAGGAGTATCCAGCAAACCTGCATAGCCGGTGTGCCGGAGGAGATTGCCGCGGTGTAAACAATGTTTTCTTTCGGCAGAGCATCGGTGAAGTTTTTTAGGGTTATATAGATCTGGTTGTGGTCGGTTACGTTTTTAATCGGCAGTTCAGCAAGAAAAGTTTTTTTCGCGAGTTTTCTTTTCTTTATTTCATCCTTAAGGTATGCCGCTGTTTTTTCGTAGTCTGTTTCCCTGGTGTTCGTTCTGGTCCATAGAAGTATCGCTTCATCGAATTTCTGATTTGTAAGCGCGGTCAGTATTGCGCCGTCATTCTTTCCTATAAGTTTACCCGCGTCATTTGTCCCAACAAAGGAGAGCAGTGTGTGCTTAAATTTGTTCATAAGAATATATATTCTGTGTTAAATGATAAATTCGTGATAAGCACAAAGGGGTGGATGGGAATTCCCGTAATTTCAGGAACCCCTGCATACGCGGGGAATGAACAGAATAAAGCAACTTATCCCCGCAACCTGATATGAGCCGAAAAGTTAGAGGCAAAATATCTCCCGAGGTAAATTGTTGAATGCAAGTTAATGAAGATTTCTATCAGAGTCAATAAAAATAGTTTCGATAACCCTCCCCTACCCCTCCCTTTGTAAAAACAATGGGGTCAACTTAAGACTGGGCGGGAAAAAGGCACATAAAAATATTTTAAAATGTGTCTCAAAATGGGAATTTAAAGTCAGTTTATACTGTTTTTAAATGCGAAGCATTGAAAAAAATATGAAAAAACATTTAAGAAAATCCAAGAACTATTGGCAAGCGAATCATTCAAGAAAGAAACTCGTGTGAGCCAAACCGATTTCATTAGGGAACGGAAATTATCCTTTAAGAATCTGGTTCTTTTTCTACTACAGGGAGTACACAGGACTTTAAGTGTAGAATTGGACAGCTTCCTAAAATTGCTCGGAAAGGAGGAGATAAGTTACAGTAAACAAGCACTGTCAAAGGCACGAAGAAAAATAAAGCATACTGGTTTCATAAAAATTAATGACACCTTTGTAGAGACATACTATTCTGAAACCGGGTATAAGGAATACAAAGACTACCGATTAATAGGCATCGATGGTTCGATGGTAGAGTTGCCAGTGGGTGAAGAAATTGAAAAGAAATTCGGAAAGCATAGCAATAAGGAACATTGGTTAAACAGCGGGTGGTCGATGACGGCATTCGATCTGCAAAATGAAATCATCATTGAGAGTAAATTATGCCGAAGCGGTATCTCCGAAAGAGAAGAAATGATCAAGTTGCTTGAGGCTATAAAAAATAAGGGAAAACAAAGAAGGGATATAATAGTAGCAGATAGAGGGTTTCCCTCTTTAGCAGTATTTATGCGGTTACAACGTATGTCATACGATTATATTATAAGATACAACGGAGAGCAATTTTTGCGGGAGTTAAAGGATTTTACCAAGGGAAATGAAAGTGATGTAATAGTCGAAGTATCATTACTTGCTGAGGGGAAAAGGCAAAAGAGTGGAGAATTGGCACGACTGATTGCTGAGGGAGCAGAGGAAAAGTTAACGATACGGGTGGTTAAAGTAGAATTACCTGGGGGAACAATCGAATACCTGGCAACTTCAGTATTAGATAAAGAGGTGCTAACGAAGGAAGATTTAGAGGGGATATATTTTATGAGATGGGGATTGGAAGAGGGGTTTAAGCAGTTAAAAAACACTATGGAATTAGAAAATCTGAGCAGTAAGAGTGAAGAGACAATATTACAGGAGTATTATTGTAAGATAATAATGTACAATTTACATCGGGTTGTAGTTCAAAATGCTCAGCAAGAACTTGATAAAAAGGTTGAGAAAAACAAATCGAGATTAAAATATGAACGATATAAGATTAATGAAAATGTCAGTTACGGAATTGTGAAGAACAAAGTGACCGAACTCTTGAATGATCCAGATGGGGATTGGGAACGAACATTTCATTATTTAGTAAAAATTGTTCAAAAGAATCCGATTCCCTCGCGCCCTAATCGTCACTACGAGAGAATCCGACGGTGGATTCACAAATTCCCCGGCAATAAGAGGAGGGCAACTTGAGTAACCCTCCCCTTAAGTTGACAGCATTG
>JABWCL010000013.1 GCA_013360295.1 Ignavibacteriaceae bacterium | reverse complement strand
ATAAGCGTTTTGCAGTTTTAGATTCATTACTCCGTTTTCGGCTGACCGTATTACGACTCAATGATCTTACTCCAACGCCTATTTCTTTTTACTTTTATTGACATAACACGAAAAAAGCGGAGCGTTTAATGAAAATTATTTTCGCAAATTTGTAGAAGTAACTATTTTATTTAACTAATGGAGATCTGATTATGTCCGGTATTTCACTCGCTGAGGCTGCTGACAGTTTTTTGTCGTTAAAGAGGATAGCCGTCGCCGGCGTATCCTCAGTACAGCAGGACGCTGCCAACGGGATTTACAAAGCGCTGCGCGAAAGAGGTTATGAAACCTACCCCCTCAATCCGAAAGTAAGTATTGTTGAGGGGGACAAATGTTATCCGGATCTTAAATCCCTACCCGTAAAACCCGAGGGAGTTGTAATTGTAACCAGGCCCGAGGTGACCTTACAAATCGTTAAAGAGTGCGCCGCGCTTGGAATTAACCACGTATGGATGCATAAATCATTCGGTGACAGCGTTTCTCAAGAGGCAGTGGAGTTTGGCAGAAAAGCAGGAATGACGGTCATCCCCGGCGGCTGCCCGATGATGTTTATCGAGAATGCTGATTTCGGGCATAAGTGTATGAAGAGCATCCTATCACTTTTTGGAAGGATACCGAAGCAGATATAAAACTCTTATAGGTATTTTAAAACAAAGAAGCCCCGGCACAATGCCGGAGCTCCTTTGATAGAGAGGGTTTTTTCGAATTACTTCTGCAGCAGCATCTTCTTAGTGATATTTACGCTGCCCGCGCTAAGCCTGTAGATATAGACTCCGCTGGAGAGTGACCTTGCGTCAAACTCTACGCTGTACCTTCCTGCTTTGTAATCGGAGTTGATCAGGGTCCTGATCTCTTCCCCGAGAACGTTATATACCTTCAGGGTTACTTTCGATTCGAACGGCACGTCAAAGACAATGTTCGTCGCGGGATTGAACGGATTCGGGTAGTTCTGCATCATCGCGAATTCTTCCGGAACCATCGTGTTAACCTGTTTTACATTGCTTAACGGATTCTCGTTTTTATAGATCACTCCGCTTGCCGTGCCTGCATAAAGCACCGCTGAAGAGGAAGTGCCTCTGCCGGCGGCCGAAGCAACGATAAGCGAACTTACATTTGCGCCGTTAAGGCCGACCGTGTACCACGACTCGCCGTTATTTGTAGATACATAAACACCGCCCGCCCAGGTGGCGACGAATGCGTTGTTGTTTCCGTCAATAACTATCGAATACATAAACCTGCCGCGCAGCCCGTTATTTATTATTGACCAGGTCGCGCCGTTATTTGTCGATCTGAAAACGCCCTTTCCGTATGTTCCGGCAAGTATTGAACCGTCAGAGGTTATACCCATTGACCATACAAAATCATAACCCATATTAAGGTTATACCAGGACGCGCCGTTATCAGTTGACTTATACATACCAGTACCGTAAGTACCGGCAAAGATTTCACCTGCAGCATTTACAGCAAGAGCGTGAACCGCGTTACTGTTGAGACCGTTATTAACCTGCACCCAGGTTGTACCGTTATTGGTTGATTTGTGAATACCGGTTCCCCACGTGCCGGCATAAATAGCACCGCTTGCGTCAATTACCAGCGCGCGGACATCATTATCAACCGGGCCGAGCAGCGTCCAGTCTGTTCCGTTGTTGGTTGACCTGTAAACACCGTGTTCAGTTCCGGCAAATATGAAACCGTTGGACTGTTTAGTTTTTATTGACCAGATATAATTTGTATTCATACCTGAATTGATCCTGACCCAGGTGGAACCGTTATCGGTTGACCTGTATATCTTGCCGCCCCAGGTACCCGCGAGGAAATTCCCCTGCGCATCATAACCAAGCGTCCAGACGAGTTCACCACTGGCGAACTGACCAACCGGGGTCCAGTTTGTTGAACCGCCGCCACCGCCACCGCCAACACTGTTCACACCGGACACAACCATAGTAACAGACGAATAATCATCTTCGCCTGTCGCGCCGTTCCCCGGAGATGAATCAAGGTCAAGCTGATCAAGAGCCGTAACTTCGGCTATATTGGTGATTGACTCTTCGATCGGAACATACCCGATGAAGGAAGCAAGGTTAAACTGTCCCGCGCCGCTGAGTGATTTCGCGATCATCTGTCCATTCTGAACGCCTGCCGGGAAAGTTACGTGGGCAAACGGAGCGAGGATAGATCCGCGCACATCGATACCGCTTATATGGAGCGCTGTAGCGTCAGGGAAATTATAAAGTACGTTTGTCATATCCGTTCCGGTTACAACAAGCCCGCCAGTCCATCTTATGTTCGCACCTCTGAAATTCACGACTACAACGGAACCGTTAGGAGCGTTTATATCAACGCTGGTCGCGTTATTGATGAATGAATCAGGTACGCTGAACACATTCAGGAAAGGATGTGTGCCGGTAAGGGTTAAACCGGTAAATGCATAGGTTGTAGTTCCGTTAACAGTGTATCCTTCGAGCTGAAGAGATAAGTTCTGCAGGTAGTTCGCCGCATCAGCAAAATTGATTACGTTATCCTGCCTGAGAATACCGTCCACGATACTTACCGCCAGTTTCGGGAGGTTGGTTGAATTTCCGTAAACGGCATTACCGCCATAAACAGCTCCGCTTTCAAACTGAAGGTGATTACCAACGATAAGAACGTCAACGGAATCAACTATTGGGAGCTGATCACCGACACTGTAATTGCTTAAGGTAGCGTTCCTGCCTACCGCCATCTTACCCTGCGTATCGGAGGAAGGCTGAGTAATGTCTTCAAGAATGAAGACGTTATAATCAACCGCAGGGCCGAGGCTGAAGAATCCATTATTGATAAGAACGACATTCACCTTGGTTACGATTGTAAGCATAGCGTTAGAGCCCGCGTTAATTGTACCGACGTTCCAGACTCCGGTTGCCTGATTATATGTGCCCTGAGTAACGGTAGAACTTAGATACTGGAATCCCGAAGGAAGTATGTCAGTTACTTTTACTCCGGTAGCGGTTCCGGGACCGGCATTAGCCACGGTAATCGTGAATGTAACTTCATCACCGACTACAGGATTTATCTTGCTGGTTGTTTTCTGGACAGAAAGATCAGCCTTGCTCGGGGTATTATTGCAGGTGAGAAAACCGTGGTTCTGTGTTCCGTCTACAAAGTTTTCGTTAAAGGATGTGACCGCGCTATTCAATTCGCTGATGGAATACGGAGTTGTGCCGCCGCCAAGGGCAGTATTCGCAAACTGTAATAGTTCATAAACGGTCTTGCCCGAAAGCGGTCCGTTTGCGATAACAAGATTACCGATTTTTACAGGATTAGTGCCCAGAACATTTGCATCATTATATGATACCGACAGCTTCATAGCGGCCACCTGTCCGGCGAAAACGCCCGCGGTAGTATTACCAGTTGGGTTATTATAATTCTGAGTCAGAACTCCGGGTGTGCCTCCGGCTGGGAGGAAATTCTTAACAGCCGTGGCCGAAGTAAAAGTTATGGTAAACCCGCCGCCGATAACCATCCCCGAGGGGAATACCTGATTAAAATATTGGTCTCTTATGCCGCCGGGTGTACTGTTTGACGGGCTGCCCCATCCGCCCTGTGTAAAGGTTGTATAACCTGTCAGATCGCAGTTGCTGTTGGGTGTATACCAGGAAATGTTTGCTTTCGCGGTTCTGTTTGCGACAACAGGTGTTGCAAGTACAAGTTTTTGATAATCATTCGGGGTGACAGTGTGCACAAATTTTGTTCCCTGGGGGATTGTGAACACAGCCGAGGCAGATACTTCGGAAGTATATGTAGCGCCCTGTGTCAGGGTTATATTAGATGTCTTTCCTGTGGCGTCAGTAACCGCCGCTGACTGATTGAGCGAACCTGAAGTCGAAGAAAAATTAACGTTTAATCCCGCGATACCGTTTCCCTGAGCATCTACTATGCTCGCATAAAATACAGCAGGGGTATTATTAACAAGATTCTGACTGCCGGGAACAATTGATATTGCCGATGCCACAACCATATTATTGCCATTCAGGTTTGCGTCTGCGACAATAGCAGCAGCCCTGTTCCTGATAGTCGAGTTGGTTATGGTACTCACGTTTATCCCGTCGCTGAAGTGCCAGATGGCAAGCTGTATGGCGGCGGCTTCATTCTCAACTGTGCTGAGAGAACCTGAATAGGGATACGATTTGTAAGGATAATACCTGTTCAGTATATAGGTAATGGTTGAAGGGGTAGCGCCGTCATCCGTATAAGTGTGGGGCTGGCTCTGTGACCAGAAAGCCAGAAGATGTGAAATATCTATGCAGTAAAACTTAGCGGAATTAAGATCAAAGGTTCCGTTAAATGTTCCCGAGTAGACATTCATTGTCGCGCCGGTCGGTGAATAAGGATTTACAAAGGTCACATTCGCGCCCTTCTCCTTACTCAGCACCTTCGCTGTGCTCGATCCTTCCACCGTCTTCGTATTAAAAAACGATAGCGGATGATTGGTTTTAAGCGTGTCATCAGAGGCCGCGTAAGCGCCAAATGACCACGTTACTATCAGAAGAACAAACATGATGCCCATTCTCCTTGCTGTATTAAAGTTCATAAACACACCTCTCTAAATTGGTTTACTATTCCTATGTAGGATGCAAGAATAGTGCCAGTTCTTCCGCCTTTTTGTGACGAAACCGACATATAATAACGACAAAAAAACCTGTAATTTGGAGTAATTTACGGGAAAACTTGCAGCACCACTCAAAATATATGCAAATTAGAAACTATAAAGTAAACAAATATTAATTACCCCTGCCTTATTTTGAGAATCTTTCTCATTTTGAGAAACCGTTTTTTCTGTTTGAAGGTCATTCCGGATACTGAAAAATGTTATTTTTACTCAAACAAATATTCCATTTTCTCAATTATCACCCTGAAATTTTATGACTAAGCTTTTTACTCTTTCGCTGATCATATTCATATTTGCAGCTAACGATATATTTTCCTGCACAACATTCATTATCTCCGGCAAATTTACTTCAGACGGAAAACCAATTCTATTTAAGAACAGGGATACTGATGAAATGCAGAATTCACTCGTGCTTTTCACAGACGGCAACTACAGGTACATCGGTTTGGTTAACGGTGATGAGTCGTGGAAAGAAATGGTCTGGGGAGGATACAATGAGACGGGTTTCGCGATTATTAATTCCGCGGCGTACAATAACAATTCGGGTGACACGACAAAGCTTGCTGACAGGGAAGGGATAATTATGAAGCTGGCGCTAATGCACTGCAGAACATTGAAGGATTTCGAAAATATGCTTGATACCCTCCCAAAACCACTTGGCGTTGACGCGAACTTCGGAGTAATAGACGCGTACGGAGGCGCTGCCTATTACGAAACTGGTAATTTCAACTATAAACGCTATGACGCTGATGATCCGTCCGTGTGTGAGAACGGCGTACTGATCCGCACAAACCATTCAATGCGAGGGAAAAAAGAAGAAGGCTTTGGTTTCTGCCGTTTTGCCACTGCCACCGAAGGGCTGATGTCTGCCTCAAAACAGAAAAAGCTTACTCCGCAATATCTGTTCAGTATTACATCAAGAAACCTGAAGCATTCGCTCACAGGCACAAATCTTATGGACAACCTTCCGAAGAGTAAAGAAAAACCGGAGTACCGCTTTTTCATTGATTTCATACCGCGGAACTCCACTGCTTCAGCAGTAATGATTGTAGGAGCAAAGAACGCGGAGTCAGCGCGCCATACGGTAATGTGGACTATACTTGGTTTTCCATTAACCTCCGTCGCGGTACCTGCCTGGATCACCGCCTCTAACGCCCTGCCTGAAGCGGTTAAATTAGGAGAGGGGCTTAAGTCACCTCTGTGCACAGCCGCCCTTAAGCTAAAGGAGGAATGTTTCCCTATTACATATGACAGGGGATGGAATTACATTAATCTTGCCGCTGTCGTTAATAAGAAGAATGACGGAATAATGCAGCTTCTTAAGCCGGTTGAGGACGAGATCTTCAAAACAGCCGGAAAACTTATTACGGACTTAGAGAAAGAAAAGAAATCCGAAAAAGATATTATTGATTTTTATAACTGGGTGGACGGGCATCTGAATAAGTCATACAATAAACTGTTCCGAATAAAAATATCCGGTTAAACATAATCAGCAGTTAAGTTATTTCTTTTCCGGAAGGTTGAGCTGGTTAAACCATCCGGGGACTGCTTCAGGGAATCTTGCGTATTGCCTGAGGCTTTCCTCGCTTAAATTATCCAGCCTTTTGTAGTCATCCGGTATCAGATAGTTGAGTAAGATAGCGAGGCCCATTCCTCCGGCGGCGCCGTACACCAATTCAATAAAACTGAACTCATTTTCTTCCCCCTTACTTAAATCCAGTTTATAAAGCTGATATACAATACCGAACAGCACCCCTCCGAGAAAACCTTTAAGCGGCGTAACCAGTCGTTCTTCAGAGAGGAGATGAGCTGCGTGTATTTCATTCAGGGGAATGATACGTATACTTCTTTTAAGCTCCGCCAGACTGCTTTCATCTATCTTTTCCGGCTGAAGGAAAACGTATGCATCTTTAACAGCTAACAGTTCTGCTTTAATGACCGATCCATCAGCTTTTTCAATTTTCACAATTCTACCCTCGGCTAAAACAGATGTACAGAGGATAACAAAGAACACCAGGGACAAAAGAGACAGTTTCATTTCATAATCCTTTATAATTGGCTATAACAAAAATAAAAAGAGGGATAACAGGAATTGTCAGTGAATTGTAAAAAATTTTAGAATCCGGGTATGAAGATCGTATTCAACAAAGTCTCCTGATATATCCGCATCTCTCTTCGCGGGCATGAATTTTGCCGGGTATAATGCACGGAACAATTATTGCAATTAAGGCAGTTTTAGTTGTTCGAGCCATTCGGGAACATCATTGGGATAGCGAGCAAAAGCGCGTATATTTCCCGCGATGGGTGGTTTTATTCGATGATATTCTGCCGGCGAATTTATGTTCCCCAGCACAGCCAGGCCAAGTCCCAGAGCACCCCCCAAAAAGACTGAGCCAAGATCAAATTCAATTGAACGATCTAAAAAATCATATTGTTTTCTGAAATCTTTATAGTTATGAAAAACAAAACCCACAGCACCGCCAATAATAAAACCCCAGTAAGGAGAAAAATAATCATCATCAGACAAATAGTATGCTGATTTTACTTTATCCAAAGGTAAAATAACTATTCCCTTCTGCAATTCAGCCGGGTCGGATTCGTTTACTTTCTCCTTCAGTATGTATAAGTGATTATTCCTTACCGATATCAACTCCCCCGTAATTGCTGAGGAGTTGACTACATCAACTTTAATCATCTTTTGGGGGAAGTGAGGCGAAATTAATATAACACTTAATAATAAACAGAAAAACAAACGGCTCATTTCTTGATCCTTTCAGATTGTCTGCTGCAAAAATAAAACCGTTTATGAAAAAAATTGTCAGCGAATTGTAAAAATTACAGAAACCCGGGGAGTGGATCGTTTTTTATTTTATTTTTTGTAGTTTTCTTCTTATTTCCCTGTTCCTTCAAAGTGTTCCTTTCCCAGAAAACACCGTCTTCATATCCCTGAATCCGTTTATCCTGCTCCGCTATCTTCAGCCGTTTCTCCGCGACACACGCAAAATCCTCGCTGAGTTCAATACCAAGATAATTACGGTTCAGTTTTTTCGCGGCGACTGAAGTTGTTCCTGAACCAAGGAACGGATCAAACACAACATCTCCTTCGTTACTGCTCGCGAGAATAATTTTCGCCAGCAGTTTTTCCGGTTTCTGCGTCGGGTGCGTTGTATTTTCAGGCATTGACCAGTAAGGGACGGTAATGTCTGTCCATATATTTGAAGGGTGAGTCAGGCGGAAATTACCGTCGGGGGTTTCTTCCCAGTCTTTTGGCTTATCATCAATACGGTATGGCGCTATCACCTTCCGTTTTTCCTTTACTGCATCAACATTAAATTTATAATCCTTTCCCATTGTACAAAACCAGATATCTTCAGAAGAGTTTTTCCAGTTTGCTTTAGCTCCTCTCCCCTTCTCACGCTGCCAGGTGATGCGGTTCCTGATAATAAAGTACTTCTCCGCGATTGTTTGTATTGCTGCCGCGGAGCGCCAGTCGCCGCAGATGTAAATACTCGCATCCGGTTTAAGAGTATGGACAACCGCGCCGATCCATTTATCAAGCATTGCGGCATACTCTTCCATCGAAAGCTCCTTGAATTTTAATCCGGCGAATTCCCGGTCAAGGTTATAAGGCGGATCAAGAAAGAGCAGATCAACAAAAGATTCAGGGAGAGCCTTCGCAGCAGTTTCCATTTCGCCGCAGATGGTCTTATTCAGCCATGAATCAGGAGGCAGCGCAGTGCCTGCTTTCAGCAGCGCCCTTTTATAAAGTTTCAACTCCGCCGCGCTGAGTTCAATAGTTTTATTTCTGTCGGATTTAGTCATAAGCGGATGGTAAATTAAAAATTAAAAGTGAAGAATTAAAAATTAATTTGACTTGATTTAGTTTATAAAATTGAGCTAAATTCTTTCTGTTTAAACGGCACACCTCAAATATGCTCTGTTTTGAGGCATTTCTTTTGCAAATTTGCAATTGAAATGCAAATTTACAAATTGTGGGGGTATGTTGTTTAAGGGTTATTCTGAGTTTTAATCTGCTACTTTTATAGGAAGAAAGCCCACGCACAGAGGCAACTTTGTTCTTAATTCTTATTTGTCAGGTGGCTGAGTAGCGGAACGAAGTAACCCTTTTCTTTTTCAACCCTTTCCCGCGTTCCGCATATCGAAACCACCGGTATAAAACCGTTGGATGTTTCAACACTCCCGACAATAATTGAAATTTGAGAAGGTGCCGAAATATTCAACAACCTTACATTACCCCAAATTCTTAATTTTTAATTCATAATTGAAAGGTGGCTGAGTAGCGGAACGAAGTAACCCTTTTCACTTTTCAATTCTTTCCTGCGTTCCGCGTATCGAAGCCACCGGTACACAGAGGCCGGTTGTTTCGATACCTCACCGCTGATTTAAAAAATGAAAAGCTGCGGTGACTACTCAACCACCTTACGTTACCCCCAATTCTTAATTCTTAATTTTTAATTCTTAATTCACCGCGTTCCTGAGTAACGAAAGGTGAACCAGTTTATTGTCATAAATCAGTTCGAAGCCCGAAGTAACCTCATCACGGAATCTTTTCTCCTCACCCGCGGCAATACTTTTGTGCAGAGTCTTTTCCCACGCTTCGATCCTGCCGAACATCTCCTTTGTTTTGTATTCAAGTTCTCCTTTCCCCGGAGTGAATTCCTTCCTGCTGAACATACCGTATTCATCGTAAGCGCCGAGAACTATCTTCCTAAAATATTCCGAGTAAATATCCCCCCGGTTAAAGTTCTCTATCTGCACTAGTTCACCCGCATAAAAAAGCGCGAGCCCGTTCGCGTTTTCTCCGGGATTAATAAGATCCTTCAGTTCAGCTTCATCACGCTTTCTCTTTTCCTCCATAATTTCAAGCAGGTCGTCAGTACCCGACCGCATACGGTAGTAAGCTGACTTCTCCTCCACCGATGACCACGTGAGCATCTGGTCAGCGATATGCGTGCGGTTCATAATAATATTATTATGAACAGTATTCCGCATCTTCCGTTTCAGGTCGGTGGGCGCGCTCTGGTTATGCGGGGTAAAGCCCCTGCTCCTGTGTCTCCATCTCCCCTGCTCAACACAGTTAACCGGTAAATGGAACTTTGAGCGGGGTGTTACAAAAACAGATGCTATCACAACCCTGTTCTGCTTTGCTCCCTGAAGCAGGTCTCCTTCAGCGATGAAGATACAGTCATCAGAATCATTCTGTACCAAAATTGTGCCGACCCTGCCGCCTTCATCAATCTCAGTGATCTTAACCTTCCCTGTTTCAGCCGCCTTCCCGACTGAAATATAATCCAGCGTATCCGCCCCTTCAGTTCTGAACTGCACGACTGAAAAGCCGCTTACGGTTTTTTCTGATATAAATGCCGCTTCCATATAATGCTCCTTTCTTAAATTGATTAATATGGGAGCGAAAAATATGTTTCAGAAAACTAAAAACAGTATCATCACGTGATACTCTTTTTACTATTACCCTGCTAATCTGACTTTATTTCGAGCATAAAGAATGATAACTTTAAGTATCATTAAAAAACAAATAACTGGAGGCGGCGTTGAGTAAAGTGTTCAGTATTATAAAAAGAAGGTTCGAGATCGTGGGATACACTATCTCGGAACCGGGTAAGTTACCGGTCGGCTACTTTGCCGATATGTTCGGGGTTGATGACATAACAATAAAGAGGGACCTGAACGCTCTGCGGAAAAAGGGGATAGATATCCATTCCGTGAATAATCAGGGGTTAATAATCAACGGCAGAATAGAGCCTGCCACACTACGCTCACTAATACCCCAGTATGTGGGGATTGCCTATTCCATCATCCCCTATCACAACGCGACCGACCACCTGATCAATATAAAGGGCGCGGAAGCAGTCAAGATATTCACAATCATACAAAAAGCCATAGAAAATTCAAATATGGTTGTAATTACAAGAACTGATCCCCATAAGGAACTTTACCTCAGGCCCGTGAATATCTATCAGAATGAACAGCAGTGGCACCTGGTCGGGAAAGAAAATGATTACCTGCGGGTAATTGAGATAGCAAAAATAATTGAGATTGAACCAATTAAAGATTACAGAGAAAGACAGTTTGCGGATCATCAATTGAGCGATGATCATGAACGTTTTGGCATCATTAGCCGTTCTTCTGTTACTTTACCTTTAATTTCGAAGGAAAAATTTGTTAAGTACAAAGCAAAAGATATCATCCGGGATGACCGGATAGACCGCCTGATTGATATTAAAATTGATGATATGCTCCATTATCTTCGCGGACAAGTGCAGGAAGATTATGAAAGAACTATCCACCGGGTACTTGACCGCTTTCGTGATGAAAACGGGGAGAAGAAAGAGGTCAGTATTCCCGAACTTTTAGAAGTCCTTAAAAAGTTCTTATCTTAAATTTTGTATCATTAAAACTTTACCTGATGAAAAACAGACTTTTAATCGCGGTTATTCTTATTTCCTTCTTTTTTGTAGGATGGGGATCGGTGGGACACAGAATAATCAACCGGAATTTTATACTGTCAAATCACCCGGAACTTAACTTCCTCTCTTTCTGGGCTGATTCGCTCGCGGCACACGGTTCGGATGCGGACAACAGGAAAAGCATTGATCCGACAGAAGAAAATAAACACTACATAGACATTGACAACTATCCCAATTTTCTTTCAACGCGGAGGATCATACAGGACTGGGATTCCGTTATCGCTGTTTACGGGCAGGCATTTGTTATGGATCAGGGAATACTCCCGTGGGCAATACTCGCTTCCGTTGACTCACTCACCAGGCAGTTCCAGCGGAAGGACTGGCAAAAGGCTATGCTTACCGCGGCAGATATCGGACACTATGTCGGTGACGGGCATATGCCTCTGCATATTACCAGGAATTATAACGGTCAGTATACGGGACAGTCAGGCGTGCATTCAAGATACGAATCAACAATGATCGGCAGATACAGCAACGAGATAATTTATACCGGTGATTCCTGCCAATACATAGACGACCTGCCGAATTTTGTTTTTGGTTTTCTTTACTCGAACTATAATTACGTCGACTCTGTATTGCTCTACGATATCCAGGCAAAGAATGAAGCGGGCGGAAGTTATAACAACATCTATTATCTGCAGTACTGGCAGAAATCCAAAAACTTCACGATAATGCTCTTCAGGAATACCTCCAACATCCTCGCGAGAATAATCTATACAGCCTGGGTAAATGCGGGAAAACCCACTATGACAACATCAGTTGAAAAAGATGATCTGGCGCGGAAGGGTTTATCTCTGAACGTCTACCCTAATCCGTTTACAACGAATTTAAATATCCGTTATTCACTGCCGCAGAAATATGAGGGGAAAATAAAAATCGAATTGTTTGATATAACCGGAAAAGAATTGTCGAAGATATATGAAGGCGAACCGTCCGCTCCGGATAACGAAATAACATTTACTCCGAAGGATCGATCGATCACAACAGGTGTATATATATTAAGATATTCTGCCGGCAATACTTCAATCTCAAAAAAAATATTGTACCTAAAACAATAAATAATTTTCCAGCAGAGACGGCTCGCAGCCGTCTCTCCCCCCTTGGAGCATCCCTTCCATAAACAAACCCGGCAACCCTCTCCCCCCGCATTTCGAGACAATCAACCGCCGAAAATATCACCGCCCATTTTGTCATTCATTTTAAAAAAACAAGAGCCGCGTAAGAAGCGGCTCTGCGTTAGATTAAAATTTATTTGAAATTTATATCAGATGCACCAGCAAGCCATCCCGTAACTTCGGTTCAAACCACGTGCTCTTAGGCGGCATTATTTCGCCTGCATCGGAAATATTCATCAGGTCGTCCACAGTCAGAGGATACATCGAGAAAGCAACTGCAAACTTTTTACTGTCTACAAGTTTCTCAAGTTCGCCGGTACCCCGTATTCCTCCCACAAAATCAATTCTTTTATTCGTGCGCGGATCATCAATCCCGAGTATGGGATTAAGGAGGAATGACTGGAGTATGCTTACGTCAAGATGCTCTCCGACCGACTTGGAAAGTGAAAGACTGGCAAGTATTGAATCCCTTGCTTTTAAAACATACCAGCGCCCGTCGAGATACATAGAGAAAGTTCTCAATTCGTGCGGTTCTTTCTGGGATACTTCCTCAACCATAAATTTTTCCTTTACTTCAGCCAGGAAATCTTCTTTTGTTTTGCCATTCAGATCAGCAACAACCCTGTTATAAGGCATTATCGCAAGCTGCGAGGCCGGAAAGAGAACTGCAATAAAGTAATTGTATTCTTCGGTTCCGTTATGGGAGGGATTAGCCTCCCGCTTTGCGGTTCTTGCCCGGGAAGCGCTTGCAGCACGATGATGGCCGTCTGCAATGTACAATTTGTCGCAGTTTTTGATTCCTTTTATGATTTCTGCGTTTTTATCCGCCGGCACAGTCCACACCGTATGCTTAATGCCGTCCGGGGCAGTAAACATATAAAGCGGTTTGGTGTTTCCGCACACCTCCGCAACAACAGCATCAACTCCTGCGGATCCTTTATAAGTGAGGAATACGGGTCCCGTCTGAGCTCCGGTCGTTACTATATGTTTTGTCCGGTCGTCTTCCTTTTCTTTCCTCGTTTTTTCGTGCTTCATAATAATATCATTATCGTAATCATCCACTGAGAAAGTAGCCGCGATCCCGGTCTGCGCCCTGCCGTTCATCTCCAGTTTATACAGGTAAAACCTTTCTTCTGTATCCTGGATTAGGCTTCCGTTATTGACGAGCTTAGACAAGTTTTCAGCTGCCCTGGCATATATTTCATCTGAGTACGGATTAGTTTTGTCCGGAAATTCTGCCTCTGACCGGGTAACCCGCAGGAGCGAGTACTCATTATTCTCAATAAATCCCCTCGCCTCCTCGGTATTTAATACGTCATAAGGCACACTTGCAACAAGGTGTGCGAGGTTCTGTGTGGGTCTAAGCGCTTTGAAAGGTTTAATAACAGCCATATTGTCTCCGCAAAAATTAATTTCTAATTATTCAATTTCGCAAATTTCTCTGAATATAGCGATCTATTTCGGCATACATTATTATTAAATGCTGCCTGAAGAGGAGCCCGGTTCTTACATACATTGTCTATAATACTTTTGCATCTCCTTAAAAAAGGAATTAACTTTCCGGGGTAGAACACAAATTTTCAGCGGATCTTAGTAAGTCAACATGTTAATTTCATTTTTAAGGAATAATCATGATCTTTCTCTGGCTTCCCGCGGGTTTTATTTTGCTCGCCGCCGCATATTACTTTTCTGCGGGGCAGCCCCCGTACGACCAGTTACAGCTTTATTTAGTCCTTTCCGCATCTCTTATTCTGATAATCATCATCCAGAATTTTAACCGGCTCAGTGCAAAAGCCCCCATATTATTCGCATTGATTCCGGTAATTGTTTTTTTCACGTCGTTCTCCCTTAGTTTGCCGTCGTGGGAGGAAAGAAGCACTCAATATCAGCGGTTTACCGCGGAACAACAGGAACTGGAATACCGCAATTTTCTTAACGGACTTTCGACAAGATTAGCGACCGAAATAGTTGATGCACATAATCGTCAGAAAGACAAAGACTACAGAGTGACCTACGAAACCCTCAGGAATGATTCGTCCTCAGGGTTCAGCAAGTGGATGGATCAACTGACAGAAAGGGGTGAGGTAAACTTCATTGAGAAGTATAAGCTGAAGAACCATCTCGCTTTTATTCTTGTCGCCAATTATCTGAAAGGGAAGAACGCAAAATTTCCCAACGCGGAAGGTTCGCTCGGAAAAGCTCAGCATTTGATTACAATAGACGAAGGGATGGTAAGTTATGAACAACAAAACTAATGTCAGTGATTTTTCAAACCGCTATCTTATTTGGCTTACCGCCGTAACTCTATTATTAGTTTTGTTTTTAGCCGGAGGCGCGGGGCTGATTGGTATGCACGACGAGGTTTTTCCGGTACAATCTACCGCTTATTTAATCATTAAATACCTTTCAAAAGATGTCAGGATTTTTCCTGAAGCGCATCTCGCGGTGGATTTACTGAAACAAATACTGGTAACATCATCCGTGATAGTCTTCTTTTTATCTCCGTTTCTTCTGATAGCCGGATTTGTCCTGAAGAAAAAGGAGACTGAATCGGAAAGCCGGTACAGGATCAACCCTTCAGGCCTGCTGATTACAACCGGGTTACTGCTGATATCTATCAACCTGATGAGCTTATTTTTTTCTCCGTACGATATAGCGAAAAAAGACTTAAAATCAGCTCAGGATGGCACTGAATATTATAAGTTAAAGTATGCTGCCGGTGTGGCAATTCAGCAAATTGTAACTTATCATTATACTTCCGCTCACATAAACCGGTATGAGAGCCTTAAAATCCGCGATGAAGTAACCGGTAGTCTTCGATTTATTAAACCGGATGACTTTCCCTTCCGGTCCGGGTTTCCTGAATACAGGTTCATTATTTCCCC
This sequence comes from Ignavibacteriaceae bacterium, assembly GCA_013360295.1. Taxonomy (GTDB): domain Bacteria; phylum Bacteroidota; class Ignavibacteria; order Ignavibacteriales; family Ignavibacteriaceae; genus JABWCL01. The sequence continues at coordinate 107,710 of JABWCL010000013.1, read as the reverse complement.
GGCCGGGACCGACGAATATGATTTATGCTTGATATCACAGGACAAAGGAAGAGATAAGTCTTTCATTAATCAGGACGGTCAGGTTGGCTATCAGCAGGTTCAATACAGATTCAACCCGGGAAATTATGGGGGCGCATTTTTTGTAACCGCGGGATCTAATCCTGCTGAAAACTTAATAGGATATTGAAATGATAAAACTTAATTCAAAACAATCTTTGCGCTTCAATTCCCGGAAAGAGTTAATTTATTTTAACTATTATTTCATTTTTACTTCACTTCTGTTGTTATTTCCGTTCGAAACAAATTCTTCCGCCCTTCTGGGCTTGATGAATTTTATCGTTTTGGGGTGCACGGCGTATTTTTCTTACAAATTACCGGAGAACAATTTAACCGACGGCATAGCGGCTTCGTTCTTATTAATACTTTGCATAATGCTCATAAAAGTCACGGACCTCAGGCTAAACAGTGCACACATTGACATCGGACGAATTATCCTTCGGATATTTAATCCGACTGATTACGTGCTTCTGATTCTTATTCCGTTCAATGCATTGCTGGGTTCCTTCTCAGGCATCTATCTAAAACTAAGGTCAGCGGATGAGACGGGGGGAGGGGAATAGAAATCAGCTTTTTCCCCTCTCTGCCTTCTGGCAGAGAGGGATTATTTTCCTTCATACCTGTATTACTTCCTCAGGATTTATTAATTTGATAGTCAATTATCAATTAATTAAGATCTATGAAGAAAAAGTTACCTCTTCACATAAAAATATTTATTGGGCTTTTCGCCGGGCTGGCTCTTGGATTGTTAGCCAATATCTTTTTTGGGGGCGCGCCGGAAATTAAATGGATCGTTACCAATGTTGCCTATCCGGTCGGACAAACCTTCCTGCGGCTGATTTTTATGATCATTATCCCACTTATCTTTACTGCGATCGTTCTGGGTGTGGCTGACTTCAGGGATCTTAAGAAGATAGGCAGGGTAGGCGGAAAGATCCTGTTTTTCACCGTCATCATTACCGCGGTCTCAGTTATAATTGGCATTACAATCGTTAACCTCGTTCAGCCTGGAAGCGGTATCAGCGAGGAGAACAGGCTCGCGCTCACCCAAACCATAACAAATAATCAGAACGTAAGTACGATAATTTCTTCGGCGGAGGAATCAAAAGGGATCGTGCAGATACTTGTTGATATAATCCCACGCAACCCATTTGCCGATATCGTATTCTATCTTGACCCAAACTACCGCGGCGGCGGACTGCTTTCCATTATGTTCCTCGCGCTGGTGTTTGGCATAGGAATGGCACTTACTGATAGCAGTAAGATCGAACCGCTCACAAAAGTGTTCCAGGGAGTGTACGAGGTCGTGATGAAAATAATTGACTTTGCAATGAAGTTCGCTCCCTATGGCGTAGCCGCGCTTGTTTTTTCTTCGGCATCGCAACTTGGGTTCCAGATCATAGGGATTCTGCTGAAATATGTGCTTGTGGTTATCGCCGCTCTGGCCATTCACTTCCTGGTCACGTACGGGCTTATACTTAAATACGCGATTAAACGCAATCCGAAAGAGTTTTTTACAAATCTGAGCGAGGTGATCATCACCGCGTTTTCAACCAGTTCATCCAACGCCACCCTTCCAACGGCGATAAGAGTTTCAATTGATAAACTGAAACTTGATAAAGACATTACTAATTTTGTTCTGACTGTCGGGTCAACCGCAAATCAGAACGGAACAGCGCTTTATGAAGGAATAACTGTTATCTTCCTCGCGCAGTTCTACGGAATTGACCTTTCAATCGCGCAGCAGCTTGTCGTAATTTTTCTTTCCATACTCGCCGGAGTCGGCACGGCAGGCGTTCCCGGCGGATCACTGCCGCTCGTGGTTATGGTGCTTCATACTGTCGGCGTACCCGCTGAAGGGATAGGAATTATCCTGGGAGTTGACAGGATACTCGATATGTCACGCACTGTTGTTAATGTCAGCGGCGATATTGTCCTCGCAAGCTGGGTTGACGCGTCAGAACAAAAAGCAATTTTACAAAACACATAGAGCTACAATTTTATTATGATTAAATATTTCTCCCTTTTACTCTTGTTCACTCTCACTATTAATTCACAGAACTGGATTAAAGTTGATTCAATTTTCGCCCCTTCAGGGGTTACCACACAAAGTTTTGCCTGTCCTGCCTTTGCCGATATGAACGGCGACGGGAAACCCGACCTCTTTCTCGGAAGTACCGGCAGCAGGGTTGATTACTTTGAGAATATTTCAACAGGATTGCCGCCCAAGTTTCAGAAAAATGATTCGCTGCTGAATTCAATTTATTCCTCCGGCGCGTTTATTAACGCGGACTACCCCGCTCTTGTTGATCTCGACGGCGACAACGATCTTGATCTTGTAATCGGCGGTTATAACGGATTCCAGTTTTTCCTGAATAACGGCGACAGTGTCAGTCCCGGCAACTGGAGAAGGGATACCGTGGTTTTCGCGGCAGTTAATACTGTTATCGGCACTGACCCGAAACCTGCTTTTGCTGATCTTGACGGCGATGGTGATTATGACCTGGTTGCAGGAATAGGCGAATCACTTTTCGGCGGGCCTACTCCGGGAATTATGATCGGCTTCAGGAATAACGGCAGCGCCTCTTCCCCGCAATACGTCCAGGATAATTCACTGGTAACGGGCTTGCCTGATGTCGGGTTGAATGCTTACCCTTATTTCAAGGATGTTGACAATGACGGAGACCTCGATCTGACTATCGGCAGGGATGTTCAGGGGCTCCTTCACTATAAAAACACAGGCACACCGCAAAGCCCTGTGTGGACTGCAAGCAATTCTCTTGTCAGCGGCATCGCGGGTTCGACATACTGGAATGACCCGACCTGGTGTGATCTTGACGGCGACGGCGATCACGATCTCATTTACGGAAACGCGGACGGAATGATCATTTACTACCGCAATACCGGCACTCCGGCCACGCCAACACTGCAGATTGATAATTCATATTTCCGCATAATCAAACTTGAGGGGAGTTCCGCAACTGCCTCATTAGCTGACTTTGACCGCGATGGTGATTTTGATCTTCTTAGCGGAATCTGGTCCGGTAAGTTTATTTATTTCAGAAATACCGGGAGCGTTGCCGGCGCCGGGTTCCAGATCGCAACAACACCTTTCTCAGGTTTCTCACCCGGATCTTACTCATATCCTGTCTTCGGAGATATAGACGGCGACGGTGACCCGGATATAGTGAACGGCGTACTGAACGGAAAAGTTTATGTTTATATAAACAATAACTATACCAGTTTTACATACAATAGTGTAGCACTTAGCACCGTTAACGTCGGCGGATTCGCGTCCCCTGCCCTGGCAGATCTGAACGGAGACGGAAAAATTGATGTGCTCGTCGGCGCGGAAACGGGAGGCAACAGCAGATTTTATCTGAATATGGGAAGCAACACATTTACACAGGCTGACAGTTTTATGACCGGAGTTACATTTTACAGCAATACGCGTCCCACATTCGCTGATTTTGATAACGACGGTGATTATGATCTCGTAATCGGCAGAACAAGCGGCGTGCTTGTTTGCTACAGAAATACAGGAACCACAACTATGCCGGTCTGGCAAAGAGAAGACGCTCTCTTCACTGAAGTTAAGGTGAGGCAGAACGCCGCCCCGGGTTTTGCCGATCTTGACGGCGACGGAAAAAAGGATCTGATAGTGGGGGAATACAACGGTAATTTTTCTTACTATAAGAATAATATGGCGATAACTGCTATTGAAAAAAGCAATGAAAAAGCAGGCAGGGATCTTGCTCTTTCTCAAAATTATCCAAATCCTGTTAATCCCTCACTCGGCACACAGATCGCATTTTCTTTGCCGGAAAGAAGTATGGTTACGATTCAGTTGTTTGATATTCTTGGCAAGGAAATTGCCGCACCTGTGAACGGAGAATATAATGAAGGCCCGCACAGTGTAACACTTAACACTTCCGGTTTTGCCTCCGGAATATACATTTACCGTCTTACCACAACAGGCGGGAAGTCAGTGAGTAAAAAGATGATTGTGGTGGATTAACAATAGCCGCCTTTGTAAAACCCAGAGGAAAAAACTGATTCCGGCTGAAGTACATTCAAACAGCACTGAATTTAATGAACCTAATTAGCGTGGCATCTAATCAGGATGTGTTAATCATCGTCAGACAAAGGCGGCAATTGAATGACAATCTCATTTCACAAACTTATACCCCGTTCCGTGGATTGTAATAAAATGTTTTGGATCAGCGGGGTCTTTTTCAACAAGTTTCCTCAGAGAAAGGATGAAATTATCAACGGTGCGTGTGGTCGGATAGTTCTCGTACCCCCACACTTTATCAAGCAGGGTCTCGCGGGATATAACCGCGCCTTCGTGTTCGATAAAAAACTTAAGCACTTTACATTCCATCGTGGAAAGCTCAATAACCTTTTTATTCTTCCTCATTTCCTGGCGTTTGAAATCAATAAACAAATGATCCAGAGAAAATTCTTCGATATCAGTTTTAATCTCGGAAGCTCGCCTCAGCAGCGCTTTAATTCTTGCGGATAGTTCCCTGACACTGAATGGTTTCGTGACATAGTCATCCGCTCCGAACTCCAACCCCATTATCTTATCAATCTCTTCTTTTTTACTCGTGAGCATCAGTATAGGAACATTACTGCCCCCCTTCCTTAAGTCCCGGCAGATATCCATCCCATCCTTCCCGGGGAGCATTATATCCAGTAAAATGATATCAAAGGCTTCCCCCTTAGCGCGGTTATACCCTTTGTCCCCGTCCTCTTCAAGCCGGACGGAGTATTGTTCCGACGTAAAAAACTCCACCAGCCCTTTTGATATTGCCGGATCGTCTTCGATTATCAGCATCTTTTTCATTTTTCACCTCTCTGATTATGTTCCTTTGATTACGATTAACGTGGTATCATCCTTCAGATTGACGGAACCCCTGAAGGTGTTTAATTCATTTAAAATTCTTTCCGCGACGGATCCAAAAGAAGTGAGAAGCGGTTTTAATCTTTCCAGCCCATACTCTTCACCGCCCTCGTTGACGCATTCGGTTACGCCGTCAGTGATCATAATTAGTAAATCATTTTTATTAATTGTAATGTTTTCTACTACAATATTATCGCCAAATGCTTTTGACGGCATCGGCCCAAGCCATAACCCGGCAGGCTTAATTTCTTTCACTCCTTCTTTACCGGAAAATAAAAACGGAAGATGCCCTGCCCGAACCAGTTCCACGCTATGGTTGCCCGGATCATATACTGCTATCGCGAAAGTAATAAACCCTCCTTTCGGCAGCCCGTCTTTCATCCTTTCTGAGATAATTTTTGCCATCTCTCCGGCTTTCACTCCCGCTCCGGTAAACGAACATACTACCCCTTGAAGTTTCTGAACAAGCATCGCCGCGGCTAGGCCTTTTCCGCAAACATCCGCGATTATGATCCCGGTCCTTCCTTCGCTTAGTTGTATATAGTCGTAATAGTCGCCCCCCACTGTCTCGGCGGGAATCATAGTCCCGTATATCTCCAGCCCCGGAACATCAGGCGCTTTACCCGGCAGTGACTTAAGTTGAATTTCTCTCGCTTTCGCGATTTCATTCTCGAGCTCTGCGGACCGTTCACGCAGTTTCTCTTCACGGTTTAAAGTGTTCTTGATGCGTAATAATAGTTCTTTAATGCTGAAAGGCTTGGAAATGTACTCATCCGCTCCGGTCTCAAGGCCCTGCATTCGCCGTGCTTCTTCCGTCAGTGATGTGAGCATAAACACCGGGAATGTGTACCCGTTTACTCTGAGCGCCGTGCATATTTCAAATCCGTTCATAGAAGGAAGCATCACATCAAGCAAAAGCAGATCAGGTTTCATTGCCTTGGCGGTGTTAAGCCCTTCAAGCCCGTCTTCGATGCAGCGGGTATCGTATCCCGCAACATTCAACGCGTCGCACAGGGCCTTACTTATCGCGGGATCGTCTTCAACTATCAGTATCCGTTTCATTTCCGTTCACCGGGAATAATAACATAAACATCGTTCCTTCACCGCTATTGGTGATCACATCTATCTTCCCGTTGTGCGCGTCCATTATATGCTGAACTATCGAAAGCCCGAGCCCGGCGCCGCCAACGGAATTTTTTTCCTTCGTCTTCTCCCTGAAGAAAGGCTCAAAGATATTTTTTATATTCTCCGGTTTAATTCCCAGTCCTTTATCCGCAATACTTATCACCGCGTAATTATCACGCTTCATCACCTGTGCTGTTATTTCACGCCTGTCTTTGGAGAACTTAATCGCGTTATTGATAAGATTTATCAAAGCCTCAACAATCGAATCTCTGTCGCCTTTGATAATAAATTCTTCATCCGGAATTTTTATCCTCGTTTCGAACTTACTGCTGATAAGCTGATACTCCATCAGCTTCATCACTTCTTTAACGAGTTCATTAAGGTTAACCGGGGTGAAGTTATACTCTTTCGTTCCCTTCTCGATCTTGGCAAAATCCAAAAGATTATTTATCAGCCTTGTGAGCCTGGCGCTCTCTTCTTCGATTGTGCGCATATAGTCCATAACCTTCTCTTTTGGCAGGTCGGGATTCATCTGCATTATCTCGGCGAACATCCGTATTGAGGTTATCGGGGTTTTCAGATCGTGCGATACGCTTGATACAAAATATGATTTCAGCTTATTCATCTCTTCAAGCCGCCTGTTCTCTTCTCCCGCGAGAATGAAGGACTCATAAAGGCTGAATTTTTCAAGCGCGGTGGAGAGTTCGGTTTGAAGTGTGGTAAGGAGGCTGACTTCGTCCTCGTTTAGCGATTCGTTTTCGGAGAGTGAGATAAGTAGCAACCCGAGCAGTGAAGAATCCTGTCCGGTGAAAGCGATGACAGCCTGCCGATCGTTGCGCTCTAACCATTCATTAATAACGGAATTGTCCTTCACCTTTTTTGGCCTGAGAGATTGGGGATGCACACAAACACGATTCATACGGAGATGATAAGCTTCATTTTCCTCCAGTGCGGGAGGAGTAATGTCAGTGGGAGGGAAATACGGACTTATATTATTTCCGGGAGCAGGGGAATTTGCCTTTATCTCAAATTTCTCTCTGCTATGCTTTACCGGGCGCACCGCTTCCCTGTCATAATATCCGCAGAGAAAGAACCTCCCCTCTTTATTAAGGTAAGTTTCAATTCTCTTTACGTGTAAATTTGCTGAGATGAATTCTATTCCCGCGTCAATTAAGGCTTTATCATTAGTTGCTTTAGCCAGCGACTCGCTAAGGAGCAGCACCGCGTTTTTATAGTTCACAGTCGCTGAGAACAATTTTTTGTCGATTATATCCTGCAGTTTCTTCCTCACAAGATTGAAAGAAAACGCTATCACCAGGGTAATAAATACAACATTAAAATCCCCGAAAAAGACCTCTTCCCCTTTTATCTCGGAAGCGGTAAGAAGGACGATCAGGATATAGCCGCCAAGCAGAACCACCACTACAAATCCGTAAACTATACTCCGGTTTAACAGAAGTTCGATATCATATATCTTGTAACGGAACATCGCGATCAGAAACGAAAACGGCACCGCGAGGAAAAATATAATCGTTATCTCTTCACTAATAAAATATCGCGAAAAGATAAGCTGCGGCAGAATATAAAATAACAGGAAAGGAAGCGCTCCGATACACAATCCCCAGAATATCCACTGAAGCCGCTCTCGCTCTTCCCTGAGTTCCGCCTTCAGATATGACCGGATGATCAGCACCATTCCTGCAACGAAATATATCACCATAAGAAAACGGAAAATATCAAAGTAGAACTGGAACCGGGCATACATTTCAAGCGAGCCGGTCCGGATCGCCGAGGCGTGGTAGTAAATAATAGGAATCGCAAGCAAAATATTCGGTGCGGTAAGAAGCCGCAGCTTCAGCCTGACAGGTTTATCAACCTGGTGAGGGTATTGGAAAGTGAAAAGGATAAAAAAGACTGTTACAAGACTGTATGTAAAAAAGAAAATGCTTCGCATCAGTAACTCAAATTCCGGATGGTAACTTATCGCTCCCCACGCTATTAAGTTCGTTACCGCGAAAGCCACGAACATCCAGTGCACATAGGCAGCGGCATAATTATATCTGCTCTTAAACAGCAGGTATATGGCGGTAAGCCAAACCAGTATCGAAACAAAAACCTGTACGAAGATAAATCTTTTTGAAGGGTAAAGCTCCAGAAGTGTAACGGAGCTTTCGCGTATAGTTCCGCTCCTGGCATAGGTGACCGGCACTTCATCACCCACTTTTTTCTTATCTATTAAAAACTCCAGAATCTCATAGCCGTCAGGATGTTCCCCTCCGAAACTGACGAGTATATCCCCCGGTTTAATTCCGCCTGATTTATTAACATCTTTTATCGCTGAAACGTGTACGGTGTCATTCGCAGAATAGAAATAAAAAGGGACGTCCGGGCGGACGAAAACACTGGGCAGGTGTATGAGCGCCATAAGCAGCAAAACCAGGTCCAAAAGAAATATGAATGATATTTTCAGGCTGTGCTTTTCCAAGTATTAATTCTCTGATTTTGAATATTGCCATGCGGCGGGGACTCACACAATAAAAGTGTGGAAACAATTCTTAACGGATAATGGACAATTGATAATAGTTAATTGATCTTTGAAATAAAATATCGTTTGCTTATCCGGGGACTGTTAAAACGTTTTTCCTATTTCAATTTTGAGTATGCCTCGCTGAAAGTTTTTTCGTCTATACCGAATTTATAGTTTTCAAACACAAGGTTCTGATCAATCTTGCCGCTGTATATTAAAAATACCTTTACGTGAATTTTATTCACAACCTTTGCCGGGAACGATACACCATTGTATTGTTTCATCTCAATATAAGTGTTCATACTCTTCAGCCCGGTTCTGAATTCAGACGGCTGAAGCTCCGCTTTCATCATACTGTAATCTTTCGCGCTGAACCAGAATTTCCCTTTGAACTTTTCCGTCGCCGCCTCCTTCGGTTTTACACTTACGACGATTTGTTCATCGTTCTGCTGAACCAGTTCGAAATTGTATTCCTTACGGCTTTCGGGAGAAAACATACCGAGGAAATCAAATCTTACTTTGCGGTCCTTATGATCTTTCTTCTCATCTTTTTCTTTCTTTGGCACATCTGCCCATTTTCCGTCTTCAAACTTTGACGATGAGATTGTCTCCGTGCGGCTCTCCTTTAAGTTGAGATGATACACACGCTGAAGGGATTTATGCTGTTTTTCTAGTTTCCCGTCTTCGTCCATCTCTTTCACGTCGGATCTCCGCTCATACGAATATCTCAGCAGTGACTTTTTCCTGGCTTCTTCTTCCTGGTGTCTTTGATGGATGGAATTAATTACAGAAGATAGATCTTTATCTCCCCCGGAAGGGGTTGCGTGGAGGGGCAAAAGGATGTTTAACGATAAATAAAAAACAACAAGAAAGCGCATTCTGCTCCGCTGAATATAGTTATAATCTTCCCCGGGAATTCAAATGCCCGGATCAGCCGATTGACAGGACAAACCACAATCTTCCGTCACCGGAAAGGCGCGGCGTCAGGCCAATTTGAATTTATTAAAAGAACGGGTACAGCCTATTTCATCTGTAGCCGGTGCAAACTACTTAACTTCTGAAATTTGTTTTTTCCCGTATAAGGCGAGTGAAGATCGTGCTTATAAGAATCCGATTTCTTCCTGAACTGCTGGAAGTATTTTGGAATTGATGATAAAACCACATAAATACGGGAGAGATTGAAATCTTTCATAACGCACCTCGAAAGTTTTATTTACCTTAACTTAATGAATTTTTTAATCAAAGTCAAAGTTTATGAATTAAAAATTAAGAATTAAGAATTAAGAATTATCACTTATTCAACTCAAAATCCTAAAACGGGTTAATAAAATATTACAGAAATGCGTAAGGTCGCTGAGTAGGATTTCTCAATTCTGTGGGGACGTATCGAAGCGCCGCCGCAACCAGAGGGCGTATTAGTATAGGCTATTTAGACAGTAAATCAAACAATGAGTGATAATTCGTAAAAAGATACTACAGAATTGAGTAAGGCCGCTGAGTATCCCGAAAGCTTTCGGGAGTATCGAAGCGCCGCCGCAATCACAAACGACTCAGAACAGCGCAGATTTTGCTTATATATGAATATTTTTCGCTGTCGTGCAAAATATTCTTCATTTTCCGCAGTATATCAAACGAATTTTCTGGCACACAACTTGCCTTTTTATAAGTGACACTATTATTTAATATTTAGAAAAGAGAAGTTATGAATACCGCTTTTATATTTGTGTTTGTTGTTATGGCATCGTCCATTCTGATATTTTTATTTCTCCTGCATTCACTGACAAAAAAATCCGCAGGGAAAGGAACACCTCCAAAAAGCACCGGCAATATCGACGAGTCAAGCTATGATACGCTTGAACTCAAACTCTTTAAACTGAAAACTGAAGTCTGGGGAGATACGGCAGAGGCACATACACACGAGAAGAATAACTTCAGTCCGGGCAATAATGAACCGAGAGAAAAGTATCGCACAATTTCATTCATCCCCGGCCAGTTAGGCACCGGTGAAGACTTAAACGTAACAAAATCCCGGTCAGGTGTCTGTTACTAAATAATCATAAAAATATAATTAAAAAAAGCCGGCCTCTTCATTAGAAACCGGCTTTTGTATTTTAAAAAACGAATTACTTCGACAAAATCATTTTCTTCACAGAAGAGAATGAACCTGCATTTAATTCATAAAAATAAACACCGCTTGTCAGTCCGTAATCTGCGGTATTAAAACTAACTGAGTGCATTCCTGCTTCCTTCATCCCATCAACAAGAGTTGCAACTTCTTTTCCGCTAACATCATATACCTTTAAGCTGACACGATTTTCCGCTGAGAGTTGAAAATTAATTGATGTAGAAGGATTGAACGGATTAGGGTAATTCTGTGAAAGTGAAAATCCCCCGAGGAGGTTTTCATCTTCCACGCTTGTGGTTGAACTAACACTGATAACTTTATTCGGGGCAAAGTTCCACTGGTCGCCGTTGCTTCCGCCGTTGTTGTTAACGCTGTTGCCATTCGCGTAGAGGGTCACATCACCTGCGGTAGCAGGCGCAGTGTACTTAAAGTTGAAAGTTACTGAACCGCCTGATGGCGCTTTTGGCGCTGAATGAGTAAGTTCGCCGCTTGCGAGTCTCAGATCACTTGCCGCTGCGGCGAGTGTTCCCGCGGAAGCAGCAATATTCGTACCACCGCGTGCAAGCGGTCCGCCTGAGATCGTAACGCTGTAATCGGCGGTCTGTCCGACTGTTAATGTGGAAGGCCCGCTTATCGCTACGGTAACCGCTGCCTGGCTGCCGCCGTGACAAGTACATCCAGCGCCGTTTTTCTGTGTGGCTCCGGTAACTCCGCTGCTTGACGCGTAGTAAAAAAATGATACGGCAATGATGGAAAGTACCACCGCCGGGTAGGATTTTCTTTTATTAAGGAATTGCATAATGGTCTCCTCTTAGGGTAATTAATTAAATAGTAACACATTTGAATTTATTGTCGGCGGCATAACTAAAAAATGCCGTAAATCACATCAGAAACGATTATGAACAAAAAACGGGAACATCGCCCGCCAGGTCGGCCAGTCGTGCGGCCACTCCCTCCCCCAGATACTCAGCTCGTGGGGTATCCCTTTGCTGTTCAGAATTCCCGAAAGCGCCCTGGATGCGTGCGGGTCTTCATAATCCCCTTCACCCGTCGCGATTATTATTTTTTTATGATCGCGCATCTTCTCCAGCAGCCAGTCGTTGCTCAGGTTCCTGAGGTAATCTTCTGGTGAATTATAGTAAACATTCTGATCCCAGTACCCTTTTGTGTAATCCTTAAGGTCATAACTGCCGCTCATAGCGATACAGCCGGAAAACATCTCAGGACGGCGGAAAAAAGTATTCAGCGCGTGGAGCGCTCCCAGCGACGCGCCCGCCGTATAGACCGGTACCCAACCACGGCAATCATTAAAAATAAAAGGGGCTACTTCATCACATACATAGGAATTATACTGCTGGTGCCGGATCGCCTTGTCCCTGGGATTCATACTATTATTCAGCCAGCTCTCGTTGTTGATGCTGTTGATCGAATACAGTTTCATCTTCCCCTGCTCAACTAAATGCCATATATTATCGAACATATGGAACCGCTCGTACTCAAGATAATCTGCTCCCGCGGTCGGGAACATCAGGAACGCGTTACCGTAATGCCCGTAAACGACAATCTCCATATTTTTATGTAAAGCGGGGCTCCACCATTTGTGTATCTCGCGGCGCATAGATCTCTCAGTGTATTATAAAAAAGTTTCAGGGATAAAAAGGAAAGGCTCAAATTAAAAGAATAATGGATAAGAACAAAATTCTTTCCCCATTTTTTCGTATTTTTGTTGTTCATTTTAAGAGTTAGCCCCCCATAACAGCGAGGAACAGTTCTACCAATAGTCAGGCTGAATATCTCTGAAAAGGAGAAATATTAACTCTTAACTTTTAACTCTTAACTCAAAATCTCTTGTGGTATTTTGAGTTAAATAGGCAATATTCTTAATCCCTTGTGGGATTTTGAGTTGAATAAGTAAAATTCTTAATCCCCTGTTGTGGGATTTTGAGTTGAATAAGTAAAATTCTTAATCCCCTGTGGGATTTTGAGTTGAATAGGTAAAATTCTTAATCCCTTGTGGGATTTTGAGTTGAAAAAGTAAAATTCATAATTCTTAATTCTTAATTTTTAATTGAATGAAAGTTCTCGTAACCGGCGGCGCCGGATTTTTAGGAATAAATTTAGTACGTCACCTTCTGAATAAGGGCTGTGAAGTCCGCTCGCTGGATATCGTACCTTTTGATTACCCGGATTGTATAGATAAAATCGAAATAATCACCGGAGATATACGCGACAAAACAACCGCGGAAAAAAGCACCGAAGGGTGTGACATTACCGTCCACTGTGCCGCGGCACTCCCTCTCTATTCGGAAGAAGATATTTTCTCCACCGACATCACCGGCACAAAGAATATGATCGAAGCGGCGGAGAAGTACGGGCTGAAGCGTTTTGTGCATATTTCGTCAACTGCTGTTTATGGCATACCCGATCATCATCCCTTATTTGAAGACGATAAACTTGACGGCGTGGGGCCATATGGTAAAGCAAAGATACAGGCGGAAGAAGTATGTTTTGAGTTCAGGAAAAAAGGGATGTGTGTTCCTGTGCTCCGTCCGAAATCGTTTATCGGCCCCGAGAGGCTTGGCGTTTTTGATCTTCTTTACGACTGGGCGAAAGACGGCCACGGCTTCCCTATGATCGGGAACGGAAAGAACCGTTACCAGTTGCTGGATGTGGAAGACCTTTGCGAAGCTATCTGGCTTACAATGACCCTTGATGATAAAACAGTAAACGACACCTTTAACATCGGCGCTAAGGATTTCACGACAATGCGCGAGGATTACCAGGCGGTGCTTGATTATGCCGGTCACGGCAAAAAAATCAAAGGCCTGCCGGAGAAGCCGATCATCTGGACACTCCGCATCCTCGAAAAGATGAAGCTTTCCCCCCTTTATAAATGGGTGTATGAAACCGCCTCAAAGGATTCGTTTGTTTCGATTGAGAAGGCCGAAAAAGCGCTTGGGTATAAACCGAAATTTTCAAATAAGGACGCGCTCGTCAGGAATTATAAATGGTACCTCGATAACTTTGATAAGTTCAAACAGACAAGCGGAATATCCCACCGCGTGCCGTGGAAGCAGGGAATATTAAGATTTGCAAAAATATTTTTTTAGTTAATTATAAGGAGAAACAATGGCAGAGAAAAAAGATTTTCTTCGCGATACGATTAAACACATTGACATCAAAGAGCACAACGTTGTGCCTTTTGTTGACGCAATGGAAAAGATGGCGTTCCAGGCACGTAACCTGAACCGCGCCTCAAAGATTTATGAAATGATGCTGAAAGAAGAAGGCGGAGCAGTTATATTGACTTTAGCAGGCAGCCTCTTCAGCGCCGGCTTAAAGAAGGTTGTGTATGACCTCGTAATGAATAATATGGTTGACGCGATTGTTTCAACGGGCGCGATCATAGTTGACCAGGACTTCTTCGAAGCTCTCGGATTCAAACACTACATCGGCACCCCTTTCAGCGATGATAATGAATTACGCGACCTCGCGATTGACCGTATATATGACACCTATATTGATGAGGACGAACTCAGAATATGCGACGATACAACCGCTAAAATATTTGATTCGCTTGAACCCCGCCCGTATTCCTCCCGCGAACTTATCTGGGAGATGGGGCGCTATCTCGAAATGAACGGCGGGCCTAAATGCGATGATTCAGTCGTCTGGGCTGCTTATAAGAAAAATGTTCCGATCTTCTGCCCCGCTTTCTCGGATTGTTCCGCGGGTTTTGGATTTGTTGTTCATCAGACAAAGAACCCTGACAAGCACGTATCGATCGATTCAGCCAAAGATTTTCTTGAACTGACAAAGATCAAGATCGCTTCAAAGGAAAGCGGTATCTTTATGATCGGCGGCGGCGTTCCGAAAAACTTTACGCAGGATATTGTTGTAGCGGCCGACATTCTCGAAGAGAACGCACCTATGCATAAGTATGCAGTACAGGTAACAGTAGCTGATGAAAGAGACGGGGGACTTTCAGGATCCACGCTTAAAGAAGCCAGTTCCTGGGGCAAAGTAGAAACCACCTACGAGCAGATGGTTTACGCCGAAGCCACGATTGCAATGCCGTTAATCGCCGGCTACGCCTACCATAAAGGCGCATACAAAGGCCGCTCCGCAAGAGAGTTCCAGAATCTCTTCCTCAAAGAAAAAGTAGAAGCATAATATATTCTTTGTAGTGCCGGTCGCGACCGGCACTACACATTATCATATCTGCGCAAATCCCATCAATCTGTGTCCTCTGCGTTCCATCTATGATTAATTAAGTACCCCCGGGCGGCACAAACCCACGCCCCGACGATTGATAAATTAAAATTTTCAATCTCCCATTTCCTGATCTCTGTTCTCTGATCCCTGCTCTCTGATTTCTGCTTTGATCATTGCTCTTTGATCATTGATAATTGATCATTGCCGTTTCGTATATTTGTGATCATAATAGAAATATTAATTAGCCCGGAATGAAAAATGAAAATATCATCAATACTCTTTTCAACCCTGTTATTAGTAATAATATCATTTAGCGCTTCAATGACACAAACAAAACAGACACTCAACCTGATGCCATACCCAAAGTCGGTTGAATTCACCGGAGGTGAATTCAGGCTGACACATTCCTTCGCGATAGGAATAAAAGGGAATCCGGATAAAAGGATCTTCGCTTATGCCACCCGTGTCCTGCGCCGGCTGTCAGGACGAACAGGTTTATTCGTCCCGCAGGATTTTATCACCGAAACAACCACCGCCGATACATTCGCGATGGATTTAATAATTAAACGCCCCGGTAAAGTTGAACTCGGAGAAGATGAATCCTATCAACTCGTTGTTAAGAACAATAAGGTCACCCTTACCGCGGAGAATGAGATTGGCGCGATGAGAGGACTGGAAACTGTACTCCAGCTGATCGCCGCTGATAAGAAAGGTTATTACCTCCCCGGAGTTAAAATAGATGATGAACCAAGATTCAAGTGGCGCGGATTGATGATGGACGTATGCCGGCATTTCTTTGACGTGGCCGTGGTAAAAAGGAACATTGACGGTATGGCCGCAATGAAGATGAATGTCTTCCATTGGCATCTCAGCGAAGATCAGGGCTTCCGGGTTGAAAGCAAACTCTTCCCCCTCCTCCACGAAAAAGGTTCAGACGGGCTTTATTACACCCAGGAACAAATAAAAGAAGTTATTCAATACGGCGCAGACCGCGGTATCCGTGTCTATCCGGAGTTTGATCTTCCGGGACACTCAACAGCCTGGTTCGTCGGATATCCTGAATTTGCCTCTGCCCCGGGGCCTTATAAAATTGAGAGGAACTGGGGGGTCTTTGATCCGACTTTCGATCCGACAAAAGAGGCTACTTATGAGTTCCTCGATAAATTCATCGGCGAAATGGCGGCTCTCTTCCCTGATGAATACTTCCATATCGGAGGCGACGAGAACAACGGGAAACAATGGAGCGCTAACCCGGGTATTCAGAAGTTTATGAAGGAGAACAATATTCCCGATAACCACGCACTGCAGACCTATTTCAATAAGCGCCTGCTCGGGATTCTTACTAAGTATAATAAAAAAATGATTGGATGGGATGAGATACTTCAGCCCGACCTGCCGAAAGACATCGTCGTACAGTCGTGGCGCGGTGTTAAATTTTTGGTTGAGTCAGCGAAAAAAGGATATATGGGAATACTATCAAATGGATACTATCTTGACCATATCCAGACCGCTGAGTTCCATTACCTGAATGACCCCGTTCCCGGGGATACCGTTTTCACTCCCGAAGAGGCAAAGCTGGTAATTGGCGGGGAAGTAACAAGTTGGGCTGAACTGGTTACATATGAGACTGTTGAAAGCCGCATATGGCCTCGAACCGCCGCGATCGCGGAAAGGTTCTGGTCACCGCAGTCAGTCAGGGACGTTGAAGATATGTACCGCCGTCTTGCCGTTATTGATATTCAGCTGGAAGAACTGGAGCTGACACATATTAAAAACTATGAGATGATGTTAAGGCGTTTAACGATGGGCGCTGACATAACACCACTTAAAATATTCGCTGATGTGGTCGAACCTGTAAAAAAATACCACCGCCACTTCCAGGGAGTGAAATACAGGCAGCACTCCCCTTACACGAGAGTCGTTGACGCCGCCAGGCCTGAGAGTATGACCGCAAGGAAATTCCGCTTACTAACCGACAGGTATATAGCCGGCGATAAAAGTGTAAAAACCGAGATGCTCTCGATGCTAAAGTCGTGGGAACAAAATCATTCGTCGCTCCTTAAACTGATGGATTCATCCCCTGTCTTACGGGAGATTGATACAATGTCGTCAAATCTTGCGGAGATCAGCCGGTTCGCGATTGCCGCCCTGGAAGGGAAAAAGCAGCTTGAGAAAGTTGCCAAGAAGGTTAATCTCAATGACCGGTTAGCCGCAGCAGCTAAACCATACGGCCAGGTCGAACTGATGCTCACTGCTCCGGTTGAAAAACTGGTCAGGTATGTTCAGGGGAAAAAATAATAATCCGGTTATCAGCGTTTTTTGAGGTTTTAACTATAAAAGGCGTGATAGGAATCACGCCTTTTATCATTATTTTCTTGCTTTTTATCTGAATATTTAGTATTTATGGCTCAGTAAAATTAATTATAGGTAAAAATTTATATCTGACTTGCTACATTTTATTTAATTGATCGTCTAAATAGTAAAGGAATTTTTAATGATCTTTAGTAGAAGTAGTATAGGTACGCCGATTCAGGGAATTTTCCTGGTCGGTTTTTTGTTTAGTAAATTAAACTGGTAAGGAGTTCGCGGAAAACCTTATTGATACCATATAAATGCTAAGATAACTTATTTATTAACCACTAAGTAAAGGTGACCATATGAAAACCCTGAATGCAAAAATAACCAATCCGATCGCGGAGCTAATAAGTGATGATATTTATGAGCTTCTGCACAGCCACGGATTAATCGATGAGAAAGCGGTACGTGATTACCAGATCCGGAAGAAATTCAAATCATTAAGGGCTACAAAGGTTAGCGCCGGCGAAGCTATTGATACGATCCGAGAGGAATATCCGTATCTGCAGTTCGACACAATCAGAAAGATTGTATACCAGATCGCGAAATAATTGTGAAATAGCCCGTCGGGGGTGAGTTATAATTAACAATATTAAGAAATTGTTAAGAAATGACTTGACAAGTATGGCTATTTATATTATTTTTGTACTGTCTTGCCCGTAGGTTTCTCCCCTGACCTCCGGGCGCTTATAAGACAGCCCAGTGTATCCCCCAGCACTGGGCTTTTTTTTTTATATATTGTCCTATTAATTTTTAGTTTTATTTATATCGTATTTGAGGTATTATGTCCAAAGTCCAGAAGAAAAGCTCGGTTAAATCTTCACGTAAAGTTGTAACCTCCCCTTTTAGTATCTACTGGGATAAGAATAACTATATGTTCCTTATCATCGGGTTTGTCGGTCTTATTATCGGATTCTTCCTTTTAGCCTCTGGTGAATGGGATAGTACGGAATCACAGTACTTTTCTCCTACTATTCTTTTAATTGTTTATCTCATTGTGTTCCCTCTCGCGATTTTCTATGGCCCGAAACTCTTTAAGAAAAAAGAGGATGCCGGTGACACTGGCCAGAGTTAAGGGAAATGTAATCTCCACCCACAAGAACAGCGAACTTAAAGGTTATAAACTTTTAATAACGCAGGCTGTTGACCTGGAGGGGAATTATATCGGGAACAGCGAGATCGTCGCGATTGATTTTCAGGACGCGGGGATCGGGGATATCGTCCTGATTACGCAGGAGGGGGACGCAGTACAGCAGATACTTGGCCACTCCCGCGCTCCGGTGCATTCCATAATTGTCGCGGTTGTTGACCAGATAGATTACAAGAAAGACAGTGCCCGGATTAACGCTTGATGAACTTGCCGCGCTGAGAACTCTTCTCAGTGTTGATAGAATCGGACCCCAGAAAGCGCGGTCCATTATTTCACGATTCCAGTCGTTCGACTTCATTCACCGTGTCTCACACCAGGAGTTAATGCAGACCGAAGGTGTAAGCGATGAACTCGCTAAGCGAATCATCAAAGCTTCCCGGCAGTATGATGAGTTCCTCGAATCAACCAAAACCCTTCTTGCTTCACTCGAAAAATCTAACGCTCAGGTCATCACACTGTGGGATGAGAAATATCCTCACCGCCTTAAAAATATTTACGATCCTCCTTTAATCCTCTACTACAAAGGGATACTTACTCCTGAACCTGAAAACGCGATAGCAATTGTAGGCACAAGGGAGCCGACCCAATACGGCAGATCAGCGGCAGAAAGATTTGCCGCGGATCTTAGTAAAGTTGGTTTTACGATAGTGAGCGGACTCGCTAGAGGAATTGATTCACACGCGCACAGGAGTGTCATTAAGTCCGGAGGGAGGACGATTGGTGTTCTGGGATGCGGCATTGATGTGGTCTATCCATACGAAAACAAACCCCTCTATGCAGAGATGGAAAAACAGGGCGCTATAATTACGGAGTACCCGCCCGGCACAAAACCCGATGCAGTAAATTTCCCGAAAAGGAACAGGATAATATCAGGATTAAGCCTTGGAACACTGATAGTCGAGACCGGAGTAACCGGCGGCGCGCTCCATACTGCTAACTTCGCTCTAGATCAGGGAAGGGAAGTTTTTGCCGTTCCCGGTAATATCGGTATCCGCCAGTCTGAAGGGCCGAATATGCTTATACAAAAAGGGGAGGCAAAACTCGTAAGGAATGCTGATGATATAATAACGGAATTTTCATCGGTAATCAATTCACAGTCAAAACCGAAAACCCAGGCACCGCCCCCCGACCTCACACTGTTCGAAGCGGTCATATTAAACAATTTAAGCAGCGAGCCCGTTCACGTGGATAAACTCTCCGAACTGACATCGCTAAGCGTCTCCGACTGCCTCGTAAACCTCCTCACCCTCGAATTCAAAGGCCTCGTCCGCCAGCTACCGGGGAAAAACTTTATTTTAAGTTAAGAGTTATGAGTTAAAAGTTAATATTGTAAATACAAGATCAATTATCTCCCAAGTATGAATTAAAATCATAATCCTGATATAGCCGGGAATTCTTAACTCTTCACTTTTAACTTTTAACTAATTCAGCCAACCATTTTCTCATCACCTCCAGCGCCTCCGGATTAATTGTTTCTTCGATCTTTCCGTATTCGTCAATGGTGCCTTTGTCAGCTTTCTGGAATAAGTGGTTTAATCCTTCGAGCGGAAGTATAGTGAAGTTTTTATTGCCCGCGGTGGTTAAAGCTTTCCCGATTCCGTCCAGGTTTTCTTTATAGGACACCTGCAGATCTTTTGTGCCGTTCAGCGCGAGTACGGGTACATTTACTTTCGAGAGGTATTGCGCGGGATTGGTCTTTACGAAGAATCTGAACCACTCCCCATTGGCTGTTTTAACAAGCGATTCGAGTGACTCGTGGCTGAATTCGGGATTTTCTTTCTCAACATCCGTCAATACCTTATAGAACTCTTCGATCAGTGAATTCGCTTCCTCAAAAAAGCGGGATGAATCGGGATAATTATTCATAAGTGAATATAACTCCCTGTTAAACAAAAGCATTTTTTCAATTTTTTCCTCGCCGGCTCCCCCTGCTTTCATTAAATCCCTGTACTGCCTGTGCAAAAGCTCATCGCCGGGAACTCCCAGCCCGGCGAGCATTATGATAAATTTTACATCTTCAGACATAGCCGCGGCCATAGGCGCCACTACTCCCCCTTCGCTGTGCCCGATGATTCCTGTCTTCGCGGGATTAACATCTTTCCTCGATTTGAGATACCCGATCGCCGCAAGCGCGTCGTGTGTGAAGTCCAGTGTGGTTGAACCGGCGAACTTACCGGTTGACTTCCCAACTCCGCGTTCATCGTACCGGAGCACCGCGAATCCGTTTCGTGTAAGGTAATCGGCAATCACCGCGAAAGGTTTATGCCCGAAAAGCGCTTCGTCCCTGTCCTGCGGACCAGAGCCGGTAACCAGCACCACTGCTGCATAGCGACCAACTTTATCGGGACGGGTAAATGTTCCGCTGAACTTTACTCCGGCTTCCTTATTTTCAAATTCAATCTCTTCGGAATAATACGGAAAGGGCGGTCTGGGCTCCTGAGGGCGGTTAAGCACAGTCTGTTTATCTGATTTCAGCAGAGTTAAATCAAGTGAAGCACCCGACTGGCTAAATTTCCCTTTAAGGTAAACTGAATCTCCTGCCCCTATATATCGGGCTGTATACGATCCTCCTATAGACTTTATTCCTATAAAAAGGCTGTCGCCGTTCACCCTGACCGAACTAACGGGTATTCCCATCGCACCCTGGTCAGGACTGTCAATCGTTGCAGTTAGTGTATCTTCGTCGGCAGTAATGTTCAGGATAATGGTTAAGGCAACACTTCCAAAGTTAAGCTTCCCCGACCAATGCCCTTCGAATTTATTCTGGGCATTTAACGGTAAGAGAGAAAGGGTGATTAATATAAATAAGAATCCGATTTTGTTTTTCATACTGATAATCATTTTTTATACGGTATAAATATAAGTAAAATCACCCTTCCGATATTCCGGGAAGTGATGAACGGATAATAACTTCTGATGCAGCGCGATATTTAATGGAAACTTGATTGATTTTCAGACCAACCAATTAATTCTTCATTCTTTACCCAAAATTCCCCCGTCAGGGCTAGCCCGCTCCCCCACATTTGTTTATCTGTGGTCATCTGCTCCATCTGTGTAATCTGCGTTCCATTCCAACGAAACAATTAAGCGACATCAATTGGTTTTTTCGGATTATTTGCAGCCCCCTTTTAACTTTAACAGCTTTTTTACTACCTTTCGAAGAATATTTAAATTAATTTTAAATCCAGAATCCCTTCCGGGATTCTGAGTTGAATATGTTTGATTTATAATCCCCTATTGGATTCTGAATTGAATAGTTTTAATTTTTTATTCTTAATTTTTAATTCTTAATTTTTAATTCTCAAGGTAATTATGCCACTGTATCCAGCTAAAAGAATGAGGCGCCTGCGTAATAATCCCGTAATCAGGGATATGGTCAGAGAGACTACGTTGTCGCCCAAAGATTTTATATATCCGTTATTTGTCGTTCCTGGCAAGAACGTTAAGAACCCGGTTAAATCAATGCCCGGTGTTTCACAGATGTCAATAGATGTACTGGTGGAAGAGTGTAAGGAGGTTGTCGCGCTCGGTATCCCTGCCGTTATTCTTTTTGGCATCCCCGATCATAAAGACGAAGTTGGTTCCGGAGCGTACGACCCTCACGGAATAATCCAGGAAGCAGTAAGGGCTATCAAGAAAGAAGTGAAAAACCTCGTGGTTATCACCGATGTTTGTATGTGCGAGTACACCTCTCACGGTCATTGCGGGGTTCTTAACGGGGAACACATTTTAAACGACGAAACCGTCGAACTCCTGGTAAAGGAAGCTGTTTCCCACGCTGAAGCTGGAGCGGACATTATTGCTCCTTCAGATATGATGGACGGCAGGGTACTCGCGATAAGGAACGCACTTGACGCGAATGGGTTTCACAATATTCCAATACTTAGTTACGCCGCGAAATTTGCTTCCGGTTATTACGGGCCTTTCCGCGATGCCGCTGAGTCAACCCCCGCATTCGGTGACAGGAGGTCGCATCAGATGGATATTGCCAACGCGAACGAAGCTGTACGCGAAGTGGAGACCGATATAGAAGAAGGCGCGGATATGGTAATGGTTAAACCCGCCGGGCCGTATCTTGATATTATTTACAGAGTAAAACAGAAATTCGGGCTCCCCACCGCGGCATACCAGGTGAGCGGAGAATTCGCGATGATCAAAGCCGCGGGCGCAAACGGTTGGATTGATGAACCCCGTGTAATGATGGAAAGCCTTATGGCAATTAAACGCGCCGGGGCGGATATGATCCTCACCTACTTCGCAAAAGACGCCGCAAAACTTCTTAAATAAAATTATCCGTAGCGCACATTACTAATGTGCGCTACGATTTTATTCTTTTTTTAAATTTACGCCGACAATTTTCATTACCAGAACCGCCCTGTGTTCCTGGTAAACCATTTTCATTTCATCTCTTATAACCTCAAATATCCGGTCATAATTGCCGAAGATTTGTGTGCTCATATAGTTGGTTTCAATTATCAGATCTGTGTGCTTTGAAATGTTATGAAGAAACCCAAGAATAATGGTTTTATATTCCTCGTTTAACGGATATAAACTGATCTCGACCGAAGCTTCCATTTTGCCTCACCAAATATTTGGAAGAAATAGGTTATTTATAAGTGAAAACTTAATCAATTATGAATTAAAAATAAAGAAGTAAGAATTCATTTTTAAGTCCCACCCCTTCAGATATCCCCCGGTGAGATGAGCCACATCCCATAAATTATTAGCCTGCGGTCATCAGTGTTATCTGTGGTCTATCGAAGCCTTTTTTTGCCTAATAACTCAATATTGACTAAATTTTTAATTGTTAATTTTCAATTATTGTCACCATTGATTAAATCAGTAATATTCATATTATTCCTTGCAGCAGGTCTATCCGCGCAGGAATTGTGGGTAAAGGTTAACTCACCTACCACCCATACTCTGCGCAATCTGCATTTTGTGGACTCCCTTTACGGCTGGGCAGCCGGCGACTCCGGCGCCATAGTGGCCACTACCGACGGCGGCAGTACCTGGGTAAGTCAGCGTTCAGGCGTTCTAACTGATATATATGATCTTCATTTCTCTGACCGCAACAATGGCTGGTGCGTTACCTGGAGGCTTGATACCCTTCCATACGGTACGATGCTTCTCAATACAACAAACGGCGGTAAAAACTGGGTTAAAAAACCGTGGGAAGAACCTGATATATTTCTCCTGACCGCTCACTTCCTTGATTCACTCAACGGCTGGATAAGCGGTTACGAAGGAAGAATGTACCGCACTTTTGACGGCGGAAATGAATGGCGGCCGGAAGGAATAATACCCGGTTATTGCTCCTCTTTTCCGGTCACCTATATGAACTTTTATGATTCAGCTTTCGGAATGGCGTCAGGCGGTCACGTGGATATATCCGGAGTAATTTGGAGAACAACTGATAACGGTGAAATTTGGCGCTCTAAATGTCTTAGCCCTGAACCGCTAAACGCTATTTACTACCTCGATTCACTCAATATTATCGCGGTCGGCGGTGATTTTGAATACGGCACCGGGATAATCCGGACTACTGACGGAGGGCTGGAGTGGGAATATACAAGCCTTGAGGTCTTCGGAATAGCCACCGCCATTGATTTCAGAAAAGACGGCGAAGCGTGGGTTCCTCTCGCGTTCGCGAATAAAATGATCTACTCATTTGATACCTGCCGGACCTGGAACGTCTTCGAGATGCCGGAATTTACTAATGTATTCGATCTTCAGTTTACCGACTCAACAAGGGGATTCGCAGTCGGGAGTAACGGAGTGATATACAAATACGTACCTAACTACACGGCCATTAAGAATGAGACGGTAAATCAGGAATCGAAAGAAAATGTACTGTCAATAAGAAACTATCCTAACCCCATTACGGAAGGAACAATGATTGAAATTTATTCGCCTCAGGGTATTTTTATTGATATTGAGCTTTATAATCTTAACGGAGAGTGCGTGAGCAATATCTACTCCGGGATAAAAAGCAAGGGCAGACATCACATTTACTTTAACCCGGGGAACATTTCCACAGGAGTTTACCTGCTGAAAGTAACTGATGCTTTGGGTAATACCGCCTCCGTCAAAACTATAAAACTAAAATAGCAGATTGCCGTTCTATTGATGATGAAAACTGAAGAAAGAAACCTAATTCAATTCGAAGATT
Source organism: Ignavibacteriaceae bacterium (assembly GCA_013360295.1). Classification (GTDB taxonomy): domain Bacteria; phylum Bacteroidota; class Ignavibacteria; order Ignavibacteriales; family Ignavibacteriaceae; genus JABWCL01. The sequence goes on along the minus strand of JABWCL010000013.1, from coordinate 83,078 downwards.
AAAAGATAATGCCACCCCTCGCGGGGTTGTGGGAAATGTGGTTTCTTTGTTGTTATAATAATGCTATCCCGTTGGGATTAAAGACGAAAAACCCCGATGTATGATTCCAGTCTAATAAAGAAAAAGAAGCGCCGCAGTGATGCAATTATCATTATCGTCATTCAAATGTAACAACATAATCCCGAAGGGATGCTATTATTATAACTCAAAACCCATCCAAAAGCCCAAAATCCCGAAGGGATGACATTATTATAAATCAAAATCCAACCCAAAACCCCAAATCCCGAAGGGATGATATTATACCGGGGGAAAAAAAGATAATGCCATCCCACCGGAATTAATTAAGGAGTTGTTGTTATTTCCCAGAAACAGCCGTAAATAAGTAAAGGGATTTTCTGCTAATTATTTGCCGCCTGTTTTGGTGCGTTTGCACCCGAATTAAAGCTCTCACAATCGCTTTCAACTCATTTTATACCACTTCAAATACCGGGATGCAAGGTCCGAATTAACTCTCCAGATTTAAAACAGAAACGGCCCGATAAATCGAGCCGTTTCTAATTTCATAACTTTCAGATCACAAACTTTGATCGTTGATCATTGTTCGTTGATCATTGAAAAGAGTTATTTAACCAGCATCATCTTCAATGTTTTTTCGAATTTACCCGCCTTCAGCTTATAGATATATAATCCTGAAGCGTACTTCGATGCATCGAATTTAAGGCTGTAACTGCCCATATCCTGCTCTTTATTAACGAGTGTTGCAACTTCGTTTCCTATTACGTCATATACCTTTAATGTAACCAACGCTTTTTCAGCAACCCGGTATTTAATGGTGGTTGACGGGTTGAAAGGATTAGGATAGTTCTGATCCAGAGCGAAGGTGAACGGAGAATTCAGGTCTACTTCAACTACATTGCTGTATGAAGCTGTTCCGTCATAATCCACCTGGCGTAAGCGATAGCTTAACTTGCCGTTTGCCGCGGATTTATCAACGTAGCTGTATTCTCTTGTTGACACTGATGTTCCGGAACCGGCAACAAAACCGATCTTTGTCCATTCACTGTTACCGCTGCGGCGTTCAATTTCAAAACCGCTGTTGTTAAGTTCGGTAACTGTTTTCCAGCTGAGCCTTACGGTACCATCTACAACAGAAGCCCCAAAAGTTGCCATTTCAACCGGTATCGGCGAAAGGCTGTTTTTAAATACGTTTGCGTTTGAACCAGCTGCCCAGTAAGTGCCGCCTGTGCCCTGCGGATTAACCCAAACAGCTGAGCCGTTCAAGGTTACGCTGGCACCCTGTGTATTCTCTTGTGTCCAGGTTGCGCCGCCATCAGTAGTAACCATAGTAACGCCTGTGCTGGCGAATAACATCAGCACGTTCGGTTTCGGCATTTCAATAGAATTAAAAGAATAGGACCTTGTGGGCAAAGTAAGGGTATCCCAGAGAGCTCCGCCGTTAGTTGTCTTATAAGCGCGGCCGGAAGAACCCACGCAGTAACCAACACTATCGTCAACCATTTTAATATCGTATAAAAATCCGCCAAAATTATCAACGAGCGACTGTTCTGTCCAGGTAGCGCCGCCGTCAGTAGTAAGGTAAGGACGCGGAGTATAATTTACAATCCAGCCCTTATTTGCATTAAGAAAATGCGCGCCGTAAACACCGAGGGACGAACCGCTTAACGTACCTGACAAAGTTAAGCTATCCCAGCTTGTTCCACCGTTGGTTGTTTTAAATATTGTACTCACAATTCCAGTAGCGCCTGTGCTGAAAACAAAGCCGGTGTTGGCATCAACAAATTCAACTTTCCTTAGTGTTCTTAGTATCGTCGCCGGAATTACAAGAGAATCCCACGAGGCGCCGCCGTTTGTTGTCTTATAAATTGCACTGTTTGTACCACTGGCGTAACCAACCTGATCATCAACCATATCAATGCTCCAGAAAGTAGCGGTTGAGGTTGCCGGAAGGGTAGCGAGCGACCAGGTAGCGCCGCCGTCAGTTGAACGGGTAATCTGATCACGCGCGGAAGTTGCCGATGAAGGAGCGCCTACAACGATTATTGTGTTTCCGGATGATGATGTCGCTACATCATACTTTGTACCGACTGTTAAGAGAGTGGTAAAAGCAGCGCGTCCGCCAATTCCAGCTCTCCCCTGAATCAATCCAAATGCGCCAACAGCAACAAGAGAATCACCTGTAATACTTAAGTCGGCAGCATACATAGTACTGGTCCAGGGCTGTGTGGGACTTAAGATACCGAGTGTATCCCAGGAAACGCCTAAATTACTGGATTTGTAAACATTGAATGCATCACCAGTAACAAAAACGTTGAAACCGGACTGTGCAGGCCTGAAATCAATATCCCAGAATGAGCCTGTGGGAAGTCCTGTATTCGCAGCTGCCCAGGTGGTACCGCCATCAGTGGTAACTCGGACCGAGCCGCTCGCACCGACAGCGAAGCCGACCAGGCCGTCTGCCAACTCAACTTTGTAGACTGAAGATGTATTCCCCACGTTAACTGCCGCCCAGGTTGCTCCGCCATCAGTAGAACGGCGAACGTTACCTGATGTTGTTGCTACAAGTAAAAGGTTATTGTCCGCAGTGTAAACATCATAGAGCGTGGTTGTTACACCTGTAACTACCTGAGCCCAGGTTAAGCCGGCATCGGTGGTTTTGTAAAGATTACCGGATGATCCGGCAACGTAGCCGATTGTATTGCTTTGAAAATAAACCTGATAAAATGTCACAGTGGAAGTTGTTGCCAGAGGGGAAACATCCGTCCAGGTCATACCGGCATCGGTTGTTCTGTGGATTGTTCCCTGTCCGCCGATAGCAATACCAGTGTTCATATCAATAAAATGCGCATCGTAAAGCGCGGAGGACTGAAGCGATGTTCCGACTTTGCGTCCCACATTATGGTGGAATGTCCAGGTAAGGCCTGCATCAGTTGTTTTCATAAATGTGCCCGCGAATCCCGCGGCATACCATTCTGTTGTTGACCAGAGCTTAATATAGTTCAGCCTGTTACCCTGCGGTGACGGGTGAACCCATTTCCAGTTCTGGTTGACCTGTGCTACACCTGTAAATGCAAACAGGCACCACACAAAAAGAGAAAGAGAAAGTACTTTCTTTGTCATAAGTTATCCTTTGTTTAGTTATTTATAGATTGAAGAATTTTTATGTACTCACACATAGCTGTTAAAAGCAGATTCAAGATAATTAAATCGAATAATTCTGCAAAATAAAATTGTGGATTTTGGGGTATTTATTTTTCTCTGATTTTCCCGCAATAAAAACCCCGCTCCCGGTAATTCCATTCTCCCCTTTTTGAATTATTTTAGGGGATTATGATCAGCATTTTTCACATTAAAAAAAGACTCTCCGCAGAAAACCGTGTAGTAGTAATACCCGATTTCTCATCATTTCCTCCCGCGGTAAAAGGAGAATATATTCTTACACTTGAACTGAAACGCGCGGCAAAGATTGACTATCTCAGTTATAAAAACTTCAGGCTCGAAAGGGGGTTCTATTATTATTTCGGGAGCGCGAGAGGTCCGGGCGGTTTAGCTGCACGTGTATCACGCCACCTCAAAAAGGATGCTGTTATTCACTGGCATATTGATAAGATAAAAGCCTTTGCCCGTGTTGCAGATATCTGTTTATTGCCGGAAGCGGAAAAAAACGAATGCAGGCTGGCAGCATATTTCGGAAATATAAGCGGATCCGTGATTATTCCAAAATTCGGTTGTTCTGACTGCGGCTGCCCATCGCATCTTGTTTATAGCAGGCCGGGAATTGATGTTATTAAGGGTTTGAAGGATTTTTTTTCGAATAGTCAAGTATGATTGTGCTTTTCACTGCGATTCTGTTGAGGCGAGACGGTTGCGGGCTGTCTGTAAGATTTGAGGTGCCATCACGGGAGACGGCCGCGGGCCGTCTCTACGGGTGAATGGTTGATTTTATTGGTTCAATATGTTTTGTAATACTTCGGGATCTACGCGATGGACGTTGTTTATTTTTCTACCGAGGAAGAGTTCGGCGATCTCGCTGAATTTCTGCGGCAGGTCGGAAACATAAAAATCCACGTTGCCGGGCACAGCCGATCTCGCGCCGATCGCGAGCCTGTCTAATTCCTTGCGCACCTGGTCGGCAGCAGCCACGCCTGAATCAATCAGTTTAACCCCCTCGCCCATCTCGGCCTGGATTGTACCAGCAAGTATCGGGTAATGGGTACAGCCCAGCACAAGTGTGTCCACTCCGTGCTCCTTCACCTCCGCAAGATATTCGCGGGCGATCAGTCGCGTGGCAGAGTGATCAATCCAACCTTCTTCCGCTAGCGGCACAAACAAAGGACAGGCAGCCTCGTACACCTCCAGCGCCGGATTCGTCTTGTGTATTGCGGTTGAATACGCCTTGTTGTTGATGGTGGCGCGCGTTCCTATCACCCCTATCTTGCCGCTGACTGTCGCTTTTTTCGCTGCATCAGACCCCACGCCGATCATTTCAACTATCGGCACACTGAACTTTTCTTTCAGCGCGGGAATTGCCACTGATGAAGCCGTATTACACGCCACAACTATCAGTTTTACATTCTTGTTGATCAGGAATTGTGCGTCCTGGAGCGAGTACTCTATTACGGTTTCGTTTGATTTGGAGCCGTAGGGAACCCTTGCCGTGTCTCCGAAATAAACTATGTTCTCATTCGGTAGTGTTGAAAGAAGCCGCTTAACGACTGTGAGCCCGCCGATACCGGAATCAAAAACTCCGATCGGTTTTTCTGTTTCAAAAAAGTTCAATTCTGTTTCCTATAAGATTTGATGAATGGCTTCAAGAAGCTGTGTTTCGATGATCGGGTAAAAATTGGGAGATATCTTTTTATGATCGTTTGTGAGCACATAAAAAGCATCCACTATCTCATCGCCGGTGGTGGCAATCTTCGCGAAAAATATATTCAGTCCAAGATCGTGCAGTGTGCGCGTTACCTGGTAGAGGAAACCAAGCCTGTCCGGGGAGAAAACATCTATAATGGTGTAGCGGTCGTGTTCCTCGAACTTTATCCTCGGCTGCCCTTCCTTCTTGAAAAACTTATTTTCAATTCTCCACCATCTCGTTTTCATTTTTTTAATTTCCGCTGTCAGCTGCATTTCACCGTTCAGGACATAACGCATATCCTCTTCGATTTTCTCGTACATTGCACTATCAACGGGCTTTTGCGTCCTGAAGTCACTCAGGTTAAAGTTATCAATTACGATCCCGTCTCTCCTGGTAAAGATTTTAGCGTCGTGTATGTTTACGTCATTTATTGAGAGCACACCGCATATTTTTGTAAGTAGCGAAGGGGCGTCGCGCGTGATTATTGTAAGATTGGTGTAGTTCTGCGCTTCCCTGAAGATAAGGGAGAGAGGGTCACCCTGTATTATTTCTTCGATATGAGCGGCAATTTCTTCCTCGGAAAATGTGGTGATGTAACCAAGGTCGGTCATTGAATCGAGATGCTCCTGAACGTGATCATCCGAGATCGCTTCCGAATGCCGCGAGATGCTGTCAGGGATATAGGTTGTAAAGAGGAGTTCCTCCCCCGTTAACTGCTGCTCAAGCATTTCCCGGCACTTGCGGTAAAGTTCATTAAGCACTTCGTGCTTCCAGTTATTCCATAGTGCAGGGTTAACCGCCGAGAGGTCGGCAAAGGTAAGCAGATACAAATAATTAAGCTGTTGTATCGAATTAAACCTGGAACTGAATTTATTCAGAGTTTCCGGATCATTCAGGTTTCTTCTGAAGGCTACGTGCTCCATAAGCATATGGTTCCTGACAAGGAACACTACTTCATCAATCTCCTCATCACTGTAACCCATTTTATCCATAACAGAACGCGCGATTTCTCCTCCCAGTATTTCGTGCCCCGCGATATTCACCGGTTTCGCGATATCGTGAAAAAGGAGAGCGAGAAAAAGAATATCTTTTCTTTTAATGCCCCGGAAGACTTTTCCGAGAACTGTGCCGTCATTTTCGAGAGCTTCAATATTTGATATCGCTTTGAGTGTATGCTCATCGGCGGTATAGTAGTGATAAACACCGTGCTGGATGAAACCGTTCATCTCCCCGAACTCGGGCATAAAAACGTTTAGCACACCCAGTTCGCTCATAATTCCCAAAGTCGTCCCGACGTGGGAGGGCAGGTTCAGAATTTCTCTGAAGAATGTTGAGGACTCGCTCCCAGCTGTAGCCGGAATTTCATCGATGCTGTCCACAATAAGCATTCTCAGCCCCTCATCAAAGTGGGCGGAATACTTACCGCGGTAATAAAAAGCACGCAGTATGGAGGACATATTCATATACCCCGTGTCTTTGTAATAAATGATTTTCCCCTTTAAAACAAATTCCGAATCAATATCCACCGCCAGGGCGTCAGGGAGCGTGGCGGCGTGAATTTTGTTAAATCTTTTGGTTATGGAGCGGGCAAATCGGTAGATTACATTTGCGGCATCATAATAATCGCGCATCAGTTTCCGGTAGCCGTCTTTTTTCAGTTCCAGTTTCCTCGCTATCTTTAACTGGTCTTCCGCTTCGAGGCGGTCGTGTTTTCTCTTATGCAGTATGTGCAGAAGGTTACGGCAATAAAGGAGAAGCCTGAACCCCTGAAGTATCCTCCTGCACTCCTTTTCGGAAGTGTATCCTTTTCTCGATATTGCATCCACAAATATTTCTGCCTGCATTCGCTCTTCCTGCTTGTTCAGCAGTTCTGCCTCCTGGAGAATAAATACCCACTCTGCAAATTGAAGGTCGCGCAGGCCGCCGGCTGAGTACTTAATATTTGGCTCGATCAGTTTAGGCGAGTTACCGTATTTCTTATACCGTAGCTTCCTGTCATTCTGGAATTCATAAAATATTTTCTCCTGCACATCGGGGGTAAATTCGGAGAGGAGGGATTTATTCCATTCATCGTACAGTCGGTAGTCGCCGGTAATAAACCTCGTCTCAAAAAACTGGGTAAAAGTATGAAGGTCAGTATCCAGATATTTCCGTATATCTTCCCTCGTCCTGAGGGTATGGGAAATTTCAATACCGTCATCCCAGCATTTTGTTACAAACTGTTTAATCTCCTCTTCAGCCCTTTTTTCATCCTCCACGAGGAAGATAATGTCAATATCGGAATAAGGGGAGAGCTCCCTGCGGCAGAAACTGCCGGCTGAAATGACCGCGCTGTTCTTAATAATGTTTTCAGCGAGCGACCGGACGTGATCTTCGGTCATCAGGCTGTAAGAAAGAGAGTAATTATCAGGATCATTGAGTACTACGGAGTGGTGCAGGAATTTTTCTTTCTTGCTTTTGTAGTCCTGTTTTTTACCGGTGGTGTTCTCCGTGGCGCCCATTTCCCGCTCTAACTTTTTGTGAATCCCGGCGCGCAGTATTCTGCCCGGATAACCGAGGAGATACCGCCGCGAACCTTAAAATCAGCAGTAATTTTCATATACCGCGGTTTACAGACTTCAACGAGGTCTTCGAGTATCTGGTTAGTAACGCTCTCAAAGAAGATGCCGTCATTGCGGTAGGAGTTAAAATAAAATTTTAGCGACTTCAGTTCCACGCATAACCTGTCGGGGATATACTCAACGGTCATTGTGGCGAAATCCGGCTGCCCTGTCTTGGGGCACAGAGAGGTAAACTCCGGCGCGATATGTGTGACCAGATAATCCCTTTCAGGAAATTTGTTTTCAAATGTCTCAAGTATTTTAATTTTATCGCTCAATTGTGCCTTTCAAAAGTTTTATTTACAAAACAATATTTGTATTGAATTAGTTCAGTTATTTACCGTGTAATCCGGCCTGACGTCGTAAGGGATGGGATCTTCTATCCCTGCTGCCGCGAAACCGCGGAGGCGGTAGGCGCAGCTGTCACAAACGCCGCACGCTTTTTCTTCGTTCCTGTAACAGGACCAGGTAAGATAAAGAGGGGCATTCAGCTCATCCCCCTTTTTAACAATATCCGACTTATTCATATGAATGATCGGGGTAATGATCTTTATTTTTGTATCGGGTTTAGTCCCGATATCCGCCATTCTCTCATACGCCTCGTAGAACTCAGGTCGGCAGTCGGGGTAGCCGGTGGCATCTTCATAAACTGCACCGATAAAAACCGCCCTGGCTCCGAGGACTTCAGCCCAGCTTACACACGCGGAGAGGATATTCGCGTTCCTGAAGGGAACGTATGAAGAAGGGATATCCTTTTTTGAAAGGTCAGCCTTCTCGACTTCAATATTCCGGTCGGTAAGCGAGGATCCGCCGATCTGGGCGAAATGAGTAAAATCAATTACAAGCCTGTGGCGGACTTTGTAATGATCCGCTATGTCATTAAACGCTTTCAGTTCCCTTGCCTGGGTCCTTTGTCCGTAGTTGAAGTGAGCGAACGCGAGATCATACTCCATAGCGGCGATAGCGGCAGTAACACAGCTATCCATCCCCCCGCTCACGGCAATAATGGCTATATCTTTATGAATGCTTTTCATAGTCCAACGAAGAAAAAATCAAGTACAATATAAAAAAAGAGAGGGAAGAATTATAATTTCTGAAACGCAAAACCGGGTACGCTGAGCGGTGTCAAACTGGATTTTAAAGGGGGCGGATAAGGCACCGCCCCGCGGCAAGCAGAAATTCAGATCAGAAGGGGACTTTCGCTGAATCCTTGATCCGAATCTCCAATTAGTTTTATTAAAGTCTTTCTCCCGCTGTCGCGTTCAACTGAACCCGTCTTCGCAAGCTAAATGATTCAAATTTTTCTTTAATTGTATCAACAGTAAAGTAAACGACTGGAACAAGAAAAACAGTCAAAATCAAAGATGAAAGCAGCCCGCCAATTATCACCCAAGCAAGGCCATTTTTCCATTCGCTCGCAGTACCTTTAGCAAGAGCGATCGGAAGCATCCCAATAGCCATCGCGATCGTCGTCATAAGTATCGGGCGCATCCTTTCTTTACCGGCGATAATTAACGCCGATTTAAAGTTCATTCCCTGGGACTTGAGTTGATTGGTAAAATCAACTATAAGAATAGCATTTTTTGTAACTAACCCCATCAGCATAATCAAACCGAGTAAAGCGAACAGAGTAAGGCTGCTCAAAGAAAGATTAAGTGCGAGAAATGCCCCGATGGCAGCAACAGGAATACCAAACAACGCAACAAAGGGATATATGTAACTGTCATAAAGTGCAACCATAATCAGGTATATAAGAATGAAAGAAATCATCAGCACTGATCCTAAAGCGCCGAAACTTTCATTCTGCGTTTTGATGTCTGCTCCCCAGGTTAGTTTCACCCCTCCTGGTAATGGTTTTGTTTTAAGATAGCTGATAACATCCGCGGCTAAACTCCCCGATGGCCTCCCGAAAGATTCTGCAGTTAAGGTTACTGAGGACTGCCTATCCAGACGCTCAAGCAGAGAGGGGGAGTTATCCTGAACTACCCCTGCGAACTGAGAAACCCTTACAGGCAGGCCAGCAGGGTTAATTAGGTAAAGATTCTTAACATCCTCAAAATTTTGACGGTCAAACTCATTCAAGCGAATCCTGACTGGATATTCTTTTCCGTTTTCGGTCATATCCGCATCATCGTTCCCCGTAAAGGCTGTTCTGATGTTTAACCCTGCAAATGCTGTACTGAGACCTAAGCGTTGCATTTTATCTTTATCCGGAAGGATCTTAAATTCAGGATTCCCGGCTTCGACAGAAAGTTTTACGTTATCAGCGCCGGGTATTGATTCTATTGCCAATTTTAATTCCTTGGCAGTATTCATATTCAATTCCGTATCGCTTCCACTGAGCGTAATTTTGATTGGTGCGGATTTAGGCAGCAACCCTAATACGGCCATTGAAAAATTTATATTTGGGAATTCTGATTCTAGCCTGTTCCGAAGTTCTTTCATAAAGGTTTCCGTATTAATACTCCTCTGATTCGCAGGTTTCAACTGAATTGTAAACTCGGATTTATTTGCAGAACCAACCCCGAGGCTCCCTATTCCTGCGCTTGGCCCGCCAATATTACTGAATAGCGAGGCCACCTCCGGCATACCAAGGATATAGTTTTCCACTTTTTGTGAAATATAGTTATTCTGCTTTACAGTCGTGGTTTTATCAAACTCCAGGTTGAGTTTGAATTTTCCCTGATCGCCGGTCTGCATCATCTCGCTCCCGACTATCCCCTGTCTCATCATTACTACTGTAAGTAAAAGAAGAAAAACAACAAATCCCGAAAACGCAATTTTATGGTTAAGGACCCACTGAAGTTGTACACCATACCACCGGATAAAAGTCTCAAGCTCCTTTTCAAACCATATTAGAAATCTATTGAAAAGGTTTGTCGGCAGTAATTCTTCTTTCTTCCCTATTCTTGAAGCGAGCCATGGAGTGAGGGTAAAACCCACCAACAGACTGGTCAGAGTTGAAGTGATTACCACTACTGAGAACTGTTTCAGCATATCTCCAATGAAGACCTGAAGGAACAGGATTGGTAAAAATACTACGACATCAACAAGAGTAATCGAAATAGCGGAAAATCCGATCTCCATCCTCCCTTCCATAGCAGCGATTCGTTTTTCTTTTCCGGCGTCCAGGTGTCGCTGTATATTCTCCAATACGACTATCGCATCATCTACTAGTATCCCTATTATGAGTGACATGGCTAGCAGTGTCATAAGATTTAATGTATAACCCAGCAGCCACATTACCGCGAATGCAGTGACAAGCGACGTTGGAATGGCAACAAGCACGATCAAAGAATTCCTATAACTCCTAAGGAATAGCAGCATAACTATGGAAACTAATATCACTGCCAAAAACAGATCAAAAACTACGGAATTTACCGCCGCAATTGTATTATCAGTTGAATTATCGGCCATAATAAATTTTACATCATCTTCTTTGCATTGATCTTCAATTGATTTTAGCTTTGCGGTAAGCAGCCGCGATACCTCCACCGCATTCGCGTCTCCCTGCTTCTTTATCAATAAACCTATGCCCTCCAAGCCATTATAACGACTGAATGACGATATCGGCTTCACCCCGTCAATTACTGTAGCCACATCTTTCACATATGTTGGATTACCGGGTAATGGGAGCGCAATCTGAACATTCCTGATCTCTTCCACTGATGAAAATTTCCCCGCCAATCTTACTGAATTATACACTTTCTCTGATTCCACGCTCCCCGATGGCACATCCAGACCAGAGCGGTTTATAGCCTCTGTGACTTGTGAGAGAGCTAATCTATAGAACTTCAATTTTTCCTGACTTACGCTTACTTGTATTTCCCTCTCCTCTCCTCCCAATAGAGTTATTTCAGCGACACCTTTCAGTTGTTGAATCTGAGGGAGAATCTCGTCTTTCATTTTTTGGTAAAAATTTGTTGGCGAAAGCGTTGAAGTAGCGCTGATAGAGATGATCGGTAAATCATTAGGCGATACTTTACTCAATACCGGGCTTAGAATTTCAGCGGGAAGGTCCTTGCGTATGTTATCAATATAGCGCTGGGCATCTTGCATTGCGCTCTCAATATTTGTGCCGTACTTAAGATTTGCGACTATTACTGATGCGTTCTGCATTGATTTTGTTTCCAAATAGTCTACTCCCTCCAGATTTGATAAAGCATCCTCAATTTTTCTGGAAACGGAAGATTCCACCTCTTCCGGTTCAGCGCCTGGGTATGGAGTTCTTATAACAATAACCGGTTGGTTAAAATCTGGCATTAATTCGTAACTTAAATTAAAATACCCAATCACTCCCATAAGAGTAAATACACTAAACAGTACGACTATTAGTGACGGACGTTTTATTGCTATTTCAGTGATATTCATTTTAGGCCTTTCAATATTTGACGTTAGCGCCATTAAACAAATTAATAAATCCGTTTGTTATGAGGATATCTCCCTCTTTCAATCCTGATGAAATCACCGCCTTCTCTCCGTACCTTCCCGAGACTGTTATTTCACTCATAATTGCCTTTCCGTCTTTGATTGTATATACTAATTGTTTTGAAGAGCTACCTGTAATCGCTGATGCCGGGATCACTATCTTCCTTTCGCTTTTAGTACCGGTCAATGAAACTTTTCCAAACATTCCGGCTTTGATGCGCTGGCCGGATATATTGTTAACCGCGAACTGAACCGGGTAATTATTTCCCTGATTTGCCCTGCTCCCTGTGAATAACAGTATTCCTGTTAATTTATCCTCTGGATAAATATCCGGTGTAATAATGATTTTATAAGTACTGTTAAATCTTGGGAGTTCCTCTTCCGGAATATTTGCAGTAAACTTAAGAGAGGAGATATCAATTATTTGGAGTAAAGGTACACCCGGAGCCGCAAAGGCTCCTTCCTCGGTTAGCATTGAAGTAACTACTCCGGCAAACGGAGCCTTAATGAAGGTTTTGTTAATCTGCTCTTCTATTGTTGCTTTTTGAAGCTGTGCTGTTTTTAGCGCCAATTCGGCTTTTTCCAACTGTATCTTTTGAACTGCATCAGCACCCGCAAGTATTTTAAATCGGTTGACGTCTGACTGCAGCCCTTCTATCTGCACCTGTGTGGTTTGAAGCTGCAATTTCATTAGCGAGTTATCAATCATTATAAGTGTTTCTCCCGCACGGACATATTTCCCCGCATCGGTTAGAACCCGGATGATCTTCCCTTGAATATCCGAGCTTAGCTTGGTTTCCCGTGCCGGCTCGAAAGTGCCGGAGTATATAATTTCATCATATTGTTCCGTTAACTTAATATGCTCCGCCTGTACGTGAATTTGTTTGTTCTTCTCTGCTCTGAAAGCTCTCAGTTCCGTTACTGATTTATTTCTTATTAATACAGCAACGATTGCCACAATAAGAATGAGTGCGGCTGTGAGATAAAAAATTTTCTTTTTCATATTTGCTCCATTTGTTAAAATTTATTTAATATATTGCCCGTAGCTTTCCTTAGTTCAAGGTCTGAACGCAGAAAATCAATAATTGCGGCAGTGTTTGATTGCTGAGCTTCTCGCATTGCGCTATCTGCCAAAAGCACATCAGTTAGGCTTGCGGCGCCCTCCCTCTGTTGAATAAGGACTTGTTCATATACCGTTCGAGCTAACATTATTTGCTGTTCTGAATTTTTAATATTTTTAACGGCAATTTTTCTTTTATTTTCCGCGTTTATTCTTTGAACATTCAACTGCTCTGAAAGCTGCTGCATTTGAATTTTGCTGTTTTCAACCTCCAACTGTTTCTGATTTATTTTTCTGTAAGTTATGGTTCCGTTAAAGAGAGGAAAAGATAATTGTATGCCAGCAAATGAAACAGGAAAAAACTTCAAAAAATCCTTAGGCTCTTCTGAATAACCAAAACCTGTTTGTCCGTAACTCGCATAAAACGACAGGCTTGGCATCCAGAATTTTTTAAGGGTGCTTAGCTCATTTTCGATAATTTTATTCTGAACTCCGACTAATTTCAGTTCCGTCACTTCGCACTGCTGGTAATCAGGCTCGTTTACATATTGTATTTCCGCGTTTATTGAAAGCGGCTGATCCTGGGAAATCCCGATGCTTAACCTTAAAGCGTTTTTAACTTGCTCAATGTTAACGAGAATAATTTCGCGTTGTGTGTACAATTGCTCTTTTTGCAGTTCAACTTTAGCTACATCCGTATATTTAGCCAGTTCTTGTTCTCTTAATAATTTTGTATTCCCAAGAAGCTTTTCGGTACTCTCGATATTTCCTTCGATAAAATCTAGTTGATGCGCTAATATTTGTGCATTGTAAAATAGACCTGTTACATCAAAAATTACCTGCTCCTCCGTTTTTCGAAACTGCAACTCCGCGGCTTCAGACGCGGCTTCAGTGGTATTTATTGCCCCGTATATCTGCGAATTGTAAAGAGGAACGGTCAACTGTAAATTGCTATTGATATTGTGAGGCACACCAAATTGTGTTTCTTTGAATTTGCCAGGTGGCCCGCCAAATGTCGAAAGGGGCATTAATTGATATGGAAGATTTGGAAAATATTTATATTCGGCATTGAAGCTTATTTTGGGGAGGAGATTTGCAATCGCTTCTTTATACCTTTCCTCTGCAAGTGAGATATTATTTCGATGAACAATAATATTCTTATTTAAGGATTTTGCAGAATCAATACATTCCTGCAATGTCCATTGTTTCTCCTGTGCCCGCAAGGTATACTCAGAGAGGCCAGGAAGAAGCAAGAAAAATAAAAGTATGTGAGTATTCACTAACTTTTTAAGTAAATCGAATTCTTTCATTGAAAAACCTTTCTCATTAAAAAATGTAATAGATTTGAATAATTAGGATTTTTTAATCACTGTTGTAACCGACCGGATAAAAGAAGAGCCTTCTCCTTGAAGATCGAATTTATGATTTGCCATATGCCATCCCTTGATAAACATCCTGAGGGAACCCATAACCAATATTGCGAGGTGTCGCGCCTTCACGTCATCTCTGATCTCCCCTTTAACTTGCCCCTGTTCAAGGATTGTGGATAGACTGTTGATATTTTTATCCATTATCTTAGTCACAGCCTCGGTCAGTTTTGTTTCATTTTTGAATATTTCCTCAGAAAAGATCACCGAAACCAAGGAGGGATGTTCTGAAAACTTGATAAAATGATTCCGGAATATTGTTTCTAATTTTTCTATCGTACTCCCCTCAGATGCCGAACCGCCATCAAAAAGCCTTTCTGAATTTTTACGAAAATATTCTAGAATCGCCAATAGAATTTGAACTTTGTTTTCATAATGCCTGTAGACTGCCGCTTCTGAAAAGCCGATCTTCTTTGCAAGATTTTTAATTGTCAAAGCCTGAATACCCCCCTCAGTGATAATTTCAAGGGAAGATAAGATTATTTCCTGTTGCCTGTCTGTGATTTCCAAGTATGTTCTAAAAAAGTTAGTGAATATTTACTAACCAAAATAATACAGGTTACAATTTAACGCAAGCGGAATTGTTAAAAAAATAGAAGAACTTTAGGGCAAAAAACCATGCCCAATTTTGTAACTTTGCCTATTAAAAAGGTTTTTTAAAAGCGCCATAGATATAATTCTGATCGAGATGTTGAAAAAATTACTAAGCGGTAATATTTTTCTCCGAATTCTTCCGGCTTTTCTGCTTAGTACATTTAGTAATATCAAATTTATTTATGGGCTCGTTGAGAACCCCGATAAGTATGCCGGAAAGATATGGATGATCGCAACTGATTTAAATTACAGAATAGAACCTATCACCATAGGAGCAAAACGCTTCATAACCGATGATGAATCTCCGTTAATAGAGATGATAAAACTTGAAGGAATTAAAATAGCAGCCTGACTTGGGCTCCCGGTATTACCTCTGTTTTTACTCTTGAAATAAATGCATCTCCGTCTCTTCCGAAATAGCAGCTTTCAGCAGAGTGGAATATTCATCCATACTTATGACTTTCGCCCCGAACATTGCCAGATGTTCCGTCATATACTGCACGTCAAGAATAATATAACGCCTATTCCTTAAATGCATAAGCAATGATGCCAGCGCTGCTTTGGACGCGCCCGGAATTTGTGAGAACATTGATTCGCCAAAGAAGGCTTTCCCTATTGAAATCCCGTACAGCCCGCCTGCCAGTTCACCTTCCCTGTAAGCCTCAACGGAGTGAAGGAAACCAAGATTCATTATCCTTTTATAAGCAGCAATAAGCTTTTCAGATATCCACGTCTTTTCACGTGCCGCGCATTGCCTTATTACCTCCTCCGAATCCGTATCAAACCTGATCTCAAAAGTATTTTCTTTAAGCAGCTTTTTTACCGAACGGGGAATATTATATCCGTTTACCGGAATCACCGCACGCTCCTCCGGAGAGAACCACTGCACAATATCACTATCCTTCTCAGGAGCCATAGGAAACGCGCCGGCAGCATAGAGTTCCAGCATCCATACAGGATCCTGCAGTATCTGTTCCCAGATATCCCGGTTACTCATGAACCTTTATCTCATATTTCACGATATCAAATCCCTTTTTACTCTCAAGCGCGGCAAAGATAACGCCGGAGAGCACCAGCAACATCCCAACTGAGAAAGCGAATATCACGATCATTTCAAGAGTACGGTTTTGTAAAACAAAACCCACACCGATGAACATTGATGCCAGCACAAACAATGCCACCGCCACGGAGTATGATATCACTGCGTTCCTAACATAAAAAAGCCTTACCGAAAGCTCGGAGAGCTGGTGAGCGATACTCTTGAGCCTGACCTCATCATCATAAGAGAGCGCGATATCTCCGGCCTTAACCATAAACCTTCGCTTCTCTTCATTCATCTGCCGGATACGGTTTACAATGATCGAGTACTTGTTGTTCATACCGAGTATAAGCAGGCCGCAGGCAGAGATCATAAGTCCCGGCGCGAGCATCGCCTGGATGATCTGGACAATTGAATAGGTTTCAGTCATAATTTTATCAATGTAAAATAGTTATATGGTAAAGATACCTAAAACATATTTTTTATCTGGTACCGATTTTCGGATGATATGCTTATAATAAAAATGTGTATTTTTAATTTCAATCCTCCGTCTGCTTAGTTTGTTCAAATTAACCCCAAGGATCAATATGAAATTAATAATAATTCTCTTTACCTTTTTATCAGTCCTGCAGGCACAGGATAACTGGGAATGGCTGAACCCTAAACCTCAGGGGAATGCACTCGGCGGCTCTTTCTTCCTTAATGAATCTTACGGGTTTATGACCGGGGTCGGAGGTACAATTCTCAAAACCACAAACGGCGGAAACAGCTGGACGAGGCTTAATACCGGCGTATTCGCTTATATATACGGAATTCATTTCCTGAACTCCAACCTTGGCTGGGCTTGCGGAGACAGCGCGAGGATTATCAAAACTACCGACGGCGGGGCTACCTGGGTATCTAAACCTAATCCGGGCACCTCCTTTCATCAAACCATAGAATTCCTCAACGCAGATACCGGCTGGTGCGTGGGGAATAACGGCAAAATCCTGAAAAGTACCGATGGCGGCGAGACCTGGTCAAGCACGGGAATTAACACAACCGATATACTTTCTGATTGTGATTTTGTGGATGCAAACACAGGTTGGGTAGTGGGGTATCAGCTTGGCTCCACGCCGGTTGTTATGAAAACCACCGACGGTGGAGGCTCGTGGCTGAATCAAAACACCGGTATCACCGGAACAGTATCTGCCGTAAGGTTCATTGACAAGAATACGGGCTGGCTGGCAGGCTCGAGCGGACGAATTTATAAAACTACCGACGGCGGCGCATCCTGGGTATTACAAGCATCAGGTACTACACTTGGTCTTAACGATATACAGTTTTATGACAGCAACTACGGCGTAGCGGTTGGATTTAATCTTACCGGAAACGGTATAATACTTACCACTTCTGACGGCGGGACCACCTGGACTGCCCGCGCGCTTAGCGCTACCATCGCCCCTAATACCGTCTGTTTTGCCTCATCCGTATTAGTTTTCGTGGGCGGAAACTCCGCGATGCTTTACCGTTCGATCGACAGAGGCTTAAGCTGGACTTCTTTAACACAAGGATTCACTACCACATTAAACGCAATAAAGAGAACTGATGCCGGAGATTTAGTGATAGTGGGCGCCGGAGGCCTTATTTCGAAATCCGGCGACGGAGGAAATACCTGGGTCAATAAAACAAGCGGGGTGACGAGCGAACTGCGTGCACTTCACTTTCTGAACGGCACTGACGCCGTAGCAGCGGGCGCAAGCGGGACAATCGTAAGAACAACCAATGCGGGTGAAACCTGGAGCCCTGTAACAAGCGGTGTAACTGTGACACTGAACGGAATCTTTTTTGCTAATTCAACGACAGGCTGGATCGTTGGGAACACAGGAAACATTCTAAAAACGACTGACGCGGGATTATCGTGGTCGCCGCAGGCAAGCGGTATCACCGCAAACCTTTTCTCCGCCTTCTTCTTTGACTCCAATAACGGATATGTAACGGGGGCAAGCGGTAACCTGAGAAAAACCACTGACGGGGGCGCGAGCTGGTCGCCTGTTACCACAGGGTTCACCGACGAGTTCAGATACATTCATTTTGCTAATCCTCTCAAAGGCTGGCTTTTCGGAGGCACTCTTACGCGCACCAGAATTGCATATACAAGCGATGGCGGAAATTCCTGGGTTACACAGGATAGCGGCAACTCCCTGCGTCTGATATCGGGACAGTTTTTTAACGAAAACATCGGATACGCGGTGGGCGGCCTCGGGAGAATAATGAAAACAACTGATGGCGGCGCCACCTGGGTAAGACAGTATACTCCCAACGCGAATACCGTAAATTCAATTTTATATACCTCTCCTGATTCCGGATGGATAGCAGGATTGACCGGGTCCATTCTGCGAGTAACGCCAAATGTAATTCCCGTTGAACTTGCCTCTTTTAATGCTGCGGTCAGCGGCACCTCTGTAAAACTTGCCTGGTCAACATCCACCGAAACCAACAACTTCGGCTTCGACATTGAAAGATCCGGTTATGCAGCCGGCAGTGCTACAAATGATGTGCAGTGGAAAAAGATCGGGTTCGTCCCCGGCTCGGGCACAGCGGCCGCTCCGGCGTCTTTCTCATTCACTGATGAAAATCTCCCCCCCGGCAGCTATGAATACCGCCTCAGGCAGATTGACCTGAACGGTGAATTCAAATTCTATTTCCTTGGTGAGAGAGTTGAGGTCGAAACAACATCAAAAGTTGCCCTTTACCCGAGTTTCCCCAATCCGGCTAACAGCGTATCAACGATCAGGTTCACCGTTCCGGTTTCAGGCGGTGACGCGAAAGGGAATGTTAAAACCGAATTGATTGTGTATAACTCCCTCGGGAAAGAAATGGCAAGGCTTATTGACCAGCCTCTCGCTCCCGGCACTCACGAAGCAGAGTTCAATACCGGCACATTTGCAAGCGGAGTTTATTACTACACACTGAAAAGCGGCGGGGAAGTTTTAACTGGCAAGCTTATTGTGCTGCACTGACATAAAAAAGGTTTGCGTCGCAGAGGCAGCAGAAACAAATCGAGTAGGAGGCGGGAGATTAATTCTGCCGCCGTCCTCTCACACCACCGTACGTACGGATCCGTATACGGCGGTTCGATTAACTTGCCACCTCTCATAGGTTTCAATAAATGATGTGTAACCCATTTTCTTGAAGTAGTCATTCGTCAGAGTGTGCGTCAGTATCCCTGAGTGTGCTGTTCGGCAGTAGCTTTTGCGTGTGTTGGCGTTTCGATGGGCTTTCCATTCCTCCATTCCCAGTTTTATAAGTTGTTTCTTCCGGTTCCCCGGTTTCTTCCAACTCTTCCATATACACATTCGCAACCGGACTCTTGTCATTCCATCTAACTCTTCAAGACGTCTCTTACAATCCGCGATGGCAAAGTATTGCACCCATCCGATTATTAGCTTCCTCAGACTTTCCACTCTTCTGGATATGCTGATTCCCGTTCTTCTCTTCGTTAGATTTCTGAGCTTCTCTTTTATCCTCCCCATTGTTTTCTTTCCCAGTCTTATCCGGTATCTCTCCTTCAGTCAGTAAAATGAGAAGCCAAGTATGCTGCTTTCTTTCGCATTGCTTACTTTGCTTTTCTCCCGATTTACTTTCAATTTCATTTTCCCTTCTATATACTCCGTTATCCCCGCTAATACCCGCTCCGCCGCTTTCCTGCTCTTTACATAAATATTGCAGTCATCAGCGTATCTCACAAAACTATGCCCGCGCTTCTCTAACTCTTTGTCAAGTTCATCCAGGACTATGTTTGATAGTATTGGACTGAGAGGACTTCCCTGCGGTGTGCCTTCATCTCTTCTGGTTATCACTCCATCCTTCATTATCCCTCTGGTCAGATATTTACGAATCAACTTCAGCAGTCGCTTGTCGCTTATCCGCTGACTCAGTTGATACATCAGTCGGTCGTGGTTTACTTTATCGAAAAAGTTTTCAAGGTCTAATTCTACCACATACTCTTTCCCCTCATTGATCAGTTCCTCTGCCCGTTTTACCGCATCGTGTGCGGATTTTCCCGGTCGGAATCCGTAACTGCTCTCCGAGAATGTTGTGTCATATAGCTTCGTTAGTTCTTGGGATATGGCTTGCTGTATTAGCCGGTCGGTTACTGTCGGGATGCCCAACTTCCTTACCCCTCCATTCGGTTTGGGTATCTCAACTTCTCTGATTGCACTCGGGATATATCTGCCTGCTATCAACTCTGCTTTGATTGATTCCCAGTTCTTCTGCATATGTGATGTTAGTTCTTCAACTTTCATCCCATCTATGCCGCCTGCGCCTTTATTTTCAATTACGCGCTTGTACGCTCTGGTCATGTTCTCTTTGCTGAGTATCTCTTCCAGCATTTCTTTCCTTTCGTGCTTCTTGGTTTGGGTGGTTGGTTGTTTCTTTGGGGTTGAGTCGGTTTGTTCGGCTTCTTCGTACCTATACTTTCAGTTTCCAACTTATCCTCTGTACGACAGTTCATTTTTTTTTCTTTTTCTGCCATCCTCACTCTCCGGCAAACTGGCCATTTTGCAACCGTTTATCGTTCAGCCCTTCTACTGCTCCCCGCAGTTTACTATGGCTTCTGCTGACTTCTGAAACCTCAGCTTATCATCACTGATAAGGTTGCCCGTGTGCCGAACCGTGTTCCATGGCGTGTGGCTTGGTTTCAGATCTCCCCGGGTAAATTCATTAACCTTCTTCCCATATATCTGCTGCATTTACCTGTGTATGTTTCGGGTAGTGTTGGGCTTCGTTTTGTAATGCAAACTCGCCCACATACATCTGCCTCTTATGCAGTTCCTGTTCGTCAGACCGGGAGTTTGTCTCCGGCTTCCTTCAGATTCCACCTCGCGGTGGACACCCTTGCCTTTGACTTGCGATTCCCACTACCATGCTCGCAGAGGACTTTCACCTCCGAGTTAATGAATGTGCCGGGCGCACATTAATGAACGGACTTCTCCGGCACCCGAAGAAGTCCGTTTTATTTTCGACCAAAACTACTTAAGCAGAACCATTTTCCGGCTCACACTGAAATCGCCGGCTTGTATCCTGTAGAAATACACGCCTGCCTGCAGCTGTTTTCCTTCTCTTACAGCATCAAATCTGACTTCATACTTTCCGGCGGGACGTATCTCATTAACCAGTACTGCCACCTCCGCGCCGAGCATATCATAGACTGTAAGGTTTACGAACTCCTGTTCCGGCAAATCATAACTGATTGTTGTTGACGGGTTGAACGGATTAGGATAATTCAGGTGCAACGCATATTCTTCAGGCAATGAGTATTCAGATTCAGTTCCTGTCGCCGGTGAAATTACGGCTTTATCGGAATTGGAAAGGATATCATTTTCGTTTAACCGGAAGCTGCTTAACACGATCTCGGTTTTCCGGTCGAAGTTCGCATTTTTAAACTCGAATGTAAGATATAGTATATCCGTCTCCTCGGTGTTTATTCCCTGAATTGAAGCACCCGCGAAAACAAACTCACCGCTCCCTGTTTTGCTCTCCTTTATCATCGAGGAAAAAGCGCTCCCCCAGGAAGCGTTGACCAAAGAAAGAACCGAAGCATCGTAATTGATTTTTCCTTCTATTCCGAATACATTTTTAGCGTCTTTAATTTCAAGCGGTATTGTGAACCTGCCGTCAGCAGCCGGAATTGTACCAGCAAATTTTACTTCTCCCGAGTTATCCATAAGAGGAAGGATCGGCAAACCGGGGATCAGCCCGACAACATATCTCGCGATTGTTGAGGCATCAAGCGCTGATATAGTGTTGTCGGACGTAACGTCTGCCTGCTGAAACGACTTTCTGCCGGGCAAACCTATATTCCCGGCAAGATAGCGGACTATGTAAGATGCATCATAAGCCTGCACAAGCCTGTTAATGTCAACGTCCCCATAGAGGATAGAGTCCCTGAGTATCTTTCCGTCAGAGGTTACCGTTCTTATGCTTCCGGTATTGAAAATGAACGAATCAAATTTGAGAGGAACGGAGGAATAAGTTCCTGGCTTAAGTTGAAATTTCAGGCCGAGAAGTTTACCCGCACCTGAGAGCGATTCCCAACCGAATGCAGCCACGGACAGTTTGCCGGGCTGTGAAAAATTGTGAGTCTTTTCCCAGAAACGGGTAAGATAGTCTACGTTGTCATCCAACCCCAGAAACCGGACCTTGGTTGTATCTACAGAAAGAACAAACTGTAACGAATGCTGTTTACCGTACCTGTCTAAATCCGCGTAAATTTCTGCCGTGACCGTATCGGAAGTGTAACCTACCGATGTACCAAGCCCAACAATGTTATAATCATTATCACTGCTTAACAAACCATAGTCTCCGACCAAACCCCAGATATTATCCGGGTTCTTCCCTGCCATTCGATTAACCGAATGATTGTATATCTTTTTTGATGCCCATACCTGCCCTCCGTTTGTAGTTACATAATGGTTAAAACCTTCACCAAATCCGCCGCCGAATATTTCGGCATTGTTCTGGTCTTTCACAAATATGGCTTTCCCTATCGGCGCTGTGGAAAGGAGCGTCCACGAAGTTCCGTAGTTTGTGGTTTTCCACGTTCCCGCATCGGAACCCAGATAGCCATACTGCCCTGTTTCATCGAAGCCGATCGAACCAAAAATTTCGTACGCGGGGTTGCTGACTGTCGCAACCGATGCCCAACTGTTTCCTCTGTCAGTAGTACGCATTAATGCTTTACCTAACACATAACCGGTATCCGATGAAACAAAATGAAAACCGGATCCACTAACCGAGGGAACCGGATCCCATTTATCTCCGCCGCTGGTTGTCTTATATACTGTACCCGTTACATCCGCCAGCAAACCTTCATACTGATCAATAAAGTGAACGGCTCCGAATTCCGCGGGGAGAGTAAGCCGCTTTGCTTCGAAGGCCGCACCGCCGTCATAGGACCTGAATAAATACCTGCCTTTACCGATTATGAAAAGTGTAGAGTCATCCAGGGAGGAGGCATCGATCAAATCAACTGGAGGAAATAATTCATATGCTGAAAATGATGTTTCTGACGATCTGTTGAATTTATAAAACTTACCCATCTTACCCAGAAGTAAAGGCTCACCATTGTTAAGAACCTTCACGTTTTGAAAATCCTGGTAATTAAGGGTGTTCAGGTCGCCAAACCCTACACTCCCACCCCCGTAATTATAAGCGGTGTATAAATTAGGATAAAACTGATTCGCGTCTCCACCAACCAGTTTGCTTCTATATCTGTCACCTTGCCCGATGGAGGTCGGAAGAGTAATAGATTCCAAAATAAAACTGCCGGTGAGAGTATCATAGTCTAAAAACTGAATCTTTCCGTCAAACCCGTAAAAGACGCCCTCCGCTCTTGATTTATTCCACGTAGCTCCATAATATACCGTATCGCTGCTGAGCGCCGGATATAACTGGAAAGTATTTCCCGTATCGGATGAGAAGAGAACCGAATATCGGTATGTTCCCGCACTATTCAGAATCATAAAAACATTTTTATCGTGAGCGATCGCGTCCACGAAGGGAAAACTGAGAGGGTTTGTTATTCCGGAAACGGTTTTCCATATAGAGCCATAATCAGTTGACCTCAGCAATTTCACATCATTTGAGTTTTGCACGAACAAGTAGATGATGCCATCGGTTACCTGGAGCTCTTTTAATCGATAACCGGTTGGTATAAAACCTGAAGCAATGCCGCTTCCGCTCGGATTAATCCAAAGTATTTGTTTAGCTTCCATTATTGCGCCATTCCAGGCTGAACCAACAGCGTAAATGTAATCATTTCCCGGGCGGAATTGTTCCACATACAGATTCCCTGCGCCAACGAACAACCAGTTTTGCCCGAAGTTGCTTGTCCTGTAAACCCCGGAATCGGTAGCCGCGAATATATTATAATCGCCTCCGGCGGTTTCAACAACGTGAAAATCATTTAACTGCCTGCGCGGTACGGGCAGGCACATTTTCCAGGTCGTTCCATTATCCGAGGTAAAGTAGATATGGGAAAAACCACTTACAAAAAATTTCTCGTTAACAATGATTTGCGCATCAGTAAAAATTTCGGGCGCGACATTTGGCAAATTAAATGATATTCCCCTCTGTGTTTGAGCAAATGTTGTAAACACGAGACAGGTCATCAGCGCAACTAACGCAGTGAATGTTTTCATTAAGGGACTCCTTTATTTAATAATTAGTAATTTTTTTACAATTCTGCGGCCGCCTGCTTTCAGAGCATAGTAATATGCGCCGCTTGGCAGTTCACCGGCGCTCAGGGTTATCGTATGCGTACCTGCCCCCCTATACCCGGCGTGGATTACCTTCACTAATTCACCGGTAATGTTATGTAGCGAAAAAACAACATCACTCTCCGCGGGGAGGTCATAGGTTATGGATGTGGCCGATGCAAACGGGTTAGGATAGTTCTGCCCAAGCCGGATATCACTGCCCTCACTTTTTGCCTCAGCCCTCAGGCCAACGGTTCCAACCATTAAAGTTCCATTGAATAAATATGGCTTTGGGATACCGGTATTTACAGTCACAGTATCAAATGTAACGGGAATAGTACCGGATGCGGACGCTTTTATAAAAGATTTAATTCTGAAAAGCAATCCATTCAATTTTATCGGGAAAGAACCGTAAATCGCCACCTTCAGCGTATCGCCGCTGATATGGTATTCGCTTCCCCATCTGTACCTGCCTGACAGCGACCCTGCGGTATCAATACCCTCAACCGCCATTCTTGTGGAATCAAACCTTATATTTATTTCGAATGAGTAGAGGTCAGTCCTGCGCGCGGGTTTAAGATAAACCGCGACATTCGCGGTATCAGCTTTTCTTACGTCACGGTCCTCAACTAAAAGAATGAGTGAGTCTTGCGGCAAAAGGTAGCTGTTATTTCCTTTGACAAAAAAGAAATCGGTGTTTGGAGCGTTCAAAGGAGGCAATGGGGGAAATGTGTGCACGTCCCTGAATATCCCCGTGACGACTGCGCGGGAGGAGTCATCAAGAGCAAACCCGAGTGGCTGAATAAAGTTTGGCCCGGTTGAAGATTGAAGGATCGTACCTTCACCCTCAGGGTTAAATCGTACTACAAGCAAATCAGCCGCCTGGGGAGTATAAGCGGTTGAACCAAAATTTACCGGCAGTCCGCTGGTGAAAGAACCACACACATAAGGGTAACCTGCATCATCAACATAAGTGTTTGAAAGTTTCACGTTAAACGTGGTTTTCATTACCCTCACCCATTTCGTATTTCCAAAGTAGTCTCTTTTTATCAGAAACGCGTACTGCCCCTGGTACTGAGGGTCGGCAGTTACCGTTATTCCATTACCAAAATTGATCGGGTCTGAATTGCTGACCCCGCCATAAGTTGCCGTGTAATAAGAAAGGTCCTCCGGATCAACGTATGAGGCGGCTGACGATGAAGTATTAAACGCGCCGAATCCTGACGTGTAATTCACAAGGTCAACCTCGTTATCCGCTGAAACTCTCACCGTAAAGCTGTGCAGGTACAGGCTGTCCTTCGGAGCGAAATAGCCATTGCCGAAATCCAGTTTTATCCCCCCATAAATACCTGACACATATAGTTTGTTGTCGGGAGCGTAATGGATGGATGATGCGAAAGCGCCATAAACGACTGGTTCATTCTTTACGATATTAGTCCGGAGCCATACGACTGAACCGGATGAGTTGTATTTGGCAATATAAACATTGGTATTATTGGGATCGCCGAGAACCGGCACGCCGCCAATGATCACCGATCCTTTGAAGAAACCCGTCACATAAAGATTTCCTGCCCTATCATTGGTGATAGCTCTTGGGGCGACCGCGTTATGCGCTCCTACCCTGTTTGTATCAATACCGGTACTCACCCATCTTGTCGTGCCGTTGCTGTCAAAACAAGCGACAAAACCGCCGGAATTTCTATCAACATAAACTCCGTCGCCAAAACTCTGCTCCGCGCCGTCATACTCTCCGGTTATATAAACATTTCCAAAATCATCCGCTGTTATCCCGGTTCCGCCGAAAATTCCTCCGTAAGTGTGCGCGCCTCTTATATTACGCACCCACTTACACTCGCCTGTCCGGTCATATTTGACCACAAAAATATCGGTGTTGCCATAGAACGAGGCCTGGCTTGATACAATTTTTCCGTTTCCGAAGTTAATATTTTCGCCGGTAAAGAAACCTGTGAAGTAAACATTGCCGTGAATGTCCGTTGCTGCTGCGTTACCATAGTCAAAAATATTCTCTCCTCCTCCGCTTCTCGCCCACCTGAACTGGGCATTCAACTCTCCGGTAATCATCGCAAGGAAAAGAATTAGAAATAAACCGGGAGTTTTATTTCGTTTAGATAAAAGGTCGAGAAAATTCATATTTTCAGATTCCCTGTTAATTCGTGAATCAGTGCCGGGAGTTCGTTAAGGTATTCTTTTCGCAAAAATGTGTAATCCCTCAATCCCGGAGGAAGAGTAACTTCGCTCAACGGAAACTGGGAAATCAGTATCATAGCCGGGGAACTGGTTTCCGACTGCAGCCTTAACGTAATTTCCTCAAGAGATATCTTCAGTCCGCCCGCATCAATAATCAACAGGTCCGGCAAGACTGATTCGAGCATTTTTAGCACTTCCTCCGTCCTTTCCGCCTCAATTATTTCGGCAGAGATATTTTCGTCCGCGAGTATTCGCGCAATTACCAGCCTGATAAGCCGGCTTTCGTCAGCAATTAATATTTTCATTTAATGCAGCTTGTCATAATTTGAATGTCAATATAGATGCAGGTTAGGAGGAAGGAAATACGCAGATGTCAGTATTTTTCTACGCACAAGTGCGTAGTTGTGCCGCGGGGCACGGGCACACAGTATAATGTACCCGGAGGATTTAAAGGTTCTTTAGTTTCTTTTCATTTTCCGTGGCGAAGAACAATAACTGGTTATACCCCTGCAATCCAAGTTTAGCGGAAATATTCTGACGGTGTTTTTGCACTGTCCTGTAACTTATAAAAAGCTCTTCGGCAATTTGTGTCGAAGTCTTTTTTTGAGAAAGTAATTTGAGCACCTGCAGTTCGGCGGGAGTAAGGGAATTAACAAGGCCGTGTATATGCGATTCCGACCTGGGATAGCTCATTCTCCGTATAAGGTAGTTCGTTAGTTTTGAACTGACAAAATACCTCCCTTCCGTGATCTCCTGAAGGCATTCAGAGATTTCGTCAATTGTACTGTCTTTAAGCAGGTAACCTTTAGCGCCGCTCTGCATCGCGTCTTCGAGGTATGCTTCCTCTGTGTACATTGTTAATATTACGCATAATGTTTTGGAGTTTAATTCTTTTAGCGAAGCAATAACTTCAATACCGCTCTTCACCGGCATTGAATTATCCAGAATGGCAATATCAGGTTTTTGACTGAGTATCTTTTCCTCAGCATCCCTGCCGTTAACGGCCACATCAATTACCGAATAATCTTCGAACTGGCTCAATATTCTTATGAGCCCTTCCCTGAAGAGCGTGTGGTCATCAGCCACAATAATTGTTTTATTAACTTTCAAAATTTTTCTCCGGTATAGTGAATATTAATTTCGTCCCTTCGCCCGGGGCGGATTTTATTTCCATTGTCCCTCCAAGCAGTGCAATGCGTTCCTTCATATTAAATAATCCGGAACCTGCTCCGGAGTCTCCGTTAATTCCTTTTCCGTTGTCGGTAATTTGCAATACTAACCTTGACTCTTCCCGCAAGAGTGTAACCCTAGCTTCAGACGCGCCTGAGTGCTTAATAATGTTGTTCAGCCCCTCCTGTATCAGCCTGTAAATTGTTATCGAAGATTTTTCTCCAAGTATAATTTTCTCTTCGGACGCTTCAAATGAAATTCTTACCCCTGAGGACGCAGCAACTTTTTCAATCATTGTTCTTGACGCGGGAACAATTCCGAACCTTGAAAGCTGATGCGGATGCAGCGATGATGAAATCGTTCGAACCTCTTCTATGGACTGCCCAATTATACTGTTCAGGGAAATCAGGTCTTCATCATTACTGTTTGTCTTTTTCCTGTAAAGCCCGAGAAGGTTCTGAAGCACAAGCAAATTTTGCCCAAGGCTGTCGTGAAGCTCCCTCGCGACTTTAGTCCTCTCTGCTTCCTGTGTTTCTATAAGCTTCCGTGAAAATTCTTCCTGCCGGTCTTTTTCTCTCCGGAGTACTGCCAATTTGCGGCGCGAATATATTGTAATTCCGCCGACTAGCGCGACAAACAAAATTATGCGAAACCATACCCTGTTGTAAAACGGTGGCGAAACTGAAATAGACAAGACAGCCGGGGCAGTTGCCCACTCCCCGTCCTCGGATGATGCCTGCGCCTCAAACTTGTATTCGCCGGGAGCTAATCTCGGATAGGTTACTTCGGGAGATTGGCCGGGAGAATTCCAGGCGCTGTCTGAACCCAGTAAACGATACCGGTATTTGTGCCTGCCGGGATTAGCAAAACTCATTGATGAAAAAAGAATTTTAACCCCGGAGTTATTATGATCCATACTGATCTCCCTCAGCACAAGCGCGTCGGGGAATGAAATCCCCTTCTTGTCCCCTCCTGGTACAACTCCGGTAATTACGCATTTATTATTCTTTCCCGAGGAGATAATCGAGTCCGGGTGAAAAGCAGCAAAACCGGTCATTCCGCTAAAGTAGATTCGTCCGTCCCTGTCGGCAGAAGCTATTCCGTAACTTGCCTGGAATCCGTCGAGTTCCTCGTTCAGATCATAGGTGATTATTGCACCTGTATTTATCTTATACCGGCTAACCCTCCCCTTTTCAGAGAGAAACCATATATCCCCTTTTTGCGTTACAGCGATCTGGAGCACGGGCGTCTCTTTGGCGTAGAACAACTCACGGAACAGGTATTTTTCTTCACTTTGTATCTGCAACTCATAAAGCCCGTCGCTGCTTCCGATAAGTATCCCACTCCCCCCGTTTTTATGAAAACCAAGCGGAAAGAATTCTCTTTTGCCTCTCGAAGGCGGAGGAGTTAATTTCGAAAATACTTTCTTGCCCGGACTGCTCTTAAGCAGGGCAGTCCCCGCGTTTATCCAATAATTATTAAACCCGTCAACAATACAAAAGTTAATAAACCTGCTCTCTTCTTTACCATCAACAATCAATTTAAGATTTTCAAAACGCGGAGCGCTCCCGCGGATATCTTTCTCCCTTATCAGAGCAACCCCTCCTCCCCAGGTGCTGATTATCAGATTGCCGGATTTATCTTCAGATAAATGCTTTACATAGTTGTTTGGCAGCCTGTACTTCCCCGGCATATTATCACTAAACTGCTCCTGTGAAACGACAGTGACTTTCCGGTTAATCTCTTTCAACTTTAATCTGTATAATCCTCCCCCCCAGGTACCTATCCATAGCACATCTCCGTCAAGCAAACCGCAGAAAGGAGTTATCGTTTCGATGTTCGCTCTTTGATTTTTCAACTGCACTGTAACAGAAGTCCGCTGATTCCGGTCATAAAATGAAAGCCCCTTACCGTGTCCGAATATCAGCAGGTCTTCCGAGTATTGTATTACAAATTGTGAAAAGGTTATCTCTTTAGGCGATACGGAAAATGGCACTTGAGAAAACTTATGGAAAAGACGATCCCGGAAATTAGTTCTTTGCACCCCCAATGATGTTGAGATCCAGACTGAACCGTCACGGGTCTTATAAAGCTGAGAAATATTATTGTCCAGCAGAGAGGCTTTACTTTCCTCATCCGCGGTAAATGACCTGAATCTGCCGGAAGAAAGATTGTATTTCAACATTCCATTTGTCGTTCCAAGCAGAAGTTCCCCGCGTTTAACTTCAACCAGAGCGGTAATATTATCCCAGACGTTATTCCCCTCTTTTGGAATTACTGCTCTTACGGTTTTCGTTTTTGTATCAATGATAAGCAATCCTTCCCCCGCCGAGGCGCCGAACGCGATACCCCCGTCTTCCGACATTATCAGAGTGTGAACCTGGCAAAGCGGAAGCAGGGGATAAAACGGCTGCGAAAATGTTTTACTTTTTCTCTCAAAAAGGATAATCTGCTGAGTAAAAGTGCCCAACCAGAAATCACCGTTTACATCTTCAATGATATCGTGTACGGCATATGACTGAGTTTTTTTCTTTCCGGCTAAGCTGACGGGGATTTCCTTTGCGCTAATCAGGCTGGGATAAAGCAGCGCGATACCATTATCTGTTGAATACCACACCTCGCCGTTTTTCATCCTGAATCCCCGCCGCCAGCCTATGGAGCCGATCTCCTTCTTAATCGAGAGGTTTTCGAATTTTCCGGTGCTATAGCGATAGGCGATAAGATACCCGGAAGCGGTAGTAAACAGAAGCACATCATCACTGAAAGGGAAAATATTCATAATATAATCTTCAGCCAGCCCCATTGAGTCAGACTCACCGGCGGTGAAAGTATAGAAATGTATGCCATCGAAGCGGGTTAATCCGGAAGCGGTGCCCATCCAGAGCATACCATACCGGTCCTGATAATAGCAGTTAACCTTATTATCAGGCAGCCCGTTTTTCAGGCCGTAATGGACGAACTCCGTCCCGGAAAGCGGGAAAGAGAAAAACATTAAAAAAAGAGGGATTAAACGTAAGGACGTCAAAAAAATAGCACACATTGTTTCTGAAATAAATATAAGCAAAAAAGAGATGCAGTAAAAAAGCGGAAAGGCGGCACGTGAAGAATTTGGATTAATAAGCCGGAATTGTCTCCCCGTTTACAATTCCCTTACACAGTTCCCAAATTTTCCTTAAATTTGCCAACAATTAAAATTTAAGAAGCCACAACCCGAATAAAGTAAATTCTTAATCCCCCTTGGGGTTTTGAGTTGAATGGGTGAAATTCTTAATCCCCCTTGGGATTTTGAGTTGAATAAATGAAATTCTTAATCCCCTGTAGGATTTTGAGTTGAATAAATGAAATTCTTAATCCCCTGTGGGATTTTGAGTTGAATAAATGAAATTCTTAATTTTTAATTCTTAATTTTAATTTTGCCCCCGTAGCTCAGTGGATAGAGCAGTGGCCTCCGGAGCCATGCGCACAGGTTCGACTCCTGTCGGGGGTACAAATTAATTCAGAATGATGAATTAAAAATATCCTCGCATCTCCTTAATCAACCCTGGCATTTTTTTCAGCACCTAAGTTAATGGGTAAAGATTGTTGCTAACAAGTGGTTAGCAAAGTTAATTAAAAAACACCCATCCTTGTATTTTTACAATTCTTACCGTTTTTATCCTTGTATTTTTACAATATCTTCTTATTTTATCCTTGTATTTTTCACATTTTCCTTATTTTTAACCTTGTATTTTTATAAAAATGAAATATATACCCCGAAAAATAGATAGTGAACTCCTGAAGTGGAAAGAAGAGAATGATCATAAACCGCTTTTAATCCGGGGAGCGCGACAGGTTGGTAAGACAAAAACCATTCGCGAGTTTGGCAAAACTTTCGAAAACTTTATCGAAGTAAATTTCGAAGAGAGCCCTTCAGTCAGATCACTGTTTGAAGGTGATCTCTCGCCTGCAGGCATCTGTGAAAATCTCAGCGCGATTTATAGAACAGCTATCATTCCCGGCAAGACTCTTCTGTTCTTTGACGAGATCCAATCCTGTCAAAACGCTATAGCATCGCTCCGCTATTTTTACGAGAAAATGCCCGGGTTGCATTTAATCTCCGCAGGATCATTGCTGGAGTTTGCTCTCTCGGAGATTCCGACTTTCGGGGTAGGAAGGATACGTTCGCTTTTTCTCTATCCCCTCGGCTTCAGTGAGTTCCTGATCGGTATGGGGGAAGAAAACCTGCTTGGAATTCTGGAAAAGGCTAGTTCAGAGGCTCCGTTGCCGGATGCCGTTCACCAAAAATTACTTGGGCTTGTAAGAAAATTTATGCTCGTCGGGGGAATGCCTCAGGCGGCAGCGGAGTATATAGAGAGCGGGGATATAAATAAATGTCAGGCGCTTCTGACCGACCTGACTGTTGCCTTCAGGACTGACTTCGCGAAATACAAAAAACGGTTCAATGTCTCATTGCTGCAGGAAGTATTTCAGTCGGTAATAGCCCAGGCTGGCGGCAAGTTCGTCTATTCAGCGGGAAGCGCGAATGCCAATCATTCGCAGATTAAAACCGCTCTGTCCCTCCTGATAACAGCGGGTTTGGTTATCCCTGTCACTCATACCGCCGCAAACGGGTTACCTCTCGGGGCGGAGGCAAATCCCAAACGCCAAAAAATGCTTTTGCTGGATACCGGGCTTTTTCAGCGGGCTATGGGGCTTGACCTTAGTGAATTTTTAACCACAACTGATTTTGAAGTAATCAATAAGGGAAACCTTGCCGAACAATTTGTGGGACTGGAATTAATAAAAACAGCGTCCTGTTATGAACCTCCTGAGCTTTTTTACTGGCACCGTGAAGCAAAAAGCAGTAACGCGGAAGTGGACTTCGTTATCCGGGCGGGCGGAAAAATTGTGCCTGTTGAAGTCAAATCCGGAGGTAAAGGTTCAATGAAAAGCCTGCACATTTTTATGAAGGAAAAGAAGTGTGAAAGAGGTATCCGTTTCTCCGCTGAGAATTTCTCGCGATATGGCGCGGTGGAAACGATACCTCTTTATGCCGTTGAATCAATTAGGAAGATTTCATAATCAATATTATTCGCTATTTTTCTATTTATAATACCAGATATTATTGGTTTTAGAAAAATGTTATCACGCAAACAAATTAAAGACCAATACAAACTCGCGCCAAAACCGGCGGGTGTTTTTCAGATTAAAAACAATGCGAACGGTAAAATATTTATCGGGAGCAGCGTCAATCTGGACGCTATATGGAACCGTCACCGCTTTCAGCTTGATGCCGGGCTGCACCCCAATAAAGAACTGCAGAAGGACTGGACGGATTACGGCACCGCAAATTTCTCCTTCGAAATCCTGGCAACGCAAAAACCAAAAGACAGTCCGTCTTTTGATATGAAAAAGGAGCTGGATATCCTCGAGGCGATGTTCACGGAAGAACTTCAGCCGTTCGGGGAGGAGGGGTATAACCCGATAAAGGCCGCGCCTCCCTCCCGGTAATGTAATGAGACGAATATTCTATTCTTCATTTTTATTATATTTCGGATATGAAACGCCACAAAAGTTTATTTAAGCTTTCCCGCGAGCACCACGACGGGCTTATTCTCGCGCAGCTCCTTAAACAGGATGCTCCGCAGTACAAAGGTATGCCCCACACTCCTCATGAGAAACGTACCTATGCTTTAAACTTTTTTAAGACTCACCTTATCGGCCATTTTAAGGCTGAAGAAGAAATCCTATTCTCATTTGGTAAAGGAAAAAGCAGCCGTCTGGCAACACTCACCGGCGAACTGATCTTCCAGCACCAGAACCTTGCCGCTAACTTTAAACTGATCGAACTGGAGAATGAAAACTATGTCCATATAATGGATGAAACCGGCTATATGCTTGAGCAGCATATAAGACTGGAAGAGAGAGAATATTTTCAGTTGCTGCAGGAGGAGTTGAGTGAGGAGGAACTGGAGGAACTGGGGAATCGGTTAGGATAAAACAGGATAAGAGATAGGCCATAGAGACGCATCGCACGTGTTTTTGTATGTGTCCTCTCGCATCATCACGTTTTTAGCCGCCTGCGAGGCGGGCCTACAATTATGGGGGCCGCTTTAAACCATAATAACAGGCTAAAAGCGGCCGCCCAAAGAATGAATCTCTTCTTGGATGGATTTTTTTATATCTGATTGTTTCTAAGTCACAAGCCCCTAAAACCGTGCGTTAACCCCCGGCAATATCCTCGCATACACCGGATTCGACTTCACCATATTCAGCAAACCAATCTGCACACCCTGAAGGTCCTCTGCGTAATTAAACAAACCAATTGTCAGTCCGTATTGTTTTTCGTTTATTTGGTTAAACCCCGCGACGGACAATCCCTTCAGCATATCGATATCCGACCAGATGGCGTTTACATTCACTCCTTTAACTAACTCCGTCTCCGTATTATATCCCGCCACGTTCAATCCTGTGATTGCATTATCGGCGAAGATCTTTCCGAGAGACGCGTTGATGCCGGTAATATTTGCCTTATCGGAAACAATCGCTAAACCACCGACGTTCAATCCTAGAATATTTTCCTGGGAGACGAGAGCGCCGCCGCTGATATTAAGTCCTAATATCCTCTCCTGCGAAACTACCGCTGCACCGCCAAAATTCAGGCCGGTGATACCCTCCTGAGCGACAAGCGCTACTCCGCTTAAGTTCAGTCCGGTTATTTCTTCCTGAGCCACTAAAGCAAGACCGCTCAGATTCAGTCCGGTTATTCCATCCTGCCCGATCGCCGCGAGCGTGCTTACATTTATTCCTTTCAGCCCACCCTGAGATATCAGCGCCAGGCCTCCGAAATTAATTCCGTAGATTGCCTCCTGCGAAACAGCTGCCAGCCCGCCAAAATTTATTCCTTTCATTCCCCCCTGCGAAACCACAGCAAGTCCTGCGGCGTTTATACCAAAAGTTTCACCTTCGGATACGTTAGCGAGTCCGGAAAGGAAAATACCTTTCATCTCACCACCGGATACAATAGCAAGTCCTGCCTGTCCTAAACCGTAGATATCGTCTTCTGCCACAATCGCGAGTCCGGCGTTGTGAATTCCCTTCATACTGCCACCTGCCACACTGGCTAATCCTACATTTGTTATGCCGAGTACGTTACCCTTAGCAACCATTCCCGCCAGGCCAAAACCATATCCCGTCAGGTCGCCGGTTGAAGGAAATACTCCTATCGAGAAACCATTTACTTCGGGAGCTGAATTTTTATTCGCTCTCCAGAGTGTGAGATTGATTCCGTCAACTCTTTCAACTCCGCAATCAACCACATTAATTCTGATGCCGCTGAATCTTTTTGAGTTACCGAATGATATTCCCGCCGCTGATGTAGGGATGCCAAAAGATGCATACGAG
The DNA here is from genome assembly GCA_013360295.1 of Ignavibacteriaceae bacterium. Taxonomy (GTDB): domain Bacteria; phylum Bacteroidota; class Ignavibacteria; order Ignavibacteriales; family Ignavibacteriaceae; genus JABWCL01. The sequence continues at coordinate 48,053 of JABWCL010000013.1, read as the reverse complement.
CATTCTTCAACCGGCTCTTTTACCGGTTTTTCTTCTTCCTGCGCGAAAGCGGAAAAGCTCAACGCGCCAAATAACAATAAAAATACATTTAACTTTTTCATCGTAAAATCCTTATGTTAATCATAACTCAAAATTAGTTATTATTAATATTATACAGAACCCGTTCACGAATTTATTTTACCGCAAATAATATATTTTCACCATCCGCGAAGGAAATCACCCGCCCGCGGCGTCTAACCGGATGTAGTGAAAGCATTTATTTTTGAAAGATGAGAGATTGACTGAGACAGAACCCGGCCGGCTTTTTGACAGGCTGGTTGAGGAGAATAAAGACCTGGTATATAATTTATGCTACAGGATACTGCGAAACACTGAAGATGCGGAAGATGCCTCGCAGGAGGTTTTTATCTCTGTTTATAAATCCATAGATAATTTCCGGGGAGAGGCTGATATAAGAACCTGGCTTTACCGGATAGCTCTCAATAAGGCGCTTGATATCAGAAAGAGTAAGTCCGCTAAAAAACGTGCGGGCATCTTCCTCAGTATCTTCGGCGATAATAAACCAGTAATGAGGCTTAAAGCCGCTTATACTTCTTCCCCGTCAAGGCGAGTCGAGGACAAGGAACGGAAGGAAGTCCTTGAAGAAGCGCTAAACTCTATACCGGAGAAACAGCGTACAGCGATTCTCCTTTCTAAAATCGAGGGAATGCCGCAAAAAGAGATCGCTGATATTATGAGGCTTTCTGAGGGTGCGGTTGAATCGCTTCTTTCAAGAGCTAAAAAAAATCTACAGGATCTGCTTCGCGACTATTATGTTTCCACACTCGGTGAGACCGAAGGATAAACAATGTTTAATCGTCTAATACTTCTGAGAGAAAGAAAATGAAAAACAACATCAAAATAGACCAGGAAATAAAAAAGACGCTTGACCTGCTTGACCGGGAAGATCCTGTGAAAACAGACGCGTATTTCCGGACGAGGCTGAACGCACGGCTTGCCGAAAGAATTGCCGCAAAGAATCGTCCGCTCTTGTGGCTCAGGCCCGCGCTTTCATTAACCCTCGCGCTGCTTTTTACCATAAATGCCATAACCGCTTTTAATTATTTCGGAAGCGATGAAGAGTCCGGCAAAACAAGAGACACACGCATCTCTTCGGTTGCCGAAAGCTATGAGACAATCAATTATTCCATTTACAATTATTGAACAACCGCGATGCAAAACCGTAACTTATATATAATAATCGGCGTTCTGGTACTGCTGAATATCTTCTCCGTCGGAACTTTCTGGTTTCGCGCGTTTGACCGCCCTGCCGGGCCTCCCCCGCCTCCGCCGGACCGTCCGGAACTTGTGATGGCCGAAGAACTTAACCTCTCGCCGGAGCAGGTGATGAAATTCAAAGAGTCCAAGGAAAAGCATAAATTCGAGAGCGAAAAACTAATCTCGGAGATTTTCCGGAGGAAGAATGATCTGATGCAGCTTGTTTTTTCCGGCAAAAAAGATAAGAGCAAAACCGCTGATTCCCTGATTGCAGGTATTTCCCGTATGCAGGGTGAACTTGAACTTATAACATACAAGCACTTTTCTGAGCTTGCATCGTTTTGCGAACCGCATCAGCTCGAGATGCTAAGGAATTTTACTCAGGATATGAGTGAAAAATGGCATAGAAGGAATAAACACCCATTACTGATACGATGATTACGAACAGAAACACTTATTATTAATTCATTATTGAAAGGATACCTGATATGAAAACCACGAAATATTTGTCCGCCGTTTTAGCACTGTTATTGCTGATCGCTGTAGTACCGGCTTCAGCGCAGCAGGAAAGGGAAAGAGCTCCGAAAGGTGAAGCTCCGCACGAAATGATGATGAAGGACAAGCCACAGCCGCCTGAACCCCCGAGGCTGCACCTGCCCGATCTCACAAAAGAACAAATGGAGAGCATTAAAAAACTGAATCTTGACAATGAAAAAGCGAACCTTCCGGTTGAAAATAGCATAAACGAACTTGAAGCTAAACTCCGTTCGGTAACTACCGGTGATAATGCCTCGTTCGATCAGGCCTCAAAACTTATTGACGAGATAACCGCGCTTCGCGGCAAGTTGATGAAAAATAATATCCGCACTCACCTCGAAGTAAGGAAGCTCCTTAACGATGAGCAGAAGATCATCTTTGATAAAAATCCACCTATGGAAAGAGGCTTGCGGCCGGATAAAAAAGAAATGATGAAGATGAAGCGCCCCGATTAAACGGTTCTGAGATACATTGTGAAAGCACCCTTTAAAATGACAACCCCCTCAAGCGAGGGGGTTGTTTTTTGTATCTGATACAAAATTTATTTACGGGTGTTATTAATACCTGTAATAATCAGGCTTATAGGGACCTTCTACCGGCACACCGATATATTTCGCCTGTTTTTCATTCAGCACTTCAAGTTCAGCTCCGAGTTTTTCAAGATGGAAACGGGCGACCATTTCATCAAGATGCTTCGGTAGTACATACACTTTATTCTCATATTTATCGTGGTATTTCCACAATTCGATCTGAGCAAGTGTCTGATTTGAAAATGAGTTCGACATTACGAATGAAGGATGCCCTGTGGCACAGCCAAGATTCACAAGCCTTCCCTCAGCGAGAAGAATCACATCTTTACCCTCAACGTTGTAAAGGTCAACCTGCGGCTTAATAGTATTTTTTGTATGGCCATAATTGTTATTCAGCCACGCAACATCTATTTCATTATCAAAATGTCCGATATTGCAGACGATCGTCTTATCCTTCATCATCCTGAAATGCTGCTCGGTAATGACATCGGTGTTACCAGTCGCGGTAACCACAATATCAGCCTCCGGAAGAGCTGTAGTAAGTTTTTTAACTTCATAACCTTCCATCAGAGCCTGCAGAGCGCAGATCGGATCAATTTCAGAAACAATCACTCTTACACCAGCACTGCTAAGAGATTCAGCCGAGCCTTTTCCGACATCACCAAATCCGGCAACAACAGCAACTTTACCGGCGAGCATAATATCAGTCGCGCGGCGGATAGCATCCACCAGCGACTCGCGGCATCCGTATTTATTATCGAACTTGGATTTGGTAACTGAGTCGTTAACGTTGATTGCTGGCACCGGAAGAGTACCATTTTTCATTCTTTCATATAACCTGTGAACACCTGTCGTGGTTTCTTCGGTAATACCCTTAATACCGGAAACCAGTTCAGGGTATTTGTCGAGGATAAGGTTAGTAAGGTCGCCGCCGTCATCAAGGATCATATTAAGCGGCTGTCCATCATTGAAGAAGATGGTCTGCTCAATACACCAGTCATACTCTTCCAGTGTTTCACCCTTCCAGGCGTAGACGGGAATACCGGCGGCAGCGATTGCGGACGCGGCGTGATCCTGTGTTGAGAAAATGTTACATGAAGACCACTGAACTTCAGCGCCGAGCTCTTTTAATGTCTCGATAAGCACCGCTGTCTGGATAGTCATATGTAGGCATCCGCCAATACGTGCACCTTTGAGGGGCTTCTCTTTCCCATACATTTTCCTGATCATCATAAGGCCGGGCATTTCCGCTTCAGCCAGTGTTATTTCTTTTCTTCCCCACTCTGCGAGAGAGATATCCTTAACTTTGAACGGCAGTTTTTTTACTTCTTTTTCTGTTGCTATACTCATTGTTTTCCTGAATAATTATAAAATCTTTATCTATGGTTAACGTTTCTATGTTCTCACATATGATTCTTAAACAAAGGAACAAGGTCAAGTTGTTCCCAGGTAAAATCTTTTTCTTTTCTGCCAAAGTGGCCGTAAGCCGCAGTTTGCGCGTAAATCGGGCGCCTTAACTTGAGCCTCTCGATGATACCGCGCGGGGTCATATCCACCTTACGAACAATCTTCGCGATCTCTGAATCAGGCATAATTCCGGTGCCCCTGGTATCAACGTGAATTGAAACCGGGTCAGCAACGCCGATAGCGTAAGCAACCTGCACAAGGCATTCCTTCGCCAGTTTTGCCGCTACGACATTCTTCGCGAGATGACGCGCCGCGTATGTAGCGCTTCTGTCAACTTTGGAGGGATCCTTTCCGGAAAACGCGCCGCCGCCGTGAGGAGCCCAGCCACCGTATGTATCAACGATGATCTTTCTTCCGGTAAGGCCGCTGTCTCCGTGCGGGCCGCCGATTTCAAAACGCCCGGTGGGGTTTACGTAATACTTTGTTTTTTTATCGAGGAACTTCTCCGGGATAACTTTCTTTATCACGTGTTCAATAACATCTTCCCTGATCTTCTTCTGCTTTGCATCGGGGTTGTGCTGTGTTGAGATAACAACTGTATCAACACGAAGAGGATTATGGTTTTCGTCATACTCAATGGTAACCTGGGACTTTGCATCCGGCCTGAGGTAAGGCATAAGATGAAGCTGTTTTTTGCGGATATCAGCAAGTTTCTTAACCAGTTTATGCGCGTACATAATCGGCATTGGCATAAATTCCGGAGTCTGATCGCACGCATAACCAAACATTAGTCCCTGGTCGCCCGCGCCGCCTGTATCAACACCCATCGCGATGTCGGGTGACTGTGAATGGATGGCGTTGAGAACCGCGCACGATTCGGAATCGAATTTATAATCCGCGCTGGTATAACCAATCTTTTTTACAGCCGCGCGAACGATATCGGGAACTTCCACATACGCTTTCGTTGTAACTTCACCGCCAACTACTACGAGCCCGGTTGTTACGAACGTTTCACAGGCCACCCTCGCGTTTGGATCCTGCTCAAATATTGCATCTAGTACTGAATCGGATATCGCATCACATACTTTATCCGGATGTCCTTCGGATACTGATTCCGAAGTAAAGAGGTATGACATTGTTCTGTCCTTTTATTTATAAATAATAAATTTAATAAAATTCAATTTCCGTGGAGTCGCCCGAATTAAGGCGTTTGAATGCTCCTTTAATGACTGAGTTGTTCCCTATTATTGAGTTCTCAAGCATTGTCTTTTCAATTTCAGCATTATCGCCAATAATCGAATTTCTGATTATCGAGTCGGATAATTTAACATTTTCTCCGATTGTTGTATAAGGGCCTATAACACAATTGGTCAATACTGCCGACTTTGCCACGAACACCGGAGACATAACTACAACCCCCGGTATTTCGTAATGATTATTCCCGGTGGTCAGGAGATACTGATTAGTCGCAAGCAGGGTTTCCGGCTTACCGCAATCATACCAGCCATCCACCGAAAACACAGTCATTGGCTCCCCCTTATCAATCATCATCTGAAGTGCGTCGGTTAACTGGTACTCACCGCGCGTACGGATATCCTCCTTGACTAATTTATTCAGGCACTCGGCAAGAAGCGGGGGATTTTTAATATAATATAACCCAACCAGCGCCAGGTTTGACACAGGCTCTTTTGGTTTTTCGATGAGTTGCTTGATTTTGTTGTCAGGGTGAAGAAGTGCCACACCAAACCTGCTTGGGTCTTCTACTGTTTTAACCCCGAGGGATGAACATTTCCTTGAGAAAACTGCTTCGAGATCCACATCAAAGACTGTGTCGCCAAGTATGATAAAGAGTTCATCATCGTCGAATGTCGGCGCGGCAAGATAGATGGCGTGTCCAAGCCCCTCAAGCGAAGCCTGTTCAACAAAATCAGCCTCAAGCGCGGGGTATTGGGTTTGCACGTACTTCATCACCATATCGCCGAGGTAACCGTATATAAATGTCGCTTTGTCAATCCCCGAGGCGATTAGTTTATCCAGGATATGGCCAAGCATTGGCTTACCGCCTACATTAAGCAGCACCTTTGGAATGGTATGAGTATGTGGTTTGAGTCTGCTGCCGACACCGGCAACAGGAATAATTGCTCGCATCCTATAAAGTATTAAAAATTATGAACTTATAAGATAATAAGATCCGGAATGTTTAACAAAATAATAATACGTGGATAGTCCGGCGGACCGGATCAAGTATCTTCGGAATCACGCGATGGCATCTGAATTATATTTCTGATTCCCTCAGCGTCGCTTCTCTTAATAAGCACAAGCAGCACATCCCCCTCCATCAGTTCCGTTTTACCGTTGGGAATGATATTGCTTTCAGAACGTACAATAAGCACAACCCTGCTGGTATCGGGAAACTCAAGTTCAGCCAACTGCTTCCCGATAACTCCTGAGTTGAAAGGAATGATAACTTCTTCAAGCACAGTCTCATCATCTTTATCTGAGATAAATTCCAGCGGAATGCTTTTCTTTTTCTCCTCCTGTTCCGCCAGTCCAAGCAGTCGTGCGGCGGGATTGATAGACCACCCCTGGAGCAAAGCCGATGTAAGAACGATGAAAAATACTATGTTAAAAATTAGATCAGAGTTTTCGATCCCCATTATGAGAGGGAACGTTGCTAGAATAATAGGCACGGCGCCCCTCAGCCCCACCCAGGAAGCAAACAGGTTTTCACGGAATGAGAATCTGAATGGTATCATAGTTAGAAACACGCTTAATGGGCGGGCGATGAAGATCAGAATCGCGCTTATTAATAATCCCACCCACCAGATATCTCCGATCTCTGACGGAAAAACAAGTAATCCCAGAGTGAGAAACATTGTGATCTGGCTTAGTACCGCGAGCCCGTCGAAAAAGCGGATCAACGAACGTTTCTGGATAAATTGTTTGTTCCCCATAACTATGCCGGCAATATAAATTGCAAGGAACCCGCTTCCTCCAACATTCGCCGTGAATGAATAAACAAGTATTGCAAGAGCAAGAGCGAAGACCGGATAGATACCTTCGTAGGAAAATTTCAATCTGTTAACCAGGTGAGTCATTAGCTTCCCCCCCAATAAACCAAGGGTTCCGCCTAATCCCATCTGCGCGATAAGCAGCCAGAGAATATTCAGCGCGGGTTTTTCGGGGAAAAGCAAAAGCTCTATAGAACCTATCGTAAGGAAGATCGCCATCGGGTCGTTACTGCCTGATTCAAGTTCTAAAAGCGGTTTCATTCTCCCTTTTAAGCGGATGTTACCTGCCCGCATTACAGAAAAGACTGCTGCCGCGTCTGTGGATGATACGATTGAACCTACCAGGAAACCCCAAAGGAACGAGGTGTCAAATAAGAGCATAACTGCGATACCCACAATAACAGCGGTCAGGAAGACCCCAAGAGTTGCAAGAACAAAGGCAGGAGTCATTACCGCTTTTGAAGAAGGCCAGTCAGTATCCAGCCCGCCCGAAAAAAGAATAAACAGCAGGGCTACAATTCCGATGGACTGGGTAAGCTTCGCGTCATCAAAATATATCCCCCCGATTCCTTCCGATCCCGCAAGCATTCCCACGCCAATAAATATCAGCATTGTGGGAATACCGAGGTTCTGGAACGCCTTCGCGAACAGTATGCTGAGCAGTAAGAGAACCGCGCCTATTAAAAGCAAAAAATCGATCGTAATCAAGTAGTCCTGTAAACGGTTATTTGATGATTAAAAACTTCTGTCAGAAATTTTATCAGTTATGAGTCCGGCCGGAAGTTAACCCTGCGTTGATGCGCGAAGCCGTTAACAGGGCAGATAATGTTTATTCCTGCCCAACCCGGCCTCCACTGAAAAATTGGTTCGAATGCGGTGCCTGGCAAGAAAATGCCTTATACACTAATAATTTCCCCGTTGATTAATACGCCTTAATTAAACTATATTGACACCTCAAATTTCAACATAAAATATGGAAAATTCAATGCTTAAAAAACTGTTATTATTCTCTGCGGTACTGCTCATTTTTGCGGGCTGCGGCAAAAACGAGGAAGAAAAAAAAGAAGCCGAACAACTGGCGGCATCGGGTGTTCATAAGGTCACTGTTAAAGAAGTACAGCAGGTTAGTCAGTATACTTACTTAAGAGTTGAGGAAGGTGAAAAAGACTACTGGATGGCGGTAACCAGAAGGGAAGTTAAAGAGGGGCAGACCTTCTACTACCGCGGCGCGATGGAAATGAAAAACTTTACCAGCCCGGAGCTGAAAAAAACATTTGAAACTATTCTGTTCGTTGAAGACCTCTCAGAGCAGTCACCGGTGGCTCCTCAGCAAAGTACTCCAATGGGGAAGAATCAGCCAATGAAACCGGACCTTTATAAAGCTGAAATAAAAATTGAGAAAGCCGCGGGCGGGATAACTATCGCCGAATTATACTCTGACTTAAAGAAGTACAGCGGCAAAGAAATTACTATTAAAGGAAAGATCCTCCGCGTGAATAACGGGATTATGAAACGTAACTGGCTGCACATTCAGGATGGAACATCAGCCGGAGCTAACTTCGATCTCACTGTAACCACCGACCAGGAATTTCATGAAGGTGATGTGGTGACATTAAAAGGTAAAGTTGCCCTGGATCAGGATTTTGGTTATGGTTACTCCTATCCCGTCCTTCTTGAAAACGCTGTAGCGCTTAAAAATTTATGATTTACCTGTTGAGTGCGGGGCCGGAAAGCTTCGCACTCAGCCTCGCGGTCAGTGACGTCAGGCTGTTTCCTTAAAAAGTCAACATTGCCATTACCCCGAGAGTTAACTGTGGATGCTGAAATTCAATTTTATGGGGAGTAAAAGAAAATGTACCGTAACCTCCAAATTTCATCACATCCCCCCCAATTCTAGCGAAGAATGTAAGCTCCCAAAGATCGCCGTGAGTTTCTCCCTTGAATTGAGTTCCTCTTTCAGAGTGCCATTTTTCATAATCCGCAAATGTGACCCTGTTCCATCTGAGCGCAAAACCATACGCGCTTGATGGTATCCGTTTCCCTACATTGATCTGAAGGAACATTTTTTCAAAATCTCCCTTCGCGGTTCTTAAAATAGTCCTCGGTTTCCAGTCCCAGGTTTCCTGGCTGAATGCATACTCCTCGCCTCTCCCCCTCCCCATACCGGCAAAAATTTCGAGCACACCGTTCTCCCGTAATTCAAAATAAGTTCCTGCAAGGTACTCAAAGGATTCAAGTTCCATAGAATTCTCCGGTACGTTTCCGGCCGCGCTGACTGCGGGAAGAGTTTTGGCGCCCTTCTCCACATTACGGTGCACACTGAAAGCGAACTGCAAAGGAGATAATATCGTAACCCCGCCGGTCAGGGTCATACCGTTCGTTCCGTACGCTCCGGTGAAATACGCCTTATCGCCTTCCCGGGATAAATTAACCGGAGGTAAAACATTATCAAATACAACTGTTGTAACGCAGCCTTGCGTTATAAATAAAAGAAGAACACTAAAAAACGCGAGTTTTCTCATACCCGTCTCCTTCAAATCTGAATAGAAGATTACCTGACAACTATCATTTTAACCGCCGATGCATTTTTCTCACTGCTGCCGGAAGCCCTGAACTCCAATCGGCAGAAATATAAACCACCTGCAAGTTCCTCGCCTCCAAATTTCAGATAATGTTTTCCCTGTTCCTTTTCGCCCTCAAAGATCCTCCTAACCTCCTCGCCCAGCGAATTGAACATACTTATACTGACCAAACCTTTTGAAGGTATGGAAAATATGATGTTTGTGAACTCAACAAAAGGATTGGGATAATTCTGCAGCAGAACAAACTCAGCGTTACCCTCCGCAGCGCTCACTGGAACCACCTCCGAATATTTGAACCCTCCGTCAAAGTCGGTCTGTTTCAGCCGGTAATAAACCGTAAATTGAAACTCCTTCTCATCTATGAATGAATATTCACAGGCGGTTGTACTGGTTCCGCTCCCTTCAAGAAATCCGATACTCTCAAAATTTTCACCGTCAAATGACCGTTCAATAACAAAGCCCTTATTGTTAACCTCGCACACTGTCAGCCATTTAAGCAATACTCCGCCGGCTTGTTTCTCGGCAGTAAATGAGATCAGCTGGACAGGTACGTAATTATTGGGAATCAGCTGTAAATCAAGGTACGTCGCCGCCTGATTTGCAATAACAACATTATTAAACGTTTGGGTTATGTGGCTATCCGCGCTCACCGTCACCGTGTAAGTACCCGCGGCTAACAGCCTGTGGTAATTGCCCAACAGTGAATCACTGAAAACCTCTGAGTTATCGGCGTCGTGTGATAGCACGGTAATTTTCGCCTTTATCGGATTACCGTAAATATCCGTTACTATCCCCCTCAGGCCATACAGGGCGTTCTTCAGATATTGAAGAAGTGAACGGTAATTATAATCCCAGTGGGCAGGAAGCTGCGAAGCCGGAAGTAGTTTTGTATTGGATATTTCAAATGTTATTTCCCTCCCTCTCCTGAAGTAGGTGAAATAGTCCTGCCTGCCGCCTGTTATCCGGTACCAGTCGTACCCATTTGTGATACCGTTATTAAGATAAGTTAAATAGTTTGACGGAGCGTAACGGTGGACAGTATCAGCATACCTTCTGGAAATATAAATCAGCCACGCATCGTCCGGGTGCCTTCTTACCCAGGTATCCCAGGGGTAATTTAGAACCTCAACTCCGCCGTGAAAATTTCCGGAAATAACAAAATTGATATTCGGCATAAAGCTTGTCATAGTCAGAGTTTCAGGCTGCCACGCTTTCCCGTCGGGATGTGGCCCCGCAGCAGGGTCAGGGAAATTTCTGTTAAGGTCAACATTGTTTGCGTTTGACCTTGTCGCGCCGTTAACTGTTGTATTACCTGACCGGTATGTCCCATCCGGGTTAGCAAGCGGATTGATCCATATTTCCAGTCCGTTCACCAGTTCAGTCACTTCCGCGTTGGTACCGTAATTCGTTAGGAGATAATTGATAAGCCTGAGCATCAGCACATAACCCGTTGTTTCGTCCCCGTGAATGGAAGACGAATACATAACATCCGGTTCTGGTTCAGCCACTGCCGCATTATCAGAAATTTTAACAAAATATATTTTCCTGTTCTGAACCGTGGTACCTGCTTCATATAACTTACAAAGTGACGGGTATTGTTCAGCGAACTGAAGCATAAGCTGCACGTACGCGTCATAAGTGGGATATGTATCCCAATCCATTATCCCCTCAACGCTGCTGCTCATCCTGGCTTCATAAAGTGTGCTGGGGCGGGGCAGTTTCTGCCAGGGTATTCCCATACTGATAAATTCATCAAACTCATCTTCCACGCAATAGGCATAAACCGAATCTGCCGTTACTTTATCAAGAGAAATCATTCTGTTCAGTTTTTCAAGAACCGTCTTGCCAGGATTAGCGAATGAAAAATATAGTTCGTGTTCTTTTAAAAAGTATCCCGGCGGAAGTTCCTGCGGAAGGATCAGTGCTGCAAAAAATACCAGGTTCAGAACAATTTTTTTCATTTGCTTTTTCTTTATATAATTTGGTTCAGTAAAAATACGTATTATCCAAATATTTTCTTCTTCTGAAACATTAGAAATTTCGATGATAAAAAGGAGCACCTGTGAAAAGAAGTGAATTCTTAAGAGCGTCAGCATTGATCCTGGGAGGAACTATCATCCCCTTTCGCCGAATTAATTCAAACATATTCCCTGATGAAATACCCGGATTGACGGAGATAGCACCCGGAACCGGAATGTACGCTGAGCGCGGAGGCACAATAATGTGGCAGATTCGCGACGAAATGATAACTGTTATCGACTCGCAATTCCCCGATACCGCGCAGAACTTCCTGAACGGATTCAGAAAAAAAAGCGATAAGGAAATTGACTACCTGTTTAACACTCATCATCATCGCGATCACGTGTCCGGAAATGAAGTCCTGCGTCCGCACGTGAAAGTAATCCTGTCTCACGAAAACTGCGCCAGAATGCAGAAGGAAACTTTTAATCCGGATGGGGGCGTAAAACTTGTCACTGCTGATGAGACGTACTCAAAAGAATGGGTAAAAGAGAACATTCATATATACTATTTAGGTAAAGCCCATACAGGCGGAGACAGCATTATCCACTATACGGACATTGATACAGCACACCTCGGAGACCTTGTGTTCAATAAAGTCTATCCTTTTATTGACCCTAAAGGCGGCGGTAGTATTAAAGAGTGGATAGAGACGCTGGAGAGAATTGAAAAGAAGTTCGGGAAAAGCACCCGTTTTGTGTTTGGCCACGCGGCTTCACCGGCAGACCTGACCGGCGATATCCAATCTGTCAAAGAAATGAGAGGATACCTTTCCGCGCTTCTGGATTACGCGAAAATGATTCATAAACAGGGGAGAGTCCTCGCGGATGCGTCCGCCGTGTTGTACATCCCGGGTGCCGCCGAACGTAAAGAAATGCGCGCCGGAGCGTTGAAACTGAACATCGAAACCGCTTATAAGGAGGTTGCCGGAGAGTAAAATTTTGATATAATTTTCCCTTGTATGATAGGCACTTCGTTTATTAAGTTAAGGGTTTGAATCAATTGATTGTCAAATTTATAAATATTTTAGCCCGGCAATTGATCTGATTAACATTTTCACATAGACCCCCGGAAGAAAAGTGCCCGGGAGTTTGATGTTTACGAACTCAATATACAAGCAACTTAATGGAAAAAATATTAACTTCACTCTGTTATCCGTCAAATCATTTTAGGGGAATAAAAATATGAGAAAATCTTATCTGATTTTTGGAAGCCCAAAGATTGAAGAGGAAGATATAGAAGGAGTAGTACAGACTCTCAGATCCGGATGGATAGGAACGGGGCCTAAAGTGAACGAGTTCGAAAAAGAATTCGCTGAATACGTCGGGGCGAAATATGCCGCCGCAGTTTCTTCCTGCACTGCAGGACTACACCTATGTGTACTGGCATTAGGTATAGATAAAGACAGCGAAGTGATAGTACCCACAATGACATTCGCCGCGACTGCCAACGCGGTCATTCACGCCGGGGCGCGTCCCGTTTTCGTGGATGTGGACCCCCTCACAATGCTGATTGATCCCGACGATATCCGCAGAAAAATAACAAAGAGAACAAAAGCGATCATCCCCGTTCACTTCGCGGGCCGTCCCTGTAATATTGACGAGATTAATAAGATAGCTGACGAGCACAACCTTTACATCATTCACGATAACGCTCACGCAATTGAAAGTGAGTATAAAGGAATGAGGCTTGGCACCTCGCGTGATATAGCCGCATATAGCTTCTACGTAACCAAAAACCTCACTACGGCTGAGGGCGGTATGGTAACTACAAACAACCAGGAAATCGCCGCTAAAATTAAGATGTACGCTTTACACGGTCTGACCAAAGATGCCTGGAAAAGATTCTCTGATGACGGATATAAACATTACCAGATTGTTTACCCCGGCTTCAAGTACAATATGACCGACATACAGGCTTCACTCGGGCTGTCGCAGTTCAGGAAAATTGAAAAATTCTATTCCCGTCGGGCGGAATTGTGGCAATATTACAAAAATGAATTGAAAGACCTGCCGCTCCTGCTTCCGCCTGATCCTGAACCGGATACGCGCCACGGGTTCCATCTCTTTATTCTGCTGCTTGATATAAATAAAACCTCTCTGACGAGAGATCAGGTGATAAACAAACTTCACAATATGAAAATCGGTACCGGTGTTCATTATATCGCGCTGCACCTGCATCCATATTACCAGCAGGCTTATGGTTACGGCAGCGGAGACTTCCCGAACGCGGAGTTTATATCTGAGAGAACTTTCTCAATTCCGTTTTCCGCGAATCTTACGGATGAGGACGCTAAAGATGTTGTGGGTGCGTTGAAATTAATTCTCCGGTAATTATTTAAACCTAATGGCTGGAGTCGGAAGATTGGATATTAAGGAGAAAATTGTACTTCTTCCCGAAATAATCTTTTCTCAACAGCCCTATCAATTCTCTGCCCCCTGCGGTATCCTACGACATTATTCTTTATGATTTGAGCGCTGTCAATTAATAATTCAGATCATTTAAGTTGCCGAAATTAAAAATAAGATGAAACCCAAGAAGAAAATTTTAATGATCCTGCTTGGAGAAAGGCTAGCGGGGGCTGAACAGCATGTCTTTATGATCTTACCGGAGTTAGTAAAATTTGGGTATAATGTAAGTTTGTTAAATCTCTCCAGAAAAAACAAGAAAAATATTTCCGATGAATTCAAAAGAAAGTTAAACGAATGCGAAGAAAAAGGAGTAAATATCTTACATTATTCCTTAAGGAACAGATTTGATTTCTTCAGTATAAACGGCATCGCTAAGTTAATTTATGATATAAAGCCGGATATTGTTCATACGCATATGATCTATGGGGATTTATTCGGCTCTATCGCTGCTAAAAAAGCCGGGGTCCGAACAGTTGTGTCCACCCGTCATTATGACTATTCGTTTTCTACTACCGAGATAATTAAAGCTAAAGCATATTACACAATCGTAAATCGTTTTCAGGATAGAATAATTTGCGTTTCGAATAAGATCGCCGAATTGTCCGAGGAACACGAGAATTTCCCGAAAGCCAAAATAACTACTATCCCGCTTGGTTATTCAGATGCGAAGGTAAATAAAGCAGAGGCGAGAATAAAAATAAATAGTGAACTAGGAATTAAAGACGAACTTTTAATCGGAAGTGTCTCAAGGTTAATAAAAATAAAAGGTATCAATTACGCGTTACAAGCCGCAAAAAAACTTAAGGAAATGAAAATTGCATTTAAATGGCTTGTTGCAGGAGAGGGACGGGAAAAAGAAAATTTGATTTTGCTCCGGAACGAACTGGGGTTGGAGAATGAGGTTATTTTTCTGGGACAAAGAAATGATATCCATAAGATAATTGCTGCTTTGGATGTAATGGTTCATCCAACCCTAGCGGATTCATTCGGGCTGGTTGTGCTTGAAGCTTTTATCCAGTCAACTCCGGTAATCGCCACCACTGCAGGAGCATTACCCGAATTAATATCAAATAATCAAAACGGCATTTTAGTTGATCCTAAAGATCCCGGGCAAATAAAACAAGAAATTGTGAGATTGGCTTTCAATTCTATTGAGAGAAAACTAATTGGGGAAAATGGCAGGTTAAGATTTGAATCATTTTATACGCTGGAGAAAATGGTATTGAGACTCAGCAATTACTATGATCATTTAAGTTAATCAGACAGCAGTTTACTCCACTCGCTGATTATACTTTTAGTTGAGAATCTATTTAAAACATCCAAAGCTTTATTACCCATTTCAATTCTTAACCCCTCCTCTTCGATTAATTTAATAATACCATTCGCCAGTTCTTCAGTATCTCCAAATGGAATCAACAACCCGTCAACATTATGCCTGATAATATGACGAGGGCCGGAAGGGCAATCGAAAGAGACTACAGGTATCCCTACAGACATTGCTTCACAGATCACATAACCAAATGACTCATATTGCGAAGAGAGCACAAGGAAATTTGCCCTTAACAATTCCGGGTAAATATCTTTTGTTACCCCTTTCAATAAAACCGATGATTCCAAATCAAGTTTTTTAATTTGTTCATTTAATTCATTTTTCATCGGTCCTTCACCCCAAATCTCCAGCTTCCAATCAGGATATTTTTTCCCGACAATAGAAAACGCGTTTATTAATAAATCATATCTTTTAACTACATCCAGCCTGCCGATGGCAATTACTACCTTGCTTTTAAAGTTCAGGTCCTTACGTCGCCCCGGATTATTGATAATATTTGGAATCGAGATTACTTTATTCCTGACCCCTTTATGGAAATAATCAATATCATCAGGGGTAAGCACCGTTATGTTCCAGGCTTTTCTGTATGTCAGTGATCTCAGTAATCTCCATAGGGGATTAATATAGTGAATCCCCGGGGGATAGTTCTCGGATAATATTAAACGCGTTTTATTAAAAAGCAAAGACAAGACAATCAGGATATTCATTTTCTCCCCAAAACATATCACCCGATCAGATTTATGTTTTAAGATATTATGCCTTATGCTTAATAATACACCCGGCAGTGCAAGTATCCTGCCGAAAGTTGAAACGAACTTACCCAGGATATTTAAACGGATGAGATTAATATTCTGATGTAGAGCAAAAGAAGTGCTTTCCCCGGAATTTACTAATGAAATCAGAATGACTTCATAGTTCTCGTCAGCTAAACCGTTTGCAAGATTTATAATTGATCTTTCTGTCCCTCCGACAAGATGCAGTGCATAGGCGACAATCACAATTCTTCGCTTCCTCACAATGATCACAGCCCGAATATTTTTTTAAAGTAATACTTCAGGTACAAATCTATTATTCTTAACATGCGATTGGCATTGGACAGGCATTTATGTTTATACATAATATTATATGTTTCAACTCTGGATCTCAAATGATAATCTTTTGAACTCCCTTCCATTGACATATTTGACAATATAAACGGTAAGTGCCGGAAATTATATCCTTTCTCTTTACAATTCAGCATGAAATCATAATCGGCTGCGAGTTTATATTTCAAGTCATATTTACCAACTTCATTGTATATCCCTTTTGTCACAAAACAGGTAGGGTGGTTAATCATTTTTTCATTAAGAAATTCATGATTGTATGACAGTACCATATACTCCTTCCCTTCTCGTAAATACCTGAGCAGTCCGTAATATATAACATCTCTCCCGGGTTGATGATGGGCCGCGATAACATCCAGGGTATTACTCTCATACCAGTCATCGCTGTTCAATATTCCGATAAGGCTCCCTTTGGCTAAGGCAATTCCCTTATTAATTGCGTCATAGATACCGTTGTCGGCTTCACTGATATATTTCATCTTCCCTTGAAATTTTGTCGGATAACTTCTTACAATCTCCAATGTGTTATCCGTACTCATACCGTCAATAATTATGTATTCATAATCAGTATATGCCTGCTCCAGAACCGATTTAATTGCCCGTTCAATGGTTTCACCCGAGTTATAACATACCGTGATAATTGTAAATAGCGGATTTGCTGCTTGTGCTTGCATATTTATAATATTTTATTTTTTTTAAATTGCATAATCTAAACCGCTGACATCATAAATATCGATTGAAATACTTCGATTCTAAACATTATAACATTACCTTCTTTGACTTAATGACTGCTAATACAAATTCCTTTGCTTCACGAATAATCATAATAAAAGAAACAACACTAAAAGCCGAGAGAGTCAGGTATACATTCCAATCCAAATAATATATTATACCGATAACAAAGGACATCAAAGCCATAAATACAGCGAACTTAATAATATTCACATCAAGTAAAAACTTTTTAATACGAATTGAGTACTTCTTCCTGATATAAAGCAATAAAACAATATCGCCGATGAGAACTGTCAGGGAGTACCCAATCAACCCGATTGTATCCTTAAACAGAATAAGACAAATTAATAAAGAAGATGATATTAAGACTATGTTCATAACCTGGAGCATAGCAAGTAATCTCCCTTTACCTATCCCCATTATAAAAATATAGAGAGTTGAACCGAATATGGTAAGTGATTCGGTCAAAGATAAAAGAAGGTAAACGTAAACATAATTAATATGTCCGTAAAAAGTCTTTATAAACAATACTATAATAACTGAAAGCACCCCGAATATCACGATCGTGAATAGAACGCCGAATTTTATATATCTCACAGCGTTTTCCTCAAGAAATATTCTCTGCTCATGTAGGCCGGTTAGAATGCTCGCCTTGGGAAGTATTGTCCTGAAGGTGGTCAGAAACAAACCCGTGACCGATCCGGCAAACCTTTTGCCAACCTCGTAGTAGGTGACCGAATCCAGCCCCAAATATCCGCCGAACAAGAACTTAATTATCGGGTCAATTAAACCGCCCAGCAGGTTAACCGCCTGAATATGGAGGCTGTATGAAAAAATTGTTTTTAACGATGAGTAGCGGAAGTTTATAAAATTAAAAACATTAAGTTTATATCTGGCCAAAAAGATATAAATATACGTAAACAGGATTAAAAACGATTGAACCAGGTAAATATCGGCCAGATACCTGATTGATAAACCCAGTAATGAATTTATTGTTATAAATATGAGCAATATTAAGGATGAGATAATTTCTATTTTACTTGCAACAACAAATTCATTCATCCCTTCAAGTACCGACCTAAAAAACACGGTAATATATTTTACCGTGAAGGATAAACCGAG
The DNA here is from genome assembly GCA_013360295.1 of Ignavibacteriaceae bacterium. Classification (GTDB taxonomy): domain Bacteria; phylum Bacteroidota; class Ignavibacteria; order Ignavibacteriales; family Ignavibacteriaceae; genus JABWCL01. The sequence continues at coordinate 30,012 of JABWCL010000013.1, read as the reverse complement.
TATAATAAATACATACCGGAATACTCTGACATCAACTTTTGAAAAAATATTCGTGCTGTTTAAGATAAACAGTAGCCCGACAAAATATATTATCAGCGTTAGAACGGAACCGAGGAGTATAAATGCGTAAAAACTTGAGGTTAAAAAGTACTTAATCACACTATTCCGGCTATTTACGTACTCGGCAGTATATTTTACAATCGCAGTACCCATTCCCAGGTCAATCGCGTTCCCGAAAGTCCAGATTGAAAACACTAAAAACCATGCCCCTATGATCCCGCTGCCGTATTGGTCAATATTTATTTTATAAATCAACAATGACGATACCAGCAGCATTATATATCTTGATGCTAGCCAAACCGAGTTTTTATTTTCGGAAAGGATTTCCCTACTTTTCATTCAATTGAATTTGTTTTTTATGAAGAGCGGTCATACCCAATACCAGCCCCCAAAGTATTGCGCCCGAGCCAAAAAGCCAGGCGTCAGTTATCACCATCGAAAGGGTGATATATACCAGAATAAAATATAGTGTAACAGATATTTTTTTATCCTCTGGTTTAAATGACTCCCTGACATTATTAAAGGAGTGTTTAAGCGAAAGAATAATCAAGGTCAGGAACCCCAGCAGTCCGATCACTCCAACCTCTGCTAAAATAGCGAATAACGTCCCGTGAGGGGTCACTCCTTGAACATATTTTTTATATAAAAACGGAGTAATGGTCGAATATGATTTAGACTGAAATGCGAATGAATGAGAACCAATCCCAATAAACGGGTGTGCTTTGAACGCGTTATATGCGGTATGCCAGATCAGTGCGCGTGTCACCACTGAGTTATCAATGTAGCCCTCCTGATCAATAATTATCTCGTTTTTTTTCAGGGCAGTGGCTCTCTGTTCGATTCTGGGGTTTATTTCCGTAATAAGAAAATACCCGCCTGCTCCCATTAATGAAATAAAAATAAGAAACGCCAGAATTTTCCTTCTGCTGATTTCGTACTCTTCACTCCTTATAAGAAAGTATAACATTACTAACAACAAAGTACCGCTTAACGCGATCCAGACTCCCCTGGTCTGATGGAGAATTGTGCAAACTACAAAAAACGCGAACAGAGTTATAAAAAGAGCTTTCTTCTTCGATAGCAGCATCGAAATAAAAGTGATGACCATGCCCACGGACAAGTAATCTACAAACATGATGCCGGCAAAACCAAATGCCCTTTTCTTAAACACCAATCCGTCATACACTGCGGTGATCCCATTTAAAGCACAAAAAACCACAAACCATATAAGAAACAACTGAATCAATCTCTTATCGTTCGAGGAGTATATTAGGTGGACAAGAATAAATGAACTTATGAGGCTGCTCATGAATAAGAGACTGTACCCCGGCTGTTGGTTGTTCAGGAAGGATGGCAATATGAGTGTTAAGTATATAGTTATCGGTATGGTGAAAGAATTACTCAAATCTCTAAAGTCCGTGTCATGATAACAAATGAAATACGACAGTATAACGATGTAAATTAACAGCGAGGATAACTGCAGGACATTTATGGGATAATTTATGAAAAGCGAAAGGACAAGGATGAAAACAGAATATCTTAAATTAAACACCACTAAAAAGAGCAGCGGCAGAATCGTAAGCGCTACGTGCAAATTCTTTATCTCAGAGGCCTTGACAAATAATAACAAAAACGGGATCAATGCAGCCAGAAGAGCCGGATAAACAATTTGCTTTCTGGGGAACATAGAGGTATGACCGCTCATACTTTATTGCTTAATTCTCTTCGGAACGATAAATAAATTCGAGACGATGAATTTTAGTTTTTCATTTTTAGAATTGTTTACTAAACCGCCAATAAATAAAATTACACAGGTTGATATAAATACAAAAAAAGTAATCATTGCGGTATACAAAAGTCTAGGGGGATAACTCCTCTTTTGTGGGACAGCGGCATAATCAATTACCTGTAAAATTGGGACATCCTTCTGTTCCTCAAATTTCGACTGCTCATAAAGTGGTATCACGAACTCTAATATTGATGAATTTATCTCAATATCCCGGTAGTATCTGTAATACTGAAGAGCACTCTTGGGAATAGAGGCCTTTGAAAGAAGTATGCTTTGCGGCATCCCCTGACTTTTAATTTCCTTTATTCGTTTCTCATATTCACGCAGTTCTGTTTTCGCACGGTCTACCAGCGGAGAATTAAGGTCATATATTTTTTCATAGATCGAAACTTCAACTTGTTTGCTTATTAAATTAGCTTCAAGCTTTGTGTAAACGTCCATTATACCCCTCAGCTGATCCTCAACATTTAACATACCGGATTTTTCCTGAAACAGCTTTAAAGAATCTTCGGAATTTTTCAGGTTTCCCCTTACTTCCGCCAATCGCTGTTCCAAAAAGATTCTGTTATTTCTTGATTTTTGAGTTTTGAGTTCGTTTATTCTTCTGTTTAACAAATCAACGATATAGTTCGTAATATCCGCAGCAAGTTCTGGCGATTTATCCCTGACCATTATTATATAGGCATTATCGGTTGTTTCTGTGGTGCTGATATTTTGTCCAAGTTTTCTCATTGCCCTCTCAATGTAATCCTTTTCCGTCGTATCTATATCATAAACCCGGATTAAATTGAATTTATTGATTATTTCCAGGAGGGTAGTTCTACTGCTTACAATTGTGTTATACATTCCGATAGATTCACCGCCGGGGATACCGCCAATACCGATGGGTAATTCTTTCAATCCTTTAAGCATTCCACCCAAGCCACCCATAAAGTTATCTTCAGCGGGAATAATAAGTGCAGATGCATCAAATTGTTCATCCACATAAAATCTTAAAAAAAGATAAGAGGCAACAGCTGTAATCAAACAGATGATTAATATTCTTACTTTATTTTTGACAATTAAAACAATTAAATCCAAAAAATTGAAATTATATTGTTTTTCCATTCTGATCCTTAATAATTGTTAAAATGTAACTGTTCTTATGAAAAACAGAACTCTGTGATATAATATTCTGTCAGGCAACTAATCGTTCCACAAAAGCATTTCTCTCCACCTGCGTCAAACCATACTGTAGTTAGTCGACATATTGCAGGATGTACAATCGGTAAAAAAGCTTTTAATTTAACATTTTCCCGCCCTGGCTGAAAGACGATCAATTAAACCTACTAATTTAAGGAAAATTTTGTAAAGAGCAGGTTCGTAACAAAATTGGGAAATATAAGGCACATCAAACCATTGCCAGGAAATGACTGAGCGGAGTCCCTTTATAAAGGGCACTCCAAATGGGATCAATATGAAGTCAGAAATGATTTTTCCCGTCTCAGGAACGTCGATTGAATTTGAGCGTCACCAGCACCAGGATGGAATGTGCTGCAAATCCGCAGAAAGGCAACATGGCTGTTTTCATCATAGTCTGATACCTGGGGAGAGGAACGAAAATTACAGCCACTGCCGTTGAAACTGCAAAGAAAAGGTAAAACCAGATATATTTTTTTCTGTCTGCCGCGCTGATTATTCCGTATAAAAACAGGTACAGAATTAACATACCCGGTACCAGGTAAAAAATATTGTTAGCCCTTCCGTAGTTGGGATAATAGACCCAGAAATAAAAAAACTTCGCCCCAAGATTCAGAATTGCACCGGAAGTATTTTGACTGAAAAATTCCTCGACCTCACGGACATAAACGCGACTCATCTTTACTTCAAAATCATCCCCCTTATAACTTCTTATCTCCTTTAACAACAAGGGATTTCCCCAATAACCCATCTCAGCAGAATTATTCCCCCTGTATAAATTAAGTCCGTAACTGGTTGTCAGCGGTATTATTTCATTAAATTTTTGATAATTCCTTACGCTCCAGGGTAACAGGAATAATACTACTGTACATAAAATGATGAAGAATGGTTTAAATTTTTTACGAACCAGGAATACACTTAAAATACCACCGAGAAACAATATTGTTTCTGATCGAAAGAATATGAGAAGAGAAAGCAATCCTGCGGTTTTCAACTCTAAAAGCTTAACTTCCCCCGGAAATAACAGGAGGTACAGCACCATAAGCGACAGAAGCTGATAAAAAACAGTCGGAGTAAATGAGAGAGAACCCACGATAAACTCTGGTGTTACTGCATAAATTAACCCGGAAATTAAAGCTGCCCTAATTCCAAAAAATCTCTCTGATATCCGGTATACCATAAAGAGTACTAATACCGAAGCAATAATTTGGACCGAGTAGATTAGTATATTCCGGAGTAAAATGTCAGGGAGATACATAAAAGGGAAAAGAAACAATACATAACCAGGTGGCATATACGCTGAGGGATAGGGCGAGGCTTCTGATTTGAAGTGATGAGCTATTTTGTCTCCCTCAACATACAATAAACTGTATCCCTTCCCGTTGATGAGATTCTTCGCAATTTCACCGTATTCCCAGTAATAATCCATCTCTATTCCCGGAAGAAATAACCCTGCAATAATTCTCAGAGAAACCGCAATAATAACAATCCGCTTGAATTCAGTCATTTCCAAATATACAAAACCTATTAATTTTAGCGTCAGGCATTACAAAAAAGCGGACTTTTTTATTATGCTTAAAAGTTTTGGTCTTTTTTATATCTTTAAGATTGCATTATTTATAATAATCGGTCATTTTGGACGAAAAATCAATAAAAGACTTAAAAATCCTTGAATTAATCACTCTTTTCAGCATCGGCGGCGCAACCGAGACTGTCGTCTCCCTGGCTGCCGGACTCAAAAGCGAGGGATTCAGGGTGGATATTGCAACCGGACCGAATATTGCTTCCGAAGGAAGTATGTATGAGGAGGCAGCCAATCTTGGCTTGAATGTTTTTACTCTTCCTTATGTAAAGAGGGAGATTAAAATCATCCAGGACCTGGTTTGCATTTATAAACTTATCCGGTTCATAAGGCAGGGAAATTATGATATCGTCCATACTCACAGTTCCAAAGCCGGTGTAGTTGGCAGAATTGCCGCCCGGCTCGCCGGAGCGAAGGTGGTTGTGCATACCGTCCACGGTCTCCCTTTTCATCGTTATCAAAAACCCCTTGTAAAGTACTTTTTTATTTTTGTCGAGAAGATCACATCCCATTTTTGTGACGGCCTTGTGGCTGTTTCCTCAACCATAATTGAAACAATGCTTGGTTACGGTATAAGGAAGCGCGAACATTATCACCTTATAAGGAGCGCGTTTGATACTGAATCTTTTACACCCGATGAGCGTGAACGCAAAGATCTGAGAAGTTCTTTGGGCATTTATGATGATACGCTGGTACTGGCAAAAGCAGCACGCCTCTCCCCGTTAAAAGGCCACCGGTACCTTCTGGAAGCGCTTTCGATTCTTAGGAGTGAAAATCTAAAGTTAAAAACCCTATTGATAGGCAACGGAGAAATCGAGTCTGAGCTTAAACAGTACGTGGATGAAAACGGAATGCACGATTCGGTAATATTCACCGGTTTAATTTCTCCGGAGAAGATACCTTCTTATCTGAATGCATCCGATGTACTTGTGCATACTTCCCTTTTAGAAGGGCTTGCAAGAGTGCTGCCACAGGCTATTGTGCTCGAAAAGCCTGTAATCGTTTTTAACCTTGACGGCGCTCCGGAAGTTGTAAAAGACGGAGTAAACGGATTTCTCATTGAACCTGAAAATGTAGCCCAGCTTGCTTCAAGGATCAGAGAACTGGTTGCTGACCGGGATAAAGTCAAAAGATTTGGAAAAGCCGGTAAAGAAATGATCGGTGGTATGTTTGATGATGCTACAATGGTAGATCAGACTATCAGGTTATATAAGGAACTATGGGAGGCAAAGCGGTGATAACCACTTCCAGTCAAAAATACTTCCTCTTCTTCACCGACTTTCTCGCGGTAAACCTTGCGTATATTGTTTTCTTTATTCTGCGGGTTGAGACGGGGTGGTTCGATATTATTTATATGCCCGATTTTCTCCTGCCGATGCTCGTGATCTTCTTTTACTGGTTCGTGATTTTTACGTTTGTCGGTTTATATAAGTCGTGGTTTGCCCTCTCCAGGTTTGATGAAGTATCTAAAATATTCAAGGCGTCTTTTGTCGGAATATTTATCCTCTTCTTCCTGATATTTATTGACGATTACTCCGCGGGAGTTCAGTATGACGGACGGATGTTCATTGTTATGTACTGGGCGCTCTTCTTCTCTTTTGTTTCAGGCGGAAGGCTGATAATCAGGAGCATTCAGCGAAGCCTTCTTGTAAGGGGTTACGGAAGAAAGAACGCGGTGATAATAGGAATTAACGAAAAAGGGGGGAAGATTTACGAAGACATAAAATCTCACAGGGCGCTTGGAATAGATGTAAAGGGATTTGTCGCGATTAACGGCGGCAGCGAAATAGAATTCAGCGGAATCCCCGTTCTTGGCAGCCACAGGGATCTTATTAATATTATAAAGCAGAATGATATCAGTGAAGTTGTAATCGCCCTTGAAAGGCACGACGAGGACCTGCTGATTAAACTTATCTCCGATTGCGAGAATGTGAACGTGGGCTTAAAAATTGTACCTGATCTCTACGAGATACTCAGCGGGCAGGCGCGGACGGCACAGCTTTACGGATTTCCTCTCATTGACATACACCCGGTGATTATGCCCGAATGGGAAAAAAGCCTGAAACGCGTCGTGGATATTGTGATCTCGTTCCTTATACTTATTGTCACTTCTCCGATTATCCTACTCGCCGCGATCGCGATAAAGATTAACAGCCCGGGCCCCGTGTTTTATATGCAGGAGCGCTGCGGCCTGAATGGAAAGCCATTCAGAATTATCAAATTCCGTTCTATGTATGTTGACGCTGAAAAACATACTGGTCCGGTGTGGTCAGTGAAAAATGACCCAAGGGTCACCGCGGTAGGCGGATTTCTCAGGAAGATCAGGGTGGATGAACTTCCCCAGATGATAAACGTCTTAAAGGGAGAGATGAGCCTGATCGGACCGCGCCCCGAGCGCCCCTTCTTTGTAGAGAAACTCTCGGAAGAGATTCCTTATTATAAACGCAGACTCCGGGTTAAACCCGGTGTAACGGGCTGGGCGCAGGTAAAACATAAGTATGACGAAAGCGTCGAAGACGTGAAAATGAAATTAAAATATGACCTTTTCTATATAGAGAACATGTCTATACGAATGGATATGAAAATTTTGTTAAGAACTGTTTTTGTGGTAATTTTTGGAAAAGGCCATTTTGACTGACAACATCAATAACCTTATTAATTAAGCGATGAACGAAAGAGCAATAATAATAATCCCGACATACAACGAAGCAGAGAATATCGGTAAACTTATTCCCGAGATTCTCCAAATGTATCCTGAAAACCTTGAAATTCTTATCGTGGATGACAATTCTCCCGACGGTACCTGGAAGATGGTTCAGGAAATGGGTGAAAAGGATAATCGTATCCATCTTCTGAAAAGAGAAAAAAAATCCGGGCTTGGCACAGCATATTGCGCCGGCTTCAAGTATTGTATCGAAAAGGGTTATGATTTTATTTTTGAAATGGATGCCGACTTTTCACACGACCCGAAAGAGATCGGCAACTTCCTCAATATGATCAAAGATGCCGACCTAGTTATAGGCAGCCGCTATCTCACGGGGGTAAACGTTATTAACTGGCCTATGCAGCGATTACTCCTTAGCTTTTTCGCGAATAAATATACACGTTTCATAACCGGTATGCCGATATCGGATTCTACCGGAGGGTTCAAGTGCTTCAGGAGAAAAGTACTTGAAAGCATAGACCTTGATAATATCCGCTCGAACGGATACGCTTTTCAGATTGAAATGAATTTTAAAACCTGGAAAAAAGGATACAGAATAAAGGAAATTCCCATCATCTTCTATGACCGTGCAATGGGCACATCAAAAATGTCAAAGAAGATCGTTAAAGAAGCAGCTATTCTCGTCTGGAAACTCAGATTAAGTTCCGCTTTCGGCGAACTGTAATCCGCTTCAGAATCCTTCAGAATTACTATGGATCTCTCAATAATTATAGTAAACTACAATGTAAGAGAGTTTATCTATAATCTGCTTCCTTCGCTGAAAAAAGCCGGCGAAGGAATAGACTACGAAGTGATCATAGTTGATAACGCTTCTTCAGACGGCAGCGTGGAATCTTTGAGACGCGACTTCCCGGAAATTAAATTAATCCCGCTTGAAAATAATCTCGGTTTCAGCAAGGCAAACAATATCGGCCTGCGCGAAGCAACCGGAGAATACCTTCTTCTCCTGAATCCCGATACCCTGCTTAGCGAAGATACTCTAAGGGTAATGCTCGGTTTTTTCCGTTCTAATCCCGCGGCGGGACTCGCAGGGTGTAAGATACTAAATCCCGACGGTACGCTTCAGCTTGCCTGCCGGCGCAGTTTCCCCGGCCCCTGGGTTTCATTCTGTAAAGTTACCGGCCTCAGCACACTATTCCCCAAAAGCAGGCTCTTCGCGCAATACAACCTTACATACCTCGACGAAGACCAAACATATGAAGTGGATGCCGTTTCAGGGTCTTTTATGATGATGCCGAGAAAAGTTTACGAGAAGGTAGGCGGGCTTGATGAACGCTTCTTTATGTACGGCGAAGACCTTGACTGGTGTTACCGGGTTCAGAAAGCCGGCTATAAGGTTTTTTATGTCCACTCAACCAAGATCATTCATTATAAAGGGGAAAGCACAAAGAAGAGTTCAATCAATGAGACTGAGATATTTTATAACGCGATGCACCTTTTCGTGGAGAAGAATATCCCCGGATCATTCCTCGTACATTTTATCCTGAAGTTCGCCATTATCGCGCGGAAGACAATGGCGTTCTCCTGGAAGAAACGGATGATCATCTTCCCGGCGCTGCTCGATGGATTGTTTTATAATCTTTCACTTTTTACGGCCGGTCATATTTATTCCAATTTCCGGGAGTGGCGCGGCTTCCCCGATTTCGCCACGGATATTGTATATACAATTCCTATTGCCCTGCACCTTGCTTCCTCAGCCCTGCTTGGGGTTTACCGCAAGGACAGCTTGTCAATATTAAGGAACACCGGATCGGTTATCATCAGCCTGGTACTTCTTTCCTTTGTAACATTCTTCTTCAGGGATTTCGCGTACAGCCGCGGTGTGCTGCTCCTCGCCTACGCGCTTATATTCACCTCCCTCACGTTCTGGAGGATCATCGCGAAGATGCTGCTTAAGGACGGGGTTTACAGCGAATCCAACAGGCGTATCCGTTCGGTCATTGTGGGGACAGACAGCACCGCGCTTGAGATCGCTTCGAAGTTATCTTCAAAAGTAACGACACTTCATTCTATTGAGGGGTTTATCAGCGTTTCGATGAAAGACGTAGGCAGTGAGATCTCCGGTATAAAAGTGATCGGAACGGTTGAGACAATTAAAAAAACAATATCGGAACACAGAATCGATGAAGTGATAATTTCATCGGAATACCTGAGCTATAACGGGATGATGTCTCTCGTCTCTTCCTGCCAGGAAGAGAATATCGAATTTAAATTAGCGGGAAAGAATCTTGATTTCATCGTTGGTAAATCAATAGTTTCACTGATCGATAACATTCCGTTAATTGACCTGCATTATAATATTTCCCTGCCTCTTAACAGATTCGTTAAGTCATTCTTTGACAAGAAGCTTGCTCTGTTAATTTTGATATTTATCTATCCTTTTGCATATTTGCCCCTCTCCCGCGGCAGGCGGGAAAGCGGTCTACGTAATATCATACTTGGCGCTCCCGCGGTGCTCAGAGGGAAGATGAGTTTTGTCGGCCCTAAAGACCCGGATATGTTCCCCGGGCTTTACCTTGGCAGGAAGGGAATTACCGGCCTGTGGCTGATTGAAAACCAGCAGGAAAACGGTTCAGCCAAACTGGATATTTTTTACGCGAGGAACCAGAACTTATGGTTCGATCTCGAGATTTTAAGTAAGAGTTTAAATAAAATAATAACTAAAGATTATGGCAAAGACAATATTGGAATTTGAAAAACCGGTCGTGGAACTGGAAGAAAAGCTCGCGGAGATGCGCAAAGTTTCAGGTAACTTCGATCTCACCGATGAAATAAAACTGCTCGAAGATAAAGTTATAAAATTAAAAGAGAGCATTTACAAAGGGCTGACGAGATGGCAGCGCGTACAGCTTGCGCGCCACCCTGAAAGGCCTTATTCGCTCGATTATATTTATCTAATGACGCAGGATTTTATAGAGCTTCACGGCGACAGGCTTTTCAAGGATGACAAGGCGGTAGTCGGCGGTTTTGCGAGGATTGATGATTATAAGGTGATGATAATCGGGCAGCAGAAAGGGCGGGATACAAAATCAAATATCTACCGGAATTTCGGAATGCCCAATCCGGAAGGCTACAGAAAAGCGCTGCGGTTAATGAAACTCGCAGAAAAATTCAACCGTCCCGTGATCACATTACTTGATACTCCCGGCGCTTATCCGGGACTTGAAGCTGAAGAACGGGGACAGGCTGAAGCGATTGCTCGCAACCTGCTGGAGATGAGCCAGCTGAAGGTGCCGATCATCGTTGTTATTATTGGAGAAGGAGCCAGCGGCGGAGCTCTTGGTATGGGCGTGGGTGACAGGATACTAATGCTCGAAAACACCTGGTATTCGGTAATCAGTCCTGAGTCCTGTTCCAGCATCTTATGGCGAAGCTGGGATTATAAAGAACAGGCTGCTGAGGCTTTGAAACTAACTTCATCAGATCTGCTCGACCTTAAAATAATTGACCGGATAATCCCCGAACCACTCGGAGGCGCGCACAAGAACCACGAAGAAGCCGCGATAATGTTAAAAAAAGCCCTTACTGAAGAGCTGAGCCAACTGATCAAAATTAAGCCGGATAAATTAGTAGAAACAAGGATCGAAAAATTCGGCAAGATGGGCGCCTACGTAGAATAACCCCTTCGCAGAGACGGATCGCGCCCGGCTCCCTAAAATCCATTTTCAATACGGACGGGTCGCGCCCGTCTTATCGTTTATTCTTCCATCGAAATACTACTTCCCCGTAATCCTTTTTTCCAAAAAACACGAAAGCCGCTTTTATAGCGGCTCTGTGAGTATTTTCAATTTTTATGATCTTAGTTTATTGAGTCTGTTCCGCAAACACTGATTCAATCAGCGCCAGAAGTTCTGCCCTGGTAAAGGGTTTTGAGATATAGTGGGAACAGCCGGCATTAAGAAAAATCTCCCTGTCACCAACCATCGCATAGGCGGTTACAGCGATAATCGGGATGCTTTCATAACCGGAAAGTTTTCTGATCTGCCTGGTTGCCTCCATTCCGTTCATGCCGAGGCCCAGGTTAATATCCATAAGGATGAGGTCAAACTGCTTTTCTTTAGCTGCGGCTATTGCGGATGGTCCATCAGATACGGGGGTAACATTACAAATACTTTTAACAAAGTACGATATTACCTCCATGTTTTCCTGATTATCCTCGACGAACAATGTCTCGTATAATTTTTTCTCTTGGGATGCCATTTACTCTATTTAGAATATTACTATAGCTTATAATACATTTGAACTAAATATAACAAAATTTTAATTAATTAACACTGCTCTATTGCACAAATCCCCCTCACTTTTATCAGCCTTGCCATAATACTAAATTAAACGGCGGAAATGAAAACCGAATCTTCAGTCACTACTGTTTACGAGTCACCGATCCTTCCGTTCAATTTCCATCAAACACATCAGGTCGTATTTACTTCACGGTCAGAAAAATAGTTGGCCGGCGGACCGAAATGAAATTTGTGACGCAGATATTTTCCAACTATATGAGCACCAACCTCGTAATCTAATTAAATGGTAATAGTACCGTAGGTACGAAATGTTAGTAGCAGCGGCAGCAGCAGCAACGAAACGGCCAGCAAATCAGAGTTCCGGAGGAACGGCATGTTTTGATGGCCGGTTTATTTTTCGTCGGATTACACAATTGATGGAGGAGCGAGGCAGCAAATGGTTGAAACCATTTTGCTGCATTTGGAGGGGGATGAACTTGCAGATGTCTGAGAAAAAAAAGATCCGGATAACTAAATAATCCAGGTATGGACCCGGGGAACCTTCTGCAAAAATTTTTTCAAGTAGACGCAATTCAACTCCCTCCCATATATAAAATATAACACTTTAGTATGTTTGTAATTATATATATCTTACTTGGCTAAAAATAATTACAAATTTATTAACGGATACGAAATTGGTTTCTGATCGTGCTTTTATTTCACCCGGCTCTTCGCCGGCGATTACATATAAAGACAGAGTAATTACTTATGACGAGTTACTGAGAAATATCTACGCAACTGCTGATATTTACGGTAAGCACAGTCCGGAACGGATAGCGGTTTTCGGGCCTAACATCCCCGAATGGGTATATGCATTCTACTCGGGATGGGTGAAAGGAGCAGTACCCGTACCTATTGACTTTATGGCTTCGGCTGATGAAGTATCCTACATATTAAATGATTGCAAACCGGGTGTGGTCTTTTATTCCGGTGAAACGGAGAAGGTTCTTAAGCAGGCACTGGAAAAAGTTGTCTATGAACCTGTCCTGTTCCAGTTAGAAACCTTAAACCCCGCTTCAGAAAAATTTAATCCGGATAGACTGGCCGTTAAGGAAGTGTCCCGCACCGCGGTGATAATATACACATCCGGAACAACCGGCAGCCCGAAGGGAGTGATGCTCTCTTATGATAATATACTTGCCAATATTGAAGCCGTCACCCAGCATATTCCCATTTATACTCCCGAACGAAACGTACTGGTTCTGCTTCCGCTGCACCACGTATTTCCTTTGCTTGGCACGATGATGGCGCCGTTATCGGTAGGAAGTAAAATAGCTTTCTCCCCGTCTCTCGCTTCCGATGATATAATCAAAACCCTGCAGGAAAATAAGATAGCCATTATTATCGGGGTGCCGAGGTTATACGCCGCCATCCGAAACGGGATAATGACAAAAATAAACCAGAAAGCCGCGGCAAAGAAATTATTTGCATTGGCAAAGAAGATCGGCTCACGTTCTTTTTCAAAGAAAATATTCGGAGCGGTACACGCGCGATTCGGAGGCAATGTTACTTATATGGTCTGCGGCGGCGCGAAACTTGATGAAGAGGTAGCGGCCGACTATAAGACTCTCGGATTCGAGATGCTTGAAGGATTCGGAATGACTGAAGCCGCCCCTATGATCACCTTTACACGTCCCGGCAGATGGAAGATCGGTTCAGCGGGAGAGCTGATGCCCGGTATGGAAGTGAAATCAGTTGAGGGGGAAATTGTTGCGCGCGGCAGAAATGTGATGCTGGGCTATTATAATAAACCGGCAGAGACCGCGGAAGTTATCAGGGATGGATGGCTGCATACAGGCGACCTGGGACACATCGACGATGAAGGATATATCCATATAACCGGCAGAAAAAAAGAGATTATCGTCCTTTCAAACGGTAAGAATATTAACCCGGAAGAAATTGAGAAGAAGATTAAAGAGGTCTCTCCCGTAGTCGCTGAGGCCGGTGTATTTATGAAGAACGACAAACTCAACGCAGCGATATTCCCCGACCAGGCAAAGTCCGCGGAGATAAATGCTGAAGATATTGAAGAGTGGGTAAAGTGGAATGTGATCAATCCTTATAACGAAGCATCCTCGCCGGCTAAAAAGATTTCACGTTTCTTTATTCTTAGTGAAGAACTTCCTAAAACACGGCTTGGAAAAATTCAGCGGTTCCGTCTCGCAAGCCTTGAACAGCAGTCAACATCCAAAAAGAAAAAAGATGAACCTGTTTTTGAAGAATACTTCGTGATACGCGATTATCTGAAAGAACATAAAAAAATCGAGGTGCTCCCTGATGACCATCTTATAATGGATATCGGGCTTGATTCACTTGACAAGGTGAGTTTCCAAACCTTCCTTGAATCCACTTTCGGCATCGAACTTCACGAAGACGCATTCTCGCACCATCCGACTGTTGAAAAAATATCTCACTATATGCGGGAGAAGAAAAAGAAAATCTCAATTGAGGCGGTGAAATGGGCGGAAATATTAAAGGAAAGAGTTGACCTGAAACTGCCGAAGAATATGTTCACCCAGAACCTGATCAAAAACATTTCACGCATGGGAATGAAGATGTATTTCAGGGTGAAGGCTGAAGGAAGAGAAAATATTCCGGATGGCCCGGTAATCATCACCCCTAACCACCAGAGTTTTCTCGATGGGTTACTCGTTTCCATTTTCCTGAACAACAGGACGATGAAGAACACTTACTTCTATGCCAAAGAAAAGCACGTCAGGAACAAACTCGTTAAGATGTTTGCGGAGCGTAATAATGTGGTTATAATGGATATCAATAAAGACTTAAAACAATCGCTCCAAAAGCTCGCGATCGTCCTGAAAAAGGGAAAGAATATCATCATCTTCCCCGAAGGGACAAGGAGCAAAGACGGCGAACTTGGCAACTTTAAGAAAGCATTCGCTATCCTCAGCCGGGAGTTGAATATTCCGGTGCTTCCCGTTTCAATAAGAGGCGCGTATGAAGCCCTGCCAAAGGGGAAACTTATCCCCCGCCCATTTAAACGTATCACGGTTAAGTTTAATAAACCGATCTATCCTGAAAACCATAATTATGATACGCTGACAGACCAGGTATTCAATATCCTCAGCGCCGATCTGCAGAAAACATAACAGAATTAAGCGAGGCGCGGATCATATTCGCGCCTCACTTGTCTCCCAAAAATCCGGTTTGAATGATGCTTCACAAACCATTGCCCAATAATTGCTCAAATGAATAAGCTGGCAGCACCAGCGACATAGGCTGTTGAGTCTAAAGTGCATCGCCTGTAATTATGAAGGGAGATGAACTTCTGCATTAACTTTTATCTCCTAACTGATCAACTGATAATATAGCATTAAACCCGAAAGGGGTGTTTATGTTATAACATCAATTCCGGAGGTTAATCAATCATACGCTTCAGTAACACCGGCGGGAGGGGCAAGCCCGCTCCCCTACCCTTTGCAAATCCGCGGTCATCCGGTGCATCCGCGTAATCTGTGGCCTATCACGGCAAATTATGCGGGCTATATTTTCAGGTTGCTCAAAGTTCTTAGTATCATCCTGCTAACGGCAATTTTCGTGAAAGCTTCCCCTCCTACCCCACCCCTTCAAGAAATTCACCTAAGTGGTACCACTCAGAAAAATGAGTGGAAGCACGGATTGAATGCAGCGTCTTCATCCTCTATTTTTCAGGCAAGAATTATGATAAAACTATTCTGTCCACCACGCTCACTTCGGTAAATGATCCGCGGGTGCGCAATGACAGGCTAATAATCTCGCCGTGAAAGTTTGTTACTGATGCCCCTCAGCACGGATACGTAACTCAATCCGGCTTGCGTGCGGCGATGTAAAGAACATTAGATTATTTTAACCAAAAGGAGAACAATCTTGACCAACTTAATTAAATTCGTTCTGTTTGCTATTGTTTTAATAACAGGCAGCATTACAGCCCAGACGGCCCTGGCGCCCGCAGGGTCCGGGACAGCGGAAGATCCGTACAGAATTGAAACATTGGAAAATCTTTACTGGATAAACACCAATTCTGACAATTTTATCAAACACTATATTCAGACCGCGGACATAGATGCGAGTGAAACCCATAACTGGCCATCCGGATGGATTCCCATCGGGTCCGGAAGCGTCTTCATGGGTTATTATAACGGTGATAATCACATTATAAAAAATCTTCTTATCGTTTCATCATCAACATCCGTTGGTTTGTTTAATGCCGTTTTACAGGGAACCGTGTTGAACCTCGGAATTGAAAACTGCAGCATTATATCAGCGGGTGTCTATACAGGCGCCCTTGCCGGAAGTGTTAATAATTCTACCATAAGTAATTGCTACTCAACCGGCAATATTTCTTTTGGCGGAGTGTTTGTTTCGGGAGGTTTTTATGGCGGAGGACTTATTGGCATCGCAAATCTCTCTTCTATCTCAAACTCTTACAGCCTTGCAAGTGTCGCCGGCAATCACACCAACAATAATTCGGGCGGATTTATAGGTTATGCTGATGACTGCGCAATTGAAAAATGTTACAGCGCGGGTTCAGTGAGTACTACCACATTTGCCGGAGGGTTCCTTTCTACTGCTGCTAATCAGCAGAATACTATTACAGCCTGCTTCTATGATACGGAAGCATCCACGCGCTCTGTCAGCGGAGGCGGCACCGGCCGTACTACCGTTCAGATGAAAACGAAAACCAACTATACAAATGAAGGCTGGGATTTTACAGATGAAGAAGTAAACGGCACGGATGACATCTGGTTCATTAATTCCACTCTGCAGCAGGGATACCCTGCCCTTGATCGTTTGCATAAGCTGCCAACGGTTTCCTTTAGCAGTATGATTATTTACGCTGACAGCGCCTCATTCTTATTGAATCTTTACATAGGGACATCACAGGTGTCTGAATTCGGGTATGAACTGAGCTGGACTGAAGGGGTGAATAATATGAATACAACTATATATCTTGGCTCCACGGATACATCCGGAATATTCTCCCACAAATTAACCGGGCTCATCCCCGAAAAAGCTTATACGATCAGGGCTTTTGCCACAAATCAGAAAGGAACATTTAATAACAATTACGATTATTTTACGACATATCCGATAAATCCCGTACCCCCTGCAGGATCAGGTACATCAAACGATCCGTACCTCATTTCTTCGCTGGAGAACATCCTTTGGATTTCCCTGTCCGCGTCTAATTACAGCAAGCACTATAAACAAACCGCGGACATTGATGCTTCAGCTACAGCCGGGTGGTACCAGGGTGAAGGCTGGGATCCGATCGGAAGCGGATCACAGGAATTTACCGGGACATATAACGGACAGGGCTTTAAAATTAATGCGCTTACCATCAACAGGCCTTATACTGAATACATCGGTTTTATTGCCTATTTAACCGGTACCGTTAAAAATTTAGGTTTTACGAATGCTTCTGTAACAGGCAGGCAATTTACCGGAATAATTGCAGGAATTTTAGAGAATGGTAATATCCTTAACTGTTATACCACCGGCAGTGTGACAGTAAGTTTATCCAACGCGGGAGGGTTTGCAGGTTATATGTCCTCTTGTACGGTTTCTGATTCATATAACAGAGCAACAATTACAGGTACTTCTTATCTGGGAGGAATTGCAGGGGTGGGCTATAATAACACTATTATTCGTTGCTATGGTACCGGGCGCATCATCGGCTCCGGCAGTAACAAGGGAGGTATAATTGGCGGTACCTGGGGCGGGACTGTCGTTGACAATTCATTTTTCGATAGCAATACTATTGGCATCTTACCAAATAGTTATGGTACCGGAAGAACTACTGAGCAGATGAAAACTCAATCCACATTTACATCAGCCTTGTGGGACTTTGCCGGGGAATCAGCAAACGGAAATAATGACCACTGGATCTTGCTCGCAGACAGAAACGACGGATACCCAACTCTTAGTATTACAATCGCTCCTCCGGCAATTTCAACGGATGAAGTCACTTCAATAACTTCTTCGCAGGCGACTCTAAACGCCAACGTAACTTCAATCGGAGGGGCGCCGCTTTACAGCCACGGATTTTGCTGGAATACTACGGGTACGCCAACTATATCTGATAATAAGATTGATCTCGGAGTACGATCAGTATCTGGTAGCATTTCATACACTTTTTCAGGGCTTGACGGTGGAATAACTTATTATGTCCGGGCATTCGCGATAAACGGGGGTGTTGTTGCATATGGCGATCCTGTCAGTTTTTCAACCCCCATCGGTTCAGCAGCTCCCTCGGGGAGTGGCACTGCCGAAGACCCTTATCTTATAAGCTCAATTGATAATTTATACTGGTTAACCAACAACCCTTCAGCCTGGAATAAACAATTCCGCCAAACAGCAAACATAAGGGCGTCAGCTACACGTTACTGGAATAGTGGCGCGGGCTGGCAGCCTATCGGCGCTTCCAGCCCCTATTTCACGGGCGTCTATGATGGTAACGGTTACGCTATAGATTCACTGTATATCAACAGGCCATCAACGGTAGTTATAGGTTTATTCGGATATGTTATCGGCGGAACATTAAAAAATCTTGGCCTTACAAATGTAAATGTAACCGGACTTGACTTTACGGGAGCGCTTTGCGGATACGGGGAGCCGATAACCGTAACAAATTGTTATTCAAAAGGTACAGTCAACGGAAGTAACAGTGTCGGCGGACTGATAGGCCATATGGCTGTTAATTCAACCGTCTCCAAATGTTATACTATCGGAAGCGTAACGGGAAACGACAGGGTTGGCGGTATCCTCGGGCGCTTCTTTTATAACTCTGTAATGAACAATTCATACAGCAGGGCGTCAGTAACCGGAGTTAACAGAGTGGGCGGACTTGCGCCCGGTAATGAGGTTGCAACTACAACAAACTGTTACAGTACAGGCGTAGTGACGGGAACAACAAATACCGGAGCGCTTTTTGGTTTCAATTCAGGCACCATCAACAATTCGTTCTTCGATTCGCAGACAGCTAATCAGGGCGCGAATAGCGGCGGCGGAACGGGAGCGACAACAATTCAAATGAAGACAACATCCACATTCACTGACGCCGGCTGGGATTTTACCGGTGAAAGCACAAACGGCAGCTCTGATATCTGGAAAATGGACCCGCTGTATAATGACGGGTACCCAATTCTCTCTACGCAAAGGTTTTTTAATACTGTTTTTTCCGTTGGCATACCTGCCAACTCATCATTGACTTACTCGAGTTCCAATATTCATTTTGCCACCCAGGGTTCGGGTACTGTTACTTTCAATTTTACCGAATCTAATTCGACCCCTCCAAACCTCCCGGGCGGCTCCGTTACGATTGGTAAATACTGGGAAATAAGCGACATTACCGGAGGCACGGTTAAGATAAGATTGTATTACGAACCTTCCCTGACCGCATCCTTTTCCGGAGCTCCAAAAATATACCACTACAACGGCAGCTACTGGGAAGATCTGCCAACCGGTCCTGAAGTAACGGAAGGATCTCTGAAATATGTTGAAACCTTAGACTATTATGGATCGTTCTCACCGGTAACGGTCGGAGATGAAGACTCCCCTCTTCCGGTTGAACTTAAATCCTTCTCGGTAAAAATTACAGGCGGTAAAGCTATATTGAACTGGCATACAGCTACGGAAGTACAGAACTATGGGTTCGATATCGAGCGCAAGGCTCCGGGCGAAAAAGAGTTTAATAAGATCGGCTTTGTTGAAGGATCCGGAAACAGTAATACTGAGCATAAATATACTTTCGCCGATAATAGCATCAGCACAAGCGGCAAATATATATATCGCCTGAAACAAATTGACACAGACGGAAGTTATTCTTACTCTGACTACGCGGAGTCCGAGTATCAGGGGCCCACACAGTTTTCTTTAGATCAGAATTACCCTAATCCGTTCAACCCTTCCACAATAATAAGATTCTCACTTCCAGAAGATAGCCGGGTGAAAATTGTTGTTTATGATCTTTTAGGCTCTCTGGTCGAAGTTCTTGTTGATGAGGAACGTTCTGCGGGCAGATACAGTGTCACATTCGAACCTGAAGGGCTTGCGTCCGGAACATACATATATTCAATTACTGCAGGCAGTTTTAAAGCGGTAAAGAAAATGACATTATTAAGATAAACACAAATATTATGAGTTAGCTCCGCCGGGACTTAATTGATCTGACATTGAAATAATTACTGACTTGCTTTCCGGATAAGGCAAAAAGAGTGATAGCACCTTTTATATTATTCCGATTGTCTGAATGTACACCAGTGATAATTTCTCCCAATAATCAGTTGAGAAAGTCCCGGCGGGATGGCCGAAGCATTTGACACGAAATTTTCGGCTGTCCGCTGAGATTTAGCCCCCTATCAGTCCTCTCTGAAACTACATTTTTTTTATTATCTTTGCAGTTCGTTATGGCTTTTATGGCTCCGCACGGAGTCTTAAACGGCTTATTCAGCTCACCACAGGTGAGTTTTTATTTTTTATTATGGAACATTTAATATAATTGAACTAACAGGAAAGTGATGCAATTTAAAACGAGAACGCATAACTGCGGCGAACTGCGTGAACAGAACATCGGGGAGAGGGTGGTACTTAACGGATGGGTTTCCACGGTAAGAGACCTGGGGGGAGTGATGTTTCTTGAAGTTCGCGACAGGTACGGAATTACTCAGGCAGTTTTTGAACCGCATATTGACGCTAATGCGCTCCACCTCGCCAAGCACGCACGGAGTGAATTCGTGGTCAGCATAGAGGGAGTCGTCAGGAAACGCCCGGAAGGAATGGACAATCCGGAACTTGAAACGGGATTTATTGATGTACTCGCGGACACTATAGTTATACTCAATCAGGCAAAGACACCCCCGTTCCCGATAAAAGACGAAATAGACGCGCACGAGGACCTGCGCCTGAAATACCGTTACCTTGACCTCCGCCGTCCTGAGATGCAGGAAAATCTTTTCCTGAGGCATAAAATGTATCTGCTCGTCAGGCAGTATTTGGATCAGTACGGATTCACCGAAGTTGAAACCCCGGTTCTGATGAAAAGCACGCCGGAAGGCGCAAGGGATTTTCTCGTTCCCAGCAGGTTGCATAAAGGGAGATTTTACGCGCTGCCTCAGTCACCGCAGACCTACAAACAATTGCTTATGGTGGCCGGGTTAGACCGGTACTTCCAGATAGTGAAGTGCTTCAGGGATGAGGATCTGCGGGCCGACCGTCAGCCTGAATTCACTCAGATAGATATCGAGATGTCTTTCGTGGACAGGGATGATGTACTGAATGTTATGGAGGGGCTGATCCATAAGATTTATAAGGACATAAAAGGTATAGATATACATCTCCCTCTGAAAAGGCTCAGCTATGAAGAAGCGATGGAGCGGTATGGTTCAGACAAACCCGACCTCAGATTTGACCTTGAGATGACCACACTTAATGATCTTTTCCGTGATTCCGAATTCAGGGTATTTAAGGATACTTTAGATAAGAAAGGGATCATTACAGGGCTGCTCGCTCCGGGCTGTGGTGAGTATACCAGGAATCAGCTAGATGTGCTTACAGATTTCGCGAAGAAGCTTGGCGCGGGTGGCTTGATTTGGATAAGGGTTAAACAAGAAGGGTTAGACAGCCCGACTATGAAATTTTTTACGGATAATGAGAAAACGGGAATGATCGAAAAACTTGGCGCGAAGCCGGGTGACCTGATCCTTATCCTTGTCGGACCAAAAACCAAAACCCTTAATCAGATGGGTTCTCTGCGACTTGAGATGGCTCGTAGGCTTGAACTGATTAAGCCGGATGCCGAACCCAAATTATTGTGGGTTTTGGATTTCCCTCTCTTCGAGTGGGATGAAGAGACTAAGAGATATTATGCTATGCATCATCCTTTTACTTCTCCGAGGATTGAGGATGTTCAGTATATGGAATCCGATCCGGGAAGAGTATACGCCAGGGCTTATGACCTGGTACTAAACGGCAACGAGATCGCGGGCGGAAGCATAAGGATACACAACAAAGAATTACAGCAGCAAATGTTCAACGCGCTCGGACTTACACCGGAAGAAGCCCAGGTGAAGTTTGGCTTCCTGATGAACGCGTTTGAATACGGAGCGCCGCCGCACGGAGGCATAGCCTTCGGATTCGACAGGCTTGCAATGCTGCTTGCGGGTAAAAGCTCTATACGGGAAGTGATTGCATTCCCGAAAACAGCGAGCGGAATGTCGCTTATGGATGAATCCCCTTCGGAAGTGGATGAGCACCAGCTGAAGGAGCTTCACATCAAGATAAGGTAATTAACCTCATATCTTTTTTCAGAGAAAGCCGTCGCGCATCAGTAAGCAGGCGGCTATCTCATATCCTCATAGTACTCCCCCTTTTCCGGCGATATCTGGTAAAAGGCGCTTAGCTGCCGGATCATCTGCTGAAGTTTTTTGCAGTCAGGGAGCAATGAAGAATCGGATATCCGGTCCCGCGGTATCTGGCTGATGAGCCTCTCATATTGTTCTTCCACTTCATCCTGCGCCAGCTGCAGTGTAAGCCCGATATAATCATAAACCGTTTGCTTGAGACCTTTTAGTTCGGGCTCATTTGATATTCTATTCAATGTTATCTCTTTTATGACATTAAGAGTTTCCCTTATCTCTTCAGGCAAAAATCCCTCGGCGTAGCGCCGGATCGCGATCTGATCAATATACTGTATCATCAGGCTTCTGTCTCCGCTTCTGACCGTTGCCATAAGTAGATGATATAGAGTACTTACATAGCACCTGAAATCTTCGTCATTCATTTTCGCGTATCTCTGGAACAGCGGATCATTATAACGAGACATGATCGTATCCGTAATCTGCAAGATAACTGACTCTTTGTTTTTGCTCAGAGTCTCATATATCATCAGGTTAGTACGTTTCCCCACGCGAGTGAGCGCCGCTTCATTTTTTATATGCCATTCAGCCGGGTGGCTTTTACTTTTCTCAATAAGGAATAGAAGTTTCCGGGTTATATGATTTCTGGGCACCGGCGCCCAGTTAAGCGTGCGCCTGGTAAGTTCAGAAGACACCTCGAGTCGTTTATCTATATATTTGACCATCCAGAACTTTTCAAACGAATCAACATTCCACAATTTCATCGCGGCTAACAGTTTTTTAATAAGCATCCCTGGATAGATTATCGGTTTTGGCACAAACAGCGGCCGCATTTTGTCTCCGAAATGATATGATGTTGCTATTTCATACAGTTCCCT
Organism: Ignavibacteriaceae bacterium; assembly: GCA_013360295.1. Taxonomy (GTDB): domain Bacteria; phylum Bacteroidota; class Ignavibacteria; order Ignavibacteriales; family Ignavibacteriaceae; genus JABWCL01. The sequence continues at coordinate 7,164 of JABWCL010000013.1, read as the reverse complement.
GTGCGAGACACAACCGTCCGGGCTTGCGTTAAAGACACAGTAGCTGTCCAGGGAAGCGGAGTTTTTAAGCACCGTTTTAATAATTGAAACCACGTCAGAGATATGAATGTAGGGAATACCTGATTCTCCCCTGCCCGCTATAAAACGGGAGTCGGGGCGCCTTCCCAGCCAGGTAAGCAGGAACTTATAAAGCGGAGCGTACTCGCACCAGTCACTGAATACAGCGGCAAAGCGGAGCACCGTGCCGGGTAAATACCGCGAATAACTTTCCACGAGTATTTCACCTTCCTTCTTGCTCTTTGCATATGCAAATTCCGCGTCAGCAGGAGTAGTTTCGGTCACTTTATCTCCGTTCTCCGGGAACTTGCAGGCGGCAAGTGAGCTCGAGAAGATAAACCGTTTTACTTCCAGTTCCTTTGCTACCTCAAGAATATTTTTCGTACCGTTGATATTTGTGCGCAGGTATTCCGGATGATCCTCGTAAGTAAAATCATAAAACGCCGCGAGATGTATAATGAAGGTAACAGGCTCGTCCTCGCGCAGGTAATTAAGCATATCCTGCACGGTATCGGGATTGGAGAGGTCGCACTGAACCCACCGGATATTCTTGTGGTAAGGAATACCGGCTTCCTTTCTCGACCTTCTCGCCACAGCATAAATTATATGATCTTCCTTAAGAGCGTCGATCACAGAGCGGCCGATAAAACCGCTTGCACCGGTTACCAGTACACGGGTCAGCTTATCCATCACTTACTTTCCTCCTTCGCGCTAAGAACGGAAAAATAATACAGAACAAATACCACAGTGCCCATAATAAAATCAGAAACCGCCGAAAGAATAATGATGGCGATCGGGGCTGCGAGCAGCGCGTAGAGCGAAAGGAATACCGTCGCGACGGTTTTAATAATAACCGAGAAAATCACCAGGCACTCAAACTTTTTTGGGTCGTATGCCGCCATCGCGTAACCTATCGCCATACCAATATGAAAAACCCCGCCCTGTGAGCGGAAGAAATGTTCCTGGCATTTATGGTAACCAAGAAATTCAAGAAATTCACCCGGGGCTACAATAAGCCCAATACCTACAATAAGTGAATGTATGGAGACCAGCCATAAGAACAATTGCAGTTTCTTTGTCATAACCTTGCTCTCCGATATTTATTTGTCTGATTGGTTTAAGATCATTACTCCCATTCCCTTCCCGAATCCGCTCCGCGCCGCTATCACATCGCATTTAACCCTAAAAAGAAAATAGACCGGGCGCGTTTCATTTATCATTGATTCATAATTACCCTGTCCTTTTGCGATTACTATATCAGCATTTTCGTACAAATCCATAAACTGCGCAGAACACTGGCCAATGTAAGTCCCGGCGATCCTGCTGCCGCTTTCGACGACTTCACAAAGATCAGGCAGGTTTATCTCAACCGCGTCCCGGAAGGTAATATCATTTGTCACCGGTGCTGATCTTACCGCAAATGCCACCCGGCGCGGGTGGAGAGCCTCAATAAGCAGTTTATCAAACAGTGCTTCTTCAAAGTTATCCCCGATGTAAAGTATCAAACGCGCATCCGCCACCTCTTCCCTGAACCGTTTGTACGACGGCAGCGTTATACTATCTTCATTCATACGGCTGATTTCAGAGGCAATGTCGAATCCGGGATTGGCGCTGAGATCAATGGCATTACCGATAATAGCGGCTCTGACCGCGGTTTCAAGTTCATCGGAAGAATTCCTGATGATTTCCCGCAGGAGGGGGATATAATTTTGCGCGTTTTGAAGATTCCTGCGTTTGACATAATAGTAGGGGTCGGGCACCCCGGTATTTTTAACCAGGATATCCTGAAGTATCACCGAAAAACCGGGTGCGGTTATACTGTCATCAGCAAGAGACAGCGCGCTGCAGGTTTCACGGATTATTTTGTATTGTAAAGCTTCATCATCAGCGGCGAAACGTAATGATGCAGCCGAAGCCTGCTTCACAATACAAGGGATGCAAGCAGGTCCGAAAAACACTTTATTTCCGTTAACTTGTTAGTTGGAACGGCCCGAATGCTTTTCCCGGATACGCGCAAATTCTATCCCGGAAAAAAATTCAGATCCATATAAACAATTTACACAACCCGGGAGAATTAAATGCCATTAAAAGGCCTAAACAGAATTTTAATGAAAGTAAAAAAAACGGCGGGAGGAATAAAAAAAGGCCGCCCCTCAAGGAACGGCCCTTTATTAAAACAGTGAGTTTTTAGAATCTCTTGTCTTTCGAGGTCTTGTTGTATTTATATGATACGTCTACCCAAAGATAAGGATCGCTTGAGCCGGTTCCGCCGCCTTTAGCAACAACTTTGATTTTCGAATAATAAAAATCGTTGTCATATATAAAATAGTAGTTGCCTACGGTTGCTGGCATAGAATATTTCCAGATACCGCTGGTGGATGAGTAAGCCGGAGCGTCAACGCCGTCATCAAGATTTGATGCTGAACCAGGAGTGAAATCCGTAAGACGTGATGTGCTTGTCGGCGGACGCAAGTGCTGACTGTAGATAGAATCCTTGCCAGAACCTCCGTTATAGAATAGGTCAGTAGTAGCACCTCTCGAATCGGCTCTTGTGCCGCTGGATAAAATAAGCCCGCTGAATCCTGTGCCGGCGATTTCATACAACCTAATATTGCTGTAAGAATCGATAACGAGCGGCATAGCTTTCATTGTCACTGCAACTGTTGACTTCTTTCCGCCTTCGACTTTCACTGTGAAAGTTGTATCGTAGTAATCTGCCAGTTTTAAGGTTACCTGGTAATCTTTTGGTGAAAGAGCGGTAAGACTGTCCGGTGTAACTTTACTCTGGGCAACACCGTTTAGAAAAATAGCCGCGCCTGCGGGTGTGGATGAAAGAACGATTGAGCCGGTCTGAGTTGCCGGATCGGGTGATGTGCTATCCTCATCGCACGCTGTAAATACAAACGCGAGTGAGAATACCATTAATGATAATAATATTTTTTTCATTTTAGCTCCTTAAGTAATTATTGTAAATTTAATTTTACGTCGAAAGTGGATTTGGGGTTGCTTGCAAGCGTAAACTTCCCGGTGAATGTCTTCATATCCGCTGAAAGAGTACCTTCGTAAGTTCCTGCATCTTTATGTTTTTCAACATCTTCGAATTTCATCGCGAGTGTTGTGCCATCGATCGTACCGGTAACTTTTGATTTCGCGGTATTTCTTGGCCATAAAATTGTGGTTTCTCCTTCGAATGCTCCTTCGGTCTGCTTAGCAACAACCAGGGTCATACTCTTATTCCAGAATGTGCCTTTCCATGTGCCTTCTACTTTAACTACCGGCGCTGGCGGCGGCGCTTCCGGTGCAGGCTGAACCTGGGTTGTTTCCTGTTTTGGTTCTTCTTTCTTCTCACAACCTGTGAAAAGAACCATAACTGCTAATGCAAAAACACTGAACAATACAGTGGTTTTTAGGACAAATGTGTTATTCTTCATCATAGCTCCTGAAATTGATAAATAAGTTTAGTCTATTGTTGAAATATATGCATTTATTGAATTTTATACTAAAATACTATAAAAAATAATATTTAATCAGATTTGATTTTCATCACTTTCAGTGAAAAATTTCGTATCTTAAATTATAAATTATTTAAATTACCCGGAGAAAACAATGAAAAAACTTCTTATGCTTTTATTGGTACTGACGGCTTCAGGCTTCTCTCAGTATCACGATCAGGGTTGGGGACTTGGATTCGGACTCAATTCGGTCAGGTATACCGGTGACGTAGTTGGTGAAGATCTTAATTTCGGCGGAAATCTTTATGTTCAGAGAGATTTGTCCCAAAATTCCGGTTTCAGGTTCAGACTTGATTATAATCATTTTACCGGCAACAGCATCAAAACAACTACCGAACATTTCAATATAAGCCTTGGCTATATATTCAGGTTCTTCCTGGAAGATAACATCAAACCTTATATTGGCACAGGCTTTTCCATGATGTATGCAAAGAAAGACGTGCCAAGCATAAAATATAACAAGAGCAATTTCGGCGAGATCAGCGCTGATATCTTTTTCGGCGCCTATTTTGACTGGCTCCCTGAAAACTGGATGCTTAAAGGCGAATTCAGTAACCACACAATAAGTACAGACGCGTTTGACGGAGTTTCAGCTATGGGCGGCGGCGGCCTGTTCGGCGGCGGCCTTGATTCCTACATTCAGTTTGAAGCCGGCGTTATCTATTTCTGGGACAGGACTGTCAAAGAGAAGGCTCCTGAAGCCCTCCCCGCGGGCCTGAGCGACGCAAATGAAGAAGCCAAACAAAAAAATATCGAGGCGAAGCTGAAAACGATTGACGCGAAACTTGATAAAGTTCTTTCTGAAATAGAAAAGATTAAATAAGCGGAGAATTGACAATGAAAAAATTATTATTATTGGTTATAGCTTTCTCAGGGTTTTCCCTGGCTCAATATCACCAGGACGGCTGGGGAGTTGGTTTTGGCATCAACTCTGTCCGGTATACGGGCGATGTTGTTGGTGAAGACCTTAACTTCGGCGCAAATGTTTACATTCAGAGGGACCTTTCCCGCAATGCCGGTTTCCGGATGAAAGTGGATTATAATAAATTTACCGGGACAAACTTTAAAGTAGAGACAAACCATCTGAACCTTTCCCTTGGTTATATTTTCAGGTTTTACTTCTCTGATTATATTACTCCTTATGTCGGTGCCGGCTTCTCAACCATGTATGCCGCAAAGACTAATAAGACTCTTAATACGGAGCAAAAACTTTTCGGTGAGATAAGCGCTGATATCTTTTTCGGCGCGTACTTTGACTGGCTCGGTGACAACTGGCTGCTGAAGGGAGAATTCAGTCAGCATACAATTTCTACCGATAAGTTTGATTACGTTTCGATACCCGGCAATGGCGGACTTTTCGGAGGCGGACTTGATTCTTATATTCAGTTTGAAGGCGGTGTCATATATTTCTGGGAAAGCACACCTTATGTTGCGGCTGCTAAAGCTCTTCCTTCTGGCGTAAGAACTAAAATGAGAGACTTTGAACCTGAGTTAGACGCCCTGCAGAAAAAACTTGACAAAGCAATGACAGAACTTGCCAGCCTCCAGGCCCGGCTGAAAGATAAACCTGTACCGCCAAAAGAGCCTAAGGCAGTTGATCCTGTTGTAAAAGAAGTTGTAAAAGAAGCTCCTAAGGCTTTCACATTCAAACCTGTTTATTTTATGGTAAATACGACCAACCTGGTTCCCGGAAGTGAAAAAGTATTAAACGAGAACTTCGATCTTCTCAATGCTAACCCTTCGGTTAATGTAGTTGCCGAAGGCCATACTGATGCCAGCGGACCTATGGAACTCAATAAAAAACTCTCTGCGGACAGAGCACAGTTTGTAAAAGATTACCTGGTTAAAAAAGGAATCAAGGCCGACAGGATTTCAACAGCCTCATTCGGTCCCGATAAACCTGCTATGGAAAACAGTACAGATGCCGGAAGGCAGCTCAACAGGCGAGTTGAATTAAAAACAAAATAAAGATTTAACTTTCAATTAAAACCCGCGGCACCCCGCGGGTTTTTTTATGCCTTATCGTAGGACAAAGTAACCTAGCATCCCCCACCTTATACTTGTCCTTCCGGGACAACCTTAAGACCGGAGGTGTACTAAGTTACTCATAGTATTGAACTTAAGGGTTAATTAAAACTGGCAAGAAAATCATAACGGGAAAGCTTAAGGCCGCGGAGTGTATCGAAAGCTTTCGGGAGGTTCTGAGCACATTCACAGAGCTAAAAAGAAAAGTTAAAAGGATATCACAAAGAACTTTGAGAGACCCATAAATATAGCATAAATAATTTGCCGTGATGGAACACAGATTACGCAGATGAAACGGATGACCGCAGTTTTTCAAAAGTAGGGGAGCGGGCTTGCCCCTCCCGATGGTGTTAATGAGACGTATGATTGATTAGCCTCCGGAATTGATGTTATAACGTAAAAACCCCTTTACCGCTTCGTGCTTTATGCGCAGTAATAATAATACTTAATTTGGTGACCGCAATACCTAAAGCAGGATATGGCGTTTTTCTTGTGTATGGAGAGGACGGGTGATATTGCTAAATATAAATCCTGAGAAACATTCGTTCAAATCATGGTTACCACGGTAACACTTTAATATTATCCCATAATTGGATGATTACTTATGCAACCTGATTCAAGTGGTATGTGCTAAATCTGAAGTTAATATTGTATCCCTGCGGGATTTATATAACGAATAGATCGATGGAAGAGATTTCATATGCAGAAACGAGAAAAAAAGAGAGGGCCGTCCCGGAATAACCGTTATGGACTGCCCCCACCTGTTTATCGCCTTACCCCTAAAAAAACTTTAGCTTGCCATTGTCCTGATAACCTGATACCTTGGTTTTGACGGGATAACTTTAACTCCAGTAACTGTATACTCTCTCGTATCTGTGTGCCTTACCGGCCTGCTGCTGACGGGAACTTCCTGAGTGACAGCTTTTACAGGATGAGTATACTGAACAGCCTGCGCGTAGACTTCCTGCCTTGCTACAGGACGTATTCCATTATCCGCGGTTGCAAATGCAAGCTTTGGAGACTGATAACCCGAATAGCTGTGTGTCCGTTTATTCTGATGCTTAAAGATCAAAGGAAAAATAAAAGCAAAGGCTACGAACATAATTCCGATGCCGATGAATAAGTACATATATAACTGATTTAATTCCATTTTAAACTCGCTTTCTTTATAATCTGTTGTTGATAATTTTAGTTTGCGGTGCGGGTGAAACCCGCACCGCGCATTATCCAATTATTACTTAATCAATACCATCTTCTTGCTGAAGTTGACGTTCTCGCCAGCCAGTTTGTAGATGTAGATTCCTGACGGAAGTTCGCCTGCTTCAAACCTCGGGCTGTATACGCCTGCTTCAAGGTGTTCGTCAATAAGTGTTCCCACCAACTGTCCGGTCATATCATATACTGCCAGCCTGAAGTAACCTGCCTTAGCTATCTTAACTTCAATCTTCGTTGAAGGATTGAACGGATTCGGATAGTTCTGGCTGAGATTAAACTCAGTCGGGATCTCTTTGGATTCAGACTGAATTCCGGTCGTGTTATCTGTCTGCATATAGATCTTTCCGCTTGCAGT
>JABWCL010000012.1 GCA_013360295.1 Ignavibacteriaceae bacterium | reverse complement strand
CATTTTTACACTTGTCCCACAGGGGAAAGGGGAGGCCGGGAGGGGTTATCGAAACAAATATTAAGCAATCACTTATGGTACCGGCTCTGCTGGTTTATGGATTATGAATATATTTGCTGTTGGAGGGATGGCAGAAGTGTTTTTGTTTTTATTCCGGGAAAAGTGATAAAACACTTTTTCATTACGTGCATTATTAGTTATATTACTAACGCAAAACCAATAAAATGAAAATAACTTATAAATTCTACCCTGAACGCAGTCTCCTGGTTGATGTTGTAGAAGGGAAGACTGTTTTTGACGATCTCCGTGATATATTTTTATATTTCTCAAACCCGGAGTTATTCCCTCCCTATCACCTTGTCTTATCGGATATTACAAAATGTGAACTGGATGTTAAATTAGAAGATATCACCGCTTTTGGGAACCTGATCGCGGGGAAAGGTATCACTCCTGAATTCAGATGGGCGATATTTTCATCGGGGGCTAAAACTACTGCTATGTCTATTATGCTGGAGAATATACCGGGGATGAATGATCAGGCGCGTGTATTTACATCTTTAGGGGGCTGTGCAAACTTTCTCGGGGTAAATTTTAGCGATGAAGAACTGAAAGACCCGGATTATAAGGTTTTCAGAGAAGTATGACGCAATGGATCTCGTGGCGTGCACATCGGAGGAGTCCTCCTGAGTTGGGAATAACCCTTAAAAACAGGTAATAAGTGATCCTGGTTATACGATGACTTTGAACGCCGTAAATTGCCCTTCCTTTGCCGGTAAACTTCTGCCGGTTCTCTTATTTTTATTTCTTTCTCCTCACCTCAATCCCCAGTCTGCAACACCTCTCAAATTTGAAAACTTCACCGTTAAACAGGGGCTGCCGAGCCATAAGGTTTTTTACTCTTTACTTGACACAAGAAATTTTCTCTGGTTCGCTACAGAAAACGGTTTAGCGAGATATGATGGTAAGCGATTCGCTGTATTTAATAATGAACCGCGTGTTCAGGGTTCTATACCCGAGGACATAATCCTTTTTATGCTTCAGATTTCAAATGATGAGATCTTCCTGCTGACAATCTCGGGACTGCCAGTGATTTACGATTACCGGACCGGAAAATTTACCGACATAACTAAAAGGCAGGGATGGATGAAAAATCAGAGTATCTCGAGTCTGTTCAAGGACAGCAAGGGGAACTATTGGCTGACGACAAATACGGGTTTAATCAAAGCTGATCTTCATTTCAATTTCATAAAGCAGTACGATATCCCGGATAAAGTAAAGGGGCATCATATCCCCAACAGGGTAAATACTATCTGCGAGGATAAGTACGGAAGGTTCTGGCTGGGGATGTTTTACAGGGGAGTCTTATTATTTGATCCAGCGATAGAAAAGTACGACACAAAACGCTTTGAATCGATTATACCCCACCTGCAGGTGCGGAGCATAGCCGGGTCGAAAGACGGGCGCTACATATTTATTGCCACGGCCGGGGAAGGGCTTTACCGTTTCGGGGTTGACAACTTTTCGTACAGACAGTGGCGGTATGTTGAAAATAATAAGTCCGGTATCCCCAGCGACATAATCAGTAATCTCTGTGTACAGGATGAATCTGTTTTGTGGCTCGGCACGCTAGAAGGATTATCAAGATTTGAGATTGAAACAGGCAGAATCTCTACCTTTTCCAATAATCCGGATAAGCCTCTCTCATTGGTGAATAATATGGTTGAGCATATCTTGTATGATACAGCGGGGATACTCTGGGTATCTACTTTCGGCGGTATCAGCAAATTAATCACTCTCGGGAACCGTTTTAATAAGATATCTGTCAGGCCAGGCCCTAATTCGATATCCAGTAATAAGATTGTAGGTGTTTACAGTGATGAATCGGATAATATATGGCTCGCGACTTCGGGTGGAATAGATATAATAACCGCAGGGACGGGTAAAATAGTTAATTATAAATTGCCAAAATCATTTCCCTTCCACGAGAATTCTGAGGTGGTCAGGTTCTTTAAGGACAGCGACGGTAATTTCTGGGTCGGAACCTGGGGGGGCGGAATAAGCCGCACACGGCTGCCTGCGGGATTCGAGCCGGGCAATTCACTTCGCTTTACAAATTTCTATTATGATTCTTCCGATCACAATTCAATAAGCTCTAATTTCATCAGATCTTTCGCGGAGGATGAGGAGGGTAATTTGTGGATCTCTACGTGGAACGGAGGAATAAATAAGATAGAAGCGGGCAGTAAAAGTTCTGATAAAATCAGGTTTCAACGGTATGGCGCAGGGCAGGACTCGTCGCGGTCGCTTGCGTCAAATTATACGCACGAAATAGTTCCAGACAAGAGAGGAAATTTGTGGATTTGCACATCACGCGGAGTACAGCGCTTTAATTACCGGGACAACACATACCGGATGTATCTTCCTGCTGAAGAAGGCGATCTTATAAACTCGTCTACGCATCTTTATCTTGATAGCGCAGGAAATGTATGGAACAGCTCGTTTGCAGGGCTGGTGAAAATCATCAGTAGCGGAAGGGATTACTCCGCTAAAATTATTTACCGTGATAAGTTCAGAGGTATTTATACATTAATTATGGATAAACAGGGAGTACTTTGGTTTTCGACTCAGAACTCTGAGATTGGCTCATATAACCCATCCTCTCAAAAACTCCGATTTTATTCAATGCTTGACGAGGTGGATGGATGTGATTTCTATTCAGGATTCCCCACGCTTGGGAAGGATGGAAGAGTGTATTTTCCAAGTTTTTCCGGCTTGCTTTATTTTGATCCCGCGAGGCTCTCGGAAAATAAGATACCCCCGCCTGTCTATATAACAGGCATTACTGTCTCCGGAGAAAAACATCACGCCGATAGCGATGTTACTTTACTTAGAAGAATAGAACTAGATCACGATTTCGGAAGCCTGAAGATCAGCCTTGCTTCGCTAAACTATATATATTCGGAGCAGAATGAGTACAGGTACCTGCTTGAAGGATATGGAAAGACGTGGGTTGACCTTGGAAACCGCGCGGAGATATATCTTACCGGCCTGGCACCCGGGAGATACTCCCTGAGGATAATGGGGTGCAATAACGACGGTGTTTGGAACAGTAAACCGGTGGTTCTTTCGATTATCATCAGCCCCCCGTTTTACAGGAATCCTTATTTTATTTCAATCGTTTTATTACTATCGATCACAGCAGCAGGATTTTTTACCAGAAGAAAAATCAAGACATTAAAAACAGAGAAGGAGCAGCATCTCAGTTTTTCGGAGCAGTTGATTAACTCGCAGGAAGAGGAAAGAAAGAGGTTATCTAAAGAACTTCACGACAGCCTGGGGCAAAATTTACTTGTGATCAAGAATTTGCTATATCTGTATAACACCTCTGAAAAAAAAGACGAGAACGACCTGGCGCAGATTTCCGAACTTATATCAGAATCCATAGATGAAGTAAAAGAGATCTCCTCCAATCTTCACCCGCACCAGTTGGAAAGGCTGGGACTGATAAAAGCGCTCAACTCGATGATTAATAAAGTAAAAAAGATATCAGGCGTCTCGATCCGGTTTGAATACGATGATATCACCGGTCAACTGCCTGCTGAAACTGAGATCAATATTTACAGAATAGTTCAGGAATCGCTGAATAATATAGTTAAGCACTCCAGGGCAACCGAAGCGAAAGTAAAACTTATTTCTTCCGTGTCCGGAATTTTGGTAACGGTTGAGGATAACGGGAAAGGTATTGATACCGAAGATAGTGAAATGAACCTCAGATTAACGGAAGGATTGGGGCTTAAGAGTATGAAAGAGAGAGCCCGGCTTATTAACGCTGCGTTTAACTTCGAATCATCTGTAAAAACCGGCACCAGGATCAGGATTGAACTTCCGGCTATTAAAGAGACCAAGCCATCCGTTCCCCCAACCGTAAACTGAAAAAGAAAGATGAAAGATGAGTAAGGACATAAAGATATTTATAGCTGATGACCACCCGATTTTCAGGGAAGGGCTGATAAAAATTCTTGAACGGGAAAAGGGATACCGTATTTGCGGTGTTGCAGCGAACGGGGATGAGGCTCTTGCGAGTATTATAAAATTAAAACCGGATATTGCCATACTTGATATCTCAATGCCCGGGCTCAGCGGCATTGAGATAGCAAAAAAATTAAAAGAAATTGAATCAGCTACTCATCCGGTCATTCTTACTATGTATAATGACGAAGAATACCTCGAGGCAGCGCTCGAGAACGGAGTTACCGGGTACCTGCTGAAGGATTCAACTCTTACGGAAATAATTGATTGCATAAGGAGCGTGCTCAACGGCGGTTACTTTGTCAGCAGGCAGCTGCAATCATTCCTTGTGAGCGGCACAAAGCACAGCAGCGACAGGGAAAAAACTTCGAAGCTGCTTGAGAACCTCACCCCGACTGAACGGCAAGTTCTTCGCTTACTTTCGCAGAATAAAACCAGCGTACAGATCGCTAAAGAGATGTTCGTCAGTTACCGCACGGTTCAGAATCACCGGATGAACATATCTCATAAACTCGGAATAACCGGACATAACAGCCTGCTGATGTTCGCGATAGAAAATCATTCCTTGCTATAATCAGGCAATCTCCGCGGGTTAAATCCCGTTTTCACCCCTTGCCGTAGTTACTTCTGCTTAAGCAGAAATACTCAAGAAAATTGAGTATGATTCTCTATTTACTTTCATTTATTGCTGATGCAAATTTACTTCAAATGAAATCAGCATTATGAAAATTCTAATCGCAGACGATAACATAAGAATCAGAAATCTGATTAACCGCCTCATAGGCACAGTGATCAGAGACTATGATGTCTTTGAGTGTTCAGACGGTTACTCCGCCATTAAGATAAACCGGAATGAATGCACTGACCTGATCTTTATGGACATACTGATGCCGGTAATGGATGGGCTGACCGCTGCCAGAAACATCCACGCTGAGCAGCCACATACTAAAATAATCATCATTTCCGAGCTCTCCGACCCCGAATACCGCAGCGCGTCGTTTAATGCAGGCGCGATAGATTTCATTCACAAAGGACAATTGTTTGAATTACCAGATAAATTAAAATCATTAATAGAAGGACAAATAAAATGAAAACTCTTTTAACAAACGGATTTCAGCATAATAGGAATTTGTTATTTATTCTTATATGCGTTTTACTCCTGACCTGTCAGTTGCTCCCCCAGCAGAATCTTTTCAGCAGTAAAGATTCTCCGGATCCATTCTCCGAACTAACGTCAGGAGCGGTGCCGGGGAACGGAGGTTATGAACCTGCGGCATCAAGCGCTCAGGCTTTTATTGGAACAAAGAACCTTGAGCGTTTCGGTTGTGTTGTTGCTTCCGCGGGTGATGTGAATGGTGACGGATTTTTAGATTTCATTGTCGGCGCTTCCGGCAATACTAACTCCACGGGAGTAGCGTATGTTTTTTATGGCGGTTTGGTGATGAATACTGTGCCGGATGTAATTCTGTTGGGTGAGACTGTGAATAATTACTTCGGAGCGAGCATTGCGGGTGCAGGTGATATTAATGGCGACGGGTACGATGATGTTCTTGTAGGCGCCTATGGCGCGGGTGGAAACTCAGGCAAAGTTTCACTTTTTTATGGAGGGTCAATGATGGATAACGCAGCGGATCTCTATTTTAACGGTGAAGGTGTTAATAACTTTTTCGGAACTTCAGTTGCAGGAGCGGGCGATATAAACGCTGACGGATTCGATGACTTCATTATCGGCGCGAATGGCGCAAACTCCGGGAATGGCAGGGTTTATGTTTATTATGGCGGCCTCAATATTTCAGGTACCGCTGACCTTGTCTTAAACGGAACAGCGGGCAGTTATTTTGGTTCCACTGTTGAGGGAGTCGGAGATGTTGATAACGACGGCTTTGCGGATATTGCAGTGGGAGAATGGCCCTGGTCTGGGAATACTGGACGTGTACTCATCTATTTCGGCGGTTCGCCAATGAATGCGACTTATGATTCAGAAATGCAGGGGCCTGAACCCGGAGCGAAGTTTGGAAAATCAATCGCGGGGGGGAGAGATGTGAATGGTGATGGTTATGTAGATGTCGCTATCGGTTCGTGGGGGGTGTTATCCGGTGTAGGAAGGGTAAATTTGTATTACGGAGGCTGGGCGATGGACGGCAACTCGGACCGGGAATTTTATGGCCACAGTATAAGCGATTTTGGTTATTCAGTCGCTCTCGGCGATGTAAACGGAGATGGTTTTGGTGATCTTATTGTAGGAGCCTCAAAAGGACGCGGACAGGTTTTTATATACCACGGAGGCAGGAATATGGATGCTATCGTTGATGGGGCTATTGTAGGGGAAGAAGGGGAAACCTTTTTTGGAACAAGTGTGGCAAATGCGCGTGATATGAACAATGACGGATATGAAGATCTTCTGGTTGGTGCTTTTGGTTTTTCTGTGTACAGAGGGAAAGTATATCTTTACAGGAACACGCCCTCAGGTTCAGATGTGCCGGATTATTATCTTCGAAGTGCAACCGGAGCTCAGTGGTGGGGATCAGTTGTAGCCTCCGCCGGCGATGTAAACGGAGACGGATACAATGATATTCTGGTCGGGAGTATGAGTTATAACAGTAACCGGGGTGCCGTGAATCTTTATTTTGGTGGCGCTGCTTTTGATACGATACCTGATGTGACTTTTACCGGAGAATATGGCGGAAATTACTTCGGACGCTCAGTTGCCGGCGCAGGTGATGTCAATGGTGATGGTTACGCAGACATTATTGTAGGCGCGCCCAGGTACCAGGCCTGGGTTAATGGGCAGTATACCTATGTCGGCAGGACGTATATTTTCTATGGCGGCCTGGGATTAGATGGCACGCCGGACGTGATTATGCAGGGAACCACAGTAAATGAAAACTTCGGGTGGTCAGTCTCTTCCGCGGGCGATATGGACGGCGATGGATATTCTGAAGTGATAGTTGGAGCACCCAATTATGTTTATATTAATTACAGCTCAGACACGATTCCAAACGCGGGTAGAATTACCATATACAGAGGCGGCGCGGTGATGGACAGCATTGAAGATAATTCGATGACTCACGGAGGAGCGGATTATTATGTTGGGCACTCAGTAGCAGCCGCAGGCGATGTGAATGGTGATGGTTATTCTGATGTTTTGGTTGGCAGCTTCAGGTATAAAAATGAAGCAGATGTTGTTGTCGGTGCAGTATGGCTTATCTATGGAGGAAGGATAATTACTACCTGGCCGGATTTGTATCTTTACGGCCCGGAATATAATAGTCAGTTTGGATTATCGGTTTGTTCGGCCGGTGATGTAAATGGAGATGGATTTTCTGATTTTGTGGTCGGCAGTTACAGAAAGGGTTATCTTTATTTAGGCGGAGCAATAGTTGATACTTCAAAGCGGGTAATTTTCGACCAGATGCTCTACAATATGGGAAATTTTTATTACGGGACTAACATTGCAGGTGCCGGTGATGTTAACGGAGATGGTTTTTCTGACATAGTATACGGATGGCCGGTGGAAAATTCCGGAAACGGAAGGACGTTTGTACTCTATGGAGGTGCGTCTATGGATTATACGCCTGATCTTATTTTTAATGCGGTTTACAGCGCTTCTTATTCAGGTTCATCTGTCGCGTGTGCCGGTGATATTAATAATGACGGTCTATCAGATATTGTGGTCGGAGCAAGAGGAAATAACGGGATTAGTGTCAACGGCGGCGGCGCAATGATATATCTTTCATCTGCTGCTTCCGTATATCCGAGAATAGTCAGCGTAAAGGACGTTCCCGGAGACCAGGGAGGAAAAGTGAATATTACTTTTTTCAAAAGCGGTTATGATTTGCCGGGATCGAATAAGGTTACTTTTTACAGGGTGGAAAGAAGCGTGGCCAGTTCAACCGGCGCGCTTGCGTGGAACCTGTTGGAGACAGTCACGGCAGTAAACAATTTGTATTATTGCTACGAAGCAGCCACTCAATCTGACTCTTCCTCATTCATCTATCGTGTTACCGCAGTAACAAATAATAACCGGGAAAGCTGGAGTTCAAATCTGGTGACAGGGATGAGTTATGATAATCTTGCGCCGGCTTCTGTCCGGCTGTTCAGAGGGTATCTTGAATCCGGACGTGTGGTGCTGCACTGGAAGGAAAATACTGAAGAAGACCTCTTTGGGTATGTCATATATCGCGGAAACAGTTCCCATATTGATCCCGACACCACCACACCCATCGCGGTTGTAAATGACACAACTTTTTCAGAGGAAGTCTCCCAATCGGGCGCCTGGTACTATTTTATCAGAGCTCGTGACATACACGGTAATTACGGTCCGTTATCTTCTGCATCCGACGGTCCGTTACCGGTTGAATTAATTTCCTTTACGGCAAAAAGTAAAGGGAATGAAGTGCAGCTGAAATGGAAAACCGCAACCGAATCCAATCTTTACTGTTTTGAAGTCGAGAAAAAAATTGTGGGCGGAAATGATTGGCTACGGTCAGGAGAAGTGCCTGCCTGCGGTACTTCGAATTCCGAGAAAAACTACTTCTTCCGGGACGTGAATAGGATTACCGGGGACTACGAATATCGTCTTAAACTAATATACAGCGACGGTGCGTCAGCCTTCAGCAATGTTATCGGTGTAACTATTGACTCACCGCAGGATTTTCAGCTTGGACAAAACTACCCCAACCCATTTAATCCCTCTACTACCATCGAATACCAGGTGCCGGTGAAGAGTATGATAAACTTAAGGGTATTTGACATTACCGGTAATAAGATAATGACGGTTTTCGAGGGGGAAAAGGAAGCCGGATATTATAAAGAAATGATTGACGGCACAGGCCTGGCAAGCGGAGTATATCTGTACAGGCTGCACGCGGGCGGAATTGTAATTACCAAAAAATTGATGATTGTCAGGTAAGCAGGGAGAGGAGATACCAATGAACACAGGAAACTTTGCTTATACAACGTGGAATATCTTACAAGGTGATTACAAAACGATTGAGGCCGGATACGAGCAGCGGTACAGGATCGCAAAAAAGGCGGAAAGAAGAAGGATATTTACTTTAATGTGGGCGTTCGCTCTGGTGTCTTTCAGCGTAATGTTGTTAATGCTGAAAATCGTCGCCAGAATCAGAATCTAAATATGAAATAATATTTTACTGATAGATTACGGATATTTTCACAATCAGCATCCCCTCTCCGGAGGGGATTTTTTATTTTGGCAAGCGGTATGGCGCAGGCATTTTTATTGGTCAGAAGATCCAAAGGAAAAAGTCGTTTGTATCACCAGCATAAATTCTTCTCCCTGAGCAGATGGTAATTAAAAACGAATAGATTTACAATGTTTAATCCGTTAAGATTGTGATTGGTAAATATC
Source organism: Ignavibacteriaceae bacterium (assembly GCA_013360295.1). Lineage (GTDB taxonomy): Bacteria > Bacteroidota > Ignavibacteria > Ignavibacteriales > Ignavibacteriaceae > JABWCL01. Next base: position 86,401 of record JABWCL010000012.1, on the reverse strand, counting down.
GATAACAAACGTCTTAAGTCTAATTCGGTCGATTAGCCGGTCAAATAATATGAGTACATATACTTAGAAAAATTAAGTACAATACTCTATTTACTTTCATTGTGAGTGGGAACTATTTTCGATTTGAATAAATATCCCAATTATGAAAGTTTTAGTTGCAGAAGATAATGATCAGGTGAGACACCTGATAGTCAGGCTCCTGGAGTCCGCGCTTACGGATTATGAGCTTACGGAATGCTCCGACGGAGCTGACGCAGTATCTTGTTCCTCCCGCGTACACCCCGATTTAATACTAATGGATATTATGATGGGCCGAATGGATGGGATCACCGCCGCCAGAAGAATACATAAGGAACTTCCCGAAGCAAAGATACTGATTGTGTCCCAGCTTCCGGAAGAGGAATTCAGAGATGAATCACTTAATGCCGGCGCTGTTGATTACCTGAATAAAGATCACCTCTACGAACTTCCTGAAAAGATCAGACTGATAATGAAAGAATAAGCGAAATATATATATGAGTACCAATCACAAACTTAAATTATTTCTCTGGATACTGCTCGCTGCACCATTTATTTTTCCGCAGGGAAGTGACTGGATATCCTCACTCTCGGTCAACCCAAGCCCGAGCTCACTCCTGAGTGAATACTACAGCAACCCTACCGCGGGAACATATATGCTGACGTACAAAGGAGGCGTACCGGTATCATTTATTTTTGAAATCAGAATCACGAGCACTCAGTACGGTGAACTTGTTTATACAAAAACTGTTCGGCAGGATTTCCCTGCGGGACCGCATACACAGCTCTATGCCCCATTTGGCGTCGTGGGTTGGGAAGACGTAAGGGGTCTTAGATTCAATAGCGCGATGAAGGAAAATATTCTTCGTACCGGAAGGTTCCCGGAAGGCGACTTTACGCTCGAAATTAATGTTCTAAACCTGCAAGGCCAGCAACTTACAAGCGCTACTGCAGATTTTTCTATTTCATACCCGGAACCCCCGCAACTTATTCTTCCTCAAAATGAAGAATCAGTCAGCCTGGCGCAGCCGATTTTTCAGTGGTCGATAGTAAACGCTCCCCCCTCTGTTCCGGTAACATACAGGATCAAGATAGTTGAAAAGTTTCCCTCGCAAACCCCGTCACAGGCATTGGCTGCTAACCCGGTGCATCACCAGGATTCCGTGACAGGAATAGGGATTTACTCTTATCCGCCGCAGGGTTTCCCGTTTGAAGGCGGAAAGGTTTATGTATGGCAGGTAACCGCGACTGATGAAAACGGAAACATTATAACTTCCAATAATGGTAACAGTGAAATATGGAGTTATTCTTTTGTTAGTCAGACATCTCAGCAGGGGCTGCCATTTGATACCCTCACGATTATAGACGGAGTGGCAAACCTCATCAATCTCAGGAGAACCACCTATGCAGAGGACCCGGGTTCATTTATTATTTCAGGATCAACAACACTTGTGCTTACACTTGAGGGAGCTGATTACAATCTGAATGTTAATATTGACAACCTGATGATCCAGAAAGGTGTATATACTCCCCCGGTTATACTTGGGGGCGGTTTCGGCGCGAATCTAAGCAGCAGTTCGCTGCCGACTTCTTTACTCGGCGATTTTTTCCGTGTAACGGATATATCCTATTCAATGATTGATGGTTTAACCCTTGGCGGAGCGTTATCATTACCGGGGCTCTCTAATCAGATTACTCTTAATGGGAGGCTTTCTGTAAACAGTATGGGGATCAGCGGCTCGCTTAATATCGAACGCCCGCTTAACAATCCGCTTTACACTTTCGGTGAAGGAATTGCACGTATGCTGATTAATCAGGCATCCGTGCATTTTTCACAGCCATCAGTGCGCCTGGGGGGAGTGTTCCAGCTTTTTGGGTCTAATTCCAGCTGCAACCTGCAGGATCTTGAGCTAACCTCGGGCGGTACAATTTCCGGAGTTATATCTTGCGACATTAACGCTCCTATTAATCTTATCCCCGGTTCCGACAGGCTCAGAATTATGTTTAATTCAATCGCGGGCGATTTCAGCGCGGATCTTAATTCACGAAGTTTTGATTTTAATATCCAGTCAGAAGCAGGCCTGGAACTGAGGGCTAGCGATACAAGCAATTTCGGAGCCGACATCAGGGTTGGACTTTCATCAGGCGGATTCAGCCTGCTTTCTTTTATGGCGAGAGGGAATGCCACGCCGCCGGCTATTGACCTGGGGTGGGTAAAACTAGCAATGTCCAATCTCGGGCTCTCACAGCTAAGCTATTCCGGCGGAAACTGGGATTTTAGTATGAGTATGGACGCGCAGATAATTTTCCCCTCATTCAACAATCTTACATTACCAAAACTCGAGGGTGTGGTTCTTGGTTCTTCGGGGATGACGATTCCTGCTCTTAATTTGTCTTCCGCGCAGTTACCGGCGTTTAATCTCCAGGCTTTCAGGTTCGAGATAACACGCGCTTCTATGCCGCCGGTTACTATCCCATTCTTTGCGGGAGGAACCGGAGCAACCGCGGGCCTCAATTTCGGATTTGATTTTCGCCTGACGCTGCCGGGTTTACAAGGCGGCGGGTTAAGTGAGCACGTCTTTAATATTTCCAATGCGACTTTTAATAACGGTACATTCAGCTTTACCATCCCATCTACAACTTTTGACGGCTCAGGGATTGACCTGACCGTTGTTCCCGGTATACAATTTCAGGTTAAAGAATTTTCCGGCGGACTTTCCGCGAATTTCAGCGGCAGCTCTCCGGTTTTTAATCCAAGTATGCGAATACGCGGGAATATTATGCTTCCGCCAATGTTTGAGAGTTCATCAGGTGCTACAGGGCAGACGCAGCTGAATATGATGACCTCAACTTTTAATCTTGGTGCCGACGGCAGGATTTCCGGCAGAATGGAAAATATATCAGCAGCTTGTTCATTAAGGGTTGGACAACTGCAGATATCAATTCCTACGGTTGCCGTGGAATTTGCGTTTGATGAAGAACAACAGCGGATCAATTTAGAAGCCAATGTCGGAGCCAGGTTGCCGAATCCGGCGGGTGGAGTGATTGAAGGCAGCGGGAGCTTTAATTACGAATTGGTGAATAACCGTCTGGTTGCACTTGATGTTCAGGTTAATAATCCGGTTACATTTAATATCCCTTCCTCATCTCCGGTCTTTTCATTCCAGCTTCCACGTGCCAGGATAACACACGAAGCAGTTATACTTGATGGCAGAAGCTTTCTTTCAATGGGATCCGGAAGTAATATTGGAGTTACTTTCAGGAATCTGAGTGTACGACTGACTGATTTTTCCGTTGCCTCAGGTGATGTGGTTTTTGATGTGCCCTTTGCATTCAAGGTGCTTATCGAAAGCGGCGGATTGAGGTTCAGGACAGTTCCCGCGAACTCCCAATTAACTGAAGATACCGGCATAATGTTGAATCTGCCGCAGTCAATCTCACTCGGAGCGAATGGTTTCACCGCACAGGGAAGTTCAACGGTAAACTTACGCTTCCAGGGCCGGAGCCTTGATTCACTTATGGGCAATTTCAGCCAGGATTTTTCACTTGGTCTTAATCCCATAAGCGTATCTGCCGGACAGGTTGAGTTTGCTTTGCAGGGGAGAAGGGTGGGGACACTTAATACCAGCGGATTCATTCCGGATATGAATTATTTTGCGTCTACACTTCTGCCGGCAAGAATTCCCCTCCCCACAGAGAATATCGGGTATTTGCAGATAAAAGAAGGCGATAACATCCTCCTCGACTATTCCTCAACTTCAACTGGTGTTAGGTTGCAGACAAGGGATGGACAGCCGATAAAACTTGTTCTTCCGATCTTACGATTCTCCCGCGGCACTAATCCGGAGCTTGACATCAACTTCGATATAGTTGTTAATACACAAAACTGGAACATTGTGTCTGGCACGCTTAATGTATCCATACCTGAAGAACAAAGAAATGAATGGGACCTCTCAAACTTTGGCATACCTTTTAATATTGCGGAACTCGGTTATACCGCGCTCAGTGACGGATATGGTTTTCAGTTAAGAGGTAATATTAAAGCGTTCGGGAACTCACTTGGAGATCCGGTCACTCTGACCATTGGGGCTAACGGAAGGATACAAGGTGATATTAACCTTACGCTGGACAGAGCAATCAGGGTTGTGCCCGACAATGATAAGTTGGTTGTAAATGTTTCGAGTATATCCGGTTCGTTGGATATGCAGCTTAGCCCCCTCGACCTGAATTTCGAAATTGAACTTGATGGCGGAATCCGGCTCGACTTAGGTGAAGGGAGAACATACGGGGCTAACGCAGCATTTGTATTAACTAACACAGGCGTCAGTGTTGAAGATTTTACGGTTCAGACCCCGGCACAGCCGCCCAGGCTTGACTTTTCCTGGTTAAACCTCGGTTTATCTGATCTTACCGTACCTCGGTTAACTTATGACAGGAGCAGCGGATGGGACTTTGAAGTAAATCTTACGGTGGCAATTAATTTCCCGGAATTGAATTTCAATTTGCCACCTATTCAGAATGTGACTATCAGGCCCAATGGTATTACAATTCCCGCAATTTCAATTCCCGAAATCAGTGATTCCTTCAGGACCTTCTGGGGCTTTGGCATTAAGCCGCTCGCTTTCAGGATGCAGCGATTTACCTTCGACTGGTTTGCGATGGAAGCGACTTCACTGAATGATTGGGGTTTCTCTTTCGACTTTGAACTGAGTCTCGCGCAGATGCCGGAATCGGTTCCGGAAGCCTTGCGTAACGCGAGGGTGAGAATTCTGAACGCAGGCTTTAGCGGAGGGAGAATTACCGGGAATATCCAGGTGCAGGAGATTGACGCCCCTGGTATAAGGTTGCCCATTGGAGGTTCCGCCGCAGTCCTTATCAGAAGAATAGGAGGCACACTCTCTGAAAACCAGGGCGATCAGAATTATACGATTAATATTGGCGGCGATATCCAACTTCCGGAATTTATGAGATGCGATGGAAGCAACGGAGTAGCACCTGTTGTAGGAACGGAACTGACTATCAACAGCAATGGCTATGTCTTTGGAAGAATTAATGGTTTTGTTCCCCCGTGCCCGATAGACCTGGGAATCGGGAAATTAAGAATTACAAACTCGAGTCTTGACTTTAGTTTCGGTACTTCGAATCAACGGGCAATTATCGAACTAGCCGGTGATCTCAGGCTGCCCGCTCCAACTGATGGGGACAGCATCACCGCAGGGGGAAACCTTGTTTTTGATCTTCTTAATGCCAGGCTGATTGACGGGCAGCTCAGCATCAATACGCCATTCAGATTGCAGATACCGAACGAAAATCCGGTGCTTGTATTTAATATTAATAATGCCGTTTTGAATTATGAAGGATTAAGAATTAATGGATCCAGCACTCTGAACCTGGGAGCAGGCGCGGGAATGAATGCAAATTTTAATAATTTCCTTTTTGATTACCGCAACTTCCGCGTCGTGTCAGGGAACGCTAACATTATGGGACAGTTTGCCTTGAAACTTGCTGTCGAATCTGGGTCGATAAGATGGGCCGCGGTACCGTATAGCGCTCCGGTGACAGAGCAAACAGCGGTTCGGTTGAGCTTGCCGTCGAATCTCGCGATTTCAAGTGATGGCCTGACAGCCTCCGGAGAAACACAAATACTGGTGCGTGTCGGAGGAAGAGAGTATGCGAATGTCCGGTGTGTCTATTCAGAAGATTTCGCTATAAGTTTTTCACCATTTAGAGTGAATGCGGGGAGTGCAAGGCTTTATCTCGGACAAACCCTTGCCGGTACTGTGGACAGAAACGGATTTTCTCCCGGGGATATACTCGGAATGCTTCCGTTGCCGGAGAAACTGCCGCTCCCGGACACGACAATAGCTTACCTGAAAATAAAACAGGATGATATGATCCTTGTCGAGATGGAAACAGTTTCGAACGGAGTAAGGTTGTCAACTCGTCCCGGGCAGCGGTTAAGGTTGATTATGCCGGGACTCCAATTCGGAGCGAATACTCCACCTGAATTGCTGATAGCATTCAGTGTGACAGTAAGTACTTCTTCGTTTGAGCTTGTTGACGGATCAATTTCTGTTTCCCCGTCGGCAGGTTCTACAACCTTGTTCAATCTTGCGAATCTTGGGATACCGCTTTCCATAACAAATCTTGCATATGAAAAAATCAATGGCACCCCGGTATTCCGTGCCGGCGCAAGGCTATTGCTTCCGGCTTCTGTGGGGGGAGCTGAAGTGATTATGGATTCTCTTATCGTCAACAGTACTGGTTTTACCGGAAATGTTCGTGTGGGAACATACAGGGAAACACATTCCGCAGATGAAACATACATCGCAACTGTCAATATTGGCTCCAATTCAGCGTTTAAGATCAGCGGACTGGAAGGAACTTTCAGTAATTCTGCGATTGCCGTGAGACTGAGCGGTGATATTACCTCAGATATATTCCGCGACAACAGCAATAATCAGATGCCCGTACATTGGTCGGCTTCGTGGGGTAACGGACGCTTCAATTTCGCTTTCGATATTAGTCATATCCCGAATGCGGATATTCCACTCGCCTTCGCAACTTTCAGGCCTCAGGCAATAGGGAGCAGTCCGCCATTCAACCTTGAACTAACATCAAACACTTTCGCGCTGACTCTGAGTGGCGTACTAAAAGTACCAAGCCTCGGTGATGATTTCTCTGTTTCATTTGCGGGGCTCAGAATAGCGAACGATGGAATCAGAGTGCCTGATGTTAGTATTACTGCTCCCTCATCAATTCAAAACTTTAACCTGTTCGGCGCGCAATTCGCGCTCAGGGACATTTCAAATACCGAACGTGCGATTTCCTTCGCTTACACGAACCGAACATTGTACATAACGCTAAACGGAAGTCTCACCTTCTTCGGGAATACTTCTACTTTTCGCGGACTGCGGGTTGGTTCCGACGGAAGCTTAACGATCAACCAGGCAAGCCTGTTGAGCAATCAGTTCTTTGTAGTACCGAATTATGTCGGCATATCACGGATTTCAATAGCGAATTCCGCTATGCGCGTTGATGGTTTCGTAAAACTTCCCCAGCCTGCCGACACGGCGCGGCAGGGATTCTATTTCTCTGTAAATACCCGTGGAGAGGTACAGGGGGGATCAATTATCTCGATTATTGATGAAAGCCCCGGGCTTGGCGGTGGCGATCGCACAGAATGGAATTTCTGGATAGGAAAGTTGGACATCACCTACGCTAAACTGAATCTGAATTTTGCCAACTTCCGCCAAAGCACACTCCAGGTAATGGGGGATATTTACTTTATGGATAACACCTCTAAATATATTCGGCTTGGTTACAGGCAGGGAGGAACACCCTATCCGGGCTTTACAGTGAGATTTGACGGAAACATTCAGTGGGGAAATATGCAGCTGGCACCCGGATTGACAAATATTGACTGGGAATCGCTGAAGCTAAATATGAACCAGGCAAACTTCGCCAATGATGCTTCCGGTAACTTCAGGCTCGCGCTTACAGGTAACCTTAGTGTCGGTTTAGCCGGTGTCACCGGGGGGCTAAACTTCACAAATCTTCGTATCAGTTCGACTGGAGGAGTAGAGAATCTGCCGACTAGTGTTACGGGAGGTGTGTTCTCAATCGCCAATGTAGTTAATCTTACTGTTAACAATATCAGTTATAGTTCAACACCAACTTTTATCTGGGTCAAGGGGGGACAAATGCCCGGAGGCAGTGGCGGTGGCGCGGTTGATTCACAGCGTATACAGGTGAATAATTATTTCCGGTTCGGCGCTTCAATATCAATAACGGGTGTCGCAAGCGGAGGCATCGATGAATTTCTTGTATATAAAACTCAAAACACCACAAATCTGACGATCAGAAATGCCAATCTCTCCGTTCCCGGTGTAATCACCTTCAGGGCTGATCTTGTTTACACAAGGTCAGGCGCGGGATTTTATATGCTCCTCGGAGGCAAGGGGCGTATAATTAACCGATATGAAGTTATGGTTATCGGCAAAGTGTCGCAGATGGGAGGTACAACCAGTTTCGGTGTTTTTGTCGCGGCATCCGGTTTAAATATTACTATGCCGCCGGCAATTGTTCTCACACAGCTGGGAGGAGGCTTCTTCTATAATCCCGACCAGAACGATCTCCAGGTGGTGCGTTCAATGTGCGGACTCGACCCCGGTACAACGTCAAGGATCAATTCGTCACCGGGCAGATTCGCCGTACTTGTATATGCACAGGCATCTATCATTAGCGGCTCGGTCGTAAGCGGCAGGGTGCTCCTTACCGTAACGCAAAACTATTTTGAACTTTTTGGCAGCGTTATTCTCCTTAATCAGCGAACTTACTTTAACGGAACGATCTTTCTGCACGTGGGCTTCACTAATTCAATAGCGGAAGGCAATATCAATCTTAATATTGATATAAGTCCGCTGGTCAGAGGAAACGCGCAACTCGCTTTCTATTTTTATCCAAACAACATTTGGGGTGTGGATGGAAGACTTAATGTGAGGATACTTAATGTCCTCACCTGTAACGCGGAGTTGTTTGTCGGGAATCCGGGATTCTATATATCAATGGGAGCATCAGTCTCTATTAATATGGCAATTTTTTCCGTTGATGCCGGTATGTCGTTAACCATATGGAATATTCGTGATGGTTCTTGGGGAGTTTATGGTGTTGCGTACGCACGTGGCAGAATAATCGGAATTCCGGTTTGCGGAGCCGAACTCAGAGCAGCGATGATCAATCAATCGAAGTCATTAATCTATGGTGAGGCAACTGTTGAACTCCTCTTCTGGGATCTCGAATTCTGGGGCGCGATCAATGATGGGCGCACGAGCGGCGGAAGAGGCACCAACTCCAGCTACAGGAACCAGATAAATAGTGCTGTAAACGCGGCAAGGAATATGAGAAACCAGCGCGATGAAGCATTAAGACAGATAAACAACATAAGGAATAGTTAATATGAATTCTCGTCTCGGACTATTGAAAATGTTAAACAATCAACGCGAAAATATGATAGTGTGTCTCCTTATTCTTATAGCACTAACTACGGCCACTTCGGATGCGCAGCCCAAAATTGAGATGGTTGGGGTGGTAAGAGGAGACTCAATAGTAATTATTCCGGCTGTCCCTCCGGTACGCGGCGGCGCGCTCAACTTTTATAAAAAGTCTGTTTCCGGACAGTTCGCTCTCCTCAATACATCAGGACCTGTACAGCCGATTACTGATGATGATGTTATTCTCCGGATGCTTGGTAATAAATGGGAAGCATTTTCAGAGGAACTCTCTGTTAAAGAACCGGCTGACCTTGTATTTCTTCTTTCCGAAGAACCGATGGCATTTTTTATGATAGCTTTCCGGTACCCGGAAGTGATTAAAATTGCCGGTTGCTGGTATACAGACAAAATTACAGATAAGAGAGGAGAAGTGGAATATCGTATTGATTATCTTGATGAATCGGGTGCCATCCAGCGCTCTGTAACAAAGTCGCTGAAAATCAGAGAAAGTATCTTAAATCCTCCTTCTGGTGTTACCGTAACCCCCGAGGGAAAAAATATTATTATTGAATGGAAATATCCCCAACAGACACGGGATCTGACGGATCTTGTAACCCAGTTTTATATTTACAGAAAGCAAGGGAACGGGCAGGCTGAAAAAATTTATACGGATGTTATTCCAAGAACAAACAGCAGTGAATACTTATACACTGATGAGAATATCGAATATTCAACTGAATACTCTTACTCCCTGACCGCCGTTGATATACTGGGAAATGAAAGCAGACAAACGGAGCAGGTGAAGACGATTGTGTATGACAAAACCCCGCCTTCTGTTCCTGAAGAAGTAAAGGCTGATAGTGTAGATGGAGCAATTGGTGTCTCCTGGAAAATGAATCTTGAACTTGACGCCTCCGGATATAACGTCTATCGCTCCACAAAAGTTGATAAAGACTATACGAAACTCAACACGGAATTATTGCCCTTAGACAAGACTTTTTACTATGACAAGAGTTTCACTTACGGCTTACAATATTTTTATTGTATCACTTGTCTGGACAAAACCGGGAATGAAAGTGAAAAGAGTAATCCTCTGGCGATATTGTATGAAGACGTTACCGCACCGGAAGCCCCTACCGATTTCAGTTACAGTCTTGAAAATAATGTGTTAAAATTCTCCTGGGTTGCTTCAAAGTCACCCGATGTGGAAGGTTATTATTTTTACAGAGGCGAATCTATTGACATACTTCCCAGAATCACCGCCACCGCCATCAACGTGCTTGCATATACTGATAGCGGTTACGCTGGAGGAGGTTTCACTCCGGGACAGAGATATACTTTCGCGGTCAGTGCAGTGGATAAGGGAAGAAATGAAAGTAAAAAAGTGATAATTGCGGATATTCTTATTCCTGACAATACTCCACCGGAACCACCACAGGGATTAATGACTGAAAATGTAAATGGAAATTATGTCTTGATCTCTTCAGGCGGAAGTATTTCCGCTGATGTGGCAATTTATAAATTATTCAGGAGTGAGGTACCGTCTGCTCCTGTTGAACTTACTACTTTTACATCTACACCTTTACGGTACACGGATTCAACGGTTAAAAAAGGAAGTACCTATATCTATTTCACTTTGGCAGTAGATTCGGCTGGAAATACAAGTGTTAGCGGGAAAAAGGATACGGTCGAGGTGAAAGATAATACACCCCCTCCCTCACCAAGAATGGTGAAGGCAAAAAAGCTTCAGGCTGGAAATGAAATTACCTGGGAGATGGTTTATGATTTTGATCTGCTGGGCTACAATGTTTATAAATCATCTTTACCAAACGGGAACTATTTGAAAGTCAACAATGATGTTGTAAAGGAGCTTAGGTTTATTGACTCCGGCGGCAGGGATAATGAATTCTATAGAGTCAGGGCTATTGATTCTTCAGGCAATGAGAGCACAAAAGGTGAGTATGCTTCTCCCAAGTAAGCAGTTAATCCTGTCTGTCATTCTCTTTACAGGTTTATTATTCCCGCAGCAGGATCTTCGGCAGGGAATTTCCTGGTATGAAAAACGGGAATGGCAGAAAGCGATTGAATTTTTTATTAATTCGCTTAAACAGAATCCGGATTCTAAGTTGTCATATCACTATCTCGGTGCTTCATACCTTGAAAGCGGAAAATTCAAGGAGGCGTATGAAGTGCTCAAGAGCGGCGCTGTAAAATATCCGTCTGAAAAATCTATTATTGGTAATTACATTAATGCCGGACTAATGACAGGAAAGGTTGATGAACCAATAAAAGCAGGTGAAAGATATATTAAGCAGAATCCTGCTGATGCCGCGACAAAAGCGCTCATAGCAGCTGCATACTCAAAGCAGGGAGAACAGTTACTCGTAAAGGGAAAGTACTCAGATGCACTATCTGCGGCAAGAACTGCCCTGAAATACAGTAATAATGAAGAGAACGCTCACACTGTCATAATTCGGGGGTATATATTGTCCGGGAAGACGAAAGAAGCTCTAAGCGAATCCGAAAATTCAGTTAAGTTATTTCCGGGATCCGTTTCTGTCCAGACAGCTCATCTTGCCGCTCTTAATTCGTCGCAGGAATATGAAAAAGCGCTTGCGCTTGCGCAAAAACTGAACAGCAGGTTCAGGGAAGATATTGATTTTCAGATGCAGCTTGCATTCCTTTATCGTGCTAATTACAAAATTCAGGAAGGAGCGGATGTCTTTGAGAGGCTGATCAATAAGAATCCCGTGCGTGAGCAGGTTTATGACGGAGCCATTTCATATTTTGAGTCACTGAATCAGTTTGACAAAGTACGCACGCTATATGAAGCCAAGATAAAAAACTTTGGCCGCGAAAATGAATTCAGGATAAAAATCGCGGAAAGCTACGAAAATGAAAAGCTTCCGCATATGGCGCGGAATGTCTACCTTGGTATTCTTGAGAGGGATAACCTGAAGGAGATAAGGCTCCTTCTGGCGTATTCTTACCTTGATAATTCATTAAGGGATTCTGCTGTCCTGCAGCTTGAGAATGTACTGAGAAATGACAATTCAGATTATGAAGCAAACAGGCTTCTCTGTGAAGCTCACCTTGAAACCAAATCAGATAAACAGTTTATGGAAGCCGCAGAGTCATTTTATTCGCACCACAGGGATGATTTCCGTGCGAATTATTATCTATCACTGGCTTACTTTGGTCTTGGAGACTCCGCGCTCACAAGGAGGTTTGCTGAAGCAGCGAGGAAGTTAAAACCTCAAAGTCCTTTTCCTTACTCTGTTCTGGCAGTCTCTGCGAAAACTGGAGGTGACATTAGCAGTGCGAGGTACTACTCAAGGCAGGCAGTGGTCAAAGCGCTGGCGGAGATAAAGGAGATGGAGTCTGCCATTAATAAATTGTTGTCTGAATCAAACGCAGAGAACCCGCGTGAAAATCTGCGTAAGGCCTCAACCCTGAAAAAGGAACTGGCAGAACTTAATAATGTGCTTGATAAAAATTTCGCCAACCTGAAGCAGTTATGCAATACGGAAGAACTGAGAGCTGTGCTCAACTCACTGCTGATTTCCTATCCGAATAATCCTTTTGTACAAAAGGAAAAAGGAGACTACCATAAAGAAAGAAATGAACCCGATTCGGCAGTATACTTTTACATTCGGGCACTCAAAACCAACCCGTCTTTATCTGCCTGCCACTCCTCTCTGGCAGGGATTTATGCAAAAAAAGGCGACTTCACGGAAGCGATTAAGAGTGTGAAACGTGCGATCTCTGCTGAACCTCTTAATAATTCACTTTACGATGACCTCATAAAATACGCATCACAGAACGGAACGATTAATGAACTTGCCGATGACTGGATCAGAATATATAAAACTGATCGCAGTAATATGGTGCTTCGTGAGCGTCTGATCGAGGTACTGCATAAGACTGACAGGTTCCAGGAAGCAAATGAAATAGTCCGGGATATTAACGAATGAGATATCATTATGAAAAAGATTCTTAGTATTATATTACTGTTTACAAGTCTGGCACTAAGTCAGAACGATCCACCCGGTGACGGAGGCAAAGAAGGAGGCTTTTTGTCTGATCTTGGTCCTTACATCAAGTTAACTGGTGAGGCGGGTACTTACGGCGAGCTTTATTCAATAAGCGGAATGACCTCACGCCGGCCTCCTAAAACCGGGCGAATTTTTCTTCGCCCTACTCTGATATTATTTGATAATATCAAACTTGCATTTGACCTTTTTCTTTCCACGGAAGGAAATTCCGCCAAGCAGCAAATGGATCAGCTGGCTGTGCATCCTTCCTGGGGATGGGGGCAAGCGCATATCGGCGATTTTACTCACGAACTTTCCAAGTACACTCTGAGCGGTGTGAATATCCGGGGTCTCGGCGTTGAATTTTTCCCCGGTATTTTCCGCATTCATCTTCTCGGCGGCCAGACACAACGCGCGGTTGCGGGGACGCCTTTCGAGTCAGCTTATGCCCGGTATATTTATGCTATGAAGTTGGGGTTCGGGAAAAAGGAATCGTCGCATATTGATTTGAACCTGATGCGTGCCAGTGATGATGTTAAATCGGTCTCGAGGGACAGGTTTATGCAAATACAGCAGGATAGCGTATTGATTGGCGGTGTCTACACTCCCAAGACAGATACCATCTTCAGCGGTGTAACGCCTCAGGAAAATCTGGTGATTGGTACGAACTTCCTTCTGAAGATACTGAACGGTGTAGTTCAGATGCGTGGTGAGGCAGCGGGAAGTATCTATACTAAAGATATGTATAGTGAAAATTATCAGACCGATCAGGTCCCCGATATCGCGAAAAGTATCTATCGTTCGCGTATCTCCACAAGCGCTGATTATGCCTACAATGCTGATGTAACTTATCAGCAAAGAGGATACAACGCGAAAGTGGGTTACAAGGTAATTGGCCCGGGTTATACCTCTCTGGGCCTGGCATCGGTTATTAACGATAAGCGGATCATTGACGGAGCAATTGGTTTTCAGTTGCTCAAGGGAATGATCACGGTGAGGACGACATACGCTAACCAAAGGGATAATCTTCTGGATCAGAAGATCAATACAACAACGCGTAATGATTTTTCGCTGAACACATCCGTGCGGCCAATAACTGAGCTTATGCTTTCATTGAACTATGTCAACAATAACCTTGAGAATGACGCGAAGAATGATACATTCAAACTTGATAACACAAATCATTCGTACAATTTTACGGGGACTTACCAGTTCGAGCTTTTTAAGCTAAAGCAAATACTACTTACAACTTACGCATACCAAACATTTAACGACAATAATATCCTTAGGCAGGGAAACGGAGCGCAGTCGCAGAACATAATATTGAATCTGACAACAATAATTGATCAGACCTGGAATACATCACTCGGCTTCCAGATGAACACGGTTACTGTTCAGAATGAAGATAAATCCACATTCGGGTTTTCCGGGCGGGTATCGCAAAAAATGTTCAACGGGCAGCTTAATAATTCACTTTCGTATTCATTTAATACATCCAGTGTCTCCAATACAAATAATATCCAGGTTGGATCTAACTACAGTGTAACACAGTCTAGCGCGATAGTCCTGAATGTCCGGACAACTTTCTTCAGTGGAAAACCCCCGGCTCAGTATAATTTTACCGAGATAATCGGAAGTTTAGGGTACTCCTACCGATTTTAATACCAGGGTGTAAGGCTCGTGCGGAAATTTTTAAGTGCGGGCCTGCCCTGAGGGGGAAATTTGTGAATAACAAAATGGGTGAAAATTCCTCTTTTTTATTGTAGTTTTAAATATGAAAACTATTTGGCTGCTACCTTTATTAATCTTAGGATTTAATTCCTCAATTTTATCACAGGCTCCCGATAACAGCTGGAAGCTTTACGATGATTCCCGGGTCGGGAGGATAGATGTGACTATTGATCCCGCCGCTGTTATATGGCTCTATCAGAACGTAACAAGCGATTCGGAATTTGTCGCGAGTATGCGTTTCAGGAATGCTCACATCGATGAAACCGTTGAATCAATCGGATTCCGTCTCAGGGGAAATACTTCCCGCTTCTCTCAGAAAAAATCGTTTAAAGTTTCATTTAACACTTTTGTTCAGGGAAGGGAGTTTTACGGTGTTGATAAACTGAATCTTAACGGCGAACACAACGATCCTTCAATCATCAGGAGTAAATTGTGCTTTGACCACTTTGATTCCGCGGATGTTCACGCGAGCAGGGCGGCGCATTTTGAAGTATACATAAATAATAAGTACTACGGACTGTATATCTCCGTGGAACACGTCGATGATGAATTCCTGACTAAAAACTTTTCCGACGATACCGGCAACCTGTGGAAATGCCTCTACGGCGCTGACCTTCAGTATCTAGGTGAAAACCAGACGACTTATAAAAATCTGAATAATAACGGCACGCCTGCTTATGAACTAACCACTAATGAAACTGCCGGAGATTATTCGCAGCTGGTAAGACTCATCAGGATAATAAATAATACCCCCTCTGCGTCATTTGCTGACTCGATTGAAAAGATACTCGATGTTCCGGACGTGCTAAATTATTTCGCACTTAATGTACTGATGGGGAGCTGGGATGACTACCGCTCGCTTATGAATAATTATTATCTGTATTATGAGCCTTCTGCGGATAAGTTCCACCTGATACCATATGATTATGATAACACTTACGGTATTGACTGGTCAG
Organism: Ignavibacteriaceae bacterium; assembly: GCA_013360295.1. Lineage (GTDB taxonomy): Bacteria > Bacteroidota > Ignavibacteria > Ignavibacteriales > Ignavibacteriaceae > JABWCL01. The sequence continues at coordinate 70,669 of JABWCL010000012.1, read as the reverse complement.
GGAAAAACTGGACTACGGCCGACCCGTATAATTTCCCAAAAGTTGTTTCCGGCCCGCGCCCGTTAGCGGAGAAACTGATGGGAAATAACCAGTACCGCGACCTTTTTACGCGCTTCCTCCATTTTTATTCTGCCAGGCTGCTCCCTCTGACCTACTGGGAAGACCATATTGACACACTGCGCGCGAGGATCGCTTCTTCCGCGATGTCGGATACTTTCCGCACAAAGGATTATGGTTTCACCGCGAATGATTTTTTTAATTCATATACTTCGGGTAATTACTCGAACCAGCACGTTAAGTACGGGTTAAAGCAGTTTGTTAACCTTCGGCTCGCATCAATCCCTTCCCAGTTATCATATACAAATGCCGCTCCAATCGCATACAGGATAGATCATCTCCCCCGAAATCCGGGAGCCGGAGATACCGTCAATGTATATGTATCCGCTTTTTCTCCCACGGCACTTGCCGCGGTAAAAATTCAGTTTCAGAAAACAGGCTCTGCCGTGACCGAGGAGTATAATATGGCGTTTACTCCCGTTGCAAATACAAAGAAAGTGCATCTCGCCGACCTTTATACCGGCAGGATACCTCCTCTGGGCCAGGGCGGATCGGGCCTGATGAGGATCCTTGTCCGCGACGCGCAGGGAAGGGAAGTGCTCTACCCGCGGAACGGCCCTTTAAGGATAACCGTTTCTTCCTCCGGCAACAGCGTTGTGATAAATGAATTTCTTGCTGATAACTCCGCGTCAACTCCGGATCCGTCCGGTGATCACGATGACTGGCTTGAAATTTATAACCCCCTTTCAACAGTGGTTGACCTCAGGGGGATGTACCTGACTGATAATCCCGGTTCAATGAAAAAATGGAGATTCCCGCTCAGTTCCATTCCCCTCAACCCCGGGGAACGGATCGTTGTATGGTGCGATGAGGAACCGCAGGAGCCCGGTTACCACAGTAACTTTAAGCTGAGCAAAGGCGGCGAGTTTATCGGATTAACGGATTCATCCGGTACGGTTGTTCTCGACTCAATCTTCTTCGGGCCCCAGCAAACTGATGTTTCCTACGGAAGGTATCCGGATGGCGCCGGCAGTTGGAGGCAATTATATCCATCACCCGGATTGCCAAACTCTCTGACCGATGTGAGAGATGATGATAGACGGAATGATAATTCTATGAGACTGTATCCGAATCCGGCAGCAGGTGCACTTAATATACTATTAAGTCTTGATCAGAGGCGCAACGGCTCGTTGAGACTATATGATATTCTTGGCAGGGAGATAAAAATCCTCTTTGTTGGTGAATTTGAGCCGGGGGAAAATTCCTTTAAGATAAATGTCACTGATCTGGCTAAAGGAGTTTACTTTATAAAAATAAACGGTGAGACTTTTGAGAAAGGTGTTAAGTTCGTAATTTTATGATACTGATTTCCTGAAATCAGTATCATAAAACATTATTAGGAGGCTCCTTGAGCAGAATCGGTTACGTCCTTTTGTTTCTCCTTTTCATTGCTAACATCGCAATAGCCCAGAATAACGCAAGCAATACTCAAGCTTCACCTGAAGATAAATTTTCAGATCCTTTCTATACCCCTCCCCTAAATCCCGTTGCCGGAGAATTTACCGGTATAGTTGATGGTACCCTTAATTCGGTTAGATATAACATTACCCTTCAGGGACAAGAGGTCTATGGAAAATCTTTCCGGGTATATTCAACGGGATTACTGATGAAATCCGGGAATGTATATGACATCAATACTAATGCCCCGAGTGTTTATTTCAGTGCATATAAATACAATACCGAGGGTAAAGTAATTGAAGTTGTCTCGAATGGTATACAGAAAACATTAAGTTTTTACTTCCCTAACGGTAAGCTTAAGGAAGTATGGATGACTGATATGATGAACGATCCGTTTCAGAAGTCCTTTTATTCATACGATGTTAATGGGCTTCTTTCTGAGGTGATCACACAGCGAAAAAACGGCCAGACCTGGAATGATTCATATAAATATGTTTATCAGTACAACTCGAATAACCTTCTGCTCTCATCCTATTACCAATTGCCGGGAGCAACGCCGGGTAACTGGACGAATTACTCTGTTACGAACTATACATACAATCCAATGGGCCTGGTTGAAACACGCACAAGGCAATATCTTAGCGGTGGTTCCTGGGTAAATTCGCAAAAATATTACTATATATACAACACGTCAAGCCTTGTTTCCGAAGATATATATTATCAATGGAGCAATGCTGAGTGGCTGCCTATATATAAGACGCAATATGAATATGATGCAAACCTTAACCCATACCGGAACCGTTATTACGATTATACCGGTATTAACCAATGGACGCAGACGGGCGTGGAGGATTTTACTATTAACACGGATCCATCCCTGAAACTGATCCAGCCCCTTGCTAATACATATCATACCCCCGGGGTAATGATCACCTGGTTTGCATCGCAAATCAACGCTGTTGATATTTATTTCAGTAATGATGCGGGCCAAAACTGGACTCTGATCGCTCCCTCGGTCCCCGATACCGGAAATTTTTCTTTTTATTATCTTATCCCAAACAATGTATTTACCTCTAAAGCAAAAATTAAAGTTACCGCGGCAGGTAACCAGAATATTTATGATATGAATGATGGTACATTCTGGGCATCAAGCATATCATTCCAGGTATCTAACATACACCTGATGAAACAAAACAGACTTTGGCTTCCGATGGATAATAAGGGAGTGCTTGCCGATGTAACTGCGGGAGGCGTGACAGGAGGAGTGCTCGACGGCAAATCCGTGATCTTTTCTTCCGGGTTCTTCCTTTCAGGGCTGCATTCAGATATTATGTGGGCAAACGGAGTGCTGTCCGCATCACGAATTGAAGATTATGATGAGGGATTGTCAAGCGGGAATAATCCCATATTTCTGGGTGACAGAAACTACGGTGATTATAGTTTCTACTGGCAAAACTGGAGAAACGCGGTTGTAAACAGCGCGGGCTTTTACGATGGTAATAACGACGGTGAATATGAACCAATTGACCTGAATTCTAACGGCGTGTGGGATGCGAATGAGGACCGGCCTGATTTTCTCGGAGATGAATCCGCCTGGTGCTTTTACACTGACAGAGTGCCTTCCGCGCTAAGAAGATATAATGACGTTGAGCCAAAGGGAATAGAAGTCAGGCAAACGGTATTCGCTACCTCGGACACGTCAGCGGCTTCCCGCGGAACAATATTCGTCAGGTATAATATCAGGAACAACGGAACGGTCGCGCAGCTGTTTGACAGCGTATATTTTTCTGCCGCTTCTGATCCGGATATTGGCGATTATAATGATGACTATGTAGGATGCGATACTCTGTTAAATATGGGTTACGGATATCAGAAAACCCCCGATGCAGTTTTCGGCGCTAATCCCCCTGCATTCGGAATTGACATTCTTCAGGGGCCGCACGCTTATATTCCCGGTAAATCTTTTATTGATAATAACAGCAATGGCGTTTACGATCCCGGGACAGATACACCGCTTGATACGGCTTACCTCCATAAAGGGCCTTTTATCGGGAAAGTCATTCTGCCGGGCGCGATGAATCTCGGTATGACATCCTTTACACAGTATATGCAGTCACATCCTACTCACGGAGATCCAAATACAAGATTCGAATTAAGGAATTATCAGCTTGGAGGACGGGGAAAACAAGGGGATTTTATTGATCCCTGCACCTGGTCTTTCGGCACGGTCACCGGTGTGAACTGCAGCCTTGTAAATAAAAATTATATGTACTCAGGTGATCCTTTAACAAACACAGGATGGATAAACAACACCGGTATTGACCAGCGTTTTATGATTAATTCGGGCCCGTTCAGGTTAAAGGTGGGTGAACCGGTGGAGATCTGGCTGGCTTATTCCGTGGCACGCGGAACTTCTCCGCTTAATTCGCTCACTCTGCTTAAGCAGGAAAATCAGTTCATTCAGCAGTTATTCGATAATAATTTTGAAAATCTGCCTCTGTCCGTAAAGGATGGGGAACTTTCCGGTGCCCCCGGCGAGTTTTTACTTTTACAGAATTACCCGAATCCGTTCAATCCCTCTACGATTATTAAATATGCGGTTGGCGGAGTGAAGGGAAGTGAGAGTAACCTTAATGTGACACTCAGGGTATTTGATATTCTCGGCAGGGAAGTTGCTGCACTGGTCAATGAATCGAAAGCGCCGGGTTATTATTCTGTTACATTCGATGCATCAAAGCTGACGAGCGGAGTCTATTTTTATCAGCTTAAAGCAGGAAGTTTTACGGAAACAAAGAAGCTGATGCTAGTGAGATAACCTGAAGGAAACGAATTTAAGTAACCTCATCCAAGCCCCTCTCCTTAGACGGGAGAGGGGTTTGTTTTGTTTTGATTTTTAAACTTTCATTAAATTTATTATGGTAAACAGTAAACGCGTCCGCCTTCTTCAGGAGGGTGAAAATAGAAAAGGTCCGGTACTCTACTGGATGAGCAGGAGCCAGAGGCTGTATGATAACTGGTCTGTGGAATTCGCCAGGGAGTTAGCTTCAGAAAAGAATGCTGAATTTGGTATCGTGTTTACGCTCGTTCCTGAATTCCTTGAAGCAACCATACGACAGTACGGCTTTATGCTGAAGGGGTTGGAAAAAATTGAGACACTCTGCGCGGAAAATAATATTCCCTTTACAATATTACCCGGCACACCGGATAAGGTATTACCGGGATTCATAAATGAACATAATGTATCCGCGCTTGTCTCGGATTTTGATCCGCTCAGGATAAAAAGAATATGGAAACGTGACCTTGCAAAAAAAATAAACGTACCGTTTTATGAAGTGGATTCTCATAACATAGTCCCCTGCCTGCACGTCTCGCAGAAAGAAGAATACGGGGCATACACACTCCGCCCAAAAATAAACCGGCTGTTTAACGACTTCCTGGACGCGTATCCTGAATTCACGCCGCAGAAAAAATCAAAGTTAAAATTCCCACAGGTAAAATGGGAAGAGCTTTATAAAAAGCTTAAAGTTAATATGTCAGTAAAAGAGGTGGACTGGATACTTCCGGGCTGGGATTGCGCCTTGGATCAGCTGGAAGAATTTATTAACGCGAGGCTTGCCGGCTATGATGAACAACGAAATGACCCCACATTAGATTTTCAGTCGGACCTTTCTCCCTATTTTCACTTCGGACAGCTATCATCTCAAACCGCGGTGATGCGGCTTAAAGCACATAATATACAGGACTCCAATACCGAAGCGTTTTACGAACAGGTTATTGTGCGGAAGGAACTGACGGATAATTTCTGTTACTACAACACGAAGTATGATTCGATAGAAGGGATCCAGCCGTGGGCGAAGAAGACACTGGATGAACACCGCCGTGATAAAAGGGAATATACCTACACTTTAAAAGAATTTGAAGCAGGAAAGACTCACGAGGACCTCTGGAACGCCGCACAATTGCAGATGGTTAAATCAGGCAAGATGCATAACTATATGCGGATGTACTGGGCGAAGAAAATTCTCGAGTGGTCGGAGTCGCCGGAGGAAGCGCTGAGGATCGCGATCTTCCTGAATGATAAATATGAACTCGACGGGAGGGACCCTAACGGTTATGTGGGGTGTGCCTGGTCTATCGGGGGCATCCACGACAGGGCGTGGACGGAAAGGCAGGTCTTCGGGAAGATCAGGTATATGAACTACAACGGATGCAAGAGAAAGTTTGATACTGATTCATATATCAGGAAATGGTCATAGTGCACCTGAAGACTGAAGCGTCTGAAACAGATGGTGGTTCCGGGGTGATCCGGAAGCCGCGGGTCTGCTTTACGGCAGGGGAGACCTATTTCTTCCCCGACCATATTAAACGGGGAAATTCTTCTTTATTATTATCTGATTATCGTAATTTTCTTAGTTCCTATATATAGGATGTTTGTATTATATTGTATCAGAGTTTTACAATTAATCTGATTTAGTCCCGGAAGATCCTTTGGAAGGAAGAATAAAGTGCATTATTGTAGATGATGAAGCTATCTCACGGATGGTTTTGGAGCAGTATATTGCCCAGACCGACCTGCTGAGATTAGTGGCTTCCTGCGAGAACGCGATTGACGCGATAAGAGTGATGCAGGAAGACCGCATTGATCTCATTTTCTGCGATATCGAGATGCCCGGACTTTCGGGGATGGAGCTGATAAAATCGCTCAAGACCGTTCCCACCGTTGTGATGATTACCGGCAAGACTGAGTATGCCGCTGAGGCGTTTGAATTTGATGTGACCGATTACATTGTAAAACCCGTCTCATATCCCCGCTTCCTTAAATCGGTGAATAAAGCCGCCGAACTTCTTAACGCGAAAGTCCCCGCCCGTGAGAAATCAAACGAGAAACTTTTTATAAAAACTGATCAGAAGTTTATCGCGGTAAGCCTTAGTGATATCATATACATTGAAGCGCAGAAGGATTATATAAAAGTCGTAACCCCGACAAACAAGTACCTGACACTTTCCACAATGAAAGGTGTTGAGGCTAAACTTCCGCAGGATGAATTCATACGCATTCACCGTTCTTATATTGTTAGGATTGACAGGATAACCGACCTTCGCACCGAAAACCTGCTAATCGGGAAGGATATACTTCCGATCGGTGAGTCTTACAAAGACGCCTTATTTAAACGGATTAATATCCTTTAATCTCTTGTTTAGTGCGCGACCAGCCTGGGGGTGAGGATCGCCGCCAGGAACGCTATCACTGCCATTACAAAAAAGAACATTGATATATCCCCCATATAGCTCATCATATCGTACTGAGTGAGAAGTTTATTCCAGTCGTGGTTTACCTCCGGCGGGCCGAAAAGTTCTATCTTCATCGCTGCCGCGTCGGAAGCATACGCGCCGATATTAAGGAACGTATGCCCCATAAGAAAGAGCGCGAACTGCAGCCATTTGCGCAGGTAATTGACATAGAAAAATATTATCAGCAGCACTGGTATCATCAGCTGTGTAACCGTTCCGCCGAAGAGCGCGGCGGTGTCTCCGAGAAGCCCGAAGATAGTTTCACCCGCCACGTGGACAACATAATGGAAATAATCAACGTAAGTATACTCCGGATAGTAGGAGAGGAAGAAGAAGCAGACCGGGATGAGAATCAGTGAGGGGATCCATCTTTTGAATCCATCGAACCGGGATACGCGCTGATATCCTTCAAACATAAAAATTCCTTTCACTCATAAATTTTTGTCCTCCGCTCCGGCGCGTTCGCGCACTCTTCCGAGCAGGAGTAATTATAAGCCACCTTGCAGTTGTGGCAGATGTTAATGATCTTATCGCAGCTAAGGTTATGACAGTTAATGAAATAGTCGGTGGGCGCGCCGCAGTGATGGCAGCGCGCTGTGTATTTCAGTTCTTCCTTTGTGTTTGTATTAACAACCTTACGGTTATCAAAAACAAACATCCCGCCTTCCCAGTAAGTGTCGGGGTATTTCTGAATATAGGATATTATGCCGCCGTCAAGCTGGTAAACATCCCTGAATCCCATTTTGATCAGCAGCGCCGAAGCCTTCTCGCACCTGATCCCGCCCGTGCAGTAGGTGATGACCGTCTTATTCTTATACTCTTCGAGGGAGTCAATATATGCCGGAAAGTCCCTGAAGTGCACAATATTTGGAGTAACCGCGCCTTTAAAATGCCCGAGTTCACTTTCATAGCCGTTGCGGGTATCAATGATAATAAAATCCTTCTTCTCATCATAAAACTGCTTCAGCCCCTCCGGCGATAACCTCTTACCTCCTTCGGCGGGATCAATTCCGGGCACACCAAGGTTGACGAGTTCCTTCTTCAGCCGCACGAACATCTTATCATAGGGGAGTTTATGCCAGGTATCTTCCTTAAAGACAATACCGTCAAACCCGGGGAGGGAAGTGAGGTAGGATTTATACTCCTGCACCTTTTCATCTTCCGCGGTAATGGTGCCGTTGATCCCTTCAGAAGCCACATATACTTTGCCCTTCAGCCCGTGCTCAAGGCAGTATTGAAGGTGGCTCTCGCAAAACGCGGCTGGCTCGTCAATCGGGGTATATTTATAAAACGAAATTATCCTGAACAAATTTTCCAACTAAGAATTAAAAACTATGAATCAAAAATTAAACTTTTTTTTGGAAAATCGGATAAAAAATCTGCGGTCATCCATCAGAATCCTCGTCATCTGTGATCCTATTTTGATTGTAAGGCAGTAAAGAAAAACAGGAGGAGATAAACCGGTTACGATATCCACGCGCTTTTCAAAATTCCGAATGGATGACATTACTATAACCCTCGCACCCACCACCAACCGCCGAATCCCCCAGGGGATGGCATTATGATGACCACCAATCCATACGCATCCCCGAATCCCGGAGGGATGATATTATTATAACCCTCGCACTCACCACCAACCCCATAATCCCGAAGGGATGGCATTATTATAACCATCAATCCATACGCATCCCCGAATCCCCCAGGGGATGGCATTATCTGGTTAATGAACCGGTACTCCGCAATCGTTCAAGCTTAGCCTAAAGAACGCCGCTCCCACGCAAAGACGCCAAGTTGACGCAAAGACCGCAAAGAATTTTTAATGAGATGGAAATTCATCTAACGAAAGGTTTTTGAAAGCTACCTGGCATATCCTCTTAACTAAAAATCCGTGGTCAGCCATAAAATTGTTTTGCTTGGAGGAGACGGATGTGAGTTTGGTTGATATGTATAAAAAAAGGGAAATGCTATACAGGAGGCTGTTTTCGTGCATAGAAAATTGAAAATTTTATACATATATCCATTCTCGTGTACAAAAATTCAATAAATTTATATATGAAGCCACCTGAGCTGTTTAAGCTCTTCACCAACATTCCGGAGCTAAATGGATAAAATATTCTATCTGATCTCCATATCATCGCAGTAAAAACCACGAATAAAGCCGGATTTCTATCGTACCAAATTTCAACGATTTTTGGTACGACTTCAAAATGTCGTCCCAAACGGTGGTACGAATGAGGAATAAAATGTTTTAAGGATTAAGCGATTTTACTTGGATGTTAGCTTCTTCTCTTCATAGAAAACTCCCATCCGTTTTCTGCGTAGAATTGAAATAAATTCAGATGCCTGACTTTGAAGTGTTTACACACAGCGGGTATTTTTGTTTCACTTTTTTCACTCTCGGAGCTGACAACAACAAAGTCTGAAGCATCCCCAAAAATATCTTCATCTTCCATCTTCTCTAATACAAGTGCAATTATCCATGGATCAGCTTCGTCTTTTTTCGCGCGGGGATCAATTAGTCTTGGAAATGTAGCGAGTATTTTAACCGCCAGCTGCCCCTGTTTATTTGTAATCGGGTAAAATGCCGAATGATGACGCGCTATCAATTTACCAATTTCATCTTTAGGCGTTTTATCATTAACTATTTCGTTATACACCAACTGATGTGAAAACATTCGCTTCTTCTTAAACAGATCTTCGATCTGTTCCCACAAATCGGGAAATATGTTTTTAGGATAAAACCGATTTATGGTAATAAGCGCGCTGCTGTCAATGAAATAGATATTCTTGTCAGACTTCATTAAGCAGCGCATTAAGGTTAAGATTCAGAGCACTGGATGCCCTTGAATAAGATATCCTGTTTTCAGACATCGCATCGAGAACCATATTAAAAAATGTTTCCCCCCTTTCAGCGCGGCTTTTTACCTCCGGTTTCACAAAACCCTTTTTCTTTTTATCTGCGGGATAAGTTGCTTTAACCTGACTTAACATTTTAAAGAATTTCGTGTCTGATATCAACCGCTCCTCTTTTAATCTTCTCAGGTAAACTTCACGGCTTATATGCAGTCGGGCGGAAAAAGCTCGAATTTCATCTTCAAGCTCACTCTTTACGATAGCATTAGCAGGAGCTAAAAACTTTCCCGCGAAAAGATTACATTCCCATTCCTCCGCCTGACGCTCCGTTGCCTGTTCGTATAAGCATATACCGGAATTATTCCTCAGGATATGCGCCAACTCGTGAAAGATAGTAAATATCCTGCCGGTATAGGAGTGGTTAGAATTCGTCACAATTGCATAAGGATAGCCGTCCGTGAAACAGAATCCCTGCACCTCCTCCATCGGCATTGAGAACTGGAATACTAAAATTCCAAGTTTATCCTCAACTGCCTGCCGCCAATTTTTATAAGCGGCGCTGTCGCTCTTCCAGCTTATTTGATCTTCAAGTGATATATCCAATAGCTCTCTCAGATCTGCCGTCAGAGAGTCTATATCCGGATGATCCTTCCGCAGATCAGAAAGCCATTCGTAACGACTGGCCCAGTAGTTTTCTCCGTGCAGTTCGTAAGCGGTTTCTCTGAAATACTTAACTTCGCGGATTACTTCGAGCGGCTTCCTGGATAGGCGCCTGTCCGCCTGAGATAATCTGCGGTAATCCTGTGGCTTAGATATTTTTTTGGGTACTTCTGGCAAAAGAAATACCGCGAGCTGTCTTTTGTAAGTATCGGCAAGCTTTCGCAGTTTTCCAAGAGGAATGCTTTTTCCCTCTTTTTCCCATATTTTATAACGGTCAGAACCAACATCCAACCTATCTGCAATTTCGGAAATCTCATAACCCGCCTCCTCCCTCGCCCAGCGAAGTACAAGAGGATTAATATTTATTTCTACTCTGTTCACTTATGAATTGAAAATTAAGTTATACGATAAATAGAATTAATTTGAAATATTTTGATAAAACTGACTAAAATATATTATGTAAAATGCCAAATAAAAATCACTTCCCAAATAGGTTAACATATAACTTTGTACTTTAGTATACTCTTTTACCATAAAAGCGAAAAGTTAGTGCCCAAGCCCTTTTGGGACTCTGTTGGAGATCACAATTTGTGATGTCCAATTTTTCATTTTCGTGGCAATTAGCTCAAACATAAAACTTTAACAGCAATTCGAGTACGTGCTAAATAAAACAACCGGAAAATTACACAAAGGTAGCTAAACTTTATCCTCTCAGCTATTGCCCAGACAATTTCAGCCAGAAAATGAATGATAATCCGTGCGCTTACTGCTTGAATAAATCAAACTGCCAATAGTCGTCATTAGTGCTGGTTCCTGGTTTGCCATAGAGGTATAATTTCTTATCTGCTATCTTATAAATACCTTTATACATATTGCCAAATTCAAAGAAAAATGTCAACTCATTGCCGCTTATCGTGTATGTAAAAGAAGTGGTGTCAGAATAATTACTTTGAATATACTTGTAGATTTCACTGCCGGTTAAATCAGTGTTGAATATTAATTGCCGTTGTCTGGTGTTAAATGTATTCGAAACGGAATCGTAATCGGAATAATTAATTGTCCAAGTACTTCCCGTCAATAAGTCTGAACTCCCGTTAAATATTCCTCCAATGTCCCAGGCGCTGTTTAAAGTTAATTTTCTGCCATCAAGATTATAATGCCAGATCATTCCGTCGTCTCCCATAGATCCGTTTTGAGAAGTCATCCTTATAAAATTGTTCTCGGCTATAAAAGTACCGCGTTCATTCTCGATTTGACCCTGTTTCGCCCAGTTGTTGGTAATAGTATCTCTTCTGTATTCCTGCCCGGAGCGCTCATAACTGCCGTTCGAGAAAATCCAGGTCCACTCCACCCCGCGGTTTGGCACATATTCAAAAACGCCGTTTGTCTTCCAGGTACCGTCAAGTGAAGTCAAATCACCCACTGGATTGCTGTCATCCTCCGTACAGCCGGAGATAAAAATTATTAACAAAAACAGTGCTGTAAGTCTTTTCAGCATAATACCGTTCCTTTTCTGTATGTGATACAATAATTAGATATAAATTGAAACAAATTTAATTTACAACTTATTTGAAGTAAGCAGAACTTAATCTTAGATTCAGGATTAAAGGAGCTAAACCGCGCTATCAAAAATCCCAGTAGCGGTAAAGGTAACCGAGTCCATAACCTAATCCGGTTCCGGCAACCGTGATATAAAACATTGTACTCCACTTGATTTTTTGCTCTACCCATTCACCGGTTTTTTTCTGAATTTCCTCCTGTTCATCAGAGGCATTAATACCCGCAATGACAAGGCCGCCAATCATACCCGCCAGCAATCCTATATACATTCCTTTTTGAGATTCATTCCTGATATCCCGGTTGCTGAGAAGATATAACTTTCCGCCTCTTAGTCCATAAACACTATTTGTTTGAAAGTTAAACTCAACAGGTCTCTTCTTTACCCACTTTGGATATTGTGATCCAGATATTCCGCGAAGAACCACCATCCTTCCGTTCTCATCAACCTTGACAAATTCATCTTTCTGAGCATTATACTTATAACCTTGTGAAATAAGGCCCTCACGATAATTTATGAATTCGCTCCTATCAACTTCATAATTGCTATATTCAATGGTGTGGACTCCGAGAGGAATATTAATGCTTCTAATTGCCCAGGTTTCTTTACCGTCAACAGAATTGATCTTCATATCTTTAGGTATAATAACTTCAGCATCCCCTGACTTTGTGGTAACCTCACCATTATCAGCAATATTGTAATTCATAAAGCATCCGCTGAACAGGTAAAAGGAGGAAAAAATTAAGAATAATAATAATGTGTGGCTTAATCTATATGATCTTTGTATTTCACGAGTACTAGTATCCATTTACGAGATCCTTATACTATTAAAAATAATTTGACATTAAAACTTATATAAAACCCGCGGTATTTTCAAAATTAAATAGTATTTAACTGACGGATTTCTATGCAGTATAATTTGAGATTTCTTGTTTATCTCTGAGGTTGAGTAATCATTGGAGGCAGGCTTCTGATATCTCCGCTCTCCGGAGCTCAAAAACCGGTTTCTTCATAACATCAGTGATTTTACCTTCCGGCCTTCACCCCGAAATATAATCCGCTTTTCAAAAATATTTGTTGCACTTAAGAGGGAGAAACTTTAATTTTAGGGATGTAAATACGTAACGGGAATACCTGACGATACTGTGAAGGCAATAGAGAGTGTTTTGTACTCGTAATTAAATTAATAAGCAATGGCAAAGAAAAAAGAAAACGGTAAGACTGAAGAACCAATTGAAAAACAGCTTTGGAAATCCGCCGACAAGCTCAGAAAGAATATTGACGCGGCGGAATATAAACACGTTGTACTCGGATTAATTTTTCTAAAATATATTTCCGACGCGTTTGAAGACCTGCACACGAAGCTGATAAACGGCGAAGGCGATTATGCCGGCGCTGACCCCGAAGATAAAGACGAATACAAAGCGGAAAATGTTTTCTTCGTTCCCGAAACCGCACGCTGGAGTTACCTCCAATCAAAAGCTAAACTCCCGGCTATCGGCAAGATAGTTGATTCCGCTATGGATGCCATCGAAAAAGATAACCCTTCTCTTAAAGACGTATTGCCAAAAGTTTTCGCGCGCGGAAATTTAGACCCCACTAATCTCGGCGGGCTGATTGACCTGATCAGCAATATAGCTCTTGGCGATGCCAAGGCACGCAGCGCTGATGTGCTAGGACACGTGTTTGAATATTTCCTCGGCGAGTTTGCGCTGGCGGAGGGAAAGAAAGGGGGACAGTTCTATACTCCACGGAGCGTAGTTGAACTTCTTGTTGAAATGCTTGAACCATATAAAGGACGTGTCTTCGATCCCTGCTGCGGTTCCGGCGGTATGTTTGTGCAGTCGGAAAAATTTGTTGCTCAGCATAAAGGAAAGATCAACGATATCTCCATATACGGACAGGAGAGCAACCAAACCACCTGGCGCCTCGCTAAAATGAATCTTGCAATCCGCGGCATAGACAGTTCTCAGATCAGATGGAACAATGAAGGCTCTTTCCTCAACGACGCGCATAAAGACCTGAAAGCTGATTTTGTAATTGCGAATCCTCCGTTCAACGACAGCGACTGGTCAGGGGATCAGCTTCGTAAAGACGGCAGATGGAAATTCGGTAGTCCTCCCGCAGGAAACGCGAACTACGCGTGGATACAGCATTTCGTTTATCACTTAAGCCCGACAGGCACCGCCGGCTTCGTCCTTGCGAAAGGCTCTCTCACATCTAAAAGTTCCGGTGAGGGTGAAATACGGAAAGCATTGATTGAAGCGCGGCTTGTTGATTGCGTAGTAAACCTTCCGGCAAAACTGTTTCTTAATACACAGATACCCGCCTGCCTCTGGTTCCTCTCCCGGAATAAAGCCAACGGTAAAGAGAGAAACCGGACAGACGAAATATTATTCATTGACGCCCGGAACGAAGGGAGGCTTATCAATCGCCGGACTAAAGAGCTTTCCTCTGATGATATTCAGAAAATAGCTTCCACCTATCACAAGTGGCGTACCTCGACAGCCGCGAAGGGGAAATATGAAGATATTAAGGGATTCTGTAACTCGACTCATATTGAACGGGTACGGGAACTCGATTATGTGCTCACTCCCGGCAGGTATGTCGGCCTGCCCGACGAGGAAGATGATTTCGATTTTAAGGAACGGTTCACAGCTTTGAAGGCTGAGTTTGAAGAGCAGTTAAAAGAAGAAGCGCGGCTGAATGCATTGATATTAGAAAATCTGAAAAGAGTGAAGATATGAGACGGCAATCACACAATACTGGGTGTTTTGCTGTTCTTAGCAAGGTGTCGTGTATAAAAAATCGCATTTTCTATACATCACGGGTTTGTCGTGTATAATTTTTTTGATTTTTTATACATGAATGGTTCGCCACACTTGTCAGTCGCTAAGTTTGTTCGGTTAATTTTTGTTGACTTACTGGCAATTGGGCAACAACTTGTTGCCCAATTACTCTTGGGGCGGTTAGAAATTCAGATAACGATTATTCGATGGAATTGTTATGAGTGAGTGGAACGCAGTTACAATGCAAGACGTGGTCTCAAAAATAGGAGATGGTTTACATGGCACGCCAAAATTCGAAGATAATGGTGATTATTACTTTATAAATGGCAACAATCTGTCGAATGGCGATATTATAATTAAAGCAGATACCAGAAAGTCTACCGAGGTCGAATTCTTAAAATTTGACAAAAATCTCGGAGAACGCACTTTACTTCTTTCAATCAATGGTACGTTGGGAAACGTTGCCTATTACCAGGGTGAAAAATGTATTTTAGGGAAGAGTGCTTGCTTCTTAAACGTACTTGACGACGTTGATAAAGATTATATATACTACATTCTAACAAATAATCATTTCCAAAACTATATTGACGCATTTGCTCATGGTACCACAATTAAAAATGTATCTTTAAAGACAATTCGAGAATATTCTTTTCTCCTCCCCCCTCTCCCCGAACAAAAAGCCATCGCCGGAGTGCTTTCCAGTTTAGACGACAAGATTGACCTGCTCCACCGCCAGAACAAAACACTTGAAGCAATGGCAGAGGCGCTGTTCCGGCAGTGGTTTGTGGAAGGTGCTAATAATGAATGGCATGAAGGTAGTCTTCTTGAACTAATCCAATTAATCGGTGGCGGCACACCAAAAACATCTGTCCCTGATTTCTGGGATGGCAAAATATGCTGGATTTCAGGAGGTGATATTGCCACAAATCATAAATCTTTTATTCTTGGAACAGAAAAGTTTATCTCTGAAGACGGTTTAAATAATAGCTCTGCCAAATTGTTGCCTAAATATTCAACTGTTATTTCTGCAAGAGGAACAGTTGGCAAATATTGCTTACTCGCCGAACCAATGGCTTTCAGTCAATCTAATTACGGTATTTTACCCAAAACATCTAATTGTTTCTTCTTTGTTTATCTATTAATCAATCACATTGTAGAAGAACTTCAATCTTCTGCTTATGGATCTGTATTTGATACTATAACAACATACACCTTTAAGGAAATTAAGGTTTTAATTCCGTTCGAACCAGAAATTTTGAAATTTGAAAAATCAATTAGTCATTACTTTTTTAGGTTATTAGATAACAAGAATCAAATAAGTTCTCTCGAAAAACTTCGCGATACATTACTGCCGAAGCTGATGAACGGAGAAGTCAGGGTTTCTATATGATTCCTGTTACACAAACAAAAATGAATAAGCGGATAAAAAAAGCAATGTGTAAAAAATGCACATTCCCGAAGTGGTGACTTATGTCCATTAAAATCACCGAATCCGAAATAGAATCATACGCCATCGCTCTGCTTGAGCGGCATCGCTATGGTTACATTTACGGTCCGGATATTGCACCCGACAGCGAAACGCCGGAGCGCGCGTCATTTGGGGAAGTGGTTCTTACTGACAGGCTGAGAAGCGCGGTTGCGCGGATCAATCCTTCGGTACCCTCCGGTGAGCTGGAAGAAGCGATAAAGCAGGTAAGCCGCATCAACTCTCCCGAACTCATTGCCAACAACGAAACCTTCCACAGGATGCTTACGGAGGGTATTAAAATTGATTATCAAAAGGGAGGATATACTCGCGGCGATATAGTCTGGCTGATTGACTTTGAGAATCCTGAGAATAATGATTTCCTCGCAGTGAACCAATTCACGGTAATTGAGGATAATGTATCCGCCGGGCACGGGGTAAATAAGCGCCCTGATATTGTGTTATTTGTTAACGGCTTACCGCTGATTGTTATCGAACTTAAAAATCCCGCTGATGAGAACGCCACGGTTTTTTCCGCATTTAATCAGCTTGAAACTTATAAACAGGCAATCCCATCCCTTTTTACTTACAATGGTTTCCTGATAATTTCTGACGGCCTTGAGGCAAAAGCAGGAACAATCTCATCGGATTACAGCCGCTTTATGGCGTGGAAATCTTCGGACGGAAAGATTGAAGCCTCGTCACTTACAGGGCAGCTTGAGACTTTAATAAAAGGAATGCTTGATAAGAAAACCATCCTTGACCTGATGAGGCATTTCATAGTCTTTGAAAAATCAAAAAAAGAAGATAAAGAATCGGGCGTCATTACAATTCACACCGTTAAGAAACTCGCGGCATATCATCAGTATTACGCGGTGAACAGAGCAGTGGAATCAACTCTCAGGGCATCGGGATATGTGAAGAATGCCGAGGTTGATTCTGATGAAATGGTTAAGGAATCGCCTGAAAGCTATGGAGTACGAGGAGTGAAATCTCAGCCGGCCGGAGACAGAAAGGGAGGCGTGGTATGGCACACACAGGGTTCAGGCAAATCACTCTCGATGGTTTTTTATACGGGCAAGATAGTGCTCGAGATGGATAATCCGACTATTGTTGTCATTACCGACCGAAACGACCTCGATGATCAGCTATTCGATACCTTTGCGGCGTCAAAACAACTTTTAAGGCAGGAACCGGCGCAGGCGGAAAACCGGGAGGAATTAAAGACTCTCCTGAAAGTGGCATCCGGCGGAATTGTATTTACAACAATACAAAAATTCCAGCCGGCAGAGGGAAACGTTTACGAGAAGCTCTCGGACAGGAAGAATATTATTGTTATTGCCGATGAAGCGCACAGGACGCAGTACGGCTTTAAGGCAAAAACAATCGATGACAAGGGGGAAGGCGGCAGGATCATCGGTAAAAAAATTGTTTACGGTTTTGCCAAATATATGCGCGATGCCCTCCCCAACGCTACTTATCTTGGTTTTACCGGCACGCCGATTGAGAATACAGACATTAATACTCCGGCTGTTTTCGGTAACTATGTTGATGTTTATGATATAGCACAGGCTGTTAACGACGGCGCGACGGTAAGAATTTATTACGAGAGCCGCCTCGCGAAGATTGCTCTCACAGACGAAGGTAGGAAACTTGTTGAGGAACTTGATGAAGACCTTGAGCAGGATGAACTCTCCGAAACAGAGAAGGCGAAAGCAAAGTGGACGCAGCTTGAAGCTCTTATCGGAAGCGCCGACAGAATAGATCACGTCGCGGCGGATATAATTGAGCATTTTGAGCGCCGACAGGAAGTGCTGGATGGTAAGGGAATGATCGTTACAATGTCGCGCAGAATCGCGGCGGAACTCTATAGCGCCATTATTAAACTTAAACCCGGGTGGCACAGTGCTGACCTGAAAAAAGGAATGATAAAGGTTGTAATGACTTCTGCCTCTTCTGATGGGCCTGAAATATCAAAGCATCACACGACAAAAGATCAGCGGCGCACCTTAGCTGACAGAATGAAAGACCCCGAAGATGAGTTAAAACTTGTTATCGTGCGGGATATGTGGCTCACTGGATTTGACGTCCCACCGCTTCATACGCTCTACATTGATAAGCCGATGAGGGGGCATAACCTGATGCAGGCAATCGCGCGTGTTAATAGGGTATATAAAGACAAGACCGGCGGGCTGATAGTTGATTATCTCGGCATTGCATCTGACTTGAAAAACGCGCTTTCGTTCTACTCTTCCGCCGGAGGCAAGGGAGACCCCGCGGAAACACAGGAGAGTGCGGTCCGGCTTATGCTTGAAAAGCTGGAAATTGTTTCTCAGATGTTCCACGGTTTTGCTTATGAAGAATATTTTGAAGCTGATACAGGCAGAAAACTCTCGCTGATATTAGCCGCGGAAGAACATATCCTTGGGCTTGATGACGGCAAAAAGAGGTTCGTTGACGAAGTCACCGCCTTATCGCGCGCTTTTTCAATTGCGGTGCCTCACGAACAGGCAATGGATGTGAAAGACGAAGTTGCTTTCTTTCAGGCGGTCAAGTCGCGGTTAGTAAAATTTGATTCCACCGGCAGAGGAAAGAGCGGCTGGCAAATCGAGACGGCGATACGGCAGGTAATTGACAAAGCGCTTGTGACTGAGAATGTAATAGATGTATTCGGCGCGGCAGGACTGAAGAAACCCGATATATCCATACTCTCTGATGATTTCCTGATGGAAGTCAGAAATATGGAGCATAAAAACCTCGCTCTTGAGCTCTTAAAGAAACTGCTTAATGATGAAATAAAATCCCGCACAAAGGTTAACCTTATACAAAGCCGTTCGCTTATGGAAATGCTTGAAGATTCCATAAAAAAATATCACGCAAAGATTTTAACTGCTGCCGAAGTGATTGAGGAGTTGATTTCCATTTCCAGGGAAATCCGCGATATGGATAAAGAGCCGGGCGAGATGGGATTATCTGATTATGAGTACGCGTTTTATACTGCCATAGCAAATAACGACAGCGCGCGGCAGGTTATGGAAAAGGATAAGCTTCGCGAACTCGCGGTTGTTTTATATCAAAAGGTAAAAGAGAACGCGTCTATTGACTGGACAATAAAAGAGAGCGTGCGCTCAAAACTAAAAGTGATTGTTAAAAGAATTCTCAGGAAATACGGCTATCCTCCTGATATGCAGATGCTCGCAACGGAAACCGTATTAAAACAGGCTGAACTTATCGCTGAAGAACTAACTCAGGATCACTAAAAAATCTTAATAAACCTGGTGGGGTGGGATTAACACTGAACTAAAAAAAATCCGCGTCATCTGTGATCCAATTTTGATTGGAAGGCGGGAAAGAAAAAACAGGAAGAGATGAACCGGTTACGATATCCACGCGCTTTTCAAAATCCCGAAGGGATGACATTACTATAACCCTCGCACTCATCACCAACCCCCGAATCCCGGAGGGATGGCATTATCTGGTTAATGAACCGGTACTCCGCTATCGTTCAAGCTTAGCCTAAAGAACACCGCTCCCACGCAAAGACGCCAAGCTGACGCAAAGACCGCAAAGAACTTTTAATTAGGATTGAAATTCATCTAACTAAAGGTTTTTGAAAGCTGCCGGGCATATCCTCTTAACCAAAAATCCGTGGTCATCTATGAATATCTGTGTCATCTGTGATCCAATTTTGATTGGAAGGCAGGAAGAAGAAAATGGGTGTGGGATTCAATCATTCATAATTTTTAATTATTTCCGGGAACGTTTTCTTTCAATTTGGGATTTTATTCATAAAGCATTCAGGTTATATTGCGGAATGAGTATACTATTTAGATTTTTAATTTTGATTATATTTGCCGGTTCTTTCAGCGCGTGCGCGCAGGAGAAAGGACCGTTAAAAAAAGTAAAGGACAATATGAATTTTTCAGGTAAATATGAAACTGCCACATTCGGGGCAGGGTGTTTTTGGTGCGTTGAAGCGGTGTTTCAGAGGCTTGAGGGAGTGCATAAAGTCATCTCCGGGTATTCGGGTGGACAGGTTGCTAACCCTACGTACGAGCAGGTATGCAGCGGCAGGACCGGTCACGCGGAAGTATGCCAGGTGGTGTATGATCCGCAGAAAATTTCTTTCTCCGACCTGCTTGAAGTGTTTTTCTCTACCCACGATCCGACTACACTTAACAGGCAGGGAGCGGATGTGGGGACACAGTACAGGTCGGCGATATTCTATCACGATTCAGTACAGCAGGAACTGGCATTGAGGTATAAAGAAGAACTGGGGAAATCAGGGGTATTTAAGGATCCCATTGTAACTGAGGTAAGCCCTTTTACGGTATTCTTTAAAGCGGAGGAGTATCACCAGGATTACTTTGATAACAACCAGATGCAGCCTTACTGCAGTTTTGTGATCCGCCCTAAACTGGATAAGTTCACAAAAAATTTCAAGGAAAAATTAAAAACTGACCTTAAATAACATAAATTGTTATATTATTATTGATTTTATTAGACTTATTACGAAAGAAAAGATACAATTATGAAAAAATTTAACGCCGGAGACATCATACTCCGGCAGGACAGCGTTGGCACGGAATTTTTTATCCTTATACAGGGAAAAGTAGGAATCTATAAAGACGGCACGAAACTCGCCGAGTACACTGAACCGGGAACGGTAGTCGGTGAAATCAGCGCGATACTGCACACTCCGCGTTCTGCTACTATTATTGCGCTCACCGACAGTGAGTTTATTGAAATAGAAGGAAGCATTGAGGATGAGATAAAGACTCACCCCGATATTATCCTTTATGTACTCAGCAACCTTGCCGAGCGCCTCAGGCAAACCACCGGCGACCTTGCGACCGTTGCTTCCAAGATGAACGCGAAATCGCTCGCTGACCTGATGAAATAAATTTAAATCCCGTCTCAGCCGGGCGGTTTTCTACGCCCGGCGGACGGATTTACTTTGCGTTACCTGCCCGGATTTACACCGGTAAATCTCCAAATCCTTCTCTTATTCTGCTAAATATTTCATTTTATCAATTATTAATAGTCGCATTATTTTTCTCGGAAACGGTAAAACAACGCGAAAGCATCTCCCATTCTGAATAAATCACAGCGGAATAAGCCCGTTTAAGTGAGAAAAAGCGGCTTTTTTACTGTGGCACATTAATTGAATGTTAAGAACTAATTACATTTTAAGGAATTGTTATTATGATAAAAGGAACAGTTAAAATAGCTACCGAACTCTGCAAGGGATGCGAACTGTGCATCAGCGCCTGTCCGCAGGACTGCCTTGCCCTCACAAATAATATTAACCTTAAGGGCTATAAGTTCATCCAGTTAAAGAATGACGCCTGCACAGGCTGCACCAATTGCGCGCTTGTTTGTCCCGACGCGGTATTTACCGTTTTCAGGCAGTCAAAATCATCTATGAAGAAAGCTGTCTAAGGTTTGTGATTATGGAAAAAAGAGAATTAAAACCACGTGAAGTAAAACTGATGAAGGGTAATGAAGCCCTTGCCGAGGCGGCAATTCGCGCCGGTATGGACGGGTATTTTGGTTACCCGATCACTCCTCAGTCTGAAATACTCGAATACCTCACAGTTGAAGTGCCGCACAGAAGCGGAGTAGTGCTTCAGGCTGAGAGCGAAGTTGCAGCAATTAATATGATTTATGGCGCCGCGGGTGCAGGCGGAAGGGTAATGACCACTTCCTCAAGCCCCGGTATAAGCCTTATGCAGGAGGGATTATCCTATATCGCTTCCGCTGAACTCCCCTGCCTGCTCGCGAACATCAACAGGGGCGGCCCAGGCCTTGGTACCATTCAGCCTTCCCAGGGAGATTATTTCCAGGCTGTTAAGGGAGGCGGACACGGAGACTACCGCCTGATCGTTCTTGCCCCGGCTTCAGTGCAGGAAATGGCTGACTTTGTTTTCCTCGGGTTCGAACTCGCGGAAAAATACCGTAACCCGGCGATGATACTCGCCGACGGCGCGCTCGGACAGATGATGGAGAAAGTTGACCTCCGTGCCGAGGGTTCGCTCCCGAAAACAGTTCCGCCCTGGGCTACCACCGGTAAACCGAAGGAGAGGGGCCCCAACGTCATTACATCATTGCATATACAATCTGAAAAGATGGAGGAGATAAACCTTCACCTGCAGGCTAAGTATAAGACGATAATGGAAAACGAAGTGCGTTATGAGGAATACCAGATCGAAGACGCTGAGTATATCCTGGTTGCGTACGGGCTCAGCGCGAGGATCGTCCGCAAGACTGTAGATCTTGCGCGCGAAAAAGGAATTAAAGCAGGTTTGCTGCGCCCGCAGACGCTGTTCCCGTTCCCTTATGAGAGGATAAACCAGCTGGCCGGTCACGCGAAGGCTTTCCTTGACGTGGAAATGAATTCCGGACAGATGGTAGAAGACGTTCGCCTCGCGGTGAACGGTAAGACAGAAGTATTTTTCAAAGGCAGAATGGGCGGCATCATCCCGACGCCGGAAGAGATACTTGAGGTGCTTGAACAGATCGAAGAAAAATCAGCAGCATTACAGGATTAGGAGTTGACAATGGAAGACAATACAGTATTAGAAGACCTTGAACTGGTTTACGAAAAACCGCATACTCTGAGCGATACCGCGTTCCACTACTGCCCGGGCTGCGGGCACGGTGTAGCACACCGCCTCATTATGGAAGTTGTGGAAGAGATGGGAATAGAGGAGCAGACAATCGGTGTGGCGCCGGTAGGATGCTCTGTATTCGCCTATCATTATATGATGGTTGATATGCAGGAAGCTGCTCACGGCAGAGCCTGCGCTGTTGCCACGGGTATCAGAAGACTGCTCCCCGAAAAATATGTTTTCACCTACCAGGGTGACGGAGACCTTGCTGCTATAGGTACCGCGGAGACAATCCATACGGTAAACCGCGGCGAAAACATTGCCATATTTTTTATTAACAACGCAATTTACGGAATGACCGGCGGCCAGATGGCTCCCACAACCTTATGCCACCAGATCACTTCAACCAGTCCCTACGGAAGGGAAGTTGAAGCAATGGGACACCCGCTTAAGATGACGGATCTTGTTGCGCATCTGCCCGGCGCTTATTACGTAACGCGGCAGGCAGTGCATACCCCGAACGCCGTCCGTAAATGCAAAAAAGCGATCAGGAATGCTTTTGAGTACCAGAAGCTTCACAAGGGCACCAGTTTTGTAGAGATAGTTTCCAACTGTCCTTCAGGCTGGAGAGTTAACCCGGCTGATTCGATAAAGTGGCTTGAAGACAACATGCTTCCTATGTATCCGCTCGGCGACCTGAAAGTGCCGGGAAAGAATTAAAGGAGATATTACTATGTACAAATCTGATGAAATAATTATCGCGGGCTTCGGCGGACAGGGTGTCCTCTCAATGGGCCAGACCCTTGCTTATGCCGCGATGTTTGACAATAAAGAAACAAGCTGGATGCCATCATACGGCCCTGAAATGCGCGGCGGTACCGCCAACTGTATCGTCATAATTTCGGAAGGCCCGATTAGTTCCCCGATAATATCAAAGTATGATTCGGGGATTATCCTGAACCAGCCCTCAATGGAAAAATTTGAAGCGGCGATCAAACCGGGAGGGGTTCTGATCTATGAAGCTTCCACAGTGATTACCGCTCCTACAAGGACGGACATTACCGTGCTTAAGATAGCGGCTATCGAAGAAGCGAATAAGATGAACAAAAAGCAGATCGCGAATATGATAATGCTTGGCGCGTTCCTTGAAATGAAACCGCTTGTCGCGCTCGAAAGCGTACTCGGCGCGCTGAAGAAAGTGCTGCCAGAAAGGCATCACCACACGATACCATTGAATGAAAAAGCTATACTGCGCGGTAAAGAAATGGCCGCAGAGCAACTAAACGTACACGCATAAAAAACGGATATCCATATGACCGACTCAGAATTAAAATGCCAGCACACCTGCAGGAACTCCTGCGCAATGTTGAATGAGGCTCTTCGAAGAGAAACCGCTACTGTGCGCTTTTACGAAGAAGTTTTCGACGAATGCAATTCACCCGAAATAAAGGATTTCCTCGGTCAGATCATTGATGTGAGGCGGTCTGAAATACTCCGGATGATACAGAAACTGAATGAGATACACGCCCGCTCACAGTCAACCGATGGGATTGTTTCAAGCTTCAGTTAGGTAAAAGAGTATTCGGGGGTATTGAAGTTCCTTTTTTATTTTTTATGCGCCCCAGCAATGGGGCGTTTTTATTTATTCGTCCCTAAGCCGGAACCTGAGCCTCATCACTCCTTCTTCAAAAGAACTGCTGATAATGGAGAACATTCCGATCTCCGATGTATTATTCACGTGAGTGCCTATGCAGGGGCAGGCGTCATAATCACCAACTTTGATTATCCTGATATTATCTCCGGCTTCATCCGGCAGCCGCTCCAGGTTAAAAGTTTTTTCCGCTTCTCCTCTTGGCATAAAGTCCTCATATACCGGCAGGTTTTGTGAGATAACTTCATTTACCTTATTCTCGATTATCTGCTGTTCTTCTGCCGTCAGTCCGCGGTCGAAACGGTAGTCGCATTTGGATTTCTTT
This sequence comes from Ignavibacteriaceae bacterium, assembly GCA_013360295.1. Taxonomy (GTDB): domain Bacteria; phylum Bacteroidota; class Ignavibacteria; order Ignavibacteriales; family Ignavibacteriaceae; genus JABWCL01. The sequence goes on along the minus strand of JABWCL010000012.1, from coordinate 45,950 downwards.
TTTTCGATGTGGGCGGAGAAAGCCCTGCCGCGGCCGAACATTTTCGCCATAGTTCCGTTCAGAATATGCTCCGCGGTGTGCATTCTGGGGTCGTAGTTCTTGTTCATTATTAATGTTGTATTGATGATATTTTGAATGTATTTTGAGGGATAATTTATAAAAATTTGTTCTTCTTCAAAAGAATATAAATGTTCGCAGAAACCCAGGAGAAAGTTATTTACACCGGAACCCTGCTTAAGTCTCTCTTCCTGATATTGTTCTCGTCCGCGGTTCTCTTTTCGCAAACCATTAATCCGGACAGCCTGCTATTATCACTTGAGAGTACCGGAAAAGGAAACATCGCCCGCCCGCTTATCAGCAATCTAAGAGTGTTAGTTGCCGCGGATCCGGGCAGAACATATTTACTCGCGGAAACAGCTCTTCTTTCCGATGAAGTACAGCGCAATGCTCAGCTCAGTTACAAAGTGGCCGGTGCAAAGGCTGAGTGCCTCATCTCCCTCTCACGCCACCGTGAAGCGGAGCGCCTGCTTTCGAATACCATTGAAAAGGCCAGCAAGGAAGGGCAGAAGGAGATACTTGGGGCGTTATACATTCAGGCAGGGAGGAATGCCGCGCTGGCAAGTAATCTTCAAACCGCGATGGAGCATTATTTAACCGGATTAAGAATCGCCCGCGAAACCGGCGACATCCTCGAAACTGCTAAGGGATATACTCATCTGGCAATACTCTACTATATATTAAAAGATACAAAGAAGGCTTTAGAGTATAATGGAATTGCGATGGAAACTGCCGCACCGCTTACAGATAAATCTGTCCTTGCCGATATCTACACTCACGAACTTATCATCCTGATAAACGTCAAAAATTATATATTGGCGATGGATTACGCCCGTAAAGCGGAGAAAATCTATATTGAAACCGGAGACCTGCGCGGACAGGCAGGAGCGTATGAAAATATTGCCCTCCTTTACAGGTTCCTGAATGAAGACAACAAAGGGTTTGAATATTCATTTAAGTCTCTCGAACTAAAGAAAAGGATTAACGACGTAAGAGGCGCTGCAGGCTCTTTTGCCAATATCGGAGGAGCGCTGTCAGATCTTAAAAGATATGATGAAAGCCTCGTGTATTTAAATGAAGCCAGACGGATTCGTGACAGCCTCAATGACCTGAGGGGATTGGTCGCCATCTATAAGGCAATTTCCGCGGTATATGAGAAAAAGGGTGATTATAAAAAATCACTTGAACAGCATAAGTTGTACCTGGATTATAATGACAGCTTGTACTCAGCGGACAATACACGAAAAATCCGGGAACTTGAGGCAGTCTACCAGGCGGAAAAACGCGAAGAAGAGATTGAGTCCCTACGGGAGATAAACGAAAAGGATTCAATGATTAAGATATACCTTCTCATTACGATCGTTCTGCTCGTACTTATCACAGCGGTTACAATCATTGCCTATAGAAACAAGCAACGATCGAATAAAGAGCTTGACGCGGTTAACCGTGATCTTAAGAAGAGCAAAGAGGAACTCGAGAAACTGAATGAGGAACTTAATTTCCTTATCAGGGACAGGGAGAAGTTTTTTAAGATCATTGCACACGATCTTCGCGGCCCTCTGTTTACGCTTCTTGGAATGGTGGAAATCATTGCGAAAGAACGTGACGGGCTTTCCGGTGAAAAATTTGATTATTTCGCGCGCGAATCATACCTGCTTACCCAGAGCCTTCAGAACCTTCTTGAGAATCTTCTCTCGTGGGCAACGCTTGATACCGGAAGGATAAAAGTACACGCCGAATCATTCGACCTTAAAGCTCAGATAGACGGAATTATTTCCCTCAACAATTCAACTGCGGCAAAGAAGAGCCTCACTATCCGTTACAGCGGCGATGATTTTATAGATGTTCATACGGATAAGGAAATACTGAATCTGATCGTCAGAAACTTACTTTCAAACGCGATAAAGTATTCTGTTGCCGGAGGAGAGATAAATATATCAGCAGTGCGTTCGGGTGAAACCGTGTCGCTGAAAATCGCCGATAGCGGAGAAGGGATACCCGAAGAATTGATGGAGGATCTGTTCACTAATAAAATTCAGCCTAAAAGAGGGACGAATAATGAAAAAGGAACAGGATTAGGCCTCAGGTTATGCAAGGAAATGGGTGACCTCCTGAATGCAAGCCTAAGCGCCCGGAACCACGCTGGCGGAGGCGCTGCGTTTGAAGTGATGATCCCGGTAAAGTATCATCCGCCTGTTTCCGATAAGTAGCCGCGAAAGCATAATTAATGATAAAACGATATTACTGCTTACAATTATTAGATTTATGATTATCTGCACTCCGCTTCAGCCGCTTATCCTCCGGCACAAAACCGGGCAGATGCTCTTTACGTGAGTACTTGATTAGAATACCCTATTTCTCTGTTTATTGTTTTGTTCAATGCGCTTCATCCTGAAATTTATCAGAGTAAAGTTCCCGGCGTTCGAAAGTTTCCGTCACGCGGTTTATACTCTGCCATTCGCGATTTACGGATGGTTAAGGCTAAGGTATCCTGGTGTCAATGGAAAACTCCGTATAGTTCCGGGGGCGAGCGGAATTTTTCAACGCGGCTGGATTCCTCTGGAATATCCTTATTTTAACATTCTTAATGAGGATAGTTGGCATTATTGGATGGCGGGGAAAAAAGCGGATGCTATATTGATGGAACACGTGCTCGAACATTTTACGGCTTCAGAAGCCAAAGTAATCTTTAAGCACTGTAAGAGCAATCTCGCCCGGGACGGATATATCAGGATTGCGGTACCCGACGGGAAACATCCTTCTCTGGATTACATCGCGATGGTTGAACCCGGTGGAACCGGTTTAGGGAGTGAAACACACAGGGTGCTGTATAATTATAAGCAGTTACGCAGTCTATTGGAGGAGAATGGGTACAGGGTAAAACTTTTAGAATACTATGATGATGAGGGAAATTTTAATACTGCTGACTGGGTGCTCTCTGATGGCTGTATTAACAGGTCATCAAAAGGGAAAAACAGAATGAGAAAAAATTTTAATTACACGTCTTTAATAATAGATGCCTTTATAAACCATATTACCTGAATTCCAGGGATTTGGAATTCTCCTGAAAAAAACTGAATAATAATATATTTAATATGAAATTTCGATTCCTGTCGCTTATAATTTTTTGTTTTCTGGCCTGTTATAATTCTAACGCCCAGAGTCTACGGTATAAAATCGGCCAGATGGTCTGGACGGGATTTACAGGTACCAGGCTTCACGATACAATTAAATCAGATCTCAGGAATCTTAATTTAGGCGGGGTGATCTTATTCGCGGGAAATATCTCAAATCCCTCCCAGGTGAAGTTTCTGAATGATACAATTAAGATGCTCGCTTCAACCCCACCGTTTATCGCGGTTGACCAGGAGGGGGGAAGGGTTGCGCGTCTGAACAGGTCGAACGGTTTCGATACATCTTATACTGCGTACAAACTCGGTTATATCTTTAATAAAGAAGATTCGACCCGAAGAATGGCTGCAATAATGGCAGGGTGGCTGCAGCAGTCGGGCTTTAATGTCAATCTTGCTCCGGTGGCGGATGTAAATGTAAATCCAAACAGTCCTGCCATCGGAAAACTTGAACGCAGTTACTCCGCTGTGCCTGAGAGCGTATACTATCATACCAAGTGGTTTGCTGATGAGTTTAATAAAAAGAAAATAGCCGTCTCGCTGAAACACTATCCCGGACACGGGAGCGCGCTTCAGGATTCTCACCTCGGTTTCACCGACATTACCAATACCTGGAGCAGCGATGAACTAATTCCCTATAAGCGGCTTGTTGCGGACGGATTCACGGATTTTGTTATGACCGGTCATCTCTACCACGCGGGAATAGATTCGGTTTACCCCGCCAGTCTTTCTCATAAAGCCGCGACTCAGCTGTTGAGGGACAGTATAGGGTTTAACGGAGTTGTGATTACTGACGCGATGGGTATGTCGGCGATTACACAGAACTATACATTCACGGAGGCTGTGGAGCTCGCGATCAGGGCAGGGAACGATATACTATTGTATACGGCAACGCTTAGTAGCAATATTTCTCTCACCCGGAGAGTAATTAATATAATTGAGCAGGCGGTGCTGCAGGGGAGGATTACACAGTCGCGGATTGATGAGGCATACGAAAGAATCATCGCGATGAAGCAGAAATACGGGCTTATCGCGGGCGCTGAAGATATTGCGCGAGAAACAGCCGTGACTCCGGTAGTCTATCAGAATTATCCGAATCCATTCCGGGGGCAAACGGAGGTATCTTTTTATTTGCCGGAAGAAATGCACGTTACTGTTACTCTCTACAACGTTTGCGGAGAAATTGTGAACGTGCCGGCATATGGGATCTATCGTAGCGGAAGCCACGTTGTGCGCGTTAACGGGCTTGCTTCGGGAGTATATTTCCTGCGTCTTACTGCCGGCTCATATTCAGCGACCAGGAAGCTGATATCATTGCATTAAAGATACGATTATCAGAACCGGGCTGCCAGCATTATCCTGTAATGCTCCGGGAGGGCGCCAAATGATAGTTCAAAAAAGCGGCTATCACTTGTCGGGCTATAAAATTTATACACTCCGTATACCGCCTCATAGATTCCGGCCGCGATCACTCCCGCCGCCGCAGCTTTGCAAAGCCTGGAATACTTTTCGTAGTTGTTCGCCTTATCCGCGTACTGAAGATAAAGCCTGGTGAATGCCAAATTATCGTTTCCCGCAGTGGGAATTAATGCTTTGTAATGCCTGCTCAACGACGCATTACTTTCCTTTAAGTCTGAATAACGGTCAGCAAGTAAAACAGCTGTGCCAAACAGCATCAGATATAGCGAGCCTTTTAAATACTCCCCAACATAAAAACTATGCCCACCCGGTATTAATGAAGAAGCAGTTCCGAGATAAGCTTTTAGTTTTTCTGCGTTGAACGAGTTTAGTTTCAGGCTGTATTCGGGTGAGAGAGGCGCTAATTCCGAAGCCGTTAGGTAAAGGCTGTTAGCATCTGTTAATTTTCCGATATTTGCAAAGCTATCGGCGGTGGCAATCAGTAGGGAGGAAAGTTCGCTTTTCAGCCTTCTTTCTGCGTCGGGGCTCCCTGTTGCGTAAAGAGATGCGGATTTAAGAAATAAAAATGATGCCTTGTCATCGGGGGAATATAATTTGTGATGCGAAAGATCTATCATCAGCGAGATGAAGTCGTCTCCCTGCTCAAAACGTGTTAACTTTTTCGCGTAAAGCTGGTCAAAGCAATTAATTGCCGTGCCGATCTGAGCCCCCTGCTGCAACCTTGATTGGGTTGTATCAGAATATAAATCATTCGCGGCAGGGTCGTACCTGAACACCGAACCAAAAACCCACGTATCAATTTCCCTGCTCTGCAGCGGCAGATTAAAAACAACTTCGAATAAATAAGGTGAATTTTCAGGAGTAAGAACTGACTGGTCGCTGTCGTTTATTCTGCTGTTGTTTTTGTCTTTTATAATTATGTGCTTAGGAATGATTATCGCTTGCTGCTTAGTGATCTCATTTCTGAACCGGCATTTAATCTTAGCCGCCCGCAGTGCGTTTTCAGTCTTAAAATCAGTGGGAATAGTAAATGAATCCGACTGATTTATGTACAAGTTAAACGAGACATAATATGAAGAGTGATTGATAAAACCCGAAAGGAGGATTTTTACCTCGGTATTTGGCAGAGACACGCCGGCAAATGCGTTTAAGAAGAATGAAAAAAGTAACAGCCATATAAACGTCCAGTTCATATATTCACCTTTTATTAATGGGTAAAAATAATCAGAATAACCGTCAGAGTCAAATTTTGAAGGTTAAATTTGATTACCTATTTTTCACTTCAGTTTAATCAATTATCTATTTAAAAATCTCCCGTGGTTGATTTTATTATCCCACGATTCTATCTGTCGGAATAATGTATTTAAAATATTCTTTAACTTTCCCGGTTATTTATGCCGGTTGAAACTTCTCCTGTTATTCTCACCGCGAAAGAGCTCCGGGTTGAGTACGGAGAGCAGATTGTTCTTGACGGTGTATCGCTTGCAATACACGAAGGGGACAGGATAGGGCTGCTTGGGCGGAATGGTGCCGGAAAGTCCACATTACTGAAAGTACTTGCCGGTTTACTGCCTCCCGATTCTGGTGAAGTTACCAACCGGAAAGGGATAAAGATTGGTTTTCTTTCGCAGGAGTTTACGCTTGATGAAACAAAAAATGTATATGAAAATATTCTTTCGGGCGCGAGCGACTTAATCGAACTCATCGCTGAGTATAATTTGCTCCCTTTTGAATCTCCGAAGAAACACCTTCTGGAAGAAGCGATAATGCACCGCGACGGCTGGCATCTTGAACGGGATATAGATATATTGATCAAATCGCTGAACGCTCCCGACCCGGAGAAAAAAATTATAAACCTTTCCGGAGGTGAAAAAAGGCGCACCGCTCTTTGCAGGGCGCTCATCTCAAAGCCCGACATACTTATACTTGATGAACCGACCAACCACCTTGATACCGGAGCGATCGAATGGATAGAAAACTTCCTCTTAAAGTTCCGGGGCACTTGTCTTTTTGTAACGCACGACAGGTTCTTCCTTGACCGGATCGCGACAAGGATAGTTGAACTGGATAAAGGCGGGCTCTATTCTCACCAGGGAAATTATACCGATTATCTACTTGCCAAGACCGAACGCCTCGCGGCGCAGAATAGCGAGGAGCGGAGACGGCAAAACTTTTTGCGGCGTGAACTCGACTGGGTAATGCGCGGGCCTAAGGCGAGAAGAACTAAGGCAAAAAGCCGTATGGATCAATATGAAGAAATAGCTTCGCAGAAGGCGCCGGAGCAGGATATTGATGTTAACCTCATAATCCCGCCCGCTGAAAGGCTGGGGCAAAAGGTACTAAGCCTCCTATCGGTTTGGTTCAGTTACCGTGAGCAGAAGCTTATTGAAAGTTTTTCCATTGATTTTCTCCCCGGACAGAAAACGGGAATCATCGGTAAAAACGGAATCGGAAAAACCACACTGCTCAGGATCATAATGGGGCAGAAGGAACCGGACCGGGGACAGCTTGAAGTAGGGGAAAATACTAAGTTTAACTACATTGACCAGGAGAGGCTGATACTGAATGATGATGATACAGTGATCGAAGCGATCAGCGGCGGGAGTGATTTGGTACAGTTCGGAAAGGAAAAGATCGCGGTATGGACATACCTCCGGCGCTTCCTCTTTTCTGATGATAGAATAAATACTAAAGTCGGTAAACTCTCCGGAGGCGAGCGCAGCAGACTGACACTCGCGAAAATTCTAATGAACGGAGGGAACTTTCTTATCCTTGATGAGCCCACCAACGACCTTGACCTGCCGACTCTAAGAATACTTGAGGAAGCATTACTCGGTTTTGAAGGATGTGTGCTTATCGTCAGCCACGACCGTTATTTCCTTAACAGGGTATGCGACAGGATAATTGCTTTTGAAGGAGACGGTGAATTATACATCAGCGAAGGGGACTATGACTACTATCTCGAAAAACGAAAACTGGTAATTGAAGAGAGGAACAGCGGACAGCCCAAAGCAAAGAGGGAGGATACCCGCGTAAAACAGCCGCCGAAAAAACTTTCGTTTAAGGAAAAAAAGGAGCTTGAAGGAATCGAGGAAGAAATTTCAAAAGCTGAAACTTATGCCGCCGGGATAGAAGCAATGTTCGCGGATCCCGATTATCATCTAAAGTACGCCGGACAGACAAAAGAACTAAACGCCAGGCACGAAGAAGCTAAATTGAGGATACAACAATTATATGACAGGTGGGAAGAACTTGAAAATAAAAAACGAATACTTGAATCCGGAAAATGAAACGATCAAAATTTGAAGCCGGAAGAGCCGTTATTGATTTTCAGTATTCTTCTCTTTTGTCCGGACCGAGTCGATCAATTCGCTAAACTTATCATCAATATGGCTAAGAAACCACTCATCAATCAGAGATTTTTTGAATCTCCATTCCTTACCAATCTTCGCGGCAGGGATCTTCTTCTCCTGCGCCCACGTGTAAATCGTCTGAGGTTTTACTTTAAGGTAGCCTGCAATTTCTTCGAGTGTCATTATATCATTATTCATAGGTCTTATGCTTAAGGGGTCAGGAAAACTGAATCTTTTTTTATTGGCTGCGGATAATTAAAACTTTTTTTAGGTGTATCTCCGTCTTCAAGCAATTTATTAAATGAATAGATAATAGCCGAATAAAAATTGCCTTCGTATTCCCGGAAGAGCGCGAATGGCTTTCCATAGTCACCCGTGAAAGGACGTAAATTCCAAGCGAGTTGAATCCCGACTAAACCAAGAATCACCACCCAGAATTTGGCGACTTCCACACCTGTTTTGGGGTAAATACCCTTATTTTCGCAAGTATATCTCAGGGCATCAATAATATGCTTCATCCCGAAAATACCCGACAAAATAAATATCGCAATATGCAGGAGCTGTAAAAAATAATAATCGCCACCGGTTAGGAGAAAAAGAATAACAATTGGGATAAACGAAACCATTATTGCAGTGATGAGAACAAACCCACTCAGAATAATGTTCAACATCTGCACAGGTTTGAGTCGGGAGCCGAGAATGTACTGGATTATAAAAAGTGCGGGGATGCAGATGATGATGCTCAGGGCGAAAAGAACCGGTACTTTGAGAGCCGCGCTCAGTGCCTGCTCAAAGCTGTGATAGCTCCCCATCGCTGCCCCATAGGCAAAAGCGAAGATCAGCAGGAAGAAGCCGAGATTTAGTGATTTGCTCAGCGGTTTTTCTTCGCTAAGTAATTGCTCGAAGTACTCATCTCTGTTTTGGAGAGACGGGAAAAATCTGAAACTGAAGAGTTCTTTAGTTTTCATTTAAATCCTCGAAAATATAAAGAAGTATAATAAAATATTATCAATTATGCAAGTTTATTATTGTTTGTTGCTGTTTTATATTGTTTTCTAAGATCTGTCAGACCGACACGACAGATACCTCCTGATGGATTTAGGAATAGATTTTCGGAACAGACTCAGGGTTGCGGAAATATTGAATACGTTCGTTGCTCTGGACTATCATATAAAATACGAAGAGAAAAAATAAACTTAATACCTGGCACGAAGAAGCTTAACTGAGATTACATCAATTGTATGGGAGATGGGAAGAACCTGAGAATAAAAAGCGTAAATGTGAAGGGGGCAAATGGATCTTAAGATAATTCCGGAAGAAAGTTTTTTCTTTGGCTTCACTGATCCGATAAAGTTTATATATATAGAGAAGATTTTTCCCGCTAATTTTCCATAAATTTACTTTAAGAAAAATATTTTCTAACCATAGTAAACTATTAACAGGTGTTTTATGGAAGAATTCTTCATTGATAAAAGTACCTGCAACAACTGCGGCGTATGCGCCAAGGTATGCCCTGCCCTCTGCCTCGAAATCAGTCCCGATAAAAAAGTGAATTTCCGTACCGATACTCTCCATCTCTGCCTGGGTTGCGGGCAGTGTATGGCTGTTTGTAAGACCGGCTCAGTCATATCAAAAGGAATGAGTTATTCAGATGACTTTTTTGAAATTGCCGATGACAATAGCTTCTTTTCATTGCCGGAAAAACGGCGATCTGTAAGACGCTTCAAACCGCGTGCAGTCAGTAGAGAAGAAATTGATAAAATTCTCTATGCTGTCTCTCAGGCTCCTCACGGCGATTCACATCATCACGTTGAGATCACTGTAGTTAATTCGAGGGAAAAACTTATGGAAGCGCTACCTCTTATGTCAAAGTTTTATGATGACCTGGTTGGATGGCTTAAAAATCCGGTGATATCAACTGTAATAAGGCTGAAGCAGGGAAAAGACGGAATGAACACTCTCAGGAATCATCTTCTGCCGCGAATCCTAAAAGGGGTGTATAAAAACTATAATTACGATTACGACGGTATTACCAGGGGAGCACACACTCTTCTGATCTTTCACGCTGATAAGCACTCGGAAGAACATAAGGAAGACTCTTATATATTTGTTACTTATGCTATGCTCGCGGCACAGGCTCTGGGGCTTGGGAGTACGGTCATAGGACTGGTTCCGCCTGCAGTAAATAAACTTCCTCAGCTGAAAAAGCTCTTTAATATTCCCGAAAGTAATGAAGCCGTAACCTCAATTATTATTGGTTATCCCAAGTATAAATATTACAGAGGCATTAAGCGTGAATTAAAAGGAGTTCACTGGATAAACTAGCAGTGATTTTTTTTATCAGATTATATTATTAATAAGTTATATTCTTGTCTGAGTGAACCGGCGCCAGATTTCATCTTAGCAAAGAAGAGGACATAAGATTTCCCCGGTCAACTTAAACGATAAAGCCCTTTAATTTTTTTTCAGATAAGCGGACGTTCATATAAAGAGACAAAAACATCTTAATATAAAACCGCTCGTCAACTTTCTGTTCCTCTCATCTCTTTTAATTTCGTTTCACAGGCTTCACTCCATAACTTTGTGCTGTGTGTTATAGAAATTAACCAATAGCAAATTTAATTTTTTTAATCCGTCATTAATAATTATGGAGTAATAAACATGACAAAAAAAATTATACTTTTTCAGTTTACGATTTTCCTTTTTCTTGCCTTGTTCGGCAATGCCTCCGCGCAGTGGGAAAAAACAGGAGGGCCATACGGAAGCACTGTCGTTTCTTTCACTACGCAGGGAGGTGTGCTTATAGCCGGGACATCCGGAGGAGGAGCCTTCAGGTCAATTGATGAGGGCGCGACCTGGACGCAAAGCATCAACGGTCTAAATAATTCATTTGTTGACCAGCTTGTTTCAACCGGTAATTATATACTCGCCGGAACGAGTACAGGTATCTTCCGTTCTGCGGATATTGGTGAGAACTGGCAGGAGAGTAATACGGGACTAGAGGGGAGTTACATTATGTCGCTTGCCGCGAACAGCGATTTTGCCTTCGCGGGTACGAATGAGGGGCTATACAGATCTATGGATGAGGGGAATACCTGGGAGAGAGTCGCTGAAGATTTTGGTGGATCAATGGTAAGGGTTATCGCACTCTCAGGGGAATACTTTTATGCCGGCACGTTCGACGGAATTTATGTTTCTGCAGACAGGGGTGAAACGTGGGCAGCAGCAAATGCCGGTCTGACCAGCCGTTTTATACAAAGCATTGTAGTTGTAAATGATGCGGTATTCATTGCTACTTTTGACGGTGTTTACCGCTCCGTAAACCACGGTGAGTCCTGGGTGAAAAATAATAACGGGCTTGATGGGAAGTATGTTCAGACTCTCACCGTTCACGGCGATTACCTCTATGCGGGAACCTCCGGCAGCGGTGTGTACCGGTGTTTAACAGGGGGGAACAACTGGGCGCAAATAAATCAGGGGCTAAACTTCAGGTATGTGAACATTTTAATCTCGGGGGGTAATAAAATAATAGCGGGGACAAGAAACGGCGGAGTGTACCTTAAGACTGATGAAAGCAACTCCTGGCTGGAGAAAAATGAAGGGCTTAGCTATCACGGGATAAGGTTCGTAAAAATTGACGGGAATAATATTTTTGTTTCTGTTGATGGTGGTGCCGGCTTATTTAAGTCCACTGACGGAGGAGTTCACTGGCAGGAGGTGAATAATGGTTTGGAATCAATGGAAGTGAACGATATGCTGATTCTTGAAAATGAATATTTCGTGGCAACGTCGTGGGGAGTATCACGGAGTTCCAAAGCAAGCATTAGCTGGGAGACGACTATAAGCGGGCTTTCGGATCCTGACGTGCGTAGCTTAATAAAAGCAGGAAACGTGCTTCTGGCAGGAACATTCAGCGGCGGTGTATTCAGATCGACAAATAATGGGCAAACCTGGACTCCCTCCTCAACCGGACTGGGATCAGTTGATGTGAGGGTCCTTAGAATGAAGGGGACAACGGTCTACGCAGGAACAGGTAACAGAGTTTATAAATCTGAGAATGAGGGCCAAACCTGGACCTGGGCTGGAGCAGGGATGCCCGAGAGTTATGTACTTGATATTACTGAAATGGACGGGGATCTATACGCAGGTTTAGCAGGTCAGGGCGTTTATAAGTCTACTGATAATGGCCTTACCTGGAATCAGATGAACAGCGGGCTCGATTATTTGTATGTAGAAGCTCTGATGGTTAAAGAGAGAAATATTTTCGCGGGGACTTTCGGCGGCGGAGTTTACAGGTCAACGGACGGAGGAAATAACTGGGCGGCCGTGAACGAGGGATTGGATGCGAGAGTGGTTCTCGGTTTAGCCTCTGATAACAATTACATTTACGCGGGAACGGTAATGGGCGGGGTTTATAAAATAAGAGCAGGCGGCTTGCTAACATCAGCGGGAAATGACGAAGGCATAGAGCCGGGGAACTTTGAACTGCTTCAGAATTATCCAAATCCTTTTAACCCGGAAACTAATATCAGATACAGGATCGGTGATCTGAGCAGGGTTACTTTGAAAGTTTATGACATAACGGGTAAAGAAATGTTTATCCTTGCCGAGGGAATCAAGGACGCTGGTATTCACTCAGTCCGTTTTGACGGGAGCGAACTTCCGTCAGGTATATACCTGTATGAACTTGAGGTAAAATCATTAAATTCAGGCGCGTCTTACCGCGGACTGAAAAAAGCAGTACTTATAAAATAATCTGCAAGAGGTGATAAAAAGCTCCCGCCGGGTACGGGAGCCTTTTTATCCCCAACCTGCTGAACCGCCCTCAGATCAGTCCACTAAATTTTTCACTTCCCCCCTTTGAATATTCTCCGATTTCATCCTAAATTAGAACTTTTATTATTCATTCATTTAACCGGAATATCAATGAAAAAAACAACTACACTTTTTTTGGTGCTGCTTATCAGTACGGCATCCTTCGCGTTTCCGCGCCTATCAATACTTGAGAGATATACCAATGCCGGCTGTGCGCCCTGCGCAAGTATGAATAATGCGTGGTATACAAACGCAACCCTGAATATGGTCGCGGGAAAACTTATGACCCACCTTGTTTACAACGTTGACTGGCCATCTGCGTCTGATCCGATGTTTTTACTCAACTCATTTGATAATAATATCAGGCGCGGATTATACGCCGTGAATTCAGTACCCTGGTTAGTGGTCAACGGCAGCACCATTTCAGGCAGCCAGTCTGCCCTCGAAGCGGCTGTCAACAGCGGTAACTCGGCATATTCCCCTTTTAATATTCTGATTAAACCTGAACTCTTCCCGAATAATGTAATTAATGTAAAGGTTACTGTTATAAGAGACACCGGCGATGTTACCACATTCGAAAAAACCCGTTTGTTCGTTGCGCTTACGGAAAAAACTATCCGTTACCCTGCGCCTCCCGGCAGTAACGGAGAAACCGTTTTTTACAGTATCTCAAGAAAGATGCTCCCCGATGCAAAGGGGACGGCACTGGACATTCCTGCTCCGGGTGATTCCGTGACTTACGAATTCCTATATTTACCGCCGGCAAATTTCACGTCACTTGTTAATTTTGATAGCCTCAGGATTGTTTCATTCATTCAGCGTACGGATACTAAACTTATTTATCAGTCTGCTGCAGTGGATATTGAAAGAACTTCGCGTCTTAATTCCGCATTTGCGGCGAGCAGGACACTCGGCGCGGTACCTCTGACAGTTGATTTCACCGATTACTCCTCAACCACACAGGGGAGCAATGTTAATTCGTGGCAGTGGGATTTTGATAATGACGGAACGGTTGATGCTACCACGCAAAACCCAAGTTATACTTATAATTCTGGAGGTGCCTTCAGTGTTAAGTTAGTCGCGGGTGACGGATCAAGTTACCACACACGCATTTTGTCAGGTTACATTAATTCGATTGAGGCTGGTGCTGATATTCTTGTCGTGAACGGAATTGAGTATGCTACATATCCCGCGGAGATGCCAAACTTCTATAATAATTCCGCTGGCTTCGGGGAGCACAATGTTGACGTATGGGATCTGTTTGGTGATCAGGGATTTGATTATAAAAATAATCCTAAAGTAGATAAAGCCTTATATTTTAACCGTGCGATACCGACAGATATTCTCAACCTCTATCCGAGAGTTGTCTGGTTTGGGAATAACTACGGCGGTGATTTCGCTTTCTGGAACGCCCAGCAGGTTGTTGACTATGTTACTTCGGGAGGACATTTCCTTCTGGCAACCAGGCAGGGCGGGGATTTTCTGACTTCACCGATCATAAATTATGCAGGCATACAGGCGGTTACGGGACTTATTGACATAACAACACCGTTACTTCCTTTGCACGACAGCCTGGTATCTATGGCTCCTCTCGCAAACAATACAAGGAACCAGTTTGTTACGTTACTTCCTACTTCCGAGGGCGTTGCCATATTTGATGATAATAACACTACCAACTATTATGCCGGTTTCAGAATTCGTAAAGACGGCCACGGCGCTTTTATTTATATTGCCGGCCGGCCCTACCGCTTTGACAATACTACTTCCGCGTATAATTATGACTTTATCATCCGCAACTGGATGCCATACTCGCCGCCCGTGGGAGTGGAGGATGCAGAAGGTATTCCGGTTGATTTTGATCTCGGACAGAACTACCCGAATCCGTTCAATCCGGCAACGATAATAAATTATAGCCTTCCAATATCCGGAAAGGTCAGCCTCAAAGTCTATGATCTGCTCGGCAGGGAAGTAGCTGTTCTCGTTGACCAGGCGCAGGAGTCTGGAAGTCATTCGGTGAAAATGGATGCATCGGCTCTGAACAGCGGCATATACTTCTATACACTTTCTGTATACGGAGAAAATGGCGCTCAACAGTTTAACGGAACGAAAAAAGCGCTTCTCTTAAAGTAAAAAAAATTTTAGGGCTTCCTTTTTTGAGGAGGCCCTTTGAATTTATTTTTTTGTAATTTTGAATGTTCATTTCCGGGGGGTGCTGTCGCGGGTATTTCTTGCCGCCAGGATTTGTTTCGAACGCTATGGAGAAATATTAAATGCTTGAATTAAAGACGTATTAACTGAAGATTATGATTAAATATATCAGGGATCTCGCGTTCGGAAAAAACCCGTATGTAACTCTGCAGAAACGGGTACTCATAATGATGATGCTTGCCGGCATTTTGCTTGGCATCGTGGGCAACACTATTAATATAGCCCTCGCCCTTCCATTCGAATTATTAATTGCCGGTACAATTGTTCCCCTCATTCTTCTTTATCTCGTATATAGGGTTGTATATGGGAGAAAAGAAAAGGAATATACCTCAGCCGTCGGATGGGTTCTTCTGGTCTTCTTTCCCGTACAGTGGACTATGAACGGGGGGAGGGATTCAAATACTCCGACTCTGTTTTTCTTCGCTATCACCCTGCTTCTTTTCATACTTCCGCAAAAACGGCTGTATCTGCACGCCGTGCTTCTCTCCACAGAGTTTATCCTTTTATACTTTGTTGATCAGTTCCTGCCGCATATGATCGTTCCCTACACATCGGATACGCAACGGTTTTATGATCTGCTTCTTGGGAATACCCTTTACCTGGCGCTTCTGATTTATACAGCTTCAGTCATTCGTAATTCGTATAATTTCCAGATACAGAAAGGTGAACTGCAAAATAAAAAGCTGAGAGAACTGAATAAGCAGCTGATTGAGAAGGAAAAAATTCTTAAACAATACGCGGATGAATTAGAAAAGAGCGACAGGAGTAAATCGCGGTTTATTTCCATTCTTTCCCACGATCTGAGAAGCCCGTTTCAGGGGCTGTTGGGATTAGGTGAGATTCTTTCAAATGATCTCGATAAAATGGACAGAGAGAAGGGGAAGGAGTTAGCCGAACTGCTTTATCATTCGCTTCAAAACCAGTACACACTGCTCAATGATCTTTTGATGTGGACAAAAGTCCAGAGCGATAGCATTGAGCCGGAGATCAGGGAATTGAAACTACATCCTGTTGTGGAGGAAGTGAAAGGTATATTTTCATCAGTATGCAACCAGAAAGATATTAATTTGGTCAATTCTGTACAGGCTGATTCCGCAATTCGCGCGGACAGGGATATGATCAGTATGGTTTTACGAAATCTTGTCAGTAACGCGATTAAGTTTTCTAATACCGGCGGAAAGGTTGAAGTTTTATATAATGGAGGAGAGGCCGGCAGTGTGATAACTGTTTCTGATAACGGTACAGGAATGGAGCCGGCGGTGCTCGAAAAAATTAAATTATTAGATCTTGGATTCACAACTCCGGGCACCCGGGGAGAGAAGGGGACAGGTCTCGGATTAAACCTGGCCTACGAAATCATCCGCAAGCATAATGGCGCGATCAGTTTTCAGAGCGCGCCCGGAAAAGGAACTGTGGCGGTTATTGAATTACGGAATGGCCATAAATAGTCATACCTTCCGCCGCATATTCCGGCAAAAAAATTTTTACGTAAATAAAAAAACTCCGGCAAGTACCGGAGTTTTTTGCTATTTAACTAACACAAGTTTTTTTGTGGAACCTGAACCCTGAGAGTTCAACCTGTAATAATAAATTCCTCCGGGCAATTCTCCGGCAGGAAAATTGACAGAGTAAATTCCCGCATCCTGCTCCTTATTCAAAAGCATCCTCACCTCATTGCCCAGCAGATCGAACACTTTTAGCGTAACCTGACCTCTTTGGGCTAACCGGTAGCTTATGACAGTATTGCTGTTGAAAGGATTGGGATAGTTCTGCGACAGACTGAATGATCCGGTTACGATATCCGGCTGGTCAGCATCCGAAGATGAGCCGGTGTATTTGACTATCTTACCACTTGAGCCAACAAGCCAGCCTGTGTTCGCGCTGCAAAAGCAAAGCTGATACCAGTACCAGGAGGCATAACCAAAAGTTGGTGTGGGTTCTTTGACCCAATTATCTCCGTTATCAGCGGAAGTGTAGATTCCCCCGGTGCAGATCATCCATATCTTGCTTGTGTTATTGCAGGTAAAATAATAATAGTCCCAGTAAGTGGTGAGAGAGATTGTGTTCCACGTTGCACCGCAGTCAGTAGTCTTATATATACAACCGTTGGCCGCTAAAACGCCGGTATTCTGATCGGTAAACCATATTGATTTGTGATGGCTTGAACCAACGTTTGGCTGCTGTATCCAGTTAAGGCCGCCATTGGTAGTTTTAATTAATCTTCCGCTTGAAGCCGTGATGAAACCAATATTTTCATTGATCATATAAACCGAATAAACAGGCCCTGTCCAGGGGTTGCTTTGATTTGTCCAGGTGGCCCCGGCATCAGTTGTTTTATAAACGTATCCGCCGTCGGCGATAGCCCACCATATCTCATTGGTGAGAAAACAGATGTTTTCAATGTTGGTCAGGGAACCTAATCTGACCCAGTTAAGCCCTCCATTTGTGCTCTTATATATTTCATCCGCGCAGACAATGCCGGTGGTGGAGTTGAAGAAATGGATTTGTTGCGGAGTAAATGGAACAGATACCGATTGCCAGGTTGAACCACCGTTAGTAGTAATTAATATTTTACTATCGGCGCCTGCCCAGGCGTGGTCAGCATCGACTGAATTAACACTGATAATATGGGAGGTAATACCGCTGGTTTGTTCTATCCATTGAGGATAGATCAACGGGGAAATGAAAACAAAACCAGAGAGCACTACCAGAAAAAACCTTTTCATAATAGCACCTCTATTCGGAAGTTGATAAAAATTATAAAATGCGGTAGAAATGGAATTACAAAAAATGAAAATAACAAGTCAAAAATTTGCCTCTAAAACAGGAAATTATTTCTTATCGACTATTACAAGCGCCGAAGGATAAGTTTAAAATTAAAAACTCCGGCGGCACCGGAGTTTTTAATAAGTAGTTCTGGTTAAAATTATTTAACGAGGGTTAATTTCTTTGTTGCGGTATAACCGGGGGCGGTCAGTGTATAGTAATAAACACCGCTTGAAAGTCCGGAAGCGTTAAAGGCAATGTTATGCCTTCCTGCTTCTTTTACTTCGTTAACTAAAGTAGCTGCTTCATTACCGAGGAGGTCATAAACCTTTAGAGTAACCAATCCGTTAACAGGCATATTATAGTTGATAACAGTCGAAGGATTGAAAGGATTCGGGTAGTTCTGGCCAAGTTCAAACTGAGCCGGAATAGTCAGGTCAACTTCAACTTCTTTTGAGAATGAAACGGTACCGTCAAAATCAACCTGTTTCAGTCTGTAAGTATAAACACCTGCTGAAGCTGTTTCATCAGTATAGCTGTAGTTCCTGGTTTCGGTGGTAGTTCCTGCGCCGCTGACAAAAGCGATAGCTGCAAAATCAGATGAACCGGATTTTCTTTCAATTTCGAAACCGCGGTTGTTTTCTTCGGTCGCGGTTGTCCAGTTAAGTTTTACGACTGAACCTGAAACTGAGGCCGCGAAAGAAGTTAGTTCAACCGGCACAAACTGCTGCCAGCTGGTAGTAACTCTGATACCGTCAATAACCGCTACAGGGGAGTTTGTTCCCTGGCGGACTGCGACGCTGCCGATGTTATTTAAACCGTCAGTTACCGTCGCGCCAACCGGTCCTATGGTTAATGCGGGGGTTCCGGGTTCTACCGGAGGTACGCCATCAGAATAAACATAGAGCGTAACAAGGTCATCGTTTGTTGCTGTGGTATTAAGCGAATACTTAACTACCGCGAGGTAGGTCTGTCCGAGATTGAGGATAGTGGCATCATCAACGATCGGTGTTCCTGTTTTACTGAGGCTCATACTGAAACCCGTACCATTGCTTCTGACATATACACGTCCTCTGAAGGTAGTGCCGATGGTGTAAGGACCGAGGTGGAAGAAGTAGTCTGATGTCGCGCGTGCAGTATCAACACGGAACATAAAAGTAGCGTAAACATCGCCGGTAACAGTTACCGAGTCGGCTAATTTTCGATGGATATCTCCGTCATTAACCGCGCTGCCTCCGTATTTGAAGGAAAGAGCTCCGCCGATACCGGATCCCATATAGCCCGCGTACTGCAAACCTATGGGCAGATAGACCGGCCCCATAGTTCCGCTATGGCGCACCCAGTTGGTTGTAACATTCAGGATGCTTGTATCGCCGACTGCGCCATAGTTAAAATCTTCAGTCAGAAGCTGCGCGTTTACGGAGGTTAAACCGAAAATCACAAAAGATAAAAGAATTAATATTTTTTTCATTGTACTCCTTTTTAAGTTTGAGAAATATACCTTTTAATATAACCAATCATCCAAAAAAAACTTAGTTAAATTTTCGTAACATTTTTATGTCGGGGTATAAAAAAACTCCGGCTGTTAACCGGAGTTTTTGAGAAAAAAGCTGATTTTCAGACTATTTTAGAATAGTGAGCTTCTTCGTGGCGTTGAATCCGGGGCTGGTAATCGAATAGAAATATACGCCTGAGGATAAGCCGGAAGCATCGAAGTTAACGGTGTAAGTACCGGACTTCTGATGTTCATTAACTAACTCAGCAACCTGGGTGCCGAGGTTGTCATATACTCTGAGGGAAACCGGTCCGTCAAATTTGATTGAGTATTTAATCGCGGTTGAAGGATTGAACGGATTCGGATAGTTCTGTGCAAGTTCAAATTCAGCCGGGGTCGTAACGTCAACTTCGATTTCATCTGAATAAGCATAACGTCCGTCAAAGTCCATCTGTTTAATTCTGTAGGTATATTTACCCGCGGTTACGTCAGCATCCGTGAAGGCGTAATTCTGGGTGTTAACAGAAGTTCCCGCGCCCTCAATAAAGCCGCGGAGTACAAACTGACCATCCTCGCCTTTTCTCTCAACTTCAAAACCACGGTTGTTGGTTTCGCTGGCTGTTGTCCACTTTAAAGTTACGCTGTTACCCGTAACTGAAGATGTGAAAGCGGTGAATTCAACCGGAAGCGGAGATCCGCCCCATTTTAAAATGGTGCCGGTGTTGCCGCCTGCCCAGACCATTCCGTCATACTGGGTGATAGCGTACAGCGTATTTGTGTTGAGCGGGGTGGTGAGAACTGACCAGTTGGCACCGTCATCGTAGGTGATCCAGGAAGCGCCGGCGTTACCGATAGCAATGTATCTGCCTGTACCCGTAATATTTACGACATAACGCATAACAGCGCCGGAGACTGAGGCTGTTGTCCAAGTTGTTCCGCCGTCGGTGGTCCTGGCAGTTGTTCCGTCTGTGCTAACTCCTACTCCGTGTGTAGCATTTTTAAAGGCCACATAATTTGAGCTGGAAGTCCCGCCCACCGGTGTGTATTGAGATACAGTCCAGTTCAGACCTCTATTTGTTGACTTGAAAATTCTGTTAGGAGTGCCAGCCACTGCGCTGTAGGCAGTGAACCATACATTATTTCCTACGACACAGATACCGGCGGCTGCTCCATATTCACCATTCACACTGTCAGCATCAGGAATATTAGCTTTTGGAACTCTTGTCCAGTTCGTTCCGCCGTTTGTGGTTGTATAGAGTTCCCAGTACTTCGATGGGTATGGTTCAGGGTCGCCCCAATAGATGCCATTATTAGCGTCAAAGAATCTTACTCCGTCGCCGAATCCTGTCGGGCTGTTGAACTGTTGTGTCCAGGTCGTACCACCGTCAGTTGTCTTGAAGATATAAGCATCTGCTGAGCCCTGAACTGTGCCGGTGACCCAGGCAGTGTTGGCGTCGAAAGCTTCAACACCATACATATAAAGGCCCACAGGGGTTGTGATTGTGTACTTTGTCCAGGTAGTACCACCATCCGTAGTCTTTAAAATTTCACCGCCGCCGCGGATAGCAGCCCAGACTGTATTGGCAGAAACTGCTTTCATATTAAGAACTCTGTTGGTAGTGTTGCTGGTTTGCGCGACCCATTGGGCGAAGAGAGAAGAGGAGAAAAGAATCAGGAAAAGAGAAACAGAAAGTAACCGTAAGCTTTTTAACATATATGCTCCGATAAAGGTTATGTAAAGTTAATTAATAAGTTGATACACAGGAAAATTAAGAGATTTAGCGATTCAAAGCAAAAACTAATTTGATTTTTTAAAATTATTTTTCAATACCGGAGCTTAGCGAAAGCAACTCAGATTCTAACCTCTTTCGTATCTTTGTCCCGATGCATCGGTATTAATGCATCGCTCACCCCCACCTCCATCAAAAATCAGGATAAACCGGTATTATTATGGGGCTCTTTGATGGGAAGAATAATTTTAACTACACTGCTGGTGCCATTTCCCGGTATCAGCGCTATATATGAACACCGGTTTCACCCAGAGATGCTTAGTTGACGCGGAAATCACTAAAAACTATTATTAAAAATTGCGCGTAGAAGCCCGCCTCAATAATGAGAATTAAGAAGCGGCGCGGACTGCTCAGCAGACTTACACGGAGGCTAATAATTTATTCTATCACGTGCGTAATTTTAGCTTACAAATAATAGAATATAAGCAGGCTGAGTAAGTGCCTAAAAGCGCCGTGTCGCAATCATCCGCTTGCGCTGCCTTCTGATATCGTTCCCATTGTCCGGATCAAAATGTGTCAAGGCATTGCCTGTCTCCTTTGGTGCAAGCGCAGGAAATAATGAGAGTATTTTTAAATTTTTTACCAACAACTTTTAATATGGCAGGGCGTATACCATCTTTAGTAGTGACGGCGCTTCGATACTCCGGAAATAAGTTGAGAATGTGAAAAGGTCGGGATACTCAGCGATCTTACGTTTTAAAATGGATTTTTTTGCAACATAACACGCAATGTTTTCCCTAACTGCTTAACACAGAAATTTATTAAGTTTACTCGTTAACGTCGTCCTCGGAATTCCAAGCAGTTTAGCAGCCCGGCTGATGTTATCTTCACTTTTTTTCAGCGCCCAATCGATGATCTCCTTTTCCTTTTGAAGGATATATTCTTCGAACGGCGGGTAATTCACCTCTGAATCCGGCGCAGGAGAATACCTGACGGATTGTCCGGGGAATTCAATTAGTGTAAAGTCGGGGGTGCCGAGAAATGATAAGGCTATGATCCTCTGAACAATATTTTCAAGTTCACGCACATTTCCCGGCCAGTTATATTCGATCATGCGCTTAAGTATCTCTTCATTAAGCAGTTCAAACTTCTTCTCGCTTCCGTATTTACCAAAGAAGTGTTTAATAAGAATCGGAAGGTCGTCTTTACGTTCGCGGAGGGGTGGTATCCGGACAGGAATGATATTAAGCCTGTAGTAAAGGTCGTCGCGGAATTCACGCAGCTCAACTTTTTTCTTCAGGTTCACTTTTGTGGCTGCAATGATCCTCACATCAATTTTTACATTATCGCTGCCGCCTACACGCGTCAACTCCCTTTCCTGTATCACCCTAAGCAGTTTTACCTGCATCAGAAGAGGGATATCATCAATATCATCAATAAATAGTGTGCCTTTATTTGCCCGCTCAAAATAACCTGTATGACGGTTTACCGCACCCGTGAACGCTCCCTTTTCGTGGCCGAACAGTTCGCTTTCGAGAAGAGTATCGGGGATGCTTGAACAGCTGACCACAATAAAAGGTTCGTTCCTCCTTGGCCCGTGCTGATGAAGCGCTCTCGCGACCAGTTCTTTACCTGTTCCGCTCTCTCCTTCAATAAGGACTGTTGAATCATTCTGAGCTATCTGGCTTATCAGTTCACTTAGTTTTTTCATTGCCGGAGAGTTCCCGATTATGGTTCTATTCTCAAGCAGATTGATCCGTTTCTTTAACTCTTTATTTTCCTCAAGAACAATATTAAACTGCTTTATCTTTCGAAGAATTGAGAGCAGTTCCTCCGGTGAAAAAGGTTTTGTCAGATAATCATAAGCGCCTGTTTTTAATGCCCGCACCGCCGTTTCCACAGTAGCATAAGCAGTGATAAGAATAACCCTGCAGTCAGCTTTTAATGTTATAACTCTTTCGAGAATTTCCATACCGCTGATCTTCGGAAGCCTGAGGTCGGTGATAACAATGTCAGGCATCTCACGGCTGAAAATCGCGAGCCCCTCTTCGCCATCCCCGGCTGAAAAGACTTCGAACCCTTCCGCCGCAAGAGTATTAGAGAGGGAAATACGGGTTATTTTTTCATCTTCAATTATTAGTAACTTCATTTTCATTTGTCAACAGGAAGATATACCGTGAATTTTGTTCCGGTGCCGATCTTGCTTTCCAGTTCAATTTTTCCGTTATGTGATTCAATAATTCCCAGACAGACCGAAAGTCCTAACCCGGTGCCGATCCCGATATCTTTTGTAGTGAAAAAGGGGTCAAATACCTTTTTCTGTATTTCCGGATCAATCCCGCTGCCGTTATCGGTTATCTCAATTAATACTTTATCATTTTCAGTGTTGGCGGTTCTGATCTTGATGTTCCCCTCTTTCTCAATCGCGTCAAAGCTGTTCAGCAGGAAGTTCATTATCACTTCTTGGAAGAGGTGGTACTCAATTTTTACAGGGGAGAGGTCATCCGCGAGATCGAGCGAGAGAGAGATACGGTTATCCTTTAACCTGTAATCAAAAAGGTTAACAACTTTTTCTATTGATTCGTTTATGTCTATTACGGCATTCGACTGGGGCTGCTGCCGGGCGAATCCCAGAAGTTTTTTCACGACGGTTTCAATATTCTCTATTCCCTCGTTTATCAGTTCAATATATTCCTTAGCCTGCGCCGCGTTTGAAGGATCTTTTTTTATGGCGTAAAGGCAGGACTTTATCCCGTTAAGAGGATTATTAACCTGGTGAGCCACTCCGGAAGCAAGCCTTCCGATGGAGGCAAGTTTCTCAGCCTGGTATATCTGCTTTTGCGCGTTTTCGAGTTCTGCCTTTGAGATATCAAGACGTTTTTTCAGCAGTCCGAAGTGATGATATAGAAAGCCTATCTCATCATTCTGTTCCGGCAGTGCGATGCTTGTATCTGTCATCAGGTCAATTTTATCAATCTCGCTTACCAATTGTCCCAGCGAATACGTAAGACGGTTGATAAGCAGGTATAATATAGAGAGGATAAAAGATGTAAGAACAATTGTAGCGCCGAGCAGCAAAAAGAAAAGGCTGCTTATTTCATCACGGATCGTCTGCGCATCGAAAGCGATGCTTACGTTCCCCCATTTTTTCCCGGAAAGTTCAATTGGAAGGTTACACTGCAGTATCCATCCGTAATACTTGTGTTCTGTTATATAAACGGTATTCGGGGCATTGCCTGCGGCTGAGGACGTCAGCGCGTCGGCGGAATTATAACCATTAATAAAGCGGGAAGTGATTTCAGTACCGTTCTGATCGGATACCGTAACGTATTTCACGTTCCCGAGGAAACGGATAAAATTATCGATATATGAATCCAGAATGTTTTCTTTCTGGTAGACGCTCTTCTCTTCAAATATGAGCGCGTCCACAACCGTTACGCTGAAGGTTTTTGCAACGGAGAAAGCATTTTCTGTCTGTTTCTGGATGATTATCGCGCGCCACTTAATTAGTATAATAACTGAAATTATAAGCATCAGCGCCACGATAACAAGGCCCGTGGTAAATAGTATCCTGGTTTTAAGACTGGATTTCAATCGGAACATAAAAACTCTACTTGCTTATAACCCTTATGAAATCATAATCGGAATCGCCGGCTGTTTCGAAACCGTAAATAAATTCGTTATCCCAGTTCTTTGTTATCTCCGCCCGATTCGGAGTATTACGGTTTACCTCCAGCAGTGTGGATTTGATGGCCTCAACAATTTTTTTATCGTGTTGCGGGGCTACGACGATCGGTGACGTGGAGATCCGGTCAGAGTAGAGGATGATCCTAAGTGAGTCGCGGTTCTTCATAGTTTTTATGAGGAATTCCCTGGTCACTCCAGCGTCAAAGTACCCCATCTCAACCTGGTGTATTACACTCTGATGATGCGGAAAGTGCTCAACAGCAGCAAGGTCTGATTCTCTTACATTGTATTTAGAAAATTCATATTTGATCAGCCAGTTTCCGGAGAATGATTCCTTCGAAGGGAGGGCGAGCTTTTTCCCCTTCAGGTCTTTAACATTATATAGTTTAGAAGAGGCCTTTGTGATCAGCACTGATCTCGAATAAGGCTCGAAACTTTCATTCAATGGTTTGAGAATCGGGATCACCCCATACTGCGCGTGTGCCTTAACATATACATAAGACCCAAGGAATGCAGCGGCTGTTTGTCCGTCGATCAGCATTTTTACTGCTTCGTTATAATCACTGCTCAGTTTCAGCTCGAACCTGTAACCCGTTTTACTTGTCAGATAATCGAGGATGGGTTGGTAGCCCCTGTAGATAATATTGGGGGGATATCGCGAAATAACACCTATGTATACCAGCTGCTTTCCGGAGGCGTCTCTGGCTTTATCCTCTTCAGTTCCGGGGATTTTATAGTTTCCGCTGATATTCAGGGAGTAGTCGTAAAAGACAACAGTAAAGATCGCGGCGGCTACAAAAATTATACTTAGTGTCGGTACTAATTTCTTTTTACTCATAAAAAACAGATACATTCCATTAACAATTACTATATGAAAAAATCATACCAAAAAATTGGCGCCGCCAATCAATGATTTTTCGACACTAATTCCTGATAATGGGAAAAAGCCTGCTGAAAAATCGTCAAGTGACGAAAATTCGTCACTCTACATATGAAGATTACACAGAAAAATTGAATTATCCAATGATTTTCGCCGTTTCCGGGGGAGAATTCCGGAAGATAAATTGGTACGATTATTGAATGAGTAAAGCAATAACTAATTTTTTAATTAACAAAAAGGAAGATCATTATGGCAGAGAATGCAAATCCCTCCGGGATAATACCACGCTGGGAATGGCGTACGTTTACTAACGACCTCGGAAAAGCTGAGGAAAACATCAGAAAACACCCTGAAGGAAAGACAAGGGAGAGTTCTGAAGTTTATATCCTATCTGAGGTAAGCATGGATAATACCAAGGTAAGGGATGACCTTATGGATATTAAGACACTTCAGCAGGTAAATGAGGACCGTCTCGAATTGTGGCTGCCGATAATGAAAGGAACTTTTCCGCTTCCTGTTTCAGAAATTGAAAAGGTTTTCAAATGTTTCAAAGTATCCCTCCCGAAATTTGAGCGCGCCGAATACACTTTCGAGCAATATCTTGATGAAGTGATCAAACCGTCCAAACTTTTAAAAGCCGTGAACGTGCATAAAAAACGTACAGGTTTCACCATCAATAACTGCATAGTTGAAATTGCCGAAGTTACGGTTGACGGTAAAGTTATCAGGACAGCGGCAGTTGAAATGGAAGACCCCGCGATGGTTATTAAAACAGTTAGGGAACTCGAACTCGATTTATTCCCGAACGTAAACTATCTCCGCGGACTGAAAAATATGGTCGGGATGAAGTGAGGTTTTACAATGGCAAATGAAATAGAACGCAAATTTTTAGTAAAGGGCGAGTACAAAAACCTCGCGAGCAAATCAACCCGCATTGTACAGGGATACCTTTCCTCCGTGCCCGAAAGAACTGTCAGGGTTCGTATAAAAGGTGACAAAGGGTATATCACAGTCAAAGGTATCGGAAATGAATCCGGCGCGACAAGGTATGAATGGGAAAAAGAAATCCCCTCAAACGAAGTGGAAGACCTGCTTAAGATATGTGAACCGGGCGTAATTGATAAGACCAGGTACCTGGTGAAAAGCGGCGACCATACTTTTGAAGTGGATGAATTCTACGGAGAAAATGAAGGCCTTACGCTGGCTGAGATCGAATTAAGTTCCGAAAGCGACACGTTTAACAAACCGGAATGGCTAGGTGAGGAAGTTACCGGAGACGTTAAATATTATAACGCAATGCTCATGAAGAACCCCTTCAAAAAATGGGGCAAATAACAATAATATTGTTAATCAATTTAGATAGCTGATATGACACACTTTGATCCCCTCGATATGCATAACTACCGTATCGAGAAATTACCAAAACGGGATAAATCTAAAATTGAAAAAATGCTTGCGGTTGCCGGGCCTTTTCTGGCAGCCGCTGTATTTATTCTTTTTAGTTATGTTTTTCAATTCCCGTTTTTATCACACATTGACCCCACTGCCCTGGTATCGGATGCGGCTAAAACGGCATTTGAAAAAATAGGCGCGGAAGCATTCAGCCGTAACAACCATATAATGTTAGGAATTTTCACTGCCTCGATCATACTGTGGATGACCCAGGCAATTCCGAACTACCTCACATCCCTGATGCTTATAATAAGCCTTGTATTAACGGGAGTGCTCTCTGAAAAGACCGCGTACGCTCAGCTCGGACATACGGTAATGTGGCTCAATATTATGTCGTTTGTACTGGCAAGCATGCTTGTCGCTACGGGGCTTGCCAAAAGGTTCGCGCTGTGGCTCATAGTAAAGTTCGGTAAAAATGCCTCAACGATCTTTCTGAGTTTTCTGGTCATAAACATTGTCCTCTCGGTTTTTATATCAGCCACCACCGCCAAAGCCGCTATTCTGCTCCCGATCTTTATGGTTATCTCGGCGATTTACGGGGCGACAGGAGGAGATAATAAAAACAATTTCGGAAGAAGCATTGTGCTCCAGAACCTGCTGCACATTAATATCGGCGCGAGCGGATTCGTAACCGGTTCAGGCGCCAATCTTCTTGCCGCGGCACTCATCGGAGGCGCGATTGGCGGAAAAATTTACTTCTCTGACTGGTTGATGGCGATGTTCCCAATTATGCTTGGATTAATGCTTCTCGGTTATATCCTCGCGCTCAAGGTTTTCTTCCCGCTCAAGCCGGAAGAGAGGCTTCCGCAGATCGAAGGAGGAATGGAACGGCTGAAAGAAGAATATCATAAGATGGGTAAGCTCACGGGGCTTGAAGTCAGAGCCGCGGTCATATTTATCCTGATACTTACACTGTGGACTACCGATAAACTTCACGGCATCAGCCCGACGGCAGTCGCGTTCCTCGGAGCGATCGTTGCGCTTCTACCCCGTATCGGAATTGTAAAGTGGAATGATGTTGATATTCCCTGGCACCTGATGCTTTTCTCCGCGGGCGCATATGCATTAGGCGCTGGCCTCGACGCCACAGACCTTCCGCTCCTCGCAATTAAATCTTTCTTCGACGCTTTGGGGATCGGTAATGAAGCCCATTTCTGGGTGCTCTACCTGTTCCTGACGGCGGTGATGGTTTTCAGCGCGCTTCTCTTCCAGTCAAAGACAATGCGTGCAATGATATTTATCCCGATCGCCATAGGAGTTGCCAACAGGTTTGGCTTTGAAGTTGTCAGCCTGGCGCTTCCGGTGGCTTTTATGATAGAACACGTTTATGTGCTTCCGTTCAACAGCAAACCGGCGGCGCTGCTTTATGAGACAGGGCACTATACGATGTCCGACACTTTTAAATTTGGTTTTACAATAATGTTCGCGGCGTGGGTGCTAAATATTGTTGCCGGTGAAACCTGGTTCAGGTTCCTTGGTATTACCCCGCACGGTGTTTTTGGTTTATTCTGATAATTTATTGAATTGGTGAAATGTTCTTAAAAAAGACAAAGAAACTTGAATCGCAGATCGATGAATATCTTGACCTGGTAATAAAGGGGGGATTGGTATTCAAACTCGGAATTAAATGCTATTTCGACGGCCAGCAGAATGATTTTGAGGCGCATCTTAAAGACCTCAGAAAAATTGAAGAAAGAGCTGATGACCTGCGCAGAAATATTGAAATTAAATTGTATACACGAACGCTGATCCCGGAGGCAAGAGGCGACGTTCTCGGGCTTCTCGAAAGTTGTGATAAGGCGCTTAACATCACCGCCGATACACTACTTGAATTTTCAGTGGAGATCCCGAACCTCTTTCCGGAACTAAGAAGCGATTTTCTTGAAATAGCTGATAGTTCAATTTCGTGCCTTGAGAATACGGTTAGCGGTATCCGTTCATACTTCAAGAATATCGACGCTGTGCGTGATTATATAATCAAAGTTCAGTTTTATAAAAAGGAAACGAATAAGATCGCCGAGAAAATCAAGCGGACAATATTCAGAACCGAGCACGAACTCAGCCTGAAAATTCACGCGAGATATTTTACTTTTCATATTGAGCGGATCGCGGAACAGTCCGAGGATGTATGCGACAGGTTATCCATCGCTATAATTAAAAGGTTAGAATAGTTTTGGATATTTCTGTCTGGTTTTTCATATCCAGCGGGCTCTTCCTGGGGTGGTCGCTGGGCGCGAACCACGCCGTGAATGTGTTTGGCACTGCAGTGGTTTCCAAGATGGTTAAGTTTAAGACTGCCGCTCTGATCGGAGGGGTATTCGTAATCATCGGATCCGTTGTAAGCGGCGCCGGAACAACAAAGACTATTACCGATCTCGGTTCGATAAATGCCATCGCGGGAAGTTTCTCGGTTGCTCTCGCGGTTGGAATAGCAGTTACGCTTATGACAAAAGCGCAGCTTCCGGTTTCCACTTCGCAGGCAGTCATAGGAGGTATAATCGGCTGGAACCTTTTTACCGGTTCCCCGACAGACCTGAACTCCCTGACGAAGATCCTTTTCAGCTGGGTGGCAAGCCCTCTGATCGCCGCAATATCAGCGTTCCTGATATTCAAGCTGATAAAGAACACGATACTGAAGTGGAGAATACACTTACTTGAACTCGATTATTATACAAGGATCGGGCTGATCATTGTCGGAGCGCTGGCGTCGTATTCCCTCGGCGCGAACAATATCGCGAACGTGATGGGAATGTTTATCTCCGCGCCGCTTTTCAGCGATTTCAGCGTCTGGGGTTTATTTACGATAAGCGGAATCGAGCAGTTATTTCTGCTTGGCGGGCTCGCGATCGCGATAGGAATATTTACTTACGGCGACAGGGTAATGGAGACGGTCGGGACTGATCTTTATAAGATATCTCCGATAACCGGTTTTGTAGTTGTGCTTGCTGAGTTTTTGGTGCTGTCATTATTCACATCACAGACGCTGGAAGCCTTTTTACTGCGAAATAATCTGCCGTCAATTCCTCTTGTGCCCCTTTCAACAACGCAGGCATTTATCGGGGCTATTATTGGGGTTGGTATGGCGAAGGATCCTCTGTCGATTGACTTCAGAGTGCTAGGCAGGATCGCGGCCGGCTGGGTGATCGCTCCCGTCAGCGCGGGATTAATGACATTTATTTCATTGTTTTTTATACAAAATGTTTTTGAACAGAAAGTGATTCATCCGGTTCCCTACGAAATATCAAAATCGGTAGTTGTTAAACTTCATAAGGAAGGCATTGACACAACTAACCTGTATGATGTTACCGGCAAAAGGTATTTCAACACAAAGATATTCAGGAATGAGCTTCTGGAAAGAAATAAATATTCGAATAATGACCTCTTCCTGATATTTAATCTTGCCCTGGTCGACAGTTTTAAGGTGGATACGCTCTTATTTAATGATTTCCCTGATGCGTACAAATACACACCCATTCAGAAAGCGATTATATCCGGGCTGCAGGGGAAGTCTTTCAGTCACAAAATGGATTTCCAACAAGCCGTGTTTGTTGACTCTGTATGGATAAAAACAGGGAACAAACTGGAAGACAGAGAGATGGATGAAAAGATGCTTGCGCTCGAAGATCTCTTCAGGGTTAAAACTAATAATAAAAAAAGTAATCATAATACCCCTGTGAAAAATGTTAAATAACAGAATCAAACTGAAATATTTTTTGAATATTGTTAAAAGTGTGCCCGTAATACTTCTGCTTACAATCATCTCTTGCACGGAGGATAAAAATCCCGTGGTGCCTCCCGCTCAGGCAGCTGAGACTGTTAAGATTAATGAAGTTCATTCCCGCGGAAACGCGGTAACTCCGGACTGGATAGAACTCTATAACACCGGCACTGCTGAAGCTGATATTTCCGGATATAAAATATTCGGAGAGGAGTCGGTCACCGGGAGCAAGGCTAAAAAGGTTTTAGCTCCGGGAACAGTCATCCCGGCCGGGCGCTACCTGGTAATTACGATCGATGACAGCTCCGCCTCAGGTTTCAACTTATCAGTTGAGGGCGGAAAAGTATGGTTTGAAAATTCTAAAGGCGCGATTGCCGATTCAGTGACATTTCCTGCGCTGGCGACGAACTACTCATATGGCAGGCAGCCTGATGGCTCCGATACCTGGGAGGCAGGCATTGCATCAAGAGGCGTTTCGAACGGAAGCACAACACTTGAAAATCCCGTCGTTATGAATGAAATTTATTCGAGGGGGACGGTTGGCGCGCCTGACTGGGTGGAAATATATAATCTTACTTCCACGCCCGTTGACATCAGCGGATATATGATTTATGACATCGGCGGTTATACGGGGAACAGGCCGAAAAAAGAACTGCCGGCAGGAACAATAGTGCCGGCGAACGGCTATTACGTGATCTCAACCGAGGGATCGGGTGATGCGAGTGACTTTGGGCTTTCAAGTGCCGGAGAAAATCTGTGGCTTGAGAATCCATCAGGTGCTGTAGTAGATTCGGTACTTTTTGCCGCGATGATCGAAACTCAAACTTACGGACGCTTACCTGACGGTTCCGCCAACTGGCAGATACTTACTACAATTACGAAAGGCACGGCCAACAGTAACGTGCTTCCTGTTTCAGTGGTGATGAACGAAATATATTCACGAGGAACCACAATAGAGCCTGACTGGATAGAAATTTATAACAAACTCTCAACGCCCGGAGATATCAGCGGGTATAAAATTTACGACAACGGCGGCGAGCAGGCTGCCAAACCTAAAAAAGTGATTCCTGACGGTACTATTGTCCCGGCAAACGGGTTTATTGTGATTACAACTGAAGGGAGCGGGGACCCAAGCGATTTCGGGCTCTCAAGCGCGGGAGAAAAGGTCTGGCTTGAAAATAGTAACGGCGGAATTGCTGATAGCGTTACTTTTCCTGCGATGGCGGAATTACAGTCATACGGGCGCAGCCCGGACGGCGGAACAACATGGCAGTTATCCGGAAGAATTACGAAAGGTTTATCCAATCTATCGAATCCAAAAGTGCCCGTAACATTAAGTATCACCGGACAGCTACCAGCGGAATTGAGGGAGAGTTCAGGGCTTGCGATAACTGCTGCCGGAAAACTGTGGTCTCATAATGACGCGAATAACTCTAATGTGCTTCACTGTGTTAATCCTGCAGGACAGCTTCTTCGTACTTTAACGATTACCAATGTGAATAATATTGACTGGGAAGACCTGGCAACAGATAACCAGAAAAGGATATACATAAACGACGCCGGGAACAATACTAACAGCCGTACTGACCTGGCCATTTACCGCATCCCTGATCCTGAAACCATAACCGGCAACGAAGTTGCTGCCGAGATAATAAATTTTACTCTCGAGGATCAGAATGCTTTTCCGCCTCCCGCATCAAACGCGAATTATGACATTGAATCAATTGCCTGGAAGCAGGATACCATATTTCTCTTTACAAAAGACCGCAGTTCTCCATTCACCGGAATAAGCAAAATGTATAAACTACCCGCGGTGCCCGGAACACATGTCGCTAAGCTTGCGGGTTCCTATTTCCTGGGGAATAATGTAAATGCCGCCTGGCTTACTGCCGCTGATATTGATCATGCTGCCGGAGCACTGGTCTTGCTCGTGAAAGAAAGGCTGATCGTTTTCAGGAATTATCCTGGTAATAATTTTTTCGCCGGTGAAATAATTGAATATGTTTTTAATACTCTGCCGGGGCAGGTTGAAGCTGTTGCTTTCTCCGGTTCGTCAAAGATTTATATTACAGAGGAGGGGTCTGCGTCAGTACCCGGTAATATTTACGAGGTAAG
Source organism: Ignavibacteriaceae bacterium (assembly GCA_013360295.1). Lineage (GTDB taxonomy): Bacteria > Bacteroidota > Ignavibacteria > Ignavibacteriales > Ignavibacteriaceae > JABWCL01. The sequence goes on along the minus strand of JABWCL010000012.1, from coordinate 13,124 downwards.
CATTCCCTCTAAATAATTTTTATGAAGACACTAAACACTAAATACTATATAATAAACCTAAATAAATCATAATCAAAGGATGATGTTATGAAGAATAGATATAATCTTGCTGCAATGTTTATCGTTGCGATACTTATAGTGAGCGCGGGACTGTCCTTCGCGCAGGACTCAAAAGTTCCGGGCGGAGCAGACAAAAAGCCTCTAGGGGCTGAAATGCGTAATGGTAAACTGGTATTTGAATCAGAAGACGGTGATTTCCGCTGGTGGTTCGATTCAAGGATCCAGTTTGACGGAGCTATGTATCTGGCTCCCGATTTCACTGAAAACACAAAAAATGGGATGAGCAATGGTTTCCACTTCAGGAGATTGACATTTGCCATTAAAGCAATTCTATACAGGGATTGGGAAGCTGAAGTTGATATTGATTTCAGAGAAGATTCGGACGTGGATGAACAGAATGAGCTAAGGGATATGTGGATCAAATATAATGTGCCTGATGTAAATCTTTCTTTTATGGTCGGACATTTCAAAGAACCATTTGGTATGGAAAGGCTTAACAGCTCACGTTTATTAACATTCCTCGAAAGATCATCAATATCCAGCGCACTTCCGATGGGAAGGAGAGTTGGGGCTTTAGTGCGTTACTGGTCAGACTGGTATCAGTTATCAGGCGCTATTATGGGGCACGAACCTGCTACACGTATTGACAAAGGACAGAGAGACGAAGGATATTCCACGAATCTCAGGGCCTCTTTCGCTCCCATTAATGACTTCGGTCATAATTTCCATTTTGGTCTTGCAGGATCTTATAAAATTCCGGATGCTACCTCTGAACTTCGTCCGAATACAATCGAATTGAGTTCAAGAACAGAGTCCTATGTATTCGATCCCAAATTCCTGCACACCGGTGATATAAATGATGTAAACTACTATCTTCGCGGCGGCACTGAGTTAATGTACATTAACGGGCCGCTCTACCTGCAGACAGAATTTATGGCTACTACAATAGAAAGATTCTACGGAAAGCCCACTGTAAATCTTGGTGGCGGTTACTTCACTGCGGCTTATGTGCTTACAGGTGAAACCCGTTACTATTATGTTGATGAAGGAGAAGTTGGCCCGGTTCAGAAACCGAAAAATTCGTGGGGTGCTGTAGAAGTCGCAGCCCGCTATACTCATACAAACCTCAATGACAGTGAAGCAGGTGTTAAAGGCGGTATGGCAAATCAGTATATGTTTGGCATAAACTATTATCCAAATCCGAGCATTAAACTTCAATTTAACTATTCATTTGTTAACCTGGATGAATACGCTACACGTAAAGGTAATTTAAGAGGTGATGACGACCATCAGTTCTTCCAGGTCAGATTCCAGGCATCATTATAATTATAGGAGACAGAAAAATGAAAAAATTATTTTTAGCTTTATTATTTGTACTTCCGCTCGTGTTCACTTCCTGTTCAAGGGATGAACCCGCTTTGCCGGTAACGCCCGTTCCTCCCGCAGCGGAGCCGGTAAAGATAAATGAAGTCTATTCACGCGGCGACACGGCACAGGCAGACTGGATTGAGCTTTACAATTCCAGCACTTCCAGTGTTGATATTTCAGGATACAAAATTTATGACAGCGGCGGACAGAGCGGCTCTAAAGTAAAAAAGGCAATCCCCGCAGGGACAACCATCGCGGCTAAAGGCTATTTTGTTATCACGGTTGATGATACAACCGCGACAGGATTCGGCCTATCCAGCAGCGGCGAAAAAGTATGGCTCGAAAAAGCCGGCGGCACAATTATCGATTCGGTAGATTTCCCTGCTCTGGGTGTTGATTCTTCATACGGAAGAAGAGGAGACGGCGCGGCTAACTGGGAAATCATTTTCCCGGCTACCAAGGGAGTTACGAACGGCGCGGCTAATACTGTCCCTGTCGTAATGAATGAGATCTTTTCCCGCGGCGCGGATCCGAATTTTGACTTTGTGGAAATCTATAATCCCAATGCAATGGCAGTTGATCTTTCAGGATACAAGATCTATGACGGCGGCGGAAATGCCGGAACAAAACCTAAATTTGAACTTCCGGCGGGCACATCCATTCCCGCTAACGGATACTATGTGATTGTAGTAGATGTGGCTGATCCGTGGGGCTTCGGACTCGGAAGCGGAGGCGACGAAGTATGGTTCGAAAACGCCGGCGGAATTGTAATTGACCACCAGGTAGTTCCTGCTATGCCGGTTGCCACGACTTCCTACTGCAGAATACCCGATGGAAGCGCGAACTGGGTGATATCGAATACCATAACTAAAGGCGCATCTAACCAGCCGTAAGTTAATTTTTGAGAGGGCCGGCGTACCCGGCCTTCTCATTTTTTTCTAAAGAAAATGCTTTTTAAGAAAGACAATAATATATTCCTGCTATTACTCCCGGTACTCCTCTTTATGTCAGGGTGCTCACGGAGTGAGCCTGTAAGCCCAAACTCGGGAGCTGAGGTGAAGAAAATCTCCCCTGTTTCAGTTTATCAGCTGGATATCTCAGAGCCTTCCGGGATAGCATATAACAGTGCGGGTAATACATTGCTGATAGTATCTGACAGCAAACCAGAAGTATTTGAGGTAAACCTTGCCGGTGTAATCATCAGGACCATCAATGTTAATGGCTCGGATATGGAAGGAGTTGCTGTTTCATCGGGGGGAGACACTATTTATATAGTGGAGGAGAGGCTGAGGCAGGTTTCACTGTTCAACCGTGCCGGAGCCAAACTTGCTTCCTTTAAGGCGGACGTTGCTCAGCTTGATAACAGCGGGCTTGAAGGAGTAGCGGTAAAAAGGAACGGTAAAAGCATTTTTGTGATCAACGAAAAAGACCCGAAAATGCTTTTGTATTATGAAAATTATACGGAAACATGGAGAAAATCGTTTGAATACGCCGCCGATCTTTCGGATATTTGTTATGAGGATTCCTCAGGTTTTCTCTGGGTGATAAGTGATGAATCAGGAATGATACTCAGGCTTAGTGAAACCGGGATCCTGATTGATAAATGGGAGATCCCTTTCTCAAAAGGAGAGGGGATTGCGGTCGTTGGGGATAAATTGTATATAGTAAATGACCAGGATGGGAAGATGTATGTCTTCCGGCGTCCTTCATATTTTTAAAACATTATTTTAATTATCGGAGTTATAATGAAAAAAACTTTATTTATCTTACTTGTTCTTCTCTCTCTGCTCTCAATCCAGAGCGGATATGCTCAGACGCTTTTGCTGAATGATATGTATTCCAGAGGAGTGCCGGCGAATCCTGACTGGATAGAGATCTTCAATCCAACCGGAACATCGGTTGACCTCGCAGGTTACAAAATCTATGATAACGGCGGACAGTCTGGGTCCAAGCCCAAAAAGGACTTCCCGGCAGGCGCAAATGTTCCGGCTTATGGGTTTTATGTTATAGTAACTGATGATACTGCTGCGAGCGGTTTTGGGCTTTCAAGCGGCGGTGAAAAAGTATGGCTGGAAAATCCTTCAGGCGTGGTAATTGATTCTGTTCAGTTTGCTGCTATGACCGAGACTCAGACATACGGACGCTACCCTGACGGTTCCGCTAATCTTCAATTGCTCAACGTAATTACACGCGGCACATCTAACGGGCTCGTAAAGATGAATGAGATCTACTCCCGTGGTACTACTGAAAATCCCGATTGGATAGAAATATTCAATACTTCTTCTGTCGAAGTTAACATCGGTGGATACAAAATCTATGATAACGGCGGACAGTCCGGTTCAAAGCCGAAAAAAGAATTTGCGGCAGGTACATTAGTCCCGGCAAATGGATTTTACGTAATCGTTACGGATGATACTTCCGCGAGCGGTTTCGGGCTTTCAAGCGGCGGCGAGAAGGTATGGCTTGAAGATGCAGCCTCTGTTATTATAGATTCTGTTCAGTTTACGGCTATGACCGAGACCCAGTCATACGGGCGCTTCCCTGATGGTTCAGGCAACTTACAGTTGCTGCCGGTCATTACACGCGGTTTTGCTAATTCAATTACTGATGTGAAAGACGGTCAGCCGCTTCTTTCAGACTATTCACTCAGCCAGAATTATCCTAATCCTTTTAATCCGGTAACTTCAATCAGCTACACAATTCCTGTTTCAGGTTTCGTTACGTTAAAAGTATTCAACGTACTTGGCAGAGAAGTTGGAACGGTTGTGAGCGGGATGAAATCAGCCGGAACACATACGGTCAGTTTCAACGCGTCATCATTATCGAGCGGTGTTTATTTCTATAAATTAACTGCAGGTAATTTTACATCAACAAGGAAATTTATCTTAAATAAATAGATCTATAGTAAGTGCTTAATAAGCGAAACTCCGGTCTACCGGGGTTTCGCTGTAATTAAAAAACATTCGGTCCGGAAACCGACCAGCGTTTTATAACTTCCTCCCCGGCGCGCAGCGGACGCATACTCTTGCTGTCGAAAGGGCACCATTTGGTTACAGCCTGCGCGAGTAGTTTCATATCTTCAGAACGAAAAATATCGGTATGCCTGTCAAAAATATTTTTATTATGCGTGCCCACACGTGTGCGGACGATTATTTTATCTCCCAGTCTCGCGGGATATTTATAATCAATCTCGTGCCTGACCACAACCCAAATATACTTCTCAGTTTCTTCTTTTGTCGCGGAAGAGTACCAGTGTGCTACTGCCGCTTCCTGCACCCAGCGCAGATAGACAGTATTATTAACGTGATTGAGCTGATCAATGTCAGTTTCGGTTATTTCGATCTGTATTTCGTGTGTTTCAATCGAAGGATTTTGTGACATTTTGAGTTCCGATTAACGCACCAGTATCATTTTCTTTGTGTATTGTTCTTTCCCGGTAATAAGCCTGTAGAAATATATTCCGGAGGGAATATTGGAAACCCCTTCATCAGGAAAAACGATTTCCTGCAACCCTGGGCCATTAATTCTGTTTGAAAGGTCAGCAACCTCTTTCCCAAGTATATCGAATACTTTAAGACTGACGTTGTTATTGTCATTGACAGGGCACGAAAATCGTATTGTCGTTTTGCTGCTGAAAGGATTCGGATAATTTTCTAAAGTAACAAATTCCTTAATGTTCTCAGTGTAATCGACCTCTGAAAGCCCGAGTTTCTTTCTTAGCAGTACGGAGAAAACTTCGGGAGTTACCACTTCAATGTCCGCGCCAATCGTGGGATCCGATTTTATAAATCCGATCAACTGGTTCAGCCTCTGCACGGAGATATCTGAATTACCGGGGGAACTTCTGCCGGTGAAATCATCCTGCCTCATCCGCTGGTAACCGGCTAAGTAAAAATATGGTTTTTGTTTTCCGGTCAGGGCGTTTACTATTCTTGTGGCAGTTGTATTCAGATTACTGACGTCACTGTAAAATGTATTATCGTTTACGTGATTAAACAACAGTGAGCCGAAAAATGTCGTCGGCGTTTGTGTTGCAAGGAGCGGATCGAAAAGAAAAGTCAGGTGCGCGCCTATATCCTTCTGGAACTGCCCGAATTTCGGAAAATCAAAGCTGTTAGAGATCTGCTTACCGCGGTAGTTAACAGATCCTGATGACGCATAGTGTTTGTATCCATATACAGTATATACATTAAACGAGTCCATCAGCGCTTTCGAAGCCGAAACAGCGTTTGGCCTGACCGTGGCGTTCCATAGATCGGGGAAGGCGTAACCGAGCGGCGAAGTAACAGAGATAAATCCGTCATTTTTTGTTGCAGTTTCGGAATAATATTTCGCGACAAAAGGCGTGAGGCTCAGCATATGGAGGTTCCACCCCCAGGCGACCGGCGGATATCCCCTGTAAGCGGAGAGCCAGCCTCCCGACTGCAGTCCGTAAACCCAGTTGCAGGCATCCCCCTCTGAAGTTATAAAAATTAGATAATATTTATTTTGTAATTGCAACGTATCCGGGTCAACGATAGAAGCGCGAGTGTAACTCCTGCCGCTAACGGGGAACGCGGAGTGCCAGGAGAGATTCCCGAGCAGGGTCTCGTGAAAGCTGGCGCCGAAGTGCGCGAACCACTGAGTAAGAGGCTCAGGTCGCATCCATCCGTAAATGTGAAAAATCCTGTTTGGGTTTTTATTCTGGAGGAAAAGGAGAACACGCTCTATCAGATCCGCTTTTCCGGTTGAAAGGGAGTTGAAGTTCAGGTCTTCAGTTCCCGCGAGATTCAGCTGGAACATCCTGTTTTTTGAAGCCCAGTCGGTGTACTCGCGGATGTAAAACATATCCGGGTTACAGCGCGGCAGAAGCCTGTTGATTCCCCAGTCGAGGTAAAAAAAATATCGCTGTTCTTCAGTCAGTCCTGCCTGGTTCCAGGGATTTGAAACGGCTTCGACTCTGCCGGTTACCCAGATTGATGAGTCTCCGTCGAAAGCGTCGGTTATAAAAACAGAATCACTTACCTGAAGTCCCAGAGTAGCAGCGTAGGAACTTATAACCGGGAGCCGGTCTGTAAGCGAACCGATCAAAGCTGCCGCCTCAGCCTGCCAGCAGAAATTCTGCCCGCTGAAATTTGAATAATACCTCGCCGCGTCATAAGTAATCGCGCCGTTAATTTTATACCTGAATTTATTTATCAGCGCGGACATAGACTGAACGCTGTCATAAACCACGCCGCCCCTTGAGCGGTAAAGGTCCCGCCAGGTTTCGTCCGTCCGGTTGTAGCTCCACGTTTCATAAACATTCAGAAGGAAGAGCCTCGCGCTGTCGCGGTTCACAATTCCGGCTAATGTATGCGCGATGATCTTATCCTGGATCGAGGCGCCGGTGCCGTTATAGAGGACGGGGTTTTGAGAAAAAACAGATGTGTGGAAGTGGATGAGAAAAAGCAGTATGAAAAATCTATTTACCATAATTCAAAATTACGAATTTAATACTAAGAATTAAAAATTATGATTTCAAAAAATTAACTACCCGCCCTTGGGTTTTTCTTTTCAACTTCAGTTTCCACACCGGTGACGGGGTCAATAATCAGGATACGCCCATCCCGCTCAATAGCGTACTTCTTGCCGAGTTTTTTTCTTTCTCTCAATCTCCTCGCGGATGGCGAGGGTTATGCCGAGTTTAATTCTCTCATTGACCTTCATATTGTCATTCGAATCCTGCATTTTCATTTTATTATTTTGTGGTTGATTATCTCGTCAAATATAATATCACTTCCGGATAAGCTTCTTTCTGAAATTAAAACAATATCATCATTTGAATTATCATAAATTTGCCAGTTATCCGCAATTCCTAAATATAAATCCTTGAGATTTTTCCTGCCTCTCTCGTATCTCCTGTGCACCGTTTCCTCATCAACATAATGCCCTCCTCTTTCATACCTTAGTTTTACTCTCTGATAAGCAAGTTGCGGTGAGCTCAGCCAAATATAAATCACTGAAATCCTATACCCCATTTCTTTAGCGCTCCTTAATGCCGGATAAAAACTTCAGGAAGAGAGTGTCGTCTCAAAAGCGAAGCTTTTGTCTAATCGAATCAATTCCTCTATGCGCCGGATCATTATTCTGCCGGCTTCGAAGGAAACAGACTGCTGATTAAAGGCAGAAATGCCTGAGGCAATAATATCGGCGTTCACAAATTCATTAATGCTCAGAAAAACAGGTGAAATTTAATAACCGAGGTTCCCTTTGTGCGCCAGCAGGATCCGGGCAACTTTTAACTCTCAACTTTTAACTTTTAACTTTAGGAAAACCCGCTAAAAATTTATATTATTAATTCCTAAAAAAAGACCTCTAAAAAACCAATCGTAAATGAAAGCTAAAATAGTACTACAGGACGGCACGGTTGCCGAAGGAACAGGTTTCGGATACGCCGCGAGCGTAAACGGCGAAGCTGTTTTTAATACGGGTATGGTAGGTTACCCCGAAACGCTTACAGACCCATCCTACTGCGGTCAGATTTTGATATTTACCTACCCGCTGATCGGGAACTATGGCGTGCCCGGTTACGAAACGGAAAACGGGCTGCTGAAAAATTTTGAATCTGATAAGATACAGGCGCGCGGCGTGGTGCTCTCTGACCTTTCGCTGGAACACTCTCACTGGTCGGCGATCAAAACTCTTGATGAGTGGATGAAGGAGCAGAAAATTCCCGGAGTCTACGGCGTGGATACGAGAATGCTTACCCGTAAACTGCGCGAAGCAGGGACGATGCCGGGGAAAATTTTATTCGAAGGAAAAAAGGATGTTGAGTTTGAAGATCCGAATCTGCTCGATCTTGTTTCAAGGGTGGCAGTTACGGAGCCGGTCACATATCAGAAAGGTGAAAAGCGGGTAACGCTTGTTGACTGCGGAGTCAAGAATAACATTATTCAGGCATTCCTCAGGCGGGGTATTACTGTCACGCGCGTTCCGTATGATTCCGATTTTTTAACTATTGAGGCTGACGGTATAGTTCTTTCGAACGGACCCGGCGACCCTAAAATGTGTGTAAGTACAATTGAAAACGCCAAAAGGGCAATGGCGAGGGGCGTTCCCATACTCGGCATCTGTCTTGGTTGCCAGATACTCGGGCTTGCCGCCGGTGCGGATACTTATAAGTTAAAATACGGTCATCGAAGCCACAATCAGCCTGTGAATGAAGCAGGCACCAAACGTACTTATATTACTTCACAGAATCACGGCTACGCGATCAACTCAAATACGTTAAGCCAGGACTGGCGCGAATGGTTCACAAACGACAACGACGGAACGAATGAAGGGATAATACACATTTCCCGTCCGTTCTTTGGCGCGCAGTTCCACCCCGAAGCCTCACCAGGCCCGGATGACACTGAATTTATTTTTGATATGTTTGTGAGGGCGCTGAGATGATTAAGAAAGGTAAACCAAAAAAAGTACTGATCCTCGGCTCCGGCGCTCTGCAGATCGGGCAGGCGGGAGAGTTTGATTATTCCGGCAGCCAGGCAATAAAAGCGCTTAAGGAAGACGGAATAGAAACCGTTCTCATAAATCCCAATATTGCTACAATACAAACCTCTGACCACCTTGCCGATAAAGTTTACTTTCTTCCGGTAAAAGTAAATTTTATTGAAGAGATCATTATTAAAGAGAGGCCCGACTCCATACTTCTTGGTTTCGGCGGGCAGACCGCGCTTAATGCCGGAGTTGAACTTTTTGATAAAGGAATACTTGCAGAATATCACGTTAAGGTGCTTGGCACGCAGGTGGAAGCGATCAAAGCAACAGAGGACCGCCTCCTCTTTAATAATAAAGTTGAGGAAGTCGGGCTTAAAGTTGCACGAAGCCGTACCGCTCATTCCGTGGAGGAAGCCGATGCCGCCGCGGAGGAAATCGGTTACCCGGTGATGGTGCGAATTGCCTATGCGCTTGGCGGACTTGGTTCCGGTATCGTAAACAATAAAGAAGAACTTAACGAAAAAGCCAGGAAGGCATTTGCGTTTACAAATCAGATACTCATAGAAGAGTCCCTCTATGGCTGGAAGGAAGTGGAATATGAGATCGTAAGGGATGTTTACGATAACTGTATAACGATATGTAATATGGAAAACGTTGACCCGATGGGAATACATACCGGCGACAGCATCGTAACAGCTCCCGTGCAGACTCTTACTGCTTCCGAAAATTTCAACCTCAGGTCAATAGGAATTAAACTTATACGTCATCTCGGAATTGTGGGAGAGTGTAATATTCAGTACGCGCTTAATCCCGCGAACGGAGATTACAGGATAATTGAAGTGAATGCAAGGCTAAGCCGTTCATCTGCTCTTGCTTCAAAGGCTACCGGATACCCTCTCGCTTTTGTAGCCACGAAACTTGCGCTTGGTTATCAACTGAATGAGATCGTTAATTCTGTCACCGGTGAGACTTCCGCCTGCTTTGAGCCGGCGCTTGATTATGTTGTTGTTAAGTTCCCGCGCTGGGACCTTCAGAAGTTCAAACTGGTGAGCACACACCTCGGTTCTGAAATGAAATCGGTAGGCGAGGTGATGGCTATCGGCAGGACATTCGAAGAGGCTCTGCAAAAAGCAATAAGGATGCTTGATATAGGTATGACCGGTTTTGGAAATAATGACATTACCGCCGCGGATCTTGAGGAAGAGATCAAAAGCCCCACGGACCGCCGGCTCTTCTTTATTGCCAAGGCGCTTGAGCAGGAGATGGATGTTGAGAGAATACACGAACTTTCAAAAATTGACAGGTTCTTCCTCTATAAGATGAGGAATATTATTGCAACAGGGAATAAAATATCAGATTCAGAAACAAAAACTCCTGGTGCCGAATTGCTTCTCGAGGCTAAACAGAAAGGTTTCTCCGACCGGCAGATCGCGGAACTTACCGGAAGCAAAGAAAAGGCTGTAAGGGAGCTCCGCTATAAATACGGCATACTTCCGTTTATTAAGCAGATTGATACTCTTGCCGCCGAGTATCCCGCACAGACAAATTATCTCTATCTCACCTACAATGCATCAGAGGATGATATTGTTACGGGTGAAAGAAACCAGATCATAGTTCTCGGCTCAGGCGCTTACAGGATCGGTTCTTCGGTTGAGTTTGACTGGTGCTGCGTGAATACCGTCCTCAGCCTCAACAGGAGCGGTTATAAAACGATAATGATAAATTATAATCCGGAGACTGTCAGTACCGACCACGACATCTGCGATAAACTCTTCTTTGAGGAAATGAGCCTTGAAAAGATTTTTGATATTTATCGGAAGGAAAACCCCGAAGGAATAATAATCTCTATGGGCGGGCAGATACCGAATAACTTAGCCGTTAAATTATATAATGAAGGGGTAAAGATAATCGGGACGAGTCCGCAGCAGATAGATAACGCCGAGAACAGGCATAAGTTTTCCGCTATCCTTGATGAGCATCATATAGACCAGCCAGAATGGCGTGAACTCACAAGCCTTGACGACGCAAAATCATTCGCCTCGCGCGTCGGTTACCCTGTGCTTATCCGCCCGAGTTATGTTCTGAGCGGCGCGGCGATGAGTATAGTTGTATCCGAAACGGAACTTGAGGAATATCTTAAAAAGGCTTCTGACATAAGTAATGAACACCCCGTCGTAATAAGTAAGTTCATTACAGACGCACGCGAAGTGGAAGTTGACGCTGTCGCGCACGAGGGAGCGCTGTTCTGTTACGCTATCTCCGAACACGTTGAAAACGCCGGCGTGCACAGCGGCGACGCAACGCTTGTGCTACCGCCGCAGAGGACCTACCTCGAAACGATGAGACGGATCAAGATGATCACACGGCAGATCGCTCACGCTCTGGAAATTACCGGGCCGTTTAATATTCAGTTCATCGCAAAAGATAATGACGTGAAGGTAATTGAGTGCAACCTGAGGGCATCGCGCAGTTTCCCGTTTGTATCCAAGACGCTTAAAATTAATTTTATAGATATTGCCACGAGACTGATGGTTGGGGAGAGAGTCCCGAAAATTGATAAGTCATCATTCGATCTTGATTATGTCGGAGTAAAAGCCTCCCAGTTTTCTTTTACGAGGTTGAAAGGCTCTGATCCGGTATTGGGTGTTGAAATGTCTTCAACGGGTGAAGTCGCCTGCCTCGGAGATGATTTTAATGAAGCATTTCTTAAAAGCCTGCTCTCAACCGGTTTTAAACTTCCCTCGAAAGGAATATTGCTCTCAACCGGATCAGTGAGAGAAAAGACGGAATTCATTGAAGAGCTAAGGAAACTAAAAAGCGCCGGATTAAAGTACTATGGCACAAAAGGGACAGCGGATTTTTACATTGCCAACGGGATTGAAGTTGAAGAACTGAAACGGCCTTTCGATTATGAAGAACCTTCGATTTTAACGTATATGAATAACGGGCTGATTGACCTCGTGATTAATATTCCGAAGGGCGCGGGGAAAGAGGAATTAGACAGTGATTACATAATCAGGCGGCGCGCGGTTGATCTGAACATCCCGCTAATTACCAATATCCAGTTCGCGAAACGGTTTGTGAAATCGCTCTTAAGATCACTTGAATCACCGCTCAAAATCAAAAGCTGGGACGAGTATATCTGATATGAAAATGAAAGCAGCAATACTACAATACAGCCCCGAATGGGAGAACAAAAAGGCTAACGAAGATAAGATAAAAAGTTTGATGGATTCTTCATTCAGCGGAGCAGACATACTGATTATGCCGGAAATGACCCTTACCGGTTTTTCTATGCGGTCCTCCGAACTTGCCGAGGGTAAAGACGGTAAATCGGTAGAGTTTTTCCGATACATCGCCGAAGCTTACCAGACATCGGTCATAGCCGGATACATACTGAAGTCCGGGAAAAGCATATATAATACGCTTGTTCACGTCTCGCCACAGGGGCAGGTCATTGCATCATATAACAAGATTCACCCCTTCAGTTTTTCTGGCGAGGACAAGTATTATTCCGCCGGAAAGAAGACCGTTATTTCGGAGTATAAGGGATGGAAGATAGGGCTCTCGGTCTGCTACGACCTCCGTTTTCCGGAACTCTTCCGCCAATATGCAAAGGAGAATGTTGATCTGATCATAAATATCGCAAACTGGCCGGTTCCGAGGGTCCACCACTATACACACCTGTTAAAAGCAAGGGCAATTGAGAATCTATGTTATGTTATTGGAGTGAACAGGGTAGGCCCCGACCCAAAATCAGTGTATAACGGGCAGTCTTCAGTCTATGCGCCGCTTGGGGAAGAGGTGGTTACTTTGATTGATATGGAACAGATCCGGACGGTAATCCTTGACCGGGACCTGGTTCTTAATACAAAAACGAAATTTCCGTTTTTAAATGATATAAAATTAATGTAAATTAAGTTAACACTTTATAGGATACCGTAATGGAAGAAGAAAAGAAACAATCTGAAGTAACCTTTGGCGAATATAAGGGCAGCCCTACCATAACTTTACCTACTACTGCTGACGGCAGGTATCCGTTCAGCTTCGGAGTCGTAAAGGCCAAAGCAATACTTAAATACATTGAGGATATCAAAAAGTTCGTCGAGATGAACGATAAATCATCTCAGAAACAAGCGTAATCCTTTTCGCCTCCGGCGCGCTTCAGGCTCCGTCTTTCATCAGGCATTAGCGTCATCTCGGTTTTTTTGGCTGCTGTGCAAGGTACTCTATTG
>JABWCL010000065.1 GCA_013360295.1 Ignavibacteriaceae bacterium | reverse complement strand
GGTGAAGGTAAGGTTGCCGCCTGCTACCAGTACATCCTGTCCGCTGACCGGGGTTAACTGGTCGCCTACACTGTAGTTGGCAAGAGTGATGTTTCCGCCCGCTGCCATCTTGCCCTGTGTATCGGCTGATGGCTGATTGATGTTCCCGATTACGAATACGTTGTAATCTGAAGCCGGGCCAAGGTCAATAGTAGTGTTATTTAATACACCGCAGTCAACTGTAACGCCAATTGTTAAAGTAGCGCTGCCGCCGTTTGCCAGTGTACCAACCGTCCAAACTCCGGTGTTGTTATCATAAGCTCCCTGTGAGGCGCTTGAGCTGACAAATGCAAGTCCGGCAGGAAGTACATCGTTCACGGTGATCGCGTTTGCCGCAAGCGGGCCGTTGTTGGTTACGGTTATAGTATAAGTTACGCTCTGTCCGCAGTCAACCTGAGTGTCATCTGCAACCTTGGTTATCTGAAGGTTCGCGCCGCCGATGAACATACCGGCGTCGATAGTGTTATCAGTTGTTCCTCCGGCGAAAGCCTGGCAGGCAGTTTTACCTGTTAGAGCGTCCGCGTCTGAATCAACCGCGTCATCGCTGCCGATGTTTGCGGGCGCGAATACGTAGCCTGAAGGAAGTTCAAATTTTACATAATAGCTGCCGGCAGGTACATTTGAGAACTGATAGTTGCCGTTAGCGTCTGTAGTTGTGGTTGCAACTAATACATCGCCGCAGTTATATAATTTAACAGTTACGTTAGGAATGCCGGGTTCACCGGGGTTCTGCACTCCGTCAAAGTTCGTGTCTTCCCATACTTTGTCGCCAATATTTACAGGAAGCTGGTACATTCCGGCATCAAGGGTAAGATTCTGCTGGCCGCCGTTTACGGTTACGCAGGCAGTCTTTCCTGTGGTCGTGTTTGCGTCTGAATCAAGAGCGTCATCAGAACCAAGGTCAGGGGAGGTAAATGTGTATCCTGAAGGAAGGACAAACTGAACATAATAATCTCCGCCGCCGATCGAACAACAGAACTGGTAGAGTCCGTTCGCGTCGGTTACTGTAGTAGCGATAAGATTATCGTTGCAGTCATATAATTTAACTGTTACGTTCGGTATACCCGGTTCGTTTGGATCCTGGATACCGTCCTGATCTAAGTCGTTCCATACTTTATCGCCGATTGTTACGAAATTCAGGTACATACCTGCGTCTAAAGTGAGATTGTTTTCACCGGAACCAACCGTAAAGCAAGCAGTTTTACCGCTGGTAAGGTCAGCGTCTGAGTCAAGAGCGTCATCAGAGCCCTGATCTTTTGGTGAAAAAGCGTAACCGTTCAGCAGGTAAAACTTAACGTAGTAGCTGCCCGGTGTTACATTGCTGAACAGATAATTTCCGGTCGCGTTTGTGTTTGTGGTCGCGATAAGCACGTCATTGCAATCGTAGAGTTTAACGGTAACATTGGATATACCGTTTTCTCCGGCATCCTGAATACCATTCTGGTTTGCGTCAAGCCATACTTTGTCACCGATTGAAGCAGGCTGCGGAGCGGGTACATACATACCTGCATCAACATTAGTCCTGTTTTCACCGGGGTTCAGTGACAGACAATCAGAAACACCGGTAATTAAATCCGCGTCTGAATCTTTTGTATCATCCGTACCGGCATCTTTGGGTGAGAATGAATATCCCGACGGAAGAATAAATTCTACATAATAAGCCTCAGAAGCCATTTGTAAAACAGTAGGAGGAAGATTAGAGAATAAATAGTATCCGTTAGCATCTGTGGTTGTTGTTGCAAACAAGTTGCCATCACAACGATAAAGTTTAACAACGACATTCGGAATACCAGCCTCTCCGGCATCCTGAATTCCATTCTGATTTGCGTCGTTCCATACGAAATCACCAAGTGAAGCTGTGTTAACGTACATTCCGGCGTCGACTGTCAAATCATTTTGTCCGGGTGCTAAAGTAAAACAAACAGTATTTCCATTCGCGGGATTTACGTCAGAATCAATTGCATCATCAGAACCGGCATTCTGCGGTGAGAAAAGATACCAATACGGAGCGAAGAAATTCACATAGTAGCTGCCGGGGGCAAGATTTGTGAAAGAATAGTTTCCATTGGCATCTGTAGTGGTTTGCGCAACCTGAACTCCGTTACAATCAAACAGTGTAACGGTAAGATTAGGCATTCCGGGTTCTCCTGCATCCTGTATTCCGTCTTTGTCCAGATCGTTCCATACTTTGTCGCCGAGTGAGGCCGGAACAACCGGAGGAATAAACATACCTGCGTCGCGGGTAATGTCAAAGTCACCGGGTGATAATGTGAAGCAGTCTGTTTTTCCGGTAACTCCATCTGCATCCGAATCAAGTACGTCATTTCCGCCCGCGTCTTTAACCGTTATGACATAACCTGAAGGGGCGGTGAATTTTACATAATAGCTGCCAGGATTAATATTCGAGAAGAGATAATTCCCACTGGCACCGGTAGTTGTTGTTGAAATAAGATTGTCGCTGCAGTCATATAAGTTAACAACAACGTTTGCAAGTCCGGGTTCGCCTGCATCCTGCACGCCGTCCATATCAGTATCAACCCATACCTTATCACCAACTGAAGCCGGAATTAAATAGATACCGGCATCCCAGGTCATATCATTTTCGCCGGGGGAAAGGGTTGTTACAACTGTTTTCTTTGTTACCACATCACCGTCACTATCAACAGCGTCGTCGCTTCCCTGATCTTTAGGTGAAATGTAGTAACCCGAAGGCAGTACAAACTGTACATAGTAGCTGCCGGGGGTAAGGTTTGTAAACGAATAATTTCCGTTAGCATCTGTTGTGGTGGTTGAAAGCATATTGTCGCTTCCGTCGTATAACTTAACAGTTACATTAGAAACGCCAACTTCGCCAGCATCCTGAATTCCGTCTTTGTCTGCATCGAGCCATACTTTGTCACCGATTGAAGCAGGGGTTAGGAACATTCCAGCATCCCAGGTCAGGTCATTTTCACCGGCGGTAAGTGTTGTAACAACTGTTTTTCCGGTGGTTATGTCAGCATCACTGTCAACCGCATCGTTGCTGCCCTGATCTTTTAGTGAGAAGCTGTAGCCTGACGGCAAGGTGAATTCTACGTAATAGTTACCAGGAGTAAGATTTGTAAAGGAATAATTTCCGTTAGCATCGGTTGTTGTCGTGCCAACGAGTGTGTTGCTGCTGTTATATAGTTTTACGGTTACGCCTGCGAATCCGTTTTCGCCTGCATCCTGTATACCGTTCTGGTTAGCATCGAGCCATACCTTGTCACCGATTGAAGCAGGAGTAACATAGATACCTGCATCCCAGGTAACATCATTTTCGCCCGCGACAAGATTTGTAACGGTGGTTTTTCCGTCTGTAACGTCGGCATCACTGTCAACCGCATCGTTGCTTCCCTGATCTTTCGGTGAGAAAGAATAACCTGAAGGAAGAACAAACTGTACATAATAGTTACCCGGAATTAAATTGGTAAATGAGTATAAGCCGTTTGCATCAGTTGTCGTTGTTGACTGGAGTACATTCGCGGAGGTATAAAGTTTAACTGTAACATTCGCGAATCCATTTTCACCTGAGTCCTGAATTCCGTTTTTATTAGCATCGAGCCATACCTTGTCACCAATCGAGGCAAACTGTGGCGGACAAGTAAGATAGCCATTATTAGTGTTATTCCCGTTAAAGTTCTCGTTTATCGCAGTCGCAGCATCATTAATTGACGATAATGAGTATCCGGTATTAACTCCGCCTAAAGCCTGATTTGCAATCGCGAGGAACTGTGTTACGGTTAAGCCCGCAAAAGGACCGCTCACTATAGCAAGATCTCCGAGTGGTGTAGGGTTATTTCCAAGCACCCCGTAAGCGCTGAAGTAAACATTCATTGAAAGCGCTGTGATCTGGCCGCCTAAAACACCGGCAGTTGTTGAAGTCGGATTTACTGAAGTTCCGGTAAGTGTTCCGGCTGTACCTCCCGCGGGGAGATAATTTTTAATTGCGTCTGAAGAAGTGAATGTAGCGGTGTTTGAACCGGAACCGATTGTCAGTCCTGACGGGAAAACACTGTTGAAATACATTCTCCTGATGGTGCCGGGGCCGCTGTTATTCGGGCTTCCCCATCCGCCTTGTGTATAAGTGAAAGTAGTATATCCGTTCAGGTCACACAACTGCGGAGTATAATATGAGATATTCGCGGTAACAACTTTTGTAGCAAATGTAGGTTTCGCGAGAATAAGTTTCTGGTGCCCGTTCGGGTTTGCCACGTGAAAATATTTGGTTCCGGCAGGAATGGTAAGGTTTGATTCCGCCGTAATGACACCTGAGGCCGCGCCGCTGTTAGGCGTAAAAATAACAGAGTTACTTATTCCGTTCGCGTTTGTAACAACACTGGAAGCGCTGAGGCTGCCGTTAGAAGCGCTTAGTAAAATGGTTCTGCCTGCTAACGGGCTGCCGTTTTCATCATAAGCCGCCACAACAAACGAAACTGCCGTATTCATCGGCACGTTCTGGGAGGGCGGAATAATTAATAATACATCTGTGGGGAGTACGGTATGAGCGTTGCTGTTGGCGTCACTGATAATCTGGAGCGCCCTGTTTTTAATCTCTGTATCAACAAGCGCGGATACGTTCAATCCGTCAGAAAAATGCCACAATGCAACCTGAACCGCTGCAGCTTCCTTATTCACCGTGGATAATGACCCGGTATAAGGATAGTTGACAAAAGGATAATAATTATTCAGGATGTGGGTCATATAGATATCTGTCGCGCTGACATCCTGGTATGCCTGATTATAAGCAATGTTATGGTTCAGGTCGATACAATAAAGGCTTGTCGCGTTCCCATCCACAGTCGCGTGGAAGGTTCCGGCAAACACCCTGGTTGAGAACGGTGCAGGCAGATCAACATTTATTCCTTTGTCTGTACCTGTCGCCGTCGCAATGCTTTCCTTCTGCGCTACCATTGTACCGCTGAGGAAGACAAAAAGTAACATCACTGTTACTAACGGTCTGAAGAAATTGAACATAAATACTCCGATTAACTAAAAAACTTTGTTACGATAAACAAGTGCCCGGATTCCGGTGGAATTCCGGGAAATTCATGGATTAATAGTGCCAAAAATGATACCAGAGTTAAAAACCCCGTTTTTTAGCCGTAATTGAGGGTGGTATTCGGAAGTGGTCGTTTCAAAATGAGAACTATTTTGAATCTGGAACAATTTGAGAAAAGTCTCATTTTTTGCGATTTTTACAGGTTTTTTGTGTGATTCATCTCACGGGCGAGACCTTTAAGGTGAGAATTTGTCCCATATTGAGAAAAAAGGGGTTAGAATACCCATAAATAAAAAAAGAGGCTCAGATAAAAGATCATTTTCTTTTATTCTGAGCCTCGGTTTCTAAAATTTCCCCAAAAAAAGACTATCCTTCTTTAGTCTGGATGACCTGAAATCTCGGTTTTGAAGGTATAACCTTTACTCCGGTAACGGTATACTCCCGTGTGCCTGTATGTCTTACGGGAGTATTACTGACAGGAATCTCCTGTGTCGCTGACTTTACCGGAGCTTTGTATTCCACAGCGTTGGCATAAGCCTGCCGGTTAGTAACCTGGTTTAAAGTGGCGAAAGCTACGTTCGGAGTTCCGTACCTCTGATATGTGTTTGCGCGCTTACTTTTAAACCTGAAGTATAACGGAATGGAGACTGTTATCAATGTGAGCACGATTCCAATTCCTATAAACAAATACATATATAACTGATTTAGTTGCATCTTCCGATTGCCTTATAATATTAAATTCACTGATAAACTCATTATTCGCGGCGCGGCTTTTAACCGCACCGCGATACATTTATTATTACTTAATCAAGACCATCTTCTTGCTGAAGTTGACGTTTTCACCAACCAGCTTGTAGATGTAAATACCTGATGATAGGCTGCCTGCTTCAAAGACAGGACTGTAAATGCCTGCTTCGAGGTGCTCGCTGATCAGTGTTGATACCACCTGTCCGGTCATATCATAAACCAGCAGTTTGTAATAACCTGCTTTAGCAATCGCGACCTCTATTTTTGTCGTCGGGTTGAATGGATTCGGATAGTTCTGGCTGAGCCTGAATTCAGTCGGAATCTCTTTCTCACCTTCAACACCCGTTACGTCGGATAACTTCATATAGATAGCGCCGCTTGCAGTTCCGGTATATACCGCTCTCGAATTCGGAACGATCATCATAGAGCTTAAGCCCATTCCGCCCATTCCTATGTTCGTCCAGCTTGTGCCG
>JABWCL010000064.1 GCA_013360295.1 Ignavibacteriaceae bacterium | reverse complement strand
GAGAGCCACGGAGAGGTCACAGAGAACCACGGAGAATATGATACAATTCATCGAGTTTATCTTTTCTTTATAAACCATAAGTTGGCGGAGCCGGTACCACAAGAGATGATTAGAAGTTATTAATTGCGATAACCCCTCCCGACCTCCCCTTTGATAAAAATGGGAGGAGGCATTTTGTGATAGTTTTTAACTATAAAAATTATTCTTAATTCTTAATTAATAATCACCTCGTCAGGTGCCTGTATTTAATTCTGTGCGGCTGATCAGCGTCAATGCCAAGGCGCTCACGGCGTTTCTCTTCATACTGTGTATAGTTGCCGTCAAAGAAGACCACCTTGCTGTCTCCTTCAAATGCGAGTATGTGTGTAGCTATCCTGTCAAGGAACCAGCGGTCGTGACTGATTATCAGCGAGCAGCCCGCGAAGTTTTCCAATCCTTCCTCAAGCGCGCGCATTGTGTTGACATCTAGGTCGTTTGTCGGTTCATCAAGCAACAGCACATTCGCGCCCTGCTTAAGCATCATGGCAAGATGAACACGGTTCCGCTCGCCGCCAGAAAGTACACCGACTTTCTTCTGCTGGTCTCCGCCGGAGAAGTTAAACTGTGCCACATAAGCCCTGCTGTTAATTTCTCTTCCGCCTAACTCAATCTTATCTTCACCGCCGGATATCATTTCCCAGATTGATTTATCAGGATCAAGCATCTCTCTCATCTGGTCAACGTAAGTTAGCTTTACCGTCTCGCCAAGCTTTATTTCACCCCCGTCAGCTTTCTCCTGACCGGTTATCATTCTGAACAAAGTTGTTTTACCCGCGCCGTTCGGTCCTATTATACCAACTATCGCGCCGGGAGGAATTGAGAAGTTCATATCCTCTACAAGGATGTTATCATTGTATGCTTTCATTACACCAACAGCGTCAATAACATTTTTTCCGAGGCGTGGTCCCGGCGGGATAAAGATCTGAAGTTCCTTTTCCCTCTGTTCTGATCTTTGGGCGACAAGTTCTTCGTAAGCATTTATTCTTGCTTTTGACTTCGCGTGCCTTGCTTTCGGCGACATCCGGATCCACTCCAGCTCCCTCTGAAGAGTTTTCTGTCGTTCTGTCTCCTTCTTCTCTTCAACTGCCAGACGTTGTTGTTTTTGTTCCAGCCACGATGAGTAGTTCCCTTTCCACGGGATGCCTTCTCCGCGGTCAAGTTCAAGTATCCAACCTGCCACGTTATCCAGGAAGTATCTGTCGTGAGTAACGGCAATGATGGTTCCTTCATATTTTTGCAAATGTTTTTCAAGCCACTCAACGGACTCTGCGTCCAGGTGGTTTGTCGGCTCATCGAGCAGGAGGATATCCGGTTTTATAAGCAGAAGCCTGCAGAGCGCTACTCGGCGTTTTTCCCCGCCGGACAAAATCTTTACGGGGGTATCTCCCGGTGGGCAGCGGAGCGCGTCCATTGCCATTTCGAGCCGGGAATCGAGGTCCCACGCATTAACAGCGTCAAGTTTTTCCTGAACCTCTCCCTGTTTTTCCAGCAGGGCAGTCATCTCATCATCATCCATCGGCTCGCCAAACTTTTCGTTGATTGCATTATATTCCGCCAGCAGGTCAAGTGTGGGTTTTACAGCTTCCTGAACGACTTCCTTAACGGTCTTGTCGCTGTCAACGAGCGGTTCCTGCTCCAGGTATCCGATAGTGAATCCGGGTGAGACCGCGGTTTCACCGTTGAATTCCTTCTCAACACCCGCGAGTATCCGGAGAAGGGTACTTTTACCCGAGCCATTGAGGCCGATTACGCCGATTTTCGCGCCGTAAAAGTAGCTGAGGCTGATGTCTTTAAGTACGGGCTTTTTGTCATAGAATTTACTCACCCGCATCATTGAATAGATTATTTTATAAGGTTCGCTGCTCATAATTCCTGTTATTATTTGATTAGAATTGAAAAGCAAATTTAAGCAGATAAAAGGAGAATGAATAATTTCGGCTGTTCATATTTGTTTATCCGCTGATGTGACCTTGCGTACAGATATTTTTCCGTTCGTACCATATCACAAGCGGAGGGGGATTCCATAGCTTATATTTGACACAGAGATTAAGAGAATTTAGTATTGAAGTACCGGTAGAGTTGATGTGAATAAGTTAGTGAATGTGATAGTGTTAGTGATAAAGTGATAAGAAGAAAGCAAGTAAATTAATGAATGGCATACCGGCGTTCATTATTACTCCACTCAGCCCGTTGTTTAACGGGCTTTTTTATTTTAAATTGAAATTTAACAATTATTAATTATTTTAATAATATGACAATATTTACAATATCAGCAATCAGAGATGAACCCTCAAGTTTCTAAGATTATTATTGAAGCCCTGTCCGATTTTAACCCCGATATGATCGGGGTGTTTGGTTCCTTTGCCAGGGGAGAAGAGAACGAGCAGAGCGATCTCGATATTTTAGTCCGATTCAAGTCTGCGATTTCGCTGCTTAAACTGATTCATATAGAACAAATTCTTTCAAAGAAACTCGGCAGGAAAGTTGATTTGGTATCTGAAGGTGCGCTTAAAAATCAAACAATTAAAGAATCTGTTTATAAAGATCTAAAAGTAATATTTCAATGATAAAAAGCGATAAAGTTTATTTAGACCATATCGTACACTGCATTAATAAAATAGAGAATTTTACTCTCAATATGACCAAGGAAGATTTCCTCTCTAATATTGTAATTCAGGATGCGACTATGAGGAATTTTGAGGTGATAGGAGAGGCAACAAAAAAACTATCAAAGGGATTCAGAGAAGCTAACAAGGAAGTCCCGTGGATTGAAATTGCCGGGATGCGTGATAAACTAATTCACGACTATATAGATGTTGATTTGGAAATAATTTGGATGACTATTCAGCAAGATATTCCGGAATTAAAGAAATCCTTATTGAATTTATTGAAATGATCTGAACAAATAAAGTCTCCGGATAATGCGAAAATTAAGAAATATCCATCCCGGCGAGGTACTGCTAGAAGAATTTTTAATTCCTATGCAACTAAGCGCCTACAGATTATCGAAAGAAACCGGTCTTCCCCAGACACGGATTTCGGGCATTATTAAAGGTAAAAGGAGTATCACAGCAGATACCGCTCTTAGGTTCAGCAGGTATTTTGGCAATTCTGCCAAGTTCTGGCTGGGTTTGCAGATTGATTATGATCTTGAAGAAAAGGAGCACGAACAGTACAAAAACTAAAAAAAGATTAAACCGTTGGATTTTCGGGTAGCATAACTAATCAGAATAATTTCTGTGCTATCCAACTGTAAATCATCTTATAATTGAAAAATTAATATACTTTCATTATGCCGTGTTATATGTTCCGCCGACTTCAGTTACCCCGATATGCATAGCAAAACTGTCTTTCGCTTTCAATAATCTTTTCAGAGGTTCATCGCGCGGTTCCCATCCCTGCCGGAAAGTATAGAAGTGTATAGGTATAAACACCTTTGCATCCATCTCCCTCGCCATTTGTAAAGCTTCCTCCGGATTGCAGTGCGCTTTCACCCACGGGTTATAGGCTCCGATAGGCATTATCGCAATATCAACTTTCTCTCCGCTCTTTTTGAATTTATCCGTAAAGGCAGTATCTCCGCCAAATAATATTTTCTTTCCGTTCCTTTCAATTACGTAAGCATTAAAACTGCGGCCGTTACTAAAGAAGCCCTTTGAGCGGTCTCGTTCCCACGGGTATCTCCAACCAAAATGTTTTACTTCAAGCGCCTTAAAGTGGAGGCCGGGGAGTGAATATTGCTGCCCCCAGTCCATCTCGTGCAGGCTTTTCCATTCGAGGTCGGCAATGACATCCGCGGTATTGTAGGCGGTGATACAGTCAATTTGTCCCGGGTACTTATCAGCTATTTCAGAAAGCGTGAGGTAATCCATATGATCCATATGCGCGTGCGAGAGCAGCACAAGGTCGGGTTTAGGCATATCATAAACGGTGATTGCGGGAGGAATAAGGCGCTGCGGCCCATAAGTGAAACCAAACATATAAACACCGACACTGTTGAAAAGGACGGGATCGGTTATGATAATCTTTCCGTAAAAATTGATCAGTACCGTCGCGTGGCCTATCCACGCTACATTTATTTCGGTATTTTTCCATTCTTCCACTGCCGGGCGTTTTACTTTCGGTTCCGCATACAAATTGCCTGAGCCGGGCAGAAACGCGGGCGCCATTGCCGAACTTAAAGAGAGGAATAATCCTTTCTTTAGAAAATTTCTTCTTTTCATAATTCCGTTTAGTTTATCCTGCTACAAATTTTATTTGCTGTTAAGGGGAAAGCCCTTTTGAGATATAATGTTAAAATTCAATACTAAATCCCCCGACGGGGAAGAAGCGCCACTGATAAATGTTTTTCTCCCGGTTTTCCTGCATATCCCATTGTGTTTCATAAAGGTTAAGCCTGAAATACGCGTTCTGAAGTTCAAAATAAGTTACTATGTTCCAGTTATCAAATGTAATCCGGTAGTCCGCTCTCAGGTCAAGCCTGTGGTAAGGCGGATGCCTGAGCGCGTTAGTCCTGGAATAGTCCTCTACTCCTTTACCATAAAGCTTTGAAAGCGGCTCATTAAAGGGAGTATATGGCCGCCCTCCCGCGTATCTCCATTTGAAACTGCATTCAAAGACGCTGTTAGGAATATAACCTAAAACAATGGTGAAAATGTTCCCGAAGTCAAAACTGCCCGGGCGGGAGATTCCGTCAAGCGCTGTGAAGCGGACATCCGACAAACCGTAGGAGACTATCCCATAATAACCATCCAGAAGTTTTTTCTGAAGAGTAATTTCTACCCCCCTGCTGACCCCGCTTCCGTTGCTTGAGAGATTACGGATTATATATGCCCCGTAAGCTCCGCCCGCGTTCGCTGATGTGAATTCCGGTATGCTTTTGCTTACCGGCACCTGCGAATATTTTTTGTAATAAGCCTCGACTGTGAATTTAATATCTTCGGTGAAGAAATGCTCAACCCCAATGACGATGTGGTCAGCGCGGATGTTCTCGAGTTCCCGCGAAGTGGAATCAGAGCTGAGCCAGATATAGGGAGGGGTCTGGTAAAATGTTCCGTAAAATAAATTCAGGTTTGTTACCGGAGTGAAATACCAGCTTAACCCACCCCTGTATGAAAACGCGGATGAGTTTTTAATATAAGCGAAGTTATCATATCTGACACCTGTAGTTGCCTTTAGCTTTTCGCCGAACCAGTGAGTGTACTGAAAGAACGTAAAGTACTTGTTCGTCTTAACTTTACCGGCATAATTGAGCGGATCGAAGACTATTGTATCAACCATACTGTTCCTGATTACAAATGAGGTATCCCCTTCGTAGAAAACATCGTGCCTGTAATTAATAAGTTTAGCGCCTGCGCCTGCGGTAAGTTCGGATGCTGCAGAAAATTTATACACAAAATCAGCTTTTATGTGCGCCTCGTTTTCATACGATGAGTTTTTGTAAAAATACGCGCCTGTCCCCGGATTAAAAACGTCGCTATAATAACTGTTATAATTATCTGAAATGGTTACCAGGCTGTAACTCTTCCTGCTCCAGAGCCTTCTGTAATTAATTCCTCCCGCTACAGCCGTCTGATCGCTTCCAAGTTTGTATTCTTTGAACATACTTTCAATTTCATATTCGTTTTCCTGGAAAGTGATCTCATCAATACCGCCAAGCGCGACTACCGAGACCTGATTAGACTCGTCAAGATCATATACGGCTTTCAATGCATAATTGGAATAATTTGGTATTGCCGTGATTGAACTCGATACGTTCAGTTTTGCAATAATGTCAAGGAAGCTTTTCTTGGCGCTGAGCATTATGCTTCCTTTTTCCGTCAGCGGCGCTTCAAGAACGGCGCCGAATCCTGCCATATTCAGATTGATATCCCCCTGTATTCTTTCGCGGCTTCCTTCGCGGAGTTTAATATCCATTACAGAAGAAAGCCTGTCCCCGTATTTAACCGGAAAACCGCCCGAGGAAAAGTTCACTTCGCGGATAAAGTCGGTGTTAAGTATGCCGATTGGCCCGCCGCTTGCGCCCTGTGTGCCGAAGTGGTTAATGTTGGGGACTTCGATATTGTCAACCAGGTTCAGGTTCTCGGTCGGATTTCCTCCGCGTACGATAAGGTCATTGCGGTCATCCGATGAAGTGAGAACGCCGGGCAGGGAGAGTATAACGCGGCTTATATCCTCGACACCGCCGGGGTTCCTGCGAATCTCCTCATAATCAAGCCCGTGACTGCTGACGGACATAGAAGGATCTTCCCGGTAATATCCTCCTTTTACAACAATACCTTCAGAATACCGGAGTACTGATTCAGTCAGTTCAAACAGCATATCAGTCCGGTGACCGGTCGAGACAACTATGTCCGGATAAACTTTGGTTTCGTACCCGACGAATGATACCCTCAGTTCATACCTACCGGCGGGGATACCTTGTATCCTGAAAGACCCGTCCGAACTGCTGATGGCGCCGTACTTAGTATTAGCGAGGGCAATTGTAACCCCGGGCATAGGCTGCTTTGTGCTTTTATCAATCGTCTTTCCCTGAATAGTACCCGTTTGCTGAGGTATTATGACCGGTGACAGGATAAAAGAAAAGATTAATATGTAGATAAAAAAACCTGACAGAAGAGCTCCATAATTAATAATTCAGTAGAATTTATGAATATTTTGCGTCATCTGAAAATTAATTTTCACAGCTCTGAACCATCATTGATTTGTATCTGATATATTATACAACCCTTAAACCGTAGAGGCGGCCCCCGGGTGTTTCTCAGGCGCGGACTCATAAACCAGAATTGTGCAAAAGGAAAAAGCATCATTTATGAGCCTTTACAGGAAAGCGGCTTATCAGAAAAACAAAATATGCCTATAATGTAACGCATTATAACCGGTTACAACCGAAAGCGCTTTTATATTTTTAAATGAAGGATGAGGGATAAACATCCGCGTCATCAGCGTTCCACCTTTCCACAATAAAAAAGGCGCGTCCCCGCACGCGCCTGAATTATTACTAATTTCAATTAACCATTTTCAATTTATCATTAACCATTACTTCACCAGGCTCATCTTCTTC
>JABWCL010000092.1 GCA_013360295.1 Ignavibacteriaceae bacterium | reverse complement strand
TTAATGAGAGTAAGAAAATGTTGTACTTAAAATAATTAAGAATTAAAAATTATTAACTCTAAGTTTATATCTAAAAGAAAGGCTTATTATGAAAAAGTTCTTTTACTTAGTGTGCATTTTAGCGCTGCTTTGCGCAGCAGAGACATACAGCCAGGGAGGCGGCAGGCAGTCAAGTTTTAACCGGGATAAACTTTATTGGACGGCGTGGGATAACTCAGGAAGATTTATCCCTAAAAACTTTTATGACTCTTTGAAGTTCAATACGGTGATTCGCCAGGCAAAAGCTCATATTCAGAATAATCTCTCTGAACTGGCTAAATACCAGAATATTTTTGCCGTGAATAAAAATGCACAGGTTCTGGCTGATACTATAACCCCCTATGACAGCACAATACAATTGGACTGGCTTTATGCAGTTACGGGCGGGTATTATAATGAGTTTTATGCTTACCGGGCAGATGACTTTAGTTTGGCTGGTCAAACAACCAACCAGGAATTTTGCCTTGAACGTGGGACCGATTATTTCGGTGATAAAAAAACGATAACGATTAATGGAGAAGAAAAAGAGTGCTTTTCCTCGGGTATTGATGAGGCTTATAAGGATAAAATTCTCGTTCGTGGTCCGCATTACTATCAGCACCAGGGGTATGAACTGTACTCACAGGATATGGACAGGCCGATAACTTACAATGCCAAATTTATAATTTATCCCGGTGACCCAACAATTCAACTAAATCCACAATATAATGCCCCTTGTGTAAGAGTGTCGGTTTATTATACAGATACGGTTCGTCAGTTTCCGTACGATCAGTCAGCGCCACTGATGACAAGAGTATATCGCTTCCCTTACCAAGAATTCAACGCAACGCAACTATCGAATAATCCGAATCGAACCCTCAGCTATAATTATAAATTCGATGTAAAGGATTCAAATATAATAATCGAGAGATATTATAATAACAAAGTGGAGGTATGGGATGAGGCGATATGGGAAAAACAAGTATTAGCCCCAGGTGCATTGAATAAGTTTAAAACTCGAGCAAAGGATGAATTTTTGGATAAATTTAATTCATCCGACTTCATTAATAAACTCCGCGGCTGGTCATCTCTAAATGAACCGCATACTGTGGATTTATTAAGACCTTTCAGATTTGTAGATTCTCTTTGCGCCTTACCTGAAAATGGTACAAACGGTGGATTTAATACTGCCCCAATGTTCACAATGTTTTACCCAAATTGGGATAATAGCATTGACGGGCGGGACTTTCTGAAACAAATAGTCAGTATAGCAAAACCTAATCCATTGTTTTATTGGTATTACCCGTTCGATGTTGGCGAAAAGGACATTACGGGATTATACAATTTTCAAAAAATTATTCTTCACAGAGCGGCCGACTTACTTAATAACAACGAAATAAATCATCATTACCCTGATAAGGATTGGTATTACACAGCTCAGTCTTGGGGATACAGAAAAATTGGCACGAATGAGTATTACAGATGGCGACAACCCACCGGCCAAGCCCTTAGGGCTTCAATTTTTGCAGCGTTGGTTTATGGGTGTAAAGGAATATTTATTGAACCATTCGAGACTTATCAGGGAGATGAATGGGGAAATGGCTAT